>DALZEF010000007.1:0-52864 GCA_031979385.1 Timonella sp. | reverse complement strand
CGGACAAACTCGGGACGCTGTTCGCGGGCATCAGTCATGTCCCTAACGTATCGCACCTGATTGCGGTGAGGCCGCCTCTTGGGATGGAGAGGTCTGAGATACCAAACCTATGCTCGGATTTCACTTTGCGTTGCCCGATCTTCAACCAGCCGTCAACGTCGCGGTAATACTGTGCTTGCTATGTCAGCGGATACGCTCAGTCAAACGAACGCTCGGCCCGAGACGACAAACATCCCTCACGTGTGTGTGATCGCCACGGTTCGTAACGAGGAACGATACCTCGAGGCCGCATTGGATTCAGTACTCTCCCAAGAGTACGGGCGTCCTTTCCAGGTGATCTTGGCCATCGGCCCCTCGCGGGACAACACGTACGGGATTGCCAAGGAATATGCGACTCGTGACCCGAGGGTGAGGATCGTGGAGAACCCGACCGGCCTGATTCCCAACGGGTTGAACATCGCACTTGCGAACTGTCCGACGGATACCGAGATCGTGGTCCGTTTCGATGGGCACACCCGGTTGCCTCACGGGTATATCAAGACCATGGTTGACGCTCTCGTGCGTACCGGTGCTCAAAACATCGGTGGTCTCATGAAGCCGGTGGGGAAGTCACCGGTCGAGGTTGCCGTGGCACGCGCCATGTCGCACCCACTTGGTATCGGCCCGGCATCGTTTCATGTGGGTGGCATCGAGGGGCCAAGCGAGACCGCATATCTCGGTACCTTTCAGATGGCCGCGCTGAAACAGGTCGGGGGATACGACGAGCACTACCAGCGTGCCGAGGATTGGGAACTCAACTTGCGTCTCCGTCAGGCCGGTGGCCTTATCTGGTTCAAGCCGGATGTCGAGGTTGAGTATCGGCCTCGCTCAAGCTTCTCAGCACTCGCGCACCAGTTTGAGCGGACCGGCATGTGGCGTCGCGAGGTTATCCGCAACAACCGTCAGACCGCTTCGCCCCGGTATCTTGCCCCGCCCATCGCGGTCGCAACTATGCTCATAGGAACGGTGCTGGGTCTGTTCGGCGCGGTACTTGGCCTTGCCGGTCAGGGGTGGGGCTGGTGGCTGACTCTTGGGTTTGCTGCTCCCATCGGTTATGGCCTTCTGGTTGCCCTTGGCGGGTTGTGGATTGGCCGCGATCTACCCGCACGCGCACGCGTCAGGCTTCCCGCTGTTCTTGCGACCATGCATGTGAGCTGGGGTTGGGGTTTCCTCAAGGGAAACTGATTGCCAGCGGTTTTGTGTGTTCACGTTTGTACACGACCCGGTGGGTCGAAAACGTTCCGGTGACCCAGCTTTAGATTGTGTGACCGGGCCATTTTTGGCCCATCGACTCAGCCTGTCTCGCCCTGTCTTGCCCTGTCTGGGCAGTTCTTGCTGGAACGTCGGCGGGGTGTTTTTGCTCTAGGTGCTTGGTTTGTGTGTGGGAATGCGGATTTATTTCGCCCCATCGGTTGAGATTGGCGACGAGTCGGTTGCGTTTCAGCACACGTCATCTGCCAGCCCTGAAGCAGGGGTACGCTTTCATACACTCTGGTTCAACGAAACTGCACGAATCGCACTCTCGTTGGGATGCGGCGAAACCTATCTGCCAAACCGAAGCAGACGTCTCAGACGCAGACGCGTCCGCCCTACCTGCTGAAGCAACACTGGGGGCAGTGTCGCACGCAGGTAGTTGCGCGTGAGCCGACGACGACGTCGACGCCAGTTGAGCGGGCGGTTCAGGGGCAAACTGCCATCGCGGGTCTGATCGGCCAGTTCTCTGAGCGCATTAGGCAACTGAGACGGTTCCGGGTGGAAGTAGTTCTGGACCATCCACTGCTGCTCGGGCAACCGGAACCGGAGCGCGATGACATCCGCGAGGTTACCGATGCAGCCGGAGTTGGCGTACACGGAGTTCAGGAGCCGTTCGTTCAGGCCAAAGTCGTCCAGAATCAGTGTGGGCAGTCCAGCCGCCATCGATTCGAGTGCTGCGGTCGAGGAAACCGTCACATGGGCGCTTCCAGGAACCAAATAGTTGATGAGCGGGCCGGTGGCGAAGCGCAGTGCGCCAAGATCGAGCGTCGGGTCACTCGCGCACATCTCCTGCCACAAAGCGTCATAGGGGAAACGCTCGTTGTGGGTCTGCTGCTCGCCAGTAAGTGCACGGACCTTCACAACCACATCGATCTCGGGATGTTTGGTCGCAGCCTCGTGCAGTGCCCGAAGGATCTCAGACCGTGAGGTTGGCGCAGAGGGAACGAGCGCCTGCGGTGTGAACACGATCGAGGTGATTGGTGTCTGCGGGTGTGGAGACGTGAGCGGCGGCAGAAAAGGAAGATGGCTGACCACTAGCTGCTGTGAGACACCACGCTCTGCAAGTAGAGCACCAAACTCATGCGCTTCTCGGTGAGAGTGAACAATCATCGCGTGCCCCTGAGCTCTAAACTCGATGCCTTTGAATCGAGCCGGTAGAGCCATACCGGGGATCCCTGAGATGAGTGCCGGGCGTCGCGTGAAGCGCTGGGTCGCAGCGGCAATAACCTCAATGGTCGGCCCGGTTCCCGCAAGGAGCACCACGTCTGGCGCATCAGCCTTGAGAGATTCGATGACCTTGGAGATTCGTTGTGGTGACAGGCCAGCAAGGTCGCGTTCAAAACGAGTTCCCGCGACCGCTGCCTCAATCTGCGCCGCAGACGGAGCGATAGCCGTGCGGACCACGTGCAGGGTGGTCGTGAAGTCAGAGCCAAGCTGCTCAAGGGTTGCGGCAGCCCACTTCACGTAGGAGTCAGAGTCCGTCACTGCTGCGACCTTGACCGTACGCGTCGGCGTGGTCACAAAGATTGGGCTCGTGGCGTGAGAATTGGAAACAGTCATCAGATCGTGCTTTCAAACAGTTCGAGCGGGCGGGACAGGAATTCACGTAACGACTCAGAAGTATCGTCAGTCCACCAATCCTCAGGCACCGCATGCGGAACGATGCTGACACCGCGTCCGCGAAGAATCGATGACAACGTGATGAGGGCCGTGGTCGGCAGGAGATGGATCTCCTTGCCTCGCTGCACGCAGCGAAGCAGAACCTCCACCGAAGCGTTGTCGGTTGTCACCGTCACCGTGTCGATGGCATCAATCTGATCGAGAACCGATGAAGATGTGCGGCGATGCGGTAGATAGCGAACGGTTGTGTCTTGAGCCAAACCCTCGACCCACTCAACGTACCTGTTCGGATCAATGAGACCATCCGCAGCGAATCCGCTCCCAACGATAATCCTGTCCTCCTCGATGGCCTGTGACGTTGGCTGCGCACTGATCCACGGGAACTCGTGGAAGACCACGTTGGCATCAAGGACATCAAGGTGCTGCAACATGCGTTCGGTCGCGGGCATTGCAGTAAAGATTGTGAGTTGGCCTGCGAAGGCAGCATTGCGCAGCGCTCGCGTTGTCGCCAGACCCAGGACCTTGCGCGCAGGGGAGAGCGTTTGGCCGGGCCGGATGAGTGGCTTCTGTGCGGCCAACGCCTCGATCGCGGCGTAGGTGTTGAGTCCGTCGTCAAGGATGACGATCTCGTGTGCACTGCTGTGCCGAAGCAGCCCGGACTGCTGTTGTCCTGAGAAGGGATCCCCCATGACGTGCAGATACTTGTGACTGGGCGGGGTATAGGTTGACGAGGAACCGCGTGATCGACTGAGTGAGCGTCGCTGCTCAATGGGTCGGGTCTTCGTTTTTCGTGCAGATGATGCAAGTTGCGCCTCGGCGGGAGGCGCAGAGTCTTTCGACATGTGTACCTTCAAGCCGGCTGGAAGCCCAATGGCCTTGAGTGCCAAGAGCGTCGGCGCGATTGTAGAGTGTGGGTCTCGAATGACAAGGTCGGTCTCGGTTCCGAGCAGGCCGTATCCATAGGCTTCGATTGCGCTCAGGAGTTGCAGCGGAGACTCAACGTAGGCAACTGCCCGCCAGTACGTCACGAGTACCTCTATCTACTAGTTGGTGAGGGGTGCAGGCAGCACCCCTCACCGGGACGTTGGATGAAACGCTGGTCTCGACGTCAGCCGTCTACACGGCGCAGACGCGACAGCGGAGCCAGTTCACCCGGGAAGACCTTCTTGACGCCGTCACCCATGGCCTGCTCGAGGATGCGAATGTCACGGACGAGGTTCTTGAATCCGGTTGGCTCAAGGCTCGCTGCCTGGTCGGAACCCCACATCGCGCGGTCGAGGGTGATGTGACGCTCAACGGTCACCGCACCAAGTGCGACGGCCGCGAGAGAGATCTGTAGACCGCGTTCGTGGCCTGAGTACCCGACCGGCACCTGGTAGCGCTCGCGGAGGGTCTCGATCATGCGCAGGTTCGCTTCCTCTGGTGGCAGCGGGTAGGTCGAGGTGGCGTGCATCATGATGAGGTTGTCGGTGCCAAGGGTCTCGACAGCCTTGTCGATCTGCTCAATCGTGGACATGCCGGTTGACAGGATGATTGGCTTCCCGGTCTGCGCGAGGGCCTGGAGGAGTTCGATGTCGGTGACGGATGCGGATGCGACCTTGTGGGTTGGCACGCCCTGGTTCTCAAGGAACTCAACCGATGGCACGTCCCACGGCGAGGCGAACCAGTGCAGGCCTCGCTGCGCCGCGTAATCCCCGATTTCCTTGTACTGCACGTCATCGAATTCCACGCGGTAGCGGTATTCGAGGTAGGTCATCTCACCCCAGGGAGTCTGACGGATCTGGTCGCGCTGCGCCAGTGGGGTCGAGATCTCAGGGGTGCGCTTCTGGAACTTCACGGCGTTTGCACCGGCTTCAGCGGCCACGTCGATGAGTTTCTTGGCGTTTTCGACGCTTCCGTTGTGGTTGATGCCGATTTCACCGATGACGTAGACCGGCTGGTCCGCTCCGACCAATTGGTCTGCGATTGCTACTGGGTTGATGGTCATTTCGATTCTCCTTGCGGGTTTTGGGGTGTGGGCTTGGGTTTTTCTTGGCGACGAGCAGGCTGGATGCCAGGACCGGTCGCGTTAGGCGTGAGCCTGGGTGTAGCGCGGGTGCGCTTCGCCGCGGGTGAAGCTCTGGGTTGCGGATGTTGGTCGTGCGTCGCGGGCGGTGAGGATCAGGTCGCAGATTTCACGCACTGCTCCTTGTCCGCCGTTGCGGGACAGGACGAGACGTGCGTGTGCCGTTGCCTCTTCACGGGCATCTGCCACAGCTGTGGGCCAGCCGACGAGAGCCATGGCCGGCAGGTCGTTGATGTCGTTTCCGACGTAGGCGACCCGCTGTGGATCGAGGCGGTTGGCGGCGAGCCAGGTGGAGAGTGCCTCGGCCTTGTTGTTGATGCCTTGGAGTACGTCGATGCCGAGTTTCTTGGCTCGGGCTGAGACGATCGGGTTGGTTTCAGTGGACAGGATCAGCAGGGGAATGCCCTGGTTCCGTAGTTGCGCAATGCCCATTCCGTCGCTGCGGGAAACCTGAACCTGTTCAGTGCCGTCTGCGGCAATAATCGCGGTGTCGTTTGTGTGGACGCCGTCGAAGTCGGTGATGAGCGCGTCAACGTCGAGTCCGCGACGGCGAACCTCATCGAGATTGACCGGAGCTGATGGGGAAGCGGGGATGGTGTCCTGATGGGCGATTGCGCGGCACAGGTCAAGATCCTCGGGTGTGTCGATTTCGTACGACTCGTGGAGTTCAACCTGTTCGAGCGCGATCCGGCCAAAGAACCGGTTGTGGTGTTCGAGGAACCCTGAGGTGCGCATTGCGTAGAAAGCGCCGGTCTCACGGAAACTTGGTGGTAGCTCTTGGCGACGAGGACGGTGCGTTGCATCATGCCCCACCGCGTGAGCCTGACCGTCGCTGTCCGTGGTCCACCTAAAGGAGTGGTCTTCGACCGCGGAGAACACGACATCCGCGCGGTCCAGGGCGATGGCGTTGATCGCGTTGGTGAGCGAGCGTGGATTGATGAATGGCGAGGTGCATTGCACGAACACCACGATGTCGGGCAATGTCTGACCCGATGCCTCGTACTGTGCGAGAGCATCGAGCAGCGCGGACTCAGATGACGCCGTGTCACCTGAGATGCTCTCAGGTCGTTTCGCCACGAGTGCCCCGTGTTGGAGTGCCTCGTTGGCGATCAGGTCCGAATCGGTTGATACCAGAACCTGCGCGGTCAAGGGACACGCGAGCGATGCGTTGATCGCCCGTGCAATGAGCGTGTGCTCTCCAACGACCTGGAGATTCTTGAGTGGGATGCCCTTCGAGCCGCCACGTGCTGGGATCACCACGAGCGCACTGGCAAATTTGGCCTTTTCCGTTGTCACATTACGAACCGTAGGCACCCGAAGTGGACGGAAAATTGAAGACTCGTGACCGCAAAGCGAGCAGGTATTGGTCTTTTGGTGTCTAGTACGTGAACTCCGCGAGATTGAGCGATCTCTCGGCTCTGGTCGCTTCATCGAATGCGGCACTCTTTGCCGCGCTCAGCACGCTGACCCCGCGCGTTGGCCGGCCCGTGGTGCGGCATTCTCTGCCAAGGCCCGCACTCTTTTCCGAACTCAGCCCCGAGCGGCCTGAGTTCGATCGCAAGCTGCAAAAGAAATAGGTGGGCGCCTGTTGATATATGCAGGTGCTGGAGGATCGCACGGCCGTGGCCGGGTAATGCGGCTCCTCTCGCTCCACTTGCCAATCTCGCAGAAGGAACTCGCTTACCTTCTCGGCATCCGCTCCCAATCTCTCGCCGAGCACATCGCAAAGCTCGAGGAACTGGGGCTCGTTGAGCGCAACGACACTCACGCACCACCACCACATTGACGACGATTCGGCCAGCGTCCGTTCCATGTTGCCACCCGGCAGCATGAGTGCTGTGAACTTACGTTCACTGCGCTTCCTTGGCCAGGTGTGTGCACGATACACGAAGGGCTGGTACATGGTCAGATGCCACGTACCAGCCCTTCTTGCGGATAACCGTTAGCTGATCTCGCAGATGACGGTCCCGGAACTGACCGATGATCCCACTGCGGCGGCGAGAGACTTCACAACGCCAGCCTTGTGTGCGAGGAGTGGCTGCTCCATCTTCATCGCCTCAAGAACCACGATCAGATCGCCTTCAGCAACCCTTGCACCGTCCTCAATGGCAACCTTCACGATGGTCCCCTGCATAGGCGACGTCAAAGAGTCACCCGAAGGAGTGCTTGCCGCCTTAGCGCCTGAGCGGCGAGCCGGACGACGTGCGCCATTTGTGCTGGGTCGTCCACGTCCGCCGCCGATGTTGAGACCGGCAGGCAGCACAACCTCGAGGCGTTTTCCGCCAACCTCAACGACAACGCGCTCGGTTGCGGGCTCCTCCTCGGTCTCAGCCGGTACGGCAGGCGTGGGCGCCAAAGCCTTGAGGTCGTCAAGGAACTCTGATTCGATCCAACTCGTATACACCGAGAACGGTGCGTCAGCAGACTCAGGAGCGAATGCGGGTGCATCGAGTACTGCACGGTGGAAGGGAAGAACCGTTGGGATACCCTCAACGTTCATTTCCCTCAGAGCGCGGCGGGCACGTGCGAGTGCCTGCTTGCGGTCAGTGCCGGTAACGATGACCTTGGCGATCATTGAGTCGAAGTTACCGGAGATGACATCGCCTTCGACAACACCGGAGTCGATACGTACGCCAGGGCCACTTGGGAAGATCAGGGACGTGATCTTGCCAGGCTGCGGCAGGAAGTTCATGGCCGGGTCTTCGCCGTTGATGCGGAACTCAATCGAGTGCCCGCGCGGTGTCGGGTCTGAGAAGGAGAGGGGCTTACCCTCGGCAATGGAGAACTGCTCGAGCACGAGGTCAACGCCAGTGATCTCTTCGGTGACCGGGTGCTCAACCTGAAGGCGGGTGTTGACCTCAAGGAACGAGATGGTTCCATCGGTTCCCACGAGGAACTCGCAGGTACCTGCACCCTGATAGCCGGCTTCGCGCAGGATGGCCTTGGACGATTCAACAAGGCGTGCGTTCTGCTCATCGCTCAGGAATGGAGCTGGCGCTTCCTCAACAAGTTTTTGGTGACGACGCTGCAGAGAGCAGTCGCGGGTCGAGACAACGACGACGTTGCCATGTGCATCCGCAAGGCACTGCGTTTCCACGTGGCGTGGCCGGTCCAGGTAGCGCTCCACGAAGCACTCGCCGCGACCAAAGGCTGCGACGGCCTCACGGACCGCTGACTCGTAAAGTTCAGTGATCTCGTCCTCGGTGCGTGCCACTTTCAGACCGCGGCCACCGCCACCAAAGGCAGCCTTGATTGCTACCGGGAGCCCGAACTCACGGGCAAAGGCGTGGACCTCGTCAGCGGACTCAACGGGGTCCTTGGTGCCTGGGACAAGAGGAGCACCTGCACGCTGTGCGATGTGACGTGCCGAGACCTTGTCACCAAGGCTTTCGATTGCGTCGGGGGAGGGGCCAATCCAGATCAGGCCGGCATCAATGACGGCCTGAGCAAATCCGGCATTCTCCGCGAGGAAGCCGTATCCGGGGTGGACGGCGTTCGCGCCGGACCGACGTGCAACATCGATCAATTTCTCAATGTCGAGGTAGGTTTCCTGAGCGCGGGTACCGCCGAGCGAGTATGCCTCGGTTGCGAGTTTGACGTGCTGGGCGTCGCGGTCCGGGTCCGCATATACAGCGACGGAGTCAACGTTGTAGTCAGCGCATGCGCGAATGATGCGGATTGCGATTTCGCCGCGGTTGGCGATCAACACCTTTTTGATAGCAGTCACCGCATTACCGTAAACCCTAGAACCGTGGAAAACCTGCGTTGTAACAAACGGCGCGAAATGTTTGGACCGCAACGCAAGTTGGCCCGGTCTAGTTTGTAGGAATCCTCTATGGCACCTGTGTGGCGAGTGCCGAATCAGTTCCGCGAATCGTGAATGTCCACAAAAACGCTTAGGTCCAGAACTCATTCCACGTGATACCAAGGCGTCCGGCCAAGCGGCGGGCGAGTGGCAGGCTCAACCCCACAACACCGTGATGATCACCCTCGATCCGTTCGATGAACGGCCCACCCAACCCATCAATCGTGAAGGCGCCTGCTACGTGAAGCGGCTCACCGGTGGCTACGTATGCTGCAATCTCAGCATCGCTCACATCGGCGAAGTGCACCACCGTGGAACTCGTGTCACCAACTGCGCCTGCAACCTGACCGCTACCGTCTACCTGCACCATCCAGTGGCCGGTGTGCAGGATCGCTGACCGTCCACGCATTACCTGCCAGCGTTCGACGGCGACCTGTGCGGTGTGTGGTTTACCCACGATGTCTCCGTCGATCTCAAGCATCGAATCGCAACCCACCACCACGGCGGGGCGACCCTGCAAAACCGCCGTATCGTCGCCAATCGAATCGACCACCGCTTCGCACTTCGCCCGAGCCAATTCCAACACGGTCGGTGCTGGATCGGGCGTACCGCTTGCGGCACGCGCCCGGTCGAGGATAGCGTCCTCGTCAACGTGACTGACGATGACAAGCGGTTCAACGCCCGCGCTGCGCAGAGTTGCGAGACGGGCGGGGGACTGGGAGGCGAGAACGAAAAGCACGCCACAACCCTAACCCAACGCCGTTCGAGGCAGGCAACATAAATAGGTGCACGCCATCTATGTCTTTCTGGAACAGTTCACTTGTCATTGATCGCCAACCCGATGGCGGGACTATCTAGGAGCGGGTCGCGAAGCGGCGGCCTCTGGGCCTGAACCCCGCGGTACCAGCACAGGGAAATGCAATGAGGTAAGGGGAGCGACTGGCCAAACACCGGGCGTGAGGAGTACACAATGCAGCACGATTACCCGACGTACATCGACAACGCTATCTCGTGGGCGACGCGGAGATTAGGAGCAACGGACTACACGACCCTTTGTCTCACATTTGTCGAGGACGCATATGAGCGAGCAAACAGCGTAGAGATATTCGCTGGAGACTTCGCCGCCGAATCTGGTGACATCTACAGTGACGACATGTTGGGTGGGATTCCAGAGATCGGTTCCTTCGTCATTTACGACTGCGACGGCGTGATCGAGGGCAAGGAACGAAACTGGGGCCATGTGGCACTGGCGTTGAGTAACGCAGATGTGATTCACGCATGGGACAAAGTCCGGGTGGACAACTATCTCGATATCGAGAATCTGGTCGGCGGTCCCGGATGGGCTCGGCCGACCTACCGTGGTTGGGTTCCCAAGGAACGCATCTTTTTAGGAGCGCGTCCACGGGACTGGGATCTCTAGAACTATTGCCGACGAGGCGGTGACATTCAGATAGAACGTCACCACCTCGTCGGCAATGCTACGGCTGTGTGGTTATCCATCAGTCCCCAATAGGGGTGGCCGTTCCTTTGCGTAGCCATCTAGTCCGGAGGGAGAAGACAAATACGACAGCAGCGAAGGCTGCTGAAACCAACAGGAATAGCAGAGCATAGTCAGTCGGGTAGTAATCAAGTCCTGGAGGAGCAGTGCGTGAAAGCAGCACAACATAGGTGGCAACTGCTACGACAAGGACTGTTAGCGCAACGGCCCATAGCACCTTGAGCACCGTAGGCGTCTCTGCGGATTGATTGACAACTTGACCCCGCGTAACTCCAAGTCGATACGATTTCTCTAGTAGCGAAATGAGTGAAGCAGACACTGTAAGAGTCAACGTCGTGGCTACTAGAACCCAGAAGAGTACTGTCCAGACAGGGTACACAAGTCCGCTCTGATTTGCTTTGTCGACCGCGTTTCCTAGAACAGTTGCACCGATGAGGGAACTAAGCCACCCAACAGCCGCTAGAATCCACAAAGTTTTGTTCCGTTTTGACATGAGCACTCCTAAGGGTTGCATTTGGCTGCGAGCATTTTCGTGTAAGAAATATGTTTGCGCCAAGACTCAAGGCTCCAAGATGACTTTACTGAAGTTGCGGGGCGCCCGTCGACATGACAGTAGAGTTGATCGCGCAATGAAGGAGTGTCCGGTACACCTTTACTACGAGCATCGCTCCAGAAAGCTCGTCTAGATATACCTGCCGGAGCAAATCCGGTACGCCCTAGAATCGATGGATGCACCATATAGCGCTTTCCACCGTTGTCGTTCTTGACTACGATCTTGTCGATCAAACGCTGTCCAAGCCAAGGGCCAGCAGTGATTGGGTATGCGTAGTCTCCCGTGTTTCCCACTACCTGAACGAGTTCGTTTCCACGTACCGCATAGTAAGTCGAGACGTGCTCACCTTCTGCGTCAATGGCCCAAGCCTCTCCAATGTACAGCAGGACGCTCCCTTCATTGGACCATACAATGCCGCTGGTAGAGGATTCATCCAGTTCGATTGATGCGCCATCTGGGATCGTCAATGGGTAGGAAAATTCGTGCGGATCGTCTCGCCCATGAATGACAGTGCTAAGTCGCACCGAGCCGTCCGTATATCCTTCAACGACCACGTCTACCAGTCCCTTTTCTTCGTCGGATAGATAGACTTCCGCACCATCCGATATTAGTACGGGTTCTTGAACGGAGATCTCACTAGGTAGACCCACCATTAATGTCACATCGCTGTCTTCTCCGCCGATTACAATTCCTTGTTCCGTGGTCTCGGTCGACTTAGGTGTGCCTGTGTCGTCTATACCGGCCAGTTCAGCAGCAGTTGAAACGGTAGCCATGACATGCTCTGCTTTTTGCTGTGCTGCATCTGGCGCAGGTTGTGCGGATGCGGCAAGGGGTGTCCACCCCATGAGTATTGCGATGAAAAGCACTAGGCTCTTTCTGAGCGTTAAAACTTGATCCTCTTGAAAAATGAGTTGAATAACGAAGTGTCCATGATGCCCGGTAGGCTCGACGTTAGTCACACCATACGTTTGCGAAATTTTGGACATCTTAGACATTACTCTCAGTGTGCTGTCTGGTCAATCGTCGTTTTCGCCTTTCAGAGGACATTTTCATCTTTTCTCTGAATCCAGTTGCCTGGGTAGAGGTGTGAGCTTTAACAGTTACTCCTCTCACCGAAGAGTTCCTTGCGCAAGTATTGCGGGCGCGTGTTAACCACACTACAGACTCATTAAATGCCGACGCGGTGGTGACGTTCAGATAGAACGTCACCACCGCGTCGGCAATCAGCGTAGTTACAGGCGGTACATCCGCCCAACAGGGCTAGTCAGCCAGCGCCTCCTGGAGCACGTCTAGGCCAACCGAACCGAGCGCGAGAGCGCGAGCGTGGAAGTCCTTGAGCGAGAACTCCTCACCACGTGCCGTTGCAGCCTCAGCGGAGGCATCACGGATCTGCTCCCACAAACGTTGCCCAACCTTGTACGACGGAGCCTGACCAGGCCAACCCAGGTAGCGGTTGAGTTCGAAGCGAACAAACGCATCAGGCATGTTCACATTTGCGCGCAAGAACTCCCAGGCCTTCTCCGCATCCCAGATGCCGCCGCCCCACTCTTCGGGGCATGGCTTTTCAAGGTGCACACCAATGTCGAGCACGACACGGGCGGCGCGCAGGCGCTGGCCGTCGAGCATGCCGAGTTTGTCAGCCGGGTCCTCAAGGTAACCAAGGTCCTCCATGAGCCGCTCCGCATACAGGGCCCAGCCCTCACCGTGTCCGGAAACCCAGCAGGCCAGACGGCGCCATGAGTTCAACGTGTCACGCAGGTACACCGCCTGAGCGCACTGCAGGTGGTGCCCCGGAACGCCCTCGTGATAGACGGTGGTCTTCTCACGCCACGTGTTGAACGTTGTCACCGATGGTGGAACCGACCACCACATGCGACCAGCACGAGAGAAGTCATCCGATGGCGGCGTGTAGTAGATGCCGCCCGTTTCCGTTGGCGCGATCATGCACTCAAGAGTCTCGACCGGCTCAGGGATGTCGAAGTGAACCCCGTTCAACTCACGAATCGCCTGATCCGAGGTCTCCTGCATCCACGCCTTCAACTCATCCTTAGAACGCAGAATGTAGCGGTCATCCTTGTCGAGGTTCGTGACAGCGTCATCAACGCTTGTGCCCGGACCGTACAGTTGCTCCGCGATCTGCTCCTGCTCCGCGATGATGCGGGCAAGCTCGGCCAAGCCCCACTCATAGGTTTCGTCAAGATCGATCTTGGCGCCAAGGAAGTTCCGGGATGCGAGTTCGTAGCGCTCGCGGCCAGCCGCATCCTTTTCAGGGGCTTTGGCGAGCAGTTCAGACTCGAGGAAGTCAGCCAGTTCGCCATAGGCAGCGGCAATCGCCGCAGCGCCCTTCTCCAACTGAGCTTTGACCTCCTCGGCGTCCGGTGCGGACTCAAGAGCCTTGACGGCGTCCTCGCCACGCACGAACGAGTAGAAGAAGGACTCATCACTCGCGTTCTGGCGGGCCTCCTCAATACCCAAAGTCACCTGTAACCGGGCTGGCACCTTACCGAGCGCAGCACCATGACGCAACGACTCAATATATCCAGCCACCGACGTGGGCAGCAGGTTGAGGCGAGAAGCGATGTTCTTCCAGTCCTGGACCGTAGCGGTCGACGCGACATCGAAGATATCGCGCAGCCCCTGCAACGGGGAAGCGAGGTTGTTCAGATCCGCATACACCCAGCCTGAATCGATGAGCTCAAGGCGCAGACCAAGACGCTCACGCATCGCAGCAATCGTGACCTTGTCTACGTCATCAGCCGGAGTTGCCGCATCGAGGGCGGCAAGCGTCTGCGCCGTGAGTTCACGGTCAGCCTCAATACCGTGCGGGGAGAGGTCGGTGACCAGGTGGTCATAGCCGGGGATACCCATCGCAGTCGCACCAAACGGGTCAAGGGCACAGGACTTGGTCAAATACTCATCCGCGATCGCGTCGACCGCGGACTTCTGGCGTGTTTCTGTCATGGGTAAAAGCCTACGCCCGAAACGTTACGTAACAGTTAACCTCCGATGGGGCGTTGTGTTGTCCCGCCGACCCCAGCCGGGCCGGGTGGCGACGAATATGCCCTACAGTCATGCTCGTCGCCAATGGAATGTAATCCAACAACCCGCGGAAGGGATGGGGTGGGCAGCGTCGTCACTCCACACAACCAGCACAAACGGCAGGGAATGGGACCCCGCGGGACAATGGTCCCTGAAAAACGGTGGCAACGACACGCATGCTTATACAGGGGTCACTAGCCGCCAAAACGGCCGCACAACAAGGGGAAACCGTGGAAACAAAGCCAGAGACCGTCACCGCCGAACACGACGAACTCGACGACCTGACCGACGAAGAACTCAAAGAACTCGAGTTCGCGCTCGACGCCCCACGCCACTCAAACGCCCGCATCTTCGGAGCAATGCTCGCCGGTGCGCTGGTCTCGCTGTTTGCCGCATTCGTGCTCGCCATTGACGCGCTGGCGCTCGCAGCCGATCCGAACACCGCTCTGAGCTGCAACATCAACGCCGTCCTCAGTTGCGGTACGGTCGCCCTGTCCTGGCAGGCAGAGGCCTTTGGCTTCCCCAACGTGTTTCTCGGCCTCATGTTCGAGCCAATGGTCATCACCATGGCGCTCATCGGAATCTCCGGTGTGAAGCTCCCTCGTTGGCTTGCGCTCGTGGAACAGGTTATCTACTTGTTTGCCACAGCGTTTGCGGTGTGGCTGTTCTACCAGTCGATGTTTGTCATCGGCGCAATGTGCCCGTGGTGCCTTGTTATCACGCTCGCAACTCCGCTGATCTTCCTGACGCTGCTGCACTACAACATCCGCGAAGACAACATCTGGCGTACCGGAAAAGCCCGCGAACGCGCCCGTAAGTTCGTGCGCAACCACTACGATCTATACGCGTTTATCGGTTGGATCGTGCTGATCGTAGCGATGCTCGTGATCAAATACGGCCCGCAACTCATCGCCTGAGTGTGGGGTTGTACGCAGATTACGCTGGGTGTCAGGCTTCTGAGCGGTACTGGTTCTCAGCGATGTACTGACGCAACGCGCGCTCATCGTCATCACTCAAACCCGCGAGACGCGGAGTGGACCGATGATTCTCGTAGTCAAGTGCTGCTCGCAGGGTCTCCTCAAGCGGACGGATTCTCAATCCGTGCGCTTGCGCCGCACTCGTATCCAACGTGGCGGTATATCGCCATTCGGGGTCATCAATCCAGAGTGGCAGAGATATAGGGCCAGCCCATGAACTTACCCCGAAGGCGGAGAGAATCTCTGGCTCGACGACTCGCGCCACCGCGGTGCTTCTCGTGATCTGACGCGACAACTCCAGTACCTCAGCAAGGCTGGTGGTCGATCCTGTGGCATTGAAGGTTCCGATGTGTTTTTGCTCTGCGCAGTCGATCAGCCATGAAGAAAGGTCTGCAACGTCGATCAATGCCACGGGGAAGTTCGGATCCGGTACGAGCACATCATCACTGGTGGGGTGCGCGAACCGCCAGGTGTAGTATCCCGTGCGTCCAGAAGAATCACCGTAGCCGCCGATCAATCCTGAACGCACAATGGTAAGTGAGTCCGTGTTTCCTCGATAGATATCCTCACAGGCGGCTTTCGCTGCGGGATATTGGGCCGGTTCTGTCATGAAGTCGCCATCCAGTGGAGAGCGCAACTGTGCGGACTCGTTCTGTTCCAAGACATTGGTCAGTGCATACACGCTACTTGTCGAGACGAACACCCAGTGTTTGGCATTCAGATCTCGGACTGCACGTCGGACGTGGATCGGGTGACACGTCACATCAATAATCGCGTCCCAGTTTCTGGAAGAGAAAGATTCGAGGGCAGCGTATTGGTCTCTGTCGCAGCACACCAAGATTGCTCCGTCTGGGACGCGCCCATTTCCTCTTGCTGCGCAGGTAACACTGTGTCCGCGAGTTAGTGCTTCAGATGCGACTGCTTGACCTAGGAAAGCGGTTCCACCCAATACGAGGATCTCCATGAGACCAGTCTGACATGCTACGGAGGTCGTTACCTGTTCGCAGCGATACATGAATTCTAAACATGTGAGAGTTCTTGTAATCCCACGAATTTCGGCGGCAGAAGTCGCCTCGCATGCGCTGTGGGAGAAAATGCGTGGCGCGCACGAGCATGCGCGCATACATTAGTGCTGTTAATCATCTGTACCCACACTGAGGGTCCACGCCACTGCATTTTCGCCGTGTACGCGGTGAAAGCGGCCAGTTTTTCGGTCTGTTCACTGGAATGTCAGAGAGCAGGATTACTGTTGGTTGTTGCTTGGACTGTCTTCCGCTGCCGAGCCAGAACTTTTTAAGGATGTTTCTTCGTTGCTTGTTCATCTGGTCCTGAAACACTCCAAGCCCTACTGGGCTTGGATTCTTGCGGTGCTTTTACTACAACTTCTCACGACGATCGCAACGCTCTATCTACCCAGCCTGAATGCCAGGATCATCGATGTCGGCGTTATGAATGGCGATGTCGACTACATCTGGCGCACCGGTGGCATCATGCTTGGCGTTGCTTTCGTACAGGTTGTCACTGCAGTTGCCGCAGTCTACTTCGGTGCGAAAACCGCAATGGCGATTGGACGTGATCTACGCCGCGAGGTATTCACCTCGGTCACCTCGTTCTCCGCGCAAGACGTCAATCGATTCGGTGCGGCAACCCTGATCACCCGTGGCACGAACGACGTCCAACAGGTGCAGATGCTCGTGCTGCTAGCCCTGAACTTCATGGTGTCAGCTCCGATCATGTGTGTTGGCGGTATCATCATGGCGCTCAAGGAGGATCCGGGCCTCTCGTGGCTCGTGTGGGCCTCTGTGCCGCTGCTGTTGGTCGTGGTTGGTGTTCTCATCGTGTTCCTGATGCCGTTGTTCCGTCAGATGCAGGAACGCATTGACAGCATCAATGGAGTCCTGCGCGAACAGATCACCGGTCTCCGCGTGATCCGCGCATTTACCCGCGAACCACACGAGACCCAGCGCTTTGAAGACGCAAACTCGAAGCTCACTCTCGTGGGACTGCGGGTAGGTAACCTCTTCGTGCTGATGTTCCCGCTCATCGGAATGATCCTGCACCTAGCAACGGCGGCCGTTCTCTGGTTTGGTGGTCACCGCGTCGACGCCGGCTTGGTCGAGGTGGGTGCCCTGACCGCGTTCATGCAGTATCTGCTACAGATTCTCATGGCAGTCATGATGGGTACCTTCATGGCGATGATGATTCCACGCGCTATGGTGTGTGCGGACCGTATCGGTGAGGTGCTCAACACGGAACCGTCCATGAAAGATGCCACGGGCGCAGGGGCGGACAACCCCGTTGACGGAACCGTTGAGTTCCGTGGAGTGAGTTTCGGCTACGAAGGTGCCGAGGAACCAGTACTGCACAACCTGAACTTCACTGCACGCCCAGGGCAGACAACCGCGATCATCGGGGCTACGGGTGCAGGGAAGACCACGCTGCTGAATCTCGTCCCGCGCCTTTATGATGTCACCGAGGGAGAGGTGCTCATCGGTGGGGTGCCGGTTACCCAACTGACCCGTGAACAACTCTCACGATCAGTGGCATCGGTTCCACAGCGCCCGTACCTGTTCTCGGGCACGATCGCATCGAATCTCCGCTTTGGTGCGCAGGACGCAACCGAAGAAGACCTGTGGGACGCCCTGACCATCGCTCAAGCCAAGGGATTTGTGGAGGCCCGTGAGGGTGCGCTGGAGTCCTCGATCTCCCAAGGAGGAACAAACGTATCCGGTGGGCAGCGTCAGCGCCTATGTATCGCCCGTGCGATTGCTGCGAATCCAGACATCTACCTGTTCGATGACTCGTTCTCAGCCCTTGACGTTTCCACCGACGCTCGCCTGCGTGCGGCTCTTGTGGAACCCACCAAGGAGGCAACTGTCATCATCGTTGCGCAACGAGTCTCCACCATCACAGGTGCCGATCAGATTCTGGTGCTCGAACACGGAGAGATCGTCGCTCGTGGCACCCACCAAGAACTACTTGAATCCTCGCCCACCTACCAAGAAATCGTTTCGTCGCAGTTGAGTGCGGAGGAGGTGGCCTGATGGCGCGCAAGAGAGAGGCGAAGAAAACCGCCGTTGACACTGTGGATGTCGACAACATCGAGATCGACGAGTTCGCGGACGCGGGTCAGATCGATGTGTGGGGCGAAGGCGCCCCGCCACGGAAGGCCAAGCACTTTTGGCCATCGGCTAAGCGTCTTGTAGGGTTGCTTTCGCCTTACAAGCTCGGTATGTCGATCGTGTTTGTAACCGTTGTTGCGGGTGTGGTCCTCTCAGTTATCGCTCCGCGCATCCTGGGCCGTGCGGTTGACGTGATTGTCCAGGGCGTTGCTTCGAAGAACATCCCCGAGGGTACCGATGTCAACCAGATGATCGAAGGACTGCGTGCAGCCGGAGAGATCAATCAGGCTGAGTTCCTTGCGAAGATAGACATCATCCCGGGGACAGGAATCAATTTCGAGCGGCTCGCAGAACTGCTGTTGATCGTTCTGGGCATGTACCTGGTTGCGTCGTTCCTGAACTGGTTCTCGGGGTGGATCTTGAACCGACTTGTTATGCGGGTTGTCTACAACCTGCGTAAAGACGTTGAAGACAAACTCAACCGCTTGCCCATCGGATACTTCGATTCTCGCCAGCGTGGAGATGTTCTCTCACGCGTCACCAACGACGTGGACAACATCCAAAACGCGCTGCAACAGGCAATCTCGCAGTTGATCCAGAGCGTGCTCACGGTTCTTGGAATCGTGGTCATGATGTTCGTTGTCTCGTGGCAGCTAGCGCTCATCGCGCTCATCGCGCTTCCGCTCTCGGGCGTTGTCGCTGGTGTCATCGGTACCAAAGCGCAGGGCCTGTTCACCCGCCAGTGGAAGACCACCGGTGCACTGAACGGTCAGATCGAGGAATCATTCTCCGGCCACGAACTCATGAAGGTATTTGGCCGTGAAAAGGATATGGTCGAGCGCTTCAATGAGCGCAACGGCGACCTCTACGACGCCTCGTTCGGGGCACAATACGTGTCTGGGACGATCTACCCGGTCATGAACTTCGTGTCCTATCTGTCGTATGTGGGTATCGCCGTTGTCGGTGGTCTACGTGTGGCATCGGGTTCCATGAGTCTGGGTGATGCAACCGCGTTCATCCAGTACTCGCGTGAGTTCACGCAGCCGCTTGGACAGATTGCAGGTCTGGCCAACATGCTCCAGTCCGGTGTGGCCTCGGCTGAACGCACCTTCGAACTGCTGGACGCTGAGGAGCAGGTTCCAGATACCGCTACCGCAAACCTGCCAGATCGTACTGAGGGTCGGGTTGAGTTCAAGAACGTCACCTTCTCTTACGACCCTGAGGCATCCCTGATCGAAGACCTCTCGTTCGAGGCTCACCCAGGTCACACGGTTGCAATTGTCGGTCCAACGGGCGCTGGTAAGACCACGCTTGTGAACCTTGTGATGCGTTTCTACGAGTTGAACGGTGGCTCCATCGAACTCGATGGCGTGGACATCACCCAACTCAGCCGCGCAGCGCTCCGGTCCAAGGTCGGCATGGTCTTGCAGGATGCATGGCTCTTCGGTGGAACCATTATGGAGAACATCCGCTACGGACGTCTTGACGCAACAGATGACGAGGTCATCGAAGCGGCCAGGGCGACGTTCGTGGATCGTTTCGTGCGTGCTTTGCCGGACGGCTATGACACCGTGATCGATGAGGAGGGAACCAACGTATCCGCCGGTGAGAAGCAGTTGATCACGATCGCCCGTGCGTTCGTTGCCAACCCGTCCCTATTGATTCTCGATGAGGCAACCTCGTCTGTGGACACACGCACTGAACTGCTGGTCCAAAAGGCGATGGCGGCCTTGCGCGAAGACCGCACGAGTTTTGTCATCGCGCACCGACTCTCCACGATTCGTGATGCTGACACGATCCTTGTGATGGAGGAAGGGCGCATTGTCGAGCAGGGTAACCATGAAGAACTGCTTGTACTGGACGGTTCATACGCCCGCCTGTATAACTCGCAGTTCTCCGGTCCAATGGGCGAGGAGCACCAAGAGGAGTCAGTGAGTCGCGTAGACACCTGATCGGTACAAGAAAAGTCCTCACTCCCTTAACCGGGAGTGAGGACTTTTCCGTACATACGGAGGCTGTGCGGCGTCGGGCTCGTGTGGACGAACTTGAGTGTGGTTCCTAACTTGCCGAGCAGCGGCTAGCCGGCCGGGTCGGATTAAGCTCGAAGCGACCAACGCCACTGGTCACTGCCTTTGGGCAGTTCAGTGGGTCCGGACAGGGTACGGTGGCGGTTCTCCCACTGAGACCGTCCCACGATGTTGTCCTCGTGTGGGTCTTCACCGCCAGCGACCGCGGCGAGCCCAGCGACGAGAGCCGCGACCTCTTCCTCATCGGGCGCACCAGAAATGACCGTCACTCGTGAGGCGGCAGCAAGTGCTGCAGCGAGAATATCTGCCTGGTTGGCTTCACTCATGATGTTCCTCGAACGTTCCTCGGCGATTGCTCAGCAGGGCGGCAGCCACTAGAGCGGAATGTTTCCGTGCTTCTTCTGGGGCAGCGATGCGCGCTTGGTTTTGAGGGCACGCAACGCCTGGACGATCTGCCGACGGGTCTCGTGTGGCGCGATGACAGCGTCAACGTAGCCGCGTTCGGCCGCATCCCATGGGTTAACGATTGCCTCCTCGTATTCCTGGGTCAATCGTGCACGCTCAGCATCAACGTCGCCGCCAGCCTCAGCGACGGCCTTGAGTGCACCGCGTTGCAGAATGTTGACGGCACCACCTGCGCCCATGACCGCGATCTGTGCGGTTGGCCAGGCAAGGTTGATGTCCGCCCCGAGTTGTTTGGAACCCATCACGATGTATGCACCGCCGTATGCCTTGCGCGTGATGAGCGTGACCAGCGGAACAGTGGCCTCCGCATACGCGAAGATCAGCTTTGCGCCGCGGCGGATGATGCCGTTCCACTCCTGGTCTGTTCCGGGTAGGAAGCCAGGTACGTCCACGAGTGTGAGGACCGGGATGTTGAAGGCATCGCAGGTTCGTACGAATCGTGCAGCCTTTTCGGCTGCGTTGATATCGAGTGTTCCAGCCATGGACATTGGCTGATTGGCGACGATTCCGACGCTTTGTCCCTCGACGTGCGCGAAGCCGGTAATCACGTTTTGTGCATACAGCGGCTGGACTTCAAGGAAGATGCCCTCGTCCACGATGTGCTCGATGACCTTGTGCATGTCATAGGGCTGTGAGTCGGAGTCGGGAACCAGGGCGTCGAGTTCGCGGTCGAAATCCGTGACCTCAACGTCTGCCGGCAGTGGGAATGTCGGTGGATCGGACAGATTGTTTTGGGGGAGGTAGGACAGGAGCGAACGCACGTAGTCGATTGCGTCGTCCTCGTCAGCGCCCATGAAATGTGCGACGCCGGAGCGTTCGTTGTGGGTTTGGGCTCCGCCGAGTTCTTCAAAGCCGACGTCTTCTCCGGTGACTGCACGGATAACGTCTGGGCCGGTGATGAACATGTTGGAGGTTCCATCAGCCATGACGATGAAGTCGGTCAGGGCGGGGGAGTAGACCGCGCCACCTGCGCTTGGGCCGAGAATGAGGGAGATCTGTGGGATCACACCGGATGCCGCAACGTTACGGCGGAAAATCTCGGCAAACTGGGTGAGGCCAGCAACGCCCTCTTGGATGCGTGCGCCACCACCGTCGGAGATACCGATGATGGGCACACCTGTGCGCAGTGCGAGGTCCATGACCTTGGTGATCTTCTGACCGTGTACTTCACCGAGTGATCCACCGAACGTGGTGAAATCCTGGGAGTATACACATACTTGGCGGCCATCGATGGTTCCGTAGCCTACGACCACTCCATCGCCAGCGATGCGCTTCTTATCCAAGCCGAAGTTGGTGGAACGGTGCTTGGCAAAGGCGTCGAGTTCCACGAATGAGCCCTCATCAAGCAGCGCATCGATTCGCTCGCGGGCAGTCTTCTTCTTGCGCGGATGTTGCTTCTCCTGCGCGAGCTCTTCATGCGCGGAAAGCTGTGCATTGCGCTCCGCGAGGTTTTCGATTTTTCCAGCGGTCGTCGATAGATCAGTCACAGTTTCAAAGGCTAGTTGTGGATTTGCTAAAAGTCAGTAGCGCCATGCGAGCGGATTCGCGCCACGGATTGTGGGATCTCTACAACCCCTGATGTCAACGCAGGGTGGAAGCCCGGCTGTATGTATCGTCGTCAAGAGTCCCGTGCCTTCAAAACCGATGGGGCGAGAATAATCCGGGTGTGCCATCTAATTCAGTGCAGGTGGGCAAAAACGCCTCATCTGCTGGAAGCACGACAGAACGGTCGGGCAGAAAACGCCCCATTGACGGAAGGTTGCACGCCTAGATCAACTGGGGCCGCATTCCTAGAGCTGAAGCAGTGATGCCGGCATCGGGGACAATGGGGGAATGCCAGAATCACATGCACTGCATCTCGATACCGCACAACTGTTTGCCGCCCTTGCACAGGCAGGTGTGCGTCTGAACGGAATGAATGTTGCGCAGGAGATCGCCTCCACCAACACGCAACTCGTGCGTGAGGTAACAAAAATGCAGGCCAACAGTTTCTTCTTTGAATCTGATGAGGTAGAACAGTGGGCTGCGCCAGCCCTGCTCGCTACAGTGAACCAGACGGGAGGGCGAGGACGTACCGGACGTTCCTGGGACACTCCGCCAGGAACAGCCCTGTCATTCTCGCTGCACCTCGAACCCGATGTGCCGGGTGAGAAGCTGAGTTGGCTGCCACTCATTGTCGGTAGCGCTGCCGCACAAACGCTGCGGTACGAGATCGGTATCGAGGCGCTGGTCAAATGGCCCAACGACATAGTCGTACGTTCCGGCGAACCGGACCTTGAGGGTTGGCTGGATCTGCGCAAACTCGGGGGGATTCTCGTGGAACGCGTCGGTGCGCAGTCCGTGGTGATCGGGGTGGGACTCAACATCACCCAAAAGTCCACCGAACTTCCGGTCCCGAGCGCAGCCTCTCTTGTCACACTCGGTTGCGAGGTACCGGAGCCGAACCGACTGCTTGCGGCTCTCGTGCATCGCATCATCGAAAGAGTCACCCGCTGGGAAGAATCGAACGGCGACACGAACCGCAGTGGTGTACGCAACGAGTCAGAGAAGCTCAGCGCGACGCTGGGAGCGCTCGTTCGGATCGATCTCGCAGATGGCACTCAGCTTACGGGCACTGCTCAGGCACTCGGAGACGACGGTTCCCTCACGCTGTGGGCGGAAAACGGAAACTCGTATACCGTAATGGTCGGTGACGTGAATCACCTTCGTTTAAGATAACTAGGTGACAATGCCCAACCACCAATCGGATGCGCAGCCGCGTGCCCTGAGAGACCCTCAAAATACTGCACGCGGCCTCGAAGAATCACTGCTTAAAGGCGCGCCGATCTACACCGAAGCCGAACTGTGCGAAGCCACCGGCGCCACCTCCGCACAGGTCAACGACTACTGGCAGACGTTGGGGTTGCCGAACACCAAGAAGGAAGCCAGGGTTTTCACCCAGGCCGATGCCGATGCGATCAAATCCCTGCTTGACCTGGCAGAAGCAGAACAGTTCGATCACCGTACCCTCACCTCGCTTATCCGCTCGGCCGGTCACACGGCGGAACGTCTCGCGTTGTGGCAAGCCGAGGCGCTCGTTGAACACTACGCCCACAACTACGGCTGGGACGACGCCCGTGCACGCCAAGAATTTCTTTCCGAGTTTGAGCGCATGCACACTGTGTTTGCCCAGCAGATGGAGCACGCATGGCGGCGCCAGATGGCGGCACTCGTGGGACGCTGGTTCGTTGAGTTCGGTCCAGAGAAGGGCGTCACCCGTGGCCCGGGCCAGTTACCGCTACCGCGCGCGGTGGGGTTCGCTGATATCGTCTCGTTCACGTCGCAGACAGCGAAAATGCGGTCCTCGGAACTCTCCGACTTCGTCTCCAACTTCGAGGCGGCGGCACGTGACGTCATCACGCGCGCAGGCGGTCGCGTTGTGAAGACAATAGGTGACGCGGTGCTTTTCATTGCCGACGATCCCCACACGGGTGCGGAAGTCGCCTTGGGCCTCGCGAACGCTGGGCGTAGCGAGGAGATGAAGGATCTGCCGCAGGTACGCGTCTCCCTCGTGTGGGGGCGTGTGCTCTCACGGTTTGGCGACGTGTTTGGAACATCCGTGAACCTCGCAGCCCGTCTATCTGACGAGGCGAAACCCGGAACGGTCATGGTTGACCAAGACACCGCGGCGCTTCTCGCCGAAGACCCAAGTTTCGCCCTGATCGCACATGATGAGCGCGAGATCCAAGGACTCGGGTCGATTGCTCCCGTGCAACTTCAGCACGCGTACAAGCCTAGCCAGCCCTGATCGGTCAGACTCTGCCCGAACAAACCCTGCCTGACCAAACCCAGCCTGAACTAGCCTTGTCTGTTTGAGGGCTGCGGCTTATCTGAACGTTTAAAACTTACTGCACTGTGAAGATACACGACCCTCACACACAAGTAATTTCCTACACATTCAACCTGGCTGAGTCTGGCTAGACGGCGAGGATCAGTGATTCGCTGTTGTTCGCAACGCGGTTTACGTCAGTGGATACCACACGTTGAACCGTAGGTAAGACCGGGATACGCAGAATGTCCTGTGCCTCATTCACGCTCGTGTGCGGAGACAACCAGGCATCATATGTGTCCGGTGTAAGGAAGATCGGGCGACGCTCATGGATCTGCGCCAACTCATCTTCTGCGGCCGTCGTGATAATCGACGCCGTGACGAGCCACTGTGTCAACTGCCGGTCAGTGGCGGTGTGGGGCTTCCAGAACTCGTAGATTCCCGCGAAGGCGAACATCCCACCGCTGGAGGGCGTGATGTAGTGGGGGATCTTCTGCTGTGGTGGACCTTCCAGCCTAGTCCACTCGAAGTACCCGTCCGCGGGGATGATGCAGCGCCTAGATACGAATGCGCTGCGAAACGATGGCTTCTCCGTAATAGTCTCGCTGCGCGCATTGATCATCTTCGGCCCAACGGACGGGTCCTTCGCCCAGCCGGGAACCAAACCCCATCGGGCGCGACGGACCTGACGTACCAGATCGTCGTCAATCGAACTTTCCTGTGGATCGCTCTTGGCGAGCTGACTGATCAACCCGGCAAGGGCGGGCGAACGTTCGCCCGAGGCCATGACCAAGGTCTCCGCCGCCTGCGCGGTAAACGGTCGATCCACGATAATGCGTACATCGTGTGTGGGGGCGATGTTCCAACTGGGACCCCAGTTATCCGTACCGTCACCAAAGAGCAGGTCGTGGATAAGACCGTTGCGAGCATGTGTTGCGGCTAGGTCATCAGCTTGCGCGAAAGACGCATACCGTCCGCACATGGGACTCCCTTAGTCCTCATCCTCGGCATCCCAGTCTTCATCAACCTCATCGTGTCCGAACGGATCGGGGTCCACGCCAGGCATCCAGCTTAGTCCCGGGACACCCCAGCCGTTCTCGCGAGATTCCTCCCGGGCAAGAGCCGCCTCCCTACCCTTTAGACGGTCCACGTACAAGAAACCGTCAAGGTGGTCGTACTCGTGCTGAAGCAGACGGGCAAACCACCCTTCACCAGACAGTTCGATCGGTTCACCGAACTCGTCAAAGCCCTTGAGCAACACCGCGTAGTGGCGCTTTAAGTCGTGATCAGGCCCCGGGAACGAAAGACACCCCTCGTTATCGAGCAGCATCTTCGGAGGTCGTGCCTTCAAACCCTCGCGTTGTGCAAACAGTGGCGGGCGCTGCACGATCTGCATCGTCGGATTCACAATCACACCACGGCGCTGCACATCCTCATCCGGCCCATCGTAGACGAAGATCCGCAAGCCAACACCAATCTGCGGTGCCGCGAGACCCACGCCATTGGAGGCATCAAGGGTCTCGAACATGTCTGCGATGAGCACGCGCAACTCGTCATTGAACTCGGTGACCTCCGCAGCGCGGCGGCGAAGAACAGGATCGCCATCGATGACGATTGGGTGAATCATGAATACTCCGTTGATGAGCGTACAAGCGCTGGTGTGTGCGGGGCCTTACGTCTCATTCCGCTGCGCGGTCGGGCGCTACGACGTTGAGACGGAGATGGCAACTACTCTGGCCGGTGCAAACCGTCCGGAAACAGGCCATGTCAATTGTACGTGCTGGACGACGAGTGGGTGATGGTCGAGCAACGCAAGGGGAGAAGTGCTGTTGTGGATGAACCGCATAGGTTTTGCATGGGTAGAACGACGTGGCTAGACCTATCCATTGTTTTCATCCGGGTGAAAAACCTAGGCTCCTATCTGACCAGTACTTTCACGCGTTTTACGCATCGCAGGGGCAATGAACACTCTCGAAACACTCGAAGCACACGTGCGTGAGCTCGTGCGCGAGGACGGCTTTGATCCGATGACGGACAAGTCGCGCCTTCACGAACTCGTCTCCAGCACGATCGAGCAGTACGAGAGAATGGCGATTCTCGGCAAGGTCATGCCGTTGACCAACCCTGCTTCAGCCAGCAGATTCCTCATGGACGCCGTTGGTGGCCTGGGGAAATTGCAGCAGTATATGGATGACCCCGACGTGGAGGAAATCTGGGTCAACTCTCCCGAACACGTGTTTGTGGCAAGGAACGGCATACCTGAACTCACCCCAACCGTTCTCACCCGGGACGAGATCGCACGACTCGTTGAGACCATGCTCGGTTCCACCGGCCGCAGGCTCGACCTTTCGACACCATTTGTTGACGCGATGCTGCCGGGCGGAGAACGGCTCCACGTGGTCATCCCGGACATCACGAGACGTGACATGAGCGTCAATATCCGAAAGTTTGTGGCGCGAGCGCAGCGCCTGAGTGAACTCGTGTCCCGAGGCAGCCTAACGGCCCAAAGCGCGCAGTTCCTTGAAGCGAGCGTACGCGCGGGACTGAACGTTGTCGTCTCCGGTGCAACCGGCGCCGGAAAGACGACCTTCCTGCGTGCCCTTGCCGGAGCCGTCCCACCCAAGGAACGCATCATTACCGTTGAGGAAGTATTCGAACTCAACCTCGCAAACCGAGACGTCGTGGCTATGCAGTGCCGTCAGGCCAATCTTGAGGGGCACGGCGAGATCACCATGCGCAGGCTGGTGAAAGAATCGCTACGTATGCGCCCAGACCGAATCATCGTGGGCGAGGTACGCGAGGCAGAGGCACTCGATCTCCTCATTGCACTGAACTCCGGACTACCGGGAATGGCTACGCTCCACGCCAACGCCGCCCGAGACGCGGTGGCAAAACTCTCAACCCTGCCGCTGCTTGCCGGAGAAAACGTCACCGCACACTTCGTGAACCCAGCCGTGGCGTCCGCAATTGATCTGATCGTGCACCTGGATCGTGATGTTTCAGGGCAACGGCGAGTCCGCGAGATCTGTGGCCTGACCGGAAGAATCGAAGAATCCCGCATCGAAATGAGCGCGATCTTCAAAACCGTTGACGGCCAGTTAGTTCGTGGCGAGGGCTATCCGCCAAAACAGGAAGCCTACGACCGTATCGGAATATCCATTCACCGACTCCTAGAAACGAGCGTCGAATGGGCGTCGTAGTCGGATTGATACTTGGCCTAGGGGCAACCCTCGTGTGGTCCAGCTTCTGGGAGAGGCCCCAGCGTGCTCCGAGCAACCGCGAAACCACCTTCCGCCACGACCTACACGCCGCAGGGTTTACCGGCGTCAGCGTCAACATGTTTGTTCTCGCATCAGTCCTGCTTGGAATAGTCGGTGCCGCCATCGCACTATTAATTTCTCGACTGCCAGTGGCCGCCCTAGTCGCGGGTGTTGCAAGCGGGTTTTCGCTACTCATCGTTGTGTACACCCGTGCCACAAGCACACGCCGCAGACGTCGCGCTGAATGGCCCCAAGTGGTCGAACACCTGATCTCTGGAATCCGAGCGGGGCTCTCCCTCCCCGAGGCAGTCCTACAGGTTGCCCACAAGGGACCGATCGAACTACGGCCTGACTTCCAGGAATTCGCACGGGACTACCACGCCTCCGGTCACTTCGACACGAGCCTGCTCTCCATGAAAGACCGTCTCGCTGACCCCGTCGCCGATCGAGTCATCGAAGCCCTACGCCTGGCGCGAAGCGTGGGTGGAAGCGAACTCGGAGTCCTACTCGAAGCACTCAACCAGTTCCTCCGCCAAGACCTACGCACCCGCGGAGAACTCGAAGCCCGCCAGAGTTGGACCGTTGGTGGGGCGCGAGTCGCGGTGGCCGCTCCGTGGATAATCCTGTTGATGCTGTCGACCCGACCTGAAGCAAGCCAAGCCTATGCGAGTTCGACCGGCACCCTCCTCATACTCATCGGCGCCGCGGTAACGGTCTTCGCCTACTGGCTGATGCTCAGACTCGGTGCGCTTCCCACTGAGAGGCGGGTCCTCGCATGACCCCACTCATCGTCGCAGCAGTCATCGCGGGACTGCTGTTCGCCGCAGGAATCATGCTCGCATACACCTACTTCGACGCCCGCAAGTTCCAATTGGACACCCGATTGGCCCCGTATCTCGTGGACGCCGACGAACGTGGCCGATTCCTTGGCTCTAGGCGAGTATCGTCCCCACTGGGAGTCTGGGGCAAAGCAGTTGAGCCACTCGCGGACGCACTTGATTCACTGCTAGAGATCTTCAGTTCGCCGTCCAGTCAACTCCAAGCCAGGCTGCGGCGGGCAGGACGCTCAACGACAATCCACGAATATCGACTCGAACAGATTCAATGGGCCGTCCTTGGCCTACTATGCGCGGTTGTTCTCTCCTTCCTCCTCGCGGGTAGCCGCAACGTGTCAGTTGTGCCCCTCATCATTCTCGTGATCGGCGCACCCTTTGCAGGACTCATCGCCTGCGACTACCGGCTCAAAAACCAGATCACCTCACGGGCGCAGGACATCCTCACAGAATTTCCCACCGTCGCAGAACTCCTCGCGCTCTCGGTAGCAGCAGGCGAGGGACCACTCGCAGCTCTCGAACGCGTATCCAATCTTGGTCGCGGTGCACTCGCGGAAGAGATTGCAGCATCCGTCAGCGAAATACGTTCCGGTACCACGCTCACTCAAGCCCTTGAGAACCTCGGACAGCGCACCGACCTGGCCGCGATCACTAGGTTCGCAGATGGTGTCGCACTCGCCGTTGAACGAGGCACCCCACTCGCCAAGGTGCTCCGCGCCCAAGCCCAAGATGCACGGGAACTCGGACACCGAGAACTTATGGAAACAGGCGGAAAGAAAGAAATCACGATGCTGTTCCCCGTGATCTTCCTGATCCTGCCCATAACCATCGTCTTCGCAGTATTCCCCTCCCTCCAAGTCCTCAGAATCGGATTCTGATTACCCCTATAGATAAGGAACATCGTGCTACGAACAGTACGGGTCGTCTCAGAGCAAGAGAAGGTCACAGTGAAGCTCCCGGCGCCGCGGGCAAGCGCACCCTCCGGGGTGCGTAGGCCGCTGAAGCGGTCGGATTGGCGCAACTCCAAGGCCGTCGCGCGTGCCTCAAATTCCATACGTGGTCAGCGAGAACGCGGCGATGTTCCAGGCTGGGTGTTGATAACTCTGATGTCCGCGGGTCTCGTCGTGGCGCTGTGGGCTATTGCCGGTCCAGCACTCGAAGGGCTCTTCAACGAAGCGATCAGTCAGATCTCGCGTCAAGCAAACTAGACATCGGGTTCCATCCCCAAACGGTTGCCCCATATGCATTTGAACGTATACACCTTGAGTCATCGAGAAGCCGGTTCAGCACCGGTCAGTTTCCTGTTGACCTCACTCCTGCTCATCACGGTGTTTCTCGGCCTTATTCAGGGCGCACTGATCATGCACTCACGAAACGTGTTGACCGATATCGCGGGTGAGGCCGCCAGGCAGGGCGCTCGACTCGATGCCACGTCGAGCGATGCCGTTGCATACGCGAACTCTCGGGCAGGGCAGTTCAAGGACTTTTCAGTCAATACCGCGGAGAAAACGGCTGACGGGCGTGAGCTGATCGTTGTGCAGGTGTCTGCATCGTTGCCTGTTCTTGGCTTGTTTACGGTTCCTGCCAAGTTGTATGCAAGCGGTCGAGCCGTGATCGAATCTGACAACTACTAGGTGACTTGACCATGAGAAGAACGCAGGGTCGTCGTTTCAGAGAGGCATTGTGTGAGGACCGCGAAGTTGGCAATGCACAGGTGGAGTTCATCGGGGTCATCGCCGTGTTACTGATCCCAATCTTGTACTTCATGATCGCGTTATCGCAGGTGCAAGCCGCAACCTATGCCGCACATTCAACGGCGCATGCTATCGCTCGTTCCCATGCTATTTCGCAGGAGGGGAGGGTCTCGAGGGAAACCCAACTGCTGATTGCGGAGCTGGCGTTCGAAGACTTCGGGCTGGCCGTCACCGAGAAGAACCTCAAGGTATCCGTTGCATGTGAGGCGGCGTGTGCAGCGGGAGCATCTATCGAAACGGCGGTCAGCTACACCGTGAAGCCGCCTGGCGCGAGCTGGTTGCCTCGTGGGCTCACTGTCAGCGCTCAGGGGTACTCGTATCGGGGAGAGCTCCGTGAGTGATCGCTTCCGAGGCTTTCGCAACGCGCGAGGCGAAGATGGGAACATTCTCTTCCTGGGGTTGGGTGTCGCGCTCGTTGCCCTGCTCCTCATTGCCGGGCTTGCGCATGTTGGCACACTGTATCTAGACAAGAAGCGTCTGGCGTATGTCGCGGATGGTGCAGCGCTCGTATACAGCGATACCGCAACGAGGAATGCCTACATCGGCAACTTCACCGATGATGAAGGGAACGAAGGACAAGAGCGCGAGAACCAAGACCCACTTACCGCCGCTAGGAAATACGCAGTATATGTGGCGGGGGAGTATGGATTGACCAGAGTTTCAGTGGCCGCGACGGAGGAGGGCACCGACTTGGCGATCTATGCGACTGCGTTGGCAAGTTCAATGGTCGGAACGGCAGACGACTCGGTGCCAGGTAGGTTTGTGCGATTGCAGGAGTTTGCCACCGCGCGCAACGTCACGGGTATTCGCCAATTAGCTCAGTAGCCCTTTGACCTGCGGATATATGGCTAGACTTGGGAACATGATCTTGACAACTCCAGAGGTCCAAGGAATCGATCTTTTCATTCCGCCCGTTTACGACTTGCTCGGCAGTGTTTTGTTGCTTGTGTCCTTTGTGGTGCTCGTGTGGGCATCCATGAGTTTCTTCAACGAATCGAAACATCTCAATGTCACGCAATCTCTCGTGTGGTTCCTTGTGATTCTGTTTGTTCCTGTTCTGGGGCCGATCGGATGGCTACTAGTGGGCCGTAAGGTTGGGAACCCTCACACAGTGGAGGACTCAAACCCCCAGGAGTAGCGCGAGCGTTTTGAGAAAGTGGTCTGCAGTTTTTCTCAGCACGATCTTGTGACGTAACTCTTTATCCTTGCCACGGGTCACACCGCTACGCACGAAATCGGTTGGGCCTCTAACGTAGAATGATTGATTGTGGCCATTGAATTCTCTGCAGAAATCCCGCAACTACGCTCAACGCTCGCGACCATCTCGGCGGTGAGCGACCCTGATGCTCTGCGCGTAAAGATCGCTGAACTCTCGCAGGCGGCGTCTGCTCCTGACCTGTGGGATGATCCGGCCAAGGCCCAAGTGGTCACCTCCGCTCTGTCGACTGCCCAGAACGAGCTCAAGCGTATTGAGTCGATGGAGCAGCGAATCGATGACCTTGAGGTCCTTGTCGAGATGGCACAGGATGCCGACGACGCGGATACCCTGGCTGAGGCTGAGCTGGAGTTCGAGGGTATTAAGAAGGACCTCGATCAGCTTGAAGTCCGTACTCTGTTGTCCGGCGAGTATGACGCTCGCGAGGCCGTGGTGACGATTCGTGCGGGAGCTGGCGGTGTGGATGCGGCTGACTTCGCGGAGATGTTGATGCGCATGTACCTGCGCTGGGCGGAACGCAATGGCTATCCAACTGCGGTTCTGGACACGTCCTATGCTGAGGAAGCAGGCCTGAAATCCGCAACATTCGAGGTCAAGGCGCCTTATGCGTTTGGTCACCTCTCCGTCGAGGCTGGCACGCACCGTCTCGTGCGTATTTCGCCGTTTGACAACCAGGGACGTCGCCAGACTTCGTTTGCTGCCGTTGAGGTGGTTCCGCTCATCGAGCAGACTGACCACATCGAGATCCCTGACAACGAGATCCGCGTTGACGTGTTCCGTTCGTCCGGTCCTGGTGGACAGTCCGTGAACACGACTGACTCCGCCGTGCGGTTGACCCACATCCCGACCGGAATCGTGGTGTCGATGCAGAATGAGAAGTCCCAGATCCAAAACCGCGCCGCCGCTATGCGCGTGCTCCAGTCCCGGCTGCTCCTTGAGCGCCAGGCAGAGGAGAAGGCGAAGAAGAAGGAACTGGCCGGAGACATCAAGGCGTCATGGGGCGACCAGATGCGTTCGTACGTGCTGCAGCCGTATCAGATGGTCAAGGACCTGCGCACCGAACATGAGGTCGGTAACACGGGTGCTGTGTTCGACGGTGCTATCGATGACTTCATCGAGGCGGGTATCCGCTGGCGCCGTTCGCAGGACCGCGAGGCGTAGGCTATAGCTCTTTCGTCCAGTGGGTTCAGCCGCCCCGAGTTTTCGGGGAAGAGGCTGGACCCGCTTTGCGTTGGTATGGGGGGATCCGGTGGGCTATATCCCCAAGTTGTATCCAGATTGGCGACGAGTTGATTGCGTCGTGGTGTGCACTTTCGTGTGGTTTTTCGCAGGGTGAGTGCGCTGGAACGCATCCCGGTGTGAGGGAACGGAGCGTGGGTGCGTTGGACTGGTCTCGGAAGCGGAGTTTCCTCACAACCGGTCAGGTGTGGACGATGCTGGAGTTGTGAGCATCTTGGTAGCAACGGCGTGTCAGCACCGCTTAACCCTGTCCCACTACATAATCTCGAAAAGGCTGTAAAGTTGCCCGACTCGCGTGCGTAACCATTTACGCAACGTAGGCCGGTCAACTGAACTGACCGACTCGTCGTCACGCAAAAGCGCATATCCCGTGCGAAGCCGAACGCTGAGGCGACAGCCGCCACCACAACTGGTACCCAAGGAACTGATTCGTGATCCGTTTAGACAATGTCACCAAGGTGTACGCCCGCGGCGCACGCCCTGCACTGAACGACGTCTCGCTCGAAATCGAGCGTGGCGAGTTCGTCTTTCTTGTTGGAGCGTCAGGTTCAGGAAAATCGACCTTCCTGCGCCTTGTGACGCGAGAGGAGAAAGCAACCGCAGGACGCGTACTCGTCGCGGGGAATGACCTGACCTCGTTGTCGAACTGGCGTGTGCCACAACTGCGCCGTCAGATGGGTGCGGTGTTCCAGGACTTCCGGCTGCTGCCCAACAAGACCGTGTTCGAGAACGTCGCGTTCGCGTTGCAGGTGATTGGTAAGCCGAAACACCACATCATGACCACCGTTCCCGAGGTGTTGGACATGGTGGGACTCGCGGGCAAGGAAAAGCGCCGCCCGCACGAACTCTCCGGTGGTGAGCAACAGCGTGTCGCAATCGCGCGCGCGTTCGTGAACCGCCCACCGCTCCTACTGTGCGACGAGCCGACGGGTAACCTCGACCCGACCACGTCGTTGGGCATCATGCGATTGCTGGACCGCATCAACCGCACCGGCACAACGGTCGTGATGGCCACCCACGATGACGAGATCGTGGACCAGATGCGCAAACGCGTCATCGAATTGTCCACGGGCGAGCTGGTTCGCGACCAGACTCGCGGTGTCTACGGATCGTCGCGTTAAGGGGTAGCCATGCGTTTTCAGTTCATTCTCTCCGAGATCGGCATCGGGCTTCGCCGTAACCTGTCGATGACGATCTCCGTTATCCTCGTGACGTTTGTTTCGCTGACGTTCGTTGGCGCTGCCGTGCTCACTCAAACCCAGATCCAAAAGTTCAAGGGGGAGTGGTACGACAAGGTCGAGATCACCGTGTACCTGTGCCCGCAGGATTCTCGGGTTGTCACCTGCGCGGACGGTGAGGCGACCGACCAACAGATCAAGGACTTGGAATCTGTCCTTGCATCGCCAGAGGTCTCGGCAGAGATCCGCGAAGTCATCTTCGAATCGAAAGAAGATGCCTGGCAAACCTTTGAAAAGAACTTCAAAGACCGCTGGTGGTTCTCATCCATGTCCGTCGATGACATGAATGCGGCGTTCCGTATCAAACTGAACGACCCTGAGCAGTACCAGATCATCAACGAGACCCTGAGCGGGCGAGCCGGTGTTGAAGAGGTCCACGACCAGCGCCAAGTCTACGAACCGCTGTTCAACATCCTGAACACGGCAACTCTGGTTGCCTCAGGACTCGCCGGCGTCATGCTGCTGGCGGCGGTGCTGCTCATCACCACGACGATCAGGCTTTCTGCGCTCTCTCGCCGCCGCGAAACCGGAATCATGCGCCTCGTCGGCGCCTCAACACTATTCATCCAACTACCGTTCATGCTTGAAGGCGCGATAGCCGCAACCATCGGAGCGGTTCTTGCCGTGGGCGGGCTCTGGCTTGGCGTGAGGTATCTGATCGAGGGATGGCTCGACACCTCCATGAACTGGATTCCTTACATCACCACACATGACGTCCTGTTGTTGGCACCGGTCCTGATCGGTGTGGCGTTCCTGCTTGCCGCGATCTCCTCGATTGTGACGCTGAGCCGGTATACGAAGGTGTGATCATGAAAGTGCAACTGACATCCCGCGTCCGGCTCCTTGTGTCGGCACTGCTGGCTGCCGTCCTGGTGTTCTCGGTATCGCTCATCTCGCTCAATGCGGCATACGCGGATGATCTGGACGATCGCATGGAAGCCGCCAAGGAGAAGCAGGCCCAGGCCCAGGCACAGCGTGACGATCTCGAAAACGAGCTTGCGCACACGGACGACGAACTGGCCAAGGCCTATATCGAACTTCAGGAGGTCCAGGCACAGTTGCCCGTGGCCGAGGCTGCGCTCAACGTCGCCACCAAGGAGTACCAGACCGCGCAGCGCGAAGCCGACAAACTGGCCAAGAAACTCGATGACGCCCAGCAGGAAAAGGGCAGCCTCGAAGATCAGATCGCCGCCAACGATGAAGCGATGGACCAGGCTCGAAACGGTGTCGCGGAGATGGCCCGTCAAGCAGCACGCGGTGATTTCGACATGTCGAGCGTCAGCCTGATCGTTGGCGCCGACTCCACCGAGGACTTCGTGTCCCGTTACTCCATGAACACCACGGCCCTGCGCTCGCAGACGAAGTCTCTCGACAAACTGCGTGAAACCCGAGCTGTGTCCCGCAACGCCCAAGTGCGCCTTGACGCCGTCAACGACATCATCACCACGCTCAAGGAACAGGCAGATGCCAAGGTCGTTGAGACTCAGCAGAAGGAGAAGGAAGCCGCTGATGCGAAAGCCCAGGTTGAAAGCCTGATCTCGCAGAAGAACTCGGCAACCCAGCGTATTGAGGGACGCAAGGCGGCAGTTGAGCAGCAACTCAAGGAAGAGGATGCCAACGTTGCCTCCTTCACCGATGAGATCCGTGAAATTGCAGGGCTGCAAGAGGAACAGCGCAAGGAAGAAGAACGCCTGGAGAAGGAACGTCGGGAGAAGGAACTCGAGGAGCAACGTAAGAAGGACGCCGAGAAGAAGAAGCAGCAGCAAAACAGTTCTGGCGGTAACTCGAATTCCGGTAGCAGTGGATCAAGCGGCTCAGGTAGCACAGGCGGCTCGGGCGGGGGTAACTCGGGAGGTTCCGGCGGCTCTGGCGGGGGTAGCTCGGGCGGTGCAAGCGGAAACTGGTTCCAGTGGCCCACCGACTACCGGGTAGTCACCTCCAGTTACGGCTGGCGCCTTCACCCGGTTCTCGGCTACTACCGCCTGCATGCCGGCACCGACATGCGCACCTACTGCGGCACAAATGTATATGCGGGCCGTGCCGGAACGGTTCAGTGGGCGCAGTGGAAGGGTGGGTTCGGCAACCAGGTGCTCATCAACCACGGCACCATCAACGGCAAGAACGTCATGTCCTCGTATAACCACCTGACCTCGTTCAAGACGCGAGCGGGCGCCAAGGTCAAGGCCGGAGATGTTGTTGGGCTCTCTGGAAACACCGGGCTGTCGGGTGCGTGCCACCTGCACTTCGAGGTGTACGTCAACGGTTCCACGATTGACCCGATGACGGTGACGAGCCGCTAGAAAATAGGCCCCAGGTGGGACCGCTCGCCAGTTCATCGCGTTGTGCAACATGTGTCACATCACCCTGCGGCATATTTGAGTGGAGTTGGCGGTTATCCCTGACGTAGGCTACTTAGGCACGACACTTAAGACCGGCAACCAGGCATGAGGAGGCAAGATGGTTAAGGGCAAAATGTACAACATACCCGGTGCCACCAAGCCGAATTCCAAGGGCAAGGCCCAGGACTCAGGCCCGGTCCGCCAGATTATCGCTCAGAACAAGAAAGCGCGTCACGACTACCTCATAGAGGATGTCTTCGAAGCTGGAATGGTTTTGGGTGGAACCGAAGTCAAGGCACTGCGCGCCGGACGCGCATCGCTTGTGGACGGCTGGGTGTACATCGACAACGGCGAAGCCTGGCTTGAGGGCGCGCACATCTCCGAGTACACGCACGGTACCTGGACCAACCATGCGCCACGCCGTAAGCGTAAACTGCTGCTCCACAAGTCCGAGATCGCACGGCTGCACCAGAAGACCACCGAAAAGGGTCTGACCATCGTGCCGCTGCAGATGTATTGGTTGGACGGCCGCGCCAAGGTCGAGATCGCTCTTGCCCGCGGTAAGAAGGAATACGACAAGCGGCACGCACTGCGCGAGAAGCAAGACAACCGCGAGGCACTGCGCGCGATGCGCCTGCGCGAAAAGATGTAGCTTCACGACGATCCTGCCGCCACCCAGCGCCCCTTGCGCTGGGATAGGGGAATCGTCGGCAAGCAGCGCGATGAAGCCACACCGCATCGGGCGGGTTAGCGCGGGAATAAACCGGTGTGAGCAACGCTTGAACAAAATAGCGCGACGGCAAGTATGGGCTTGAACTACACTTGAAGGAGCGTTCACCTGCGAGAGCAGGTGGCACGAAGTTTGAAAACTACATATAGATGCTTCACACTCTTGGGGGCGATCGGTTTCGACGGTGATCGTGTTTCGAGGGGAAGCGGGCCGAGGATGTGGGCTTATCTCGTTAACGACGTCCACAAACAATAGGTGCAGATACTAAGCGCACCGACTTCGCTCTTGCTGCCTGATTGCGCAGAGCCACATGAAGTCCGTCAGCCCGGGGTTGCTATCGCCCCGGTTCCTGGCGTCATCTAGATAGCTCCGCTCTTGACCTTTGTCGCTGGGGTTAAGGGGACTTTTAGGCGACTGGGCCTGTCAGCAAACGTGTCTGTGCGAGTGCTGGGGCCGAGAAAATCCATAGCAGACTGCGCCCGGAGAAGTCCTGGATTTGCGTCATCGGACCGGGGTTCGATTCCCCGCGCCTCCACTGGTGTTATGGCAGGTCAACAAGCATGTTGAGATGCCGTGAAAGCGCGCTTACACAACTGGTTACACAGCGAGAGCATCGCACTAGCACCTAGAAGCATCTATCGTAGTTTTCATGGCTGCATCCCTAAGGGTGAGGTCAGGAAAAAGTCAGGGAATATTGACTTGCTCCAACGACAAGAGGGACCTCGTGTGAGGTCCCTCTTTTCGTATGTCTGGCTTCTATTCATTCGGCGAATGTGTTCAGTGTTGATCTTACGTCCGGTGCTAGCGGCACCCGCTCAACGGAATGCGTCCTCGTTGTGTCACTTCCAACGTGGCCTGCTCATCGGTACGGTGGTGCACCGCTTCTTCACGACAACGGATGAGTGCGACTCCGCAGGCACAGGATCATTTGACCCGATTGGTTCGTGACCTCTTCTGGTTCGTGACCTCTTCGAGGAAAAGCGGATGAGGGCATGAGCTTTAAGCCAGGCCCACGCGTCCGATAATCGCGCTAACAAGCCTCAAGATCGGGCGGCGAAGGCTAATCGTACCCACCACGCTGCTTGAAGCCTTAGATCAGATTGTTAAAGTTTGGATCGGCACCCAACGATCTGAGGAGGTTCATATTTAGGTCCGGAAGAGGCAAATTTCGAACCTCTTAGTAAGACAAGTTCATGTCTTGAGGCGACAACCCTTGTTCGTGAGAGAGTACATGGGAGGCGTGTTGCGGGCCCCTACCTTTGGTGCAACGAAGCCACGTGGGTACTTCCACAAACCCCTGCCGAATCTGCCGGTGGCTGCCAAGGGTCGGGATCTGATGTATGCAAACCAGGCAATCCATGACGTGAAAACGGGCCTTCTGAGGGTCGGAGGATCCCGGAAATTCAAGGAAACTGTCAGAATCGTCTACTTGGGGGACGACTTTCATTCCTCGACCTCACCGCAGTCGGTAGAACGTTTCTGGTGCCCAGCCAGTCATCACAGTGACACCATATGGGGTGTGGAGGGGAACCCACGTGTGGGCTAGGAACGCTTCAGATTCGAGGAAGACCCCTGAATAGTGTTGTGCGACGCGGGACCAGTCAGGAATCACGTCGATAGGGGTGCCGATTGTGTTCGGGTCTCTGAGAATATGGCCAATATCGGTGCGGAGTTTGAGGGGGAACCGGGCGGTCAGATCAGCGAAGTCAGTGCCCGAACTGATCTGGTATACGGGCAGATCATCGGTGTTGCTCCACGTGTGGTGGATGCGCCGGGCTTTGTCTCCCTCGAGTGCGTCTGCGGCTGTCTGTAGATCGTCGACAATCTCTTCGGGGCGGTCCTCCGCGAATAGTTCCGCGCACGTAAGCGTGGATAACCATGCGGTATCGGCTGAGAATCGGCGCGAATAAGTGATCTGACTAGCCCGAGGCGACGAGTATTGAGGGGTGGTCCACCACTGTTCATCACTGCTACCTGATGCCACGGTGAGCGATTGCGGTGATCCCGTTTGAAGCTCGCGTACCTCTACTAAAGGCATACCCCATGCGGTGAGGTAGTACGAGCCTGCGGGCTCTAGGTGAGCGCGCATGATTTCTGCAAATTGGTGTACGTACTTTTTACAGATGTCTGCCGCCGAATCGGGAACAGTGAAAGACTCACTGGCACCACCGATCATGCGAGACTGTTCACCTGCGAGGGTCAGGAACCGAGATTGCCAACTGGCTGATTGAAACCAAGCGCTGATCTCTTCATAAGCAGTGAAGTCTGGTTGCTGGACTCTGTCGTAGTCCGGTGCTAAGTCCTCAAGCACACGAGTATCTGTTCGCGGGACGATGGGTGTTACACCACGGCTGGCGTAGAGGAACGCTTCAATCCACAGTTTGAGGTGTGGTGAGAAAACGGCCACTATTTAATCCCGCACGGTAAATTCGGGGCGTTTGTGTGTTGCTGCGCCACGTAAACCTTGCCGTTGCGAGCAGTGACGGTGCTAATGGTGCGTCCGCGCCAATCCTCGCGCTTGGTGTTCTGGCAGACCCATTCGATAGTGGTCTGGGTGTACTTTGACACACCGAAAGCCTGTCCAGTCTTGCCTGCGGCTTCGGGATACCACAAGCCACCAACGGTAGTCCTGTAGAAGAGGTTCGCATTAGCAATTTTTGTTGGGGCTGTTAAACACTGAGTAACAGGTTTCCACCCGATCGAACCATATGGCTTTCCGGCGGTGCCGCTGCCTGTACGTTTGTGCATCGCCATGACCCCTCCAGAAACACCTTGTGTTCCGTAGGGTAGCAACTTACAACCGTGTGGATTCTTCTCGACTTTCACCACAGCAGCAGTGGCGCGCTGGAGACTTTGAGAACTCAGATTGCTTTCTGAATCAAACTGCTGCTTATTAAAGTCCGTGGGAAAGTCATCCAACACCTCGCTGGAGTTCACACCGGCAACAGCATCGAAGTACTTGTCGATAACCTCCCAGTCGCCTGCTTCGAATGCCTGTGCCGTCGCACTGTCGATCTCTACCCAGACGGACTCCTCAGAGGTGACGTCAATCAGTTCTGGTGTAGCGTGTGCCGTGCCACCACCGCCTAGTAGAGCGGCGGCTAGCACCATAGTCATTGCAGTTGGTGTGAATCGGTTTCGGAACATTGCAGATCCTCTTACCCTAGTAGCGACTTCAACAATTACCTACTTGACAAGCGATTATAGGAATTATCTATGAGCATGATGAGGACTTAGGTCCTATCGCGCTGCTATGCGAGGAAAGCAGTCTGACGATCTCGTGGGCGTCGTGAATCGTGTGCGCACGGGTGCCGGATGTCGCGTAACGACATAGTGCGAACTAGTAAGTAATCTTTACCCATTGTCTGAGTAGCGGCACCTCGCACCTGCCGTGTGTGCGGGGCATTGCTGCCGTTGAGTCCTTGCTCTGTATATGCCCTGCTTGGGTGAGTTCCTATACAGTCTTCTCCATAGAACCCATCAAGGGTATAAGGAGAATATGTCAATGGATCAAGGCACTAATGCGACTGCTATCTATTACTTCCCCTACCTGAACTTGGAAACCCCTGTGAGGTTTGGGCCTTGGGAACTGTTTACCACAAAACACCAAGGCAGCACGTTGACTGCGGTGCAGATGAAACGAGTCGAACAGGTTAGAAAACTGAGTTTAGGTTCTGAGCATCGTTCGTTGTACTCAGGAACCTTCGTGTCTCGATTATCACCTGAACTGGAAACTGCTGAAGAACAAGACCTTGAACGTGGTGCACTTGCCCAAGCCGTACAGTTTGCGTCTGTTGCCTCAAACGCGCAAACAGGTTTTCAGATTAACCGTGGCGTTTTAGGTAGCGACCTTTACACAGCCGAGAACACCCAACTGCTGATCTTTCCACTCACCACCATCGACCAAGGCAAGGGGTATCTCAGCGACTTTCGGCCGCTAGTACGGATCGACAGAGTCGTTGACATTGGTGTAGACCATTACACGCCTCCGCAAGGGCTGGTCTCATCTAGGGCAATCACACTCGATACGGCGCTGCTCGAAGCAGTGTTCTCGATCATGATGACGGCTAGCAAAGACGGGGCACCTGATGAAGTACTGCAACTGAGGAATGCGATTCACTGGTACTTGCGTGCATGGTCCAACAACCCTGAGACAACAGAAGAAGACCTCGTTGTCTTCCAGAAGACTGCACTCGAAGCTCTAGGCGGGTCCTCTACATCAGCGAGCGCTTTGTCGGCTCTCGAGCGAATCTACAGTTCAGTCGTGGGAACGATTTCAGAACGTGATTTCCTATATACGCCAAAACAAGAGTTCCAAAGAACGTACAAAGGCAAAACGACTGACATCACCGACTTTGCGCAGTGGTATTGGTGCCTCGCTGAAACCCGCAACCAAATCATCCATGACACACTTGGGCCAGATGACTGGCATATCCAAATAGAGGGCTCACAGTTCAACGGCATCTTATGGGAAGTCGCAGAGCGCGTGATCCGTGAGCTCATTGTCATTCGCCTAGCACAGTTCGGCTTCGATCAATGCGCGCTGACCGATGTACGCCGCCGAGAACTTGCTTTCACCAGATCAAGGCCTCGACTTAAGGTGCCGAAACTGATTGAGCCTTCTCTGCATGACTTGCTTCAGCCGGCATAATCTTCACTTTCCCTGGCTCACCCGCTGGTCCGATTTTAGCCACCCGGCCGCCGGTCCGTTCCTCAACAGCGCAGATGAAAAGCAATTGCGGGCGCTCACTCCGTTCACACTTGCCACCGTTGCCGTGCACATGTGGGAGAACACTTCGGTTGCGCACGCTACAGGAAATGAGACAAGAACCTACACGATGATCAAACTCGGTGATGAGAGTGTTCAGTCTGCTTCGGGGGATAGTGAATAGAGTGTGCGGCTAGAAGGCTCTGTCCGTAAGTCCCTAGTCTCGTGTGCGGGAGCCCTCCACGCACTAACTATTTGCGTGTATGAGTCTGAAAATCCCCTCCGCCCTCCCACGTGTCAGTACGTTTACTGGCCCGTGCAGCGCGCGCAAGCACGTCGATGACGTTGCTGGCGTCCGTGTCGAACGCCCCTGAACCCGCTAGGTCACGCACCCATTGGGCGGCGAGTCGGGCGTCACGCGGCGTGAATGCGGGAGGCAGCTTGGTCGTGGTGTCTGTCGGATGAGTTGAGATACCCCCACGGTCGGTACCATCAACGACCTGGTTCATGCGCGGGACGATGTAGTCCCGTATCGTGTCCGCGTTGGACTCAACCGTCACCCAGTTCCGCCTGAGTTTGTGCGCGGCGGCTGCTGTGGTGCCTGACCCACCGAACGGGTCGATGACTAGGTCACCGGGAGTGGTGGTGGTCTCAATGATGCGTGCGAGTAGTTCTTCAGGTTTGGGTGTGTCGAAACCATCGTGACCAAACAAAGCACGTTGATGTTCGCGGGCGTCTTCGTTGGTGGCCATGCCGGTCGCCCTGGTCCACAGGTTCGACCAAGCCTTTCCGTCGGTGGGGATGTACGCGTTGACACGGACCGGGAGTTTGGGTGCGCGCAGTTGTACACCGTCAGCTAGATGTCTACTCAGCGTCTCCTGCGTCCAACGCAGTTCACCGGTTAAAGAGAACTCGGTGACGTTGACGCCTGCGCGTACCGTGATGTCGTCGTTCAGGTGGATGCGCACGGATGGTGTGGACTGGTCGCCGGCAGGAATGGTCCGGTCGATACCTGGCAGTTGCACCGAACCGGCCGGGAACGTCAACGTCCGCACAGGGTTCTTCCCCTGCGCCAGCGGCACCCGTGACACGGTCGCTGAACCGGGCATCGTGAACTTCGGTAGTTGGTTGCGGTCCTTGGCGTACACGAGGATGTGATCGACCACAGCGGCAACATGCCCGTGCAGGTAGGACGGCTTCTTCTTGCGTTCCCACACGATGTTGGCGACGAACTGGTCAGCCCCGAAGATCTCCTCGAGCAGGCTACGGGCAGTGTGGTGCTCGTTGTCGTCCAGGTGCACCCAAACACTGCCAGTGTCTGCCAGCGCAGTGTGCACGGCTGTCAGCACTGCGCGCATCATGCCCGTCCAGTCGGCGGCCTGCATTCGATCCTGATATTGGGTGAACGTGCGCCCCGTGTTGTACGGCGGGTCCAGGTAGGCCAACTGTGCCGTGCCTGGGGCGACATGTTCGGCAATGCTGATGGCTGCGTCGCCGTGGATGATCAATCCGTGTGGTGTGGGAGTAGACACGTGCCTATCTTATGTGCGGCGTACGCATAGAGGTGGTCGCTGCTATGGGCTGAGAGCCACGACGCAGACACCCATCAGGTAAAGGGTTAGTCGTTGAGAGCTAGGACCTGAATAGACTTTTGTACACTTTGTGGTGCTACTCAGGTATGACCGTTCGTGTAGTTTTCTTGTTTCTTGGATTCCAGACTGCTACTCCAGGCTGATATTTCTTGAAGTTATTGCAGGTCCCGGCGATTTTAAACTATCTTGAGGATGCTTCCCAATATATGCGAACGAAGGAGAAACGATGAGGAAGATCCTCTCAATGCTCGTGGCATCGATGCTTGCATTTGCTGCGAGTTTTGTCGTTGTCAACACTGCACAAGCGACACCATCGGACTGTAACGGGCCAAAGGTGAAGTTCACTCACACGACCAGCAAAGTGTTGAAGACGACTTCGACGTCCACGTGCCAGAAGTCAGCGACTCGCACAATCGTTGCCGAGATCAAGTGGGATAAGAATGCTGCGCCTGACCCATTAACTGCGAAGAACTCGAAACTGTCTACCGCAACCAAGTACAGCGTATCGGTGTCGTCGTGCGATAAGGGAAACACCCGAGGCTACTACGGGCGTGGGTACTTCACGGGTGACAGTGACTACCATGACACGCCTGTGCAGAAGGTAAAGGCCTGCAGTTAGGAAGTCGTTGGGGGTAAGCGGTATCTCTTACCCCCAACTTTTAGGAGAATGGAGACGCGGTGCGCCGTGTCCGTATTGAGATCAGAAACTGTTGGGCGTGGTGGGTTGCTCCTGTTGTCGCGCTGTCACAGATAGTATTCGCGGTTTCTGCTATGCCTCAGGGCGAGTATGTGCGTCAAACTTTGGCTTTCTACCAGTACGCAGGCTCGTACATTTCAGGGATGGCCATCGTCTTAATTGGTGCGCTCTACTTTGCCTCTCGACATCGTGAACCGTGGTCTGATATCAACCACCACTTGGCGGCACGACAGGTGTCCGTGTCTTTTATTAGTTTCGTGGCGTTACTCTTCTGGGTGTGGCTTGGGGTAGCGGTATCACAGGTCGTTTCGCTTGGGATCTACGAGATCGCAGAGTATGGGTGGGGCCCAGTTCCTGTTGAATTGATCGCTGCACAGTACAGTGCAGCATTGTTCTATCTCGTGTGTGGACTAGTGATAAGCCAGATCACGACCAACAGGATAGTTCTCTTCGTCAGTGCAATCGCAATTTATGTTGCGGTGGCGGCGGGAGTGTCATCATCTGTCTACGCTCCACTGTGGCCAACAACTGACGGCCTGCTCGATCAATGGTCCACAATCAACTCTTCTGGGTTCATCTTGCTAATCGGATGGCAGATCGGGTTCTCAGTGATCCTATTGTGGGCTGCCACAACGCGCGCGTTGTCAAGAAAAGTTTCAGGATTGGGGGCCGTCGTTGTCCTCATACCGTTGGCAGTTATAGTCCAGGCCTTCTTTCCAGGACATCAACGGGTCACTCCGGTGACATTCGAGTATGAGTGTGTGACTGAGGGGGTTGCAACTGTGTGCTCCCACCCAGCGTCACGCAAAGTGACCGCAGCTCTGACCCCAGGTTTCGGGCATTTGGCAGAAATCACCCAAGGTAGTGATGTGGAGTTGACCCACTTTCTAGAAAGCTGCTTAGGTAACGAGTGCCCTGAAAAAGACGGATATACAAACTACACGGTCAATGGGCTCAACTACAGTTCGTACACGTTGGAGCACCTCATGTACACCCAGTACACGGACTGCTTAGGCGAGACTGAGGGGCTCTCTGATCTGATTACGTATGGTTTGCTATCACAAGGAGTTCCGGTGGGTGGTGTTCCAACTGATTATCACCACGTTCGTGACGCCATGTCACAGATGGACAACTCTCAATGGCATGCCTGGTGGAAAGAACACGCCAACGACTGGCAGACATGCTCCCTTCAAGAACAGGACTTACCACAGTGACTTTCGGACACATTAACGTCACCAGTCTCAGTTTCTGGCGGAGAAAAAAGCAGATACTCAACGAGGTTGGCATTGAACTTGGACCAGGAGTCCACTGCCTTCTTGGACGCAATGGGGCAGGAAAAACCACTCTCATCAAGTTACTTGTGGGCCTGTTGAACACTGCTCACGGTAGCGTCTCGATTAATGGACACGAACTATCCCCGCGGACACTCGCGACTCTCACATCATCTCTAGGCTATCTAGCGCAAGACTTTGATGTGGACGGATACTATCGGGTACACGACTTCCTCAAGTATGTTGCTTGGTCCAAAGGGCTGTCGCAGGAAGAGACAGCGGTACGCACTGAAGCTGTGTTGAACGAGGTAGATCTATGGGAGCAAAGAAACAACAGGTGTTCGACGCTCTCGGGTGGTATGAAACGCAGGCTTGGCCTTGCCTCAGCCGTTGTTCACTCACCATCGGTTCTAGTACTCGATGAACCGACAGTAGGACTTGACCCTGAACAGCGGGCACACTTTAGATCTCTTCTCACCAGCATGGTGGAGAAAACCGAAACATGCATACTGTACTCAACACACTTGATTGAAGATGTCGTCGCCATGGCCGACTCTGTTGTGTTCCTAGATGTCGGGGAAGTTCTTTTCTCCGGTACGCTATCTGAGTTCTGTGGCACAGAGGTATCTCTAGAGTCAGTTGAACAGGCCTTTACCCGCCACCTAGGCGAAAGTGCACGTTCGTGACGCACCTTGGTTTCAATCTCCGCATGATTCTATTAGCGGGATACGCGCCATACCTACCGCTCCTTGCGCTTGGGCTAGTTGCCTTGAGCCAAGGGGTGGGCCAGTTTGAGATGAATATTGTGCACAAAGGACAGATAAATGCAGTCTCGTTGCCTGTGCTTATCCCCTTGATTCTGGCACTGTCCTTGGTCTTGCTACTCAGCCCACGTTCGCCCGAAGTGCTTCGAGGTTCCATCGCCACACCAGTGCGTCAACTCGCTTTGTTTAATATGACGTGTGTTTGGCTTATTTCGTGTGTGGTTCCTTGGGTCATCATCCGGCCTTATGAAGTGTCGGTAGGGTGGATGACCCGCACAACCGTCACACTCTCGGTGGTCACCTTGATTTTTGTCATCGCTGGTGGCCTGCTTTTAGGTGCGATCGTGGTGATTACGGTTTCTTCATTAGCGATCTTCGCCCCAATTCAAGTGCTACTGCCTGGACTTGGTTGGATTGGAAATCACGGAGGTGTACTAGATTCATGGGCGCTCACCGCAACTGCTACTGTCGCGGGAGTGTTCCTGTGGACGTGGTACCTGCGCCACGGTGCAATCTTCAACGTAGGGGTTCCCCGAGACTAGTGAGCAGAAAGCAAACTACTGGCAGTGTGGTGGGGATAGGCAGATTATGTGCGGTGTTGTAGTGGTGCTGCGGTAGTTCATGTTGGGGATTTTCATGCATGGAAAATACATGGAAAATTCCGCGACTGAAAGGCATCCGAAACTCGCGATCTGCAACTGAAGTGGAGTATGTGCGCACGTTAGAGCACTCGTCCGGTTCGATTGGCACCAACTTGCATCAGTACTTTCGATTCCCCGCGCCTCCACTTATCGCGTAAGCCTGCTCCTTTTGGAGTTGTGTTTACGCAGATAGAAGCATCTTGTGTAGTTTCAAAGGTCCCATCCGCGTGGATGTGGGCCGGAGGAGTCAGGGGATATCCTTGGCTCTCCTCGACGAAAGGGATCCCGATATGGGGTCCCTTTCGTCGTACCTGCTTGCTCACGCTTCACAGGCGTTCCTCGCTCCGAGGAAGTTGATTAGTAGTAGAGGCCGTGGCGGTAATCCCAACTGGGAAACTGTTCGGCGAGGTTAACCATGATGCGGTCCACGGACAATCCGGCGCGGATGAGGGTCGGTGCCGGTGAGATGAGGCGTTCGCCGTGTTGCTCTGGGACCAGTTCGCCCCTGTCGTCCACGAAGGAGACCATCACCCCTTGTTCGTATCTGGTGTCTGCCGTGGAGTCAGGCTGGATCGAACGGACATAGTCGTCACCCTCGATGATGAGGTCAGCCTGAGACTCTATCGCGGTGCCGATACCGGCCACGAGGCCCCGGTTTCCCTTCCCGGATGGGTTGGCGGAACTGGCGAACACGACAGTGCGGTCTTTCTCCCAGAGCTCCTGCACGATCTGTTCACTTGGAATGCCAAAGCGCAGAACGAAGCAACTCGTTCCGCGGGCGTCCATAACGAGTTCATCCGCGCCATTTGTGGGAATGTAAGCTCGTCCGCTATCTTTCCAGGGCAGGATACAGCCCATGAGAATGTCTTGTTCGCAGTGGGTGCGGTAAAACTCCAGTGCCTCGTCGGTGAGCTCAGCCAACTCGGTGAGTTGTTCAAGGGAACCACAAAGAACGACACCCGGTTTGTTGCGGTTGCGGTTTTTCACAGCGAACTTACGTTCGAGACTTTTCTTATCGCTGGTCAGGATGATGTATCCGACCTTGGTGGGGCTGACAACGATGTTGCCTCCGGCCCGTAGGAGTTCCACCGCCTCAGTTACCAGGTGCCCGTCCCAATGGATGCGCTCGGTTGTCATGATGGACCCTTCTGTGTTGGTGTGTGCTCGGCGAGGGTAGCTATGTACGTAGCCGAGCCAGGCGGATTCTTGGGCGCGAGAAGGGGGAAATGTGCACCTATACGTGAGTAAGGAGAACTGTCTCGATTACATTGCCTGACTGTCCTCATGTCAAGACAATTGTCCTAATATTGAGACGATAGGTCTTTCAGCAGGGTTTATGTCTCTGTAATATGGCAGGAAAGTTAGGAAACTGACGGAGGTCGCCGAAGGTTGACGCGTTTGGCGGGTCCTGTAAAGAACGTGAATCTACCTTGACATTCAGGTTATTTTACGGTTCAGCACCGGCTGAGGTATACCTAACTCTGGTGTGGAAAATGACGTTGTAGTATCGCAGTACTGATGTGCTGAAATATTAAGCAATGCCAAGACGTTATGTCTCCACGTCACCTGCCGATTGTTCCCGATGCGCCCTGTCGCAGAATCGCTAGTTCATGTCGCTCACTCTCCCTCTCTCCGATGCAAGCCGGCTTGCAGGCACGGGCAAGGCCCACGCCAAAGCGATACTTGTCGGAGAACACGCTGTGGTCTATGGCGCTCCGGCACTCGCGATCCCATTGCCGGGACTCTCCGTCACCGCAACGCTGACACAAGCATCCACACCAACCATCGCGAGTTCGCTCTATCAGGGTCCGCTCGAGAACGCACCGACAAACCTTGCCCCGCTGCTTGCTGCAATTGAGGCTGTCACCACGCGTCTCGGGCTGCCTGCCCTCAACACGTCGATTGAGAGCAGGATTCCCGACGCGCGCGGGCTTGGAAGTAGCGCGGCACTCGCGGCGGCGGTGGTATCCGCTGCGACCGACTTCGCAGGTGTCGTACTCGACGCGGACGAACAGCATGAACTCATACAGCAGGCAGAACGCGCTGCACATGGCACGCCGAGCGGGATCGATGCTCGAGCGGTAGTCGCCGACACCGCAATCCGTTTTAGCAGGACCGAACCGACGAGCGCCGTTGTAGCTGCGCAGCCGATTGCATTCGTCGTCGCGGACAGCGGTGTCCGACGTTCCAGCACCGACGCGGTGAGTCGAGTTCGCGCACTGCGCGAGACACAGCGGCGTACCGTGGATCAGATTATCGACGAGATCTCGGTTCTCGCGGAACTGGCAGTCCCAGCTCTTGCGGCTGGGCAGGCCGATAAGATAGGCGAGTCTTTACGGCACACGCACGAGTTACTCGGGCGGCTCGAGGTCTCGACGCCGCGCTTGGATGCTCTCGTAGAGGCCGCACACCGGGGTGGCTCGCCGGGTGCCAAACTCACGGGCGGTGGCTGCGGTGGCTGTATAGTCGCGGTGGCGCCACACCCGGACGCCACCGAGAGCCTCGTGGAAAGCCTGCGGGTGGCAGGAGCCGAGCACGTATGGACCACGGTTCTTGGCTCGCCTCGTTACGCAGTTCCACACACTTTAGGATCCAGTTCATGACGATTGCCACCGCACATGCGCGCCCGAATATTGCACTCATTAAGTATTGGGGCAAGCGTGATGAGGTTCTTATGCTGCCGCAAACCGGTAGTCTCTCGATGACCCTCGATATTCTGCCTACGACAACAACGGTTGAGTTGACTCCTGCTCACGAGACGGACACATTCATCCTGGGTGGAACTACAGCATCCCAAGTAGAAACCGAACGTGTCACCCGATTCCTTGATCTTGTGCGAGAACTGGCTGGAAGCACAACCCGCGCCACTGTGCGTTCACGTAATGAGGCCCCGACAGCGGCGGGCATGGCCTCGTCGGCTGCCGGTTTTGCCGCGCTCGCAGCAGCGGCATCGGCTGCATACGGGCTGGAACTTGATTCTCGTGCACTCAGCCGTCTCGCGCGCCGGGGTTCTGGTTCGGCAGCCCGCTCGGTAATTGACGGTTTCGCCATATGGCATGCGGGCGTTGATGACGAGACCTCGTTTGCTGAGGCTGTTGAAGCGCCACCTATGCGGCTTGTCTCGGTGGCAGTCAATGCACCCCGCAAGAAGGTATCGAGCCGTGACGCGATGCGCCACACTGCTTTGACGTCCCCTTTCCACAGCGCGTGGGTGGACTCCACTGCGCGCGATCTTGAGGAGATGCAGGCTGCTTGCCGCGCACAGGACTTCACCCGTATCGGCGAACTCACAGAGAGCAATGCTTTGCGGATGCACGCTGTGACACAGTCGGCGCAACCTGCGATTCGGTACTTGCTCCCTGAGAGCATCGCAGTGTTCAACGCTGTGCAGGAACTTCGCGAAGGCGGCTTGGAGGCCTACGCAACAGCAGATGCAGGCCCTCACGTATTCGTGCTTACCCAGCCGGAGGATGCCTCTGCTGTGTCGGACGCGCTCGCATCGCTCGGTGAAGTGCGTATCGCAGGACCAGGGCTTGGGGTACGGATAGAAGGACAGGGCACGAGTACACAGGAGAGCGGCCGTTGATCACAACACGCGCCCCAGGCAAACTGTTCATCGCTGGAGAATATGCGGTTGTCGACCCAGGCCAACCGGCCGTGCTGATAGCCGTGGACCGCTACATCACCGTGCAGGTCACGGAGAGTTCCGGAGCTGGACACGTTTACTCACGTGAATATGGTGGACTCCCGCTGGTGTGGACCCGTCATCAGGACAGCGTCGGTATCATGCTCGAACACAACCCATACGATTACGTGGTCGCAGCGATTTCCATTGTGGAACGACTCCGTGCCCAGCGTGGACTTGCTCCTCGGTACTTTGATCTATTGATCGAAAGCGAACTGGACGACGCGGACGGGCGCAAGTTCGGGCTTGGCTCCTCTGCCGCAGTTGTGGTGGCAACGGTTGCTGCGCTCGATGAGTTCTACGGTCTGGAACTGACTCGGGTTGAGCGCTTCAAACTTGCCTTGCTCGCAACCGTGCAGGTCGCTCCGTCTGCATCCGGCGGCGACATCGCGGCATGCACCTTCGGTGGATGGATTCGCTATACCGCGCCGAATAGGGCGTCGCTGTTGAGGTATCTTGACCAGCACGGGGTGGCAGCGACACTGGAATCCGACGTGTGGAGTCCATGCAGTGTTACGCGCCTGCCAGCTCCATCTACTCTCCGCCTGCTGGTGGGGTGGACGGGGTCACCTGCCTCCACCGAACGCCTAGTGGATGGGGTGCGGCCTCACGATGATACCGAGGGCAGGCATTACGGCGCCTTCCTTGAGGAGAGCCGGTCCTGTGTGGACGATTTGGTGGCAGCGTTCACCGAGGATGAGGAACACCGTGCGCTTGAGGTTATTCGTCGAGCACGCCGTATGCTCCGCAGGCTGGGCTCCTCATCGGGCACACAGATCGAAACCAAGAAACTGCGTATTCTGTGCGATTCCGCGGAGGAAAACGGGGCCGCTGCGAAACCATCTGGGGCTGGCGGCGGTGACTGCGGCATCGTTCTCGCCGGGACGGAAGTCTCTTCGGACGCGCTTCTACGCACTTGGGAACACCATGACATCCGCCTGCTTCGCGTGAATGTTCATCCGGCCGAGGGAGGCATCTTTGACATCTGATCCGCACACCAACGACCGGGTCGCCCAAAGTGTGGCTCGCAAAGACGACCACATTCGACTTGCGCTGGAACAACGCCGTGGGCCAGCGGCGAGTAATGACTTCGACTACGTGGAGCCGGTGCACCACGCACTCGACGGCATCGACATCGATGAGGTGACGCTCGATGTCGACGTTGATGGCTGGGTTTGGCCCGCACCGATCTACATCAACGGAATGACGGGTGGCACCGACAACGCGGAGCGCGCCAATCGCGCACTCGCCATCGCCGCCCGAGAGAACGGGATGCCCATCGCGTCCGGTTCGCTGTCGATTGCCCTGGACGCCCCGGAAACAGCCCCGAGCTTCCGGGTCATTCGGGAGGAAAACCCGAATGGTCTGGTCTTTGCCAATCTGGGTGCCGGACGTTCGCCCGATGACGCCGCGCGTGCCGTCGACCTGCTTGAAGCAAACGCCCTGCAACTTCACCTGAACGCAGTACAGGAAACCATCATGCGTGAAGGATCCCGGGGATTCTCTACTTGGCTTCGCGATGTCGAGCGCATCGTTGAAGCGGCTGAAGTACCAGTGATCATCAAAGAGGTGGGCTTTGGCCTGAGCGGTCGGGTACTGCGACAACTGCGAGATCTCGGCGTGCGCATAGCTGATGTGAGTGGTGCAGGTGGTACGAGTTTTGCGCGTATCGAGGATGAACGCAGCGGCGGGGGATACACCTACATGCACCACTACGGACAGTCCGCAGTGAACTGTCTGCTCGACGCCCCGGCTGATTTCCCAGCGGTACTCGCCTCAGGAGGAGTGCGTTCACCGCTCGACGTGATTCGTGCGCTCGCGCTCGGAGCTCGTGCGGTTGGCGTGGCCGGCCCCTTCCTCGTCGCCGCTGTGGACGGCGATGAAGAAACTGCAGTCAACGAGACACAGCGCTGGCTCACTCAGACGCGACAACTGCTTGCGCTGCTTGGCGCGCGCACTCCCGCCGCAGCAACCGGAATTGACGTGCTGTTGCGTGGACGCGTCCGTGAATTCTGTGAACTTCGTGGCATAGACCCTGCGGCCTTTGCCCGCCGAACCTACAACTAGGCGGGTCCGTTCGCTGATGCAGCCAGATTCGCGCCACATGACCGTCACCACCGATGAATATCGCCGCCCAGAAGAGGAGACCTTATGAGCCAGCACCCTGCTGACGAGGTGTCTGCCACCATCATCCCAACCCGCTGGGTTGGCCCCATCCGCATCACAGGCGATCTCGACGAGAGCGTCGAAGTTCCCCTCGCCACATACGAGACCCCGCTGTGGCCGTCGGTGGGGCGTGGGGCACGCGTGTCTCGACTCGTGGAAGACGGTATCCGAGTCACCATTGTTGATGAACGTATGACCCGGTCTGTGCTTCTCACCGCAGACAACGCGGAAGCCGCACATACCGCTGCACGAATGATCGATGCGCGTTTCGCAGAGTTGGAACAGGTCGTGCGCGGTCAGAGCAACTATGCTCGGCTTCTTGAGGCGCACAGCGAGATCGTTGGCAACCTGTTGTTCGTGCGCTTTGCGTTCTCAACCGGCGATGCCTCGGGACACAACATGGTCACTTAGGCCTCCGACGCATTGTTGGGCGCTATCCTGTCGTGGGGACTGGCGGTG
>DALZEF010000006.1:101780-160262 GCA_031979385.1 Timonella sp. | reverse complement strand
TTTGATACGTCCCAGACAGTGTCCACTGGCCAGTTGAGTGTAAACACCTCATCAAGTCGAATGACCTGCCAGCTCTCTTGGTCGAGGAAGTGTGAGGTGTGAGGTCACATGTTCAGTCAGTCACAGATGCGCTTTTACGTGGAAAAACTAGGTTAGGTTAGGCAATAGAGTACACAACCGTCTCATAGGAATGTACATATTAGCGTGACTGAAGTATTGACTGTTAATGGAACTGCGGTAGCCGGAGCCAACCTGCGTTTGGCCCAGTGGATGGCACCTGCAGCCGTGGAACTGCGCACTGCGGCGGCTACGGAGCTTTGTCAACGCTATGGGGTCGACTCAATCGGGCCGGATCCAGATGGGGATCGCGCAGTGGCGATGATCATCCTCTCGATCTTGGACGGTGAACGTCGAGTAGACGTTGGTTGTGCCGCGTTGATTGATCAGACCGGACAAATGGAGGAATTCTCCACTCCTGTCCTAGAGGTTCGCCGAGTCTACATAAAGCCGCAGTACCGCGGTAACGGGTACGCGAAACTCCTGATGCATGAAGTTGAGCGTCAGGCTCGTCGTTATTCGCAGCGTGATGATCGGCGCGGTCTTCGGGTTGTTCTTGAGACCGGCACGTTGCAGCCTGAATCGATGCATCTGTATTCGTCGCTGGGCTATGTCCTCATCGATAACTACGGCGAGTGGAAAAACGACCCACTGTCGCGATGCTTTGAACTCATCTTGGACTGAGGCGTATGCCATCGGCCAAGTGAAATGCCCTCGACGCATGTCGAGGGCATTTTTTTGTTGAGTGATACAAGTTACGGTCGCTCGATTGGTGTTTGCTGGTTGACCTGTAGTTAAATAAAGGAGCGGTCATCATAGCGACGAGGAAACGCCCGGTCCCATTCCGAACCCGGTAGCTAAGCTCGCCAGCGCCGATGGTACTGCACTCGGGAGGGTGTGGGAGAGTAGGGCGTGGCCGCACTTAAACTTCATAAATAAAGGCTTCCCGATGGTGGGAGGCCTTTATTTGTTTCCTGGTGTGCTTCCCGTTGGCTACGTACGCCCCACCAGGCTTGTATGTACTGCTACCACCGCTGCTCCTTGTGTCCATAGGGCGAGGTCTGGGTTCTGGAGGCGTAGTTCAGGATCTGTGGAGCGCGGATCACGGTTGTCGTGTAGACCGTTGTGCATCGACGTTGCGGCTACCTCGGCGAGCAGGACGGCTTCTCCGCCCAGCACGATTCGTGTAGGCATTGTCAGGTTGGTTATGGCTGCAAGAAGGGTGCCCAGTGCGTAACCTGAGGCGTCCGCGATGGCGGAAGCTACGGGATCGCCGGCTTTGGCTAGTCCGATCAACTGTGAGAATGTGACTGTCCGGCCTAGGAGTTTGCTCGCACGCTGTTCGAGCGCTCCCAGAGTGAGCATTGCAGTGGCGCAGGCCTCGTGGCCGCACTCAACGCGCAGTAGTTTTGTGTTGGGTACTCCTGTGAGGGTGGCTAGGTGCTCCATCCGGGACGATAGCCCTTCGGTGCGTAGTGGGAAGTGGGAGAGGAGCGAGTACCCTGCTTCGGGGCTTGTGACGGCTTGCCCGTGCGTCACTAGTCCATACCCGATTCCAGCTCCGAGAGTGAAGAGTGCGAAGTCATCGGTTTCTCTGCCCTCGCCAAACCAATGGGTTGACTCGGTGTGGGCGACGATGTCGTTTTCTACGTAGGTGGGCAGTCCGGTGGACTGTTCGAGGAGTTCGGACAGAGGTACCTCGTCCCAGCCGAGGTGATCAGCGTGGGTGATGGTTCGGTAATTCGCCACGTGGGCCCCGAGTGCCACCCCCAAGGCGTGTATCGGCACGGGGGATTTCGCGGTGAGTTCTTCAACGAGTTCCGTGATGGTCGTTACTGCGTTGTCCACTGTGGGGATGTCCAACGTGCGGGTGATGAGGTGCTCGATACGACTATCGGCGAGGGTGAGAGCAGCGTAGGCGTGCGTTTTCGTGAGTTTGACACCGATGAATCGGAACCGATCGTGGTTGAAGCTCAATGGAACGCTGGGGCGTCCGATCCCAGTGGGCTGGTCGAGGCTTGGGTGTTCAATGATGTAGCCCGTGTCGATGAGCGGACGGGAGAGCCGGGTAAGGCTGCCCGGAGACAACTGAAGGGTGGCAGCGAGGTCGCTGCGGCTTTGTGGTCCATTCAGCAGGAGCGACTTCACGATAGCGCGTGCGTGGCCCGTTAGCGGCATGGGGTGCTCTGAGATGCTCATATCTCGGTCAGTTTATTCCATCTGTCAATAAAATCGGGGCGCGGGCCTCACTCGCTGCTCCGGGTGGTGTTCCGGCACGGTTGACAACAGACTAATTTTCATCGTAAAAATAAATAGGTTGTTGCTTCTGACCGCATGTGCTCCAGTCTGAGTGGTGCAGTGAGGGGCAACGGCTCGATGCCTGCTCAGGTTCAGCGCAGTGCCTTACGCGGCAGACATCTGAGCGCTTAGTGCGTGCTATACCCCAGATTTTCGACGATACGGCTGGCCGATGCAGGGAGCCAACCTTCCCACGACAGGCCGGTCAGGCGGCGGTGCTCCGCCGCGAGAAAGAGTGAAGAGGTGGCAGTTTGAGTATCTTGAGTGATGCGGTCCGCAAGACCCGAGCGACGCTCGCTGATGGACGTGACCTGTTTTATTTTGACGACAATGCCCAGTACGTCTCGGGGGAGAGGACCCGCCGACTCGATGATCCACGCCCGTTGAGCGATCGGTATGCGCCGGTGCTGGATGAAAACGGCGTCGAGCACCCGGTCACCGGACCGACGATGCGTCTTGATGTGCTTACCGGCGAGTGGATTCCTCATGCTGCGCACCGCATGAACCGCACCTTCCTGCCGCCAGCGGATGCAAACCCGCTTGCGCCGGCAAAGCCGGGTGCTGCCTATTCGGACGGTGAGATCCCGGATGAGGACTATGACGTTGTCGTGTTCGAGAACCGTTTCCCATCACTCATGCGCGTGCCCGGCGTGGATGACATCGAGACGACGTTCGAGGATGTCGACTTTTGGCGAGTTCGTCCGGCTGCTGGTCGCTGTGAGGTCATCTGCTTCTCGCCAGACGACCAGAAATCGCTGCGCGAGGTCTCACCTCAGCGTATGCGCACCATCATTGAGGCATGGGCTGATCGCACCGAGGAACTGTCCGCACTCGATGGGGTCGAACAGGTCTTTTGCTTTGAGAACCGTGGTCAGGAGATCGGGGTGACGCTGCACCATCCGCATGGTCAGATCTACGCCTACCCGTATCTGACCCCGCGTACCGCCCAGATGCTGGTTCAGGCGCGCAAGCACCGTGAGGCGACGGGGCGTAACCTGCTGCGCGATGTTCTCGATGCTGAACTGCGCTCAGGGCGCCGCATCGTGTTCGAGTCTGAGCACTGGGTCGGATATGTCCCCATGGCTGCGCGTTGGCCGGTTGAGATCCATCTTGCACCGCGCCGTGATGTGCCGGATCTTGTTGCGTTGAATGAGGACGAACGTGCAGATCTTGCCACTGCCTACCTGGAGATACTGAATCGGGTGGAACGCTTCTTCCCGCCGCAGGAAAATGGAGAGTTGACCAAGACCCCCTACATCGCTGCATGGCATCAGGCTCCGGTAGGAGAGGGCCGCGAGGATCTGCGCCTGCATCTTCAACTGTTCTCTTTCCTTCGTTCTCCCGGCAAGCTCAAGTACCTAGCGGGTTCTGAATCGGGAATGGGGGCGTGGATCTCGGACACGACCCCGGAGAAAATCGCAGATCGACTCAATGAGGTAGCCCAGTGACTGCAATCGAATGGCTCGATGCGTGGAGCGTCGAAGAAGGCTCGCAGCGGGCGACCAAGGTGTTCACCGAGGCGTATGGTTCACAGCCGGCTGGCATCTGGTCGGCACCGGGGCGTGCCAACCTTATCGGCGAACACACTGACTACAACGGTGGCCTCGTGTTTCCCTTTGCGCTACTGCACCGCACCTATCTTGCGCTGACCCCACGCACGGATGGGGTGATCCGGCTGGTCTCGGGTCAGGAAGCAACGGTATGGGAGGGGCGCGTCGATGATCTGCGGGCTGGTTCCGTTGATGGTTGGGCCGCCTACGTGACCGGTGTTGCGTGGGCGCTGCGCGAAGCGGGCCACACGGTTGGCGGCTTTGATGCGGCCGTCACCTCGTGCGTCCCCTATGGCGCAGGTCTTTCCTCCTCGGCGGCGCTTGAGGCGTCGGTTGCAGTGGCGCTCGATGAGGTCTATGGCCTTGGCCTTGCTGGCACCAGGAACGACCCGAATGACGCTGGGCGCATCACCCTAGTGGAAGCCTGCATTCGTGCGGAGCGTGAGATGGCGGGTGCGAATACCGGTGGCATGGACCAATCCGCGTCACTGCGCTCGCGTGAAGGGTACCTCCTGTTGCTCGACTGCCTCGACCAGTCCACCAAGCACGTTCCGTTCGATCTTGAGTCGAGCGGCCTGGCCCTGTTGGTCATCGACACCCGAGCACCACACCAACTCGTTGACGGACAGTATGCCCAACGTCGTGCGACCTGTGAGGCCGCGGCTGGCGCGCTCGGGGTCAGTGTGCTCCGTGAGATCGCGGATGCGGGCGACTCGTTTGATGATGTGGCTGCGCGTTTGGAGTTGGCCCAAGAGCGACTTCAAGGGCAGGAACTCGATGTTGTACGTAGGCGGGTCAAGCATGTGCTCGGCGACATCGAGCGCGTGCACATTGTGGAGCGTCTTCTCGCCGAGGGCAAGACGGTTGAGATCGGCCCCGTTCTGACCGAGGCACACGTCTCGCTGCGTGATGACTACGAGGTCTCCTGCGTGGAACTTGACGTTGCGGTTGACGCTGCCAACGAGGCTGGTGCGCTTGGCGGTCGCATGATCGGTGGTGGCTTTGGCGGCTCTGCGATCTCACTCGTCGCGCTGTCGGATGCGGAGCGTATCGCGGGCGCAGTCGCACAGAAGTTCGAGGAGCACGGGTTCAACGCCCCGGGCTTCATGATCGCTGCGGCTGGAGCGCCAGCCTTCTAGCGTTTGTGGCGTGAATACGCGGCACTGGGGGCGAGCATGGTGGGTTCACCATGCTCGCCCCCAGTGTTGTCTCGTCAGTGAACTTCCGTGCCGCCTAGCTGTTGCCTGCGCTGTGCTGTGTTCTGGATTGCCGACGATTCCCGCAGCAGGGCGGGCCTGGCATGACCCAGCACGGCTGGGCCTGGCATGACCCAGCACGGCTGGGCCGCAGGATGGAGTGCCAACTGACGGCTCGTCGGCGATCCGTGTGCGAGTGTGTGCAGAGCAGCCGATGGGATAAGGGGAGGGGCCGACTGCGCGTAGTCGGCCCCTCCAAAGGACGCGAGGTGGAATCTGGGAGTCAGACGATTCGCAAGTCCTCGCGTGTCTCACGGCCTGCGTCTATATGGGCCCGCACCCCCGCCAAGGTCGGACTCCAAGACCGTGAAACCAAAGATCTCAAGTTTTTGATGTTTGTGTGCGGCACCGGGCCAGCACACCTAGATCGCAGCTCATGGGCCTCTGAATCGATGCCTAGAACCCTGATGGTCCACGAGCGGGGCGAACCGGTTGCGATAGGCGAAAGTCAGCGACATTCGGGCTGAGCGGGCTTCAAACCCTTCGTGTCGCGTATTTCCCCTTACCTCGACGTTACGAAGGCCTCATCGGCTTAGCAACCGCAAGCGGAAGAATTCATCATGGGGAGTTCATTCGGGCTGGTCAATGTGCGGGTGAAGATTTGCGCTACTTGGTGTGTGCTGTGTGAAGCCGTCACCTGACATTCAAGCCGCTGTCAGAAAGAAGCTATGTCAGAGCGCTCGCACAGTGAGGTGTTTTCTATGAGTGCCGTGTCGATGTTTTCTGACAGTAAGAAAATTGCGCCCAACGTCCGTCAGATTGTGGGTGATCGAGGACGAACGTCCCTCTTGCGCTTCCGTCAGAATGTCGAAATATTGGTATATATAGTGGCCATTTTTGCCCACGGTTACCACATGTAGTGGTTCATGGTGTGGTGGGGCGGATGATCGAAGGGGTTTGTGATGACTGCACTGCCTACCTCTGCCAGTGCCAACACGGCAGGAGCGAACCGGGACCGGTCCACCGGAAGCGCAGTGGAACCGGTGCTGGTCAACGTTACTGACTCCATGAACGACCTTGACCACCTCATGGAACTCGGTAGGGACTCGCTCGAACGCAAACGCGAGGTGGTTCAGCATTACATTGACGAGGGGTTGTTCCACTACACGCGCCGATACCCGGGCACCCTGGACTCGCGCTTCTCCACCATCGGAGTCTAAGGAATGACAATGTCTGGGGTAACTTCTCTACGGCTCGATATTGCAGGCTTTGAGCCGTTCTCGGCCTGCGACTGGCCTGGAAAGCTCGTGGCGGTCGTGTTCTTGCAGGGCTGCCCCTGGCGGTGCGGATACTGCCACAACTTCGACATCATCGACCCGAAGAAACCCGGCGTTGTGGCCTGGGAGCGAGTTCTTGAAGTCTTGGAAACGCGGCGAGGCCTGCTCGACGGCGTGGTGTTCTCAGGGGGTGAACCGACCCGCCAACTGGCGGTCGTTGAGGCTGCTCGGCAGGTTAGGGAACTGGGCTTCCAGGTTGGGCTGCACACGGGTGGTGCTTACCCGCGTCGGATCGAGCAACTGCTGCCATACCTGGACTGGGTTGCATTCGACATCAAGGCCATCCCGGACAAGTACGCGGCGGTTATCGGTGTCCCAAGCGACGGCAGCGTGGCACTAGAATCGCTGAGCACCCTCGTGTCCGCGGGAATCGAGGTGCAGGTACGTACGACCCTCGACCCGCTTGTCCTTGATGAGGACGACATCCTTGAGATCCGGGAACAGGTCTATGCTCTGGGCGTGACCGACTACGTCGTCCAACGAGTGCGTACGGAGGGAACGAATCCCGAGTATGCGCGCGCTCTGGAACAGTACCGTTCGAAGGCCTCGCACGGTGCGAACGACATACTCCCACTCGTATGACCCGCCCAGTCATTTCTCACGACGGGAGTCGTACCCGTACCACCGTGGGCAGGTGATCGCTCGCAGCCTGCACATCGGGGCCATCGGGAACGTGGACCTCCTCGACCGCGAAGTCGGTGCCCACGAAAACGCCGTCGATCCGTAGCCGGGCCCGCTGGGACGGGAAGGTGTGGAAGGAACTGTCCGACTCGTCGGACATCAGGCGCACGACGTCCCGCAACCGGCGCTCGAACGCCAGCCAACTTGGCCCACCCGGGCGCTCATTGAGGTCGCCAGCGACGATGCAGCGACGCGCGCCGAGGGCATGGATGCGGTTCAAGATGATGTTGCGGTGCACCTCCCGCTCTTCGGGATTGAGCCCGAGATGAATGGAGATGACCGTGACATCCGTGGTCGTGAGGTAGGCGTACCCACGCCGCGACGGCCATATGCGATGTTCACGCCACAGCGAGGGCCACAGCCAGGGGTCGAAGGGTAGGATCTGCGAGCCGCGGTCGATCACCCGCGCTGCCACCTCTGGGGTGGCGAGCAGCGCGGTGGTGGCTCCGCCGAACGGATAGTTGCCGTACACCACGACCTCAAATCCACAGGCTTGGGCGAACTCACGCAACCGACGGCGTGCGCCCCAGAACCGTGGCGGTTCCTGAACGGCCACGACATCGGCCTGTTGGGCACGCAACACCGCACCCAGAGCGGCGGCATCCATCTTCAGGGCCTTGAAGTTATACGACACGATGCGCAGTGATGAGGTCACGGAACCAGCCTACGGCGAACCGAGATGTCGCCGCTCGACCCACCCAACTCGGTGGGGATTTTTTGGCCCGAGTTCACTCATTTTGTGCGCGCACCCGGACGCCTTTAGCCCCACTGACAGTGCACGACCGAACTATGCACAACCACACCCTGCCCGCGCCCGGAAGGATATTTTCGGCCTGTCCACTTCCATTTGAAACAATGGAGCCATGACCGAGCACCCAACGCCCAACGTCACCGATCAACTGACAGCCCTGCGCGCTGATCTCAGGAACGCAAACTACACGATTGACCGCACCACACAGTTACTCGGCGACCTCGCAAACGACGCCCTACATCGGGAACAGGCCGTCCCCGCCACACGAGTGCTCATCGATTCAACCGATCCTGCGGCCTACCTGATGCGGCTGTTCATGCTCGGGCACACGCTCACGGAAGCAGAGATCGCGGCAGCCTTCCCCACGCTCGGGCTTGCCGGGGCATGCGCCATGAACCTCGTGACACGGGAAGGACCCGGAATCCGTGCACTCACGGAAATCCGTCCACACGCATTTTCCGACGAGTCGGGCCAGACCGACTGGTGGCTTGCATCCGATCTTGGCGAGGTTGCCACGGGCGGTGCGCTCGCAGCGGACCACGTGCTCGGGGCCGGTGGCGCATCGTTGACGCTCGCACAGTTCACCAGTCGCACCAAGGTTGGTCGGGTGCTCGATCTGGGTACCGGGTGCGGTATCCAAGCGCTGCATGCATCAACCCACGCGGACACGATTGTCGCAACCGATATTTCGAGGCGTGCGCTCGACTACGCCCGCTTCAACGCGGCGCTCAATGAGGTGTCGTGCGATCTGCGACTTGGATCGATGCTTGAACCGGTTGCGGACGAGCGCTTCGACCTCGTGGTATCCAACCCGCCATTCGTGATCACGCCGCGCATCGACAACAACTCCACCCTGCCACAGTACGAGTACCGCGACGGCGGGCGTTCGGGCGATGACCTGGTGCACGATCTGATCGTGCAGATCGGCTCCGTCCTTGCTCCCGGCGGTGTGGCGCACCTGCTCGGAAACTGGGAGATCCGGGGTGAGGCGGACTGGACCGAGCGGGTCATCCAGTGGCTGGACGAAGCCGAAGCAGCACACGGCCCGCTCGATGCCTGGATCGTTCAACGCGAACTGCTCGACCCCGCCCAATACGCCGAGACCTGGATTCGCGACGGCGGCACCACTCAAGACCGCGACCCAGAGGCCTACGCCGCAACCTATTCCGCATGGCTTGACGATTTCGCCTCGCGCAACGTTCAAGGGATCGGGTTCGGCATGATCTGGCTGCGGAAACCGGCGTCAGGGGAGCGTACCGTGCGCCGCCTCGAGGAGATCACCGGAACTGTGCAGCAACCGCTCGGACCGGTTGTCGCACGCAGCATAGCCGCCCACGACTGGCACACCGCCCTGTCCGATGACGAACTATGCACACAGCGCCTCACCGTTACCCAGGACATTACCGAGGAACGCTACTACACCCCCGGCAGCCAAGACCCAAACGTCATCATCATCCGACAGGGCGGAGGCTATGGGCGCACAGTTCAAGCCACGACCGTTTTGGCCGGACTTGTGGGTGCCTGCGACGGCGAACTCACCATCGGCCAGATCACCGGAGCCATCGCGACCCTGTTCGAGGTGGATGAAATCGACCTGCGTGCCGAAGTATTACCCGATGTCCGCGGCCTTGTCACCGACGGCCTGCTCGTGCCTGTGCAGTAGAATCGCAAGAGCCGTGCGAGAAGGAGCAGTCAATGGGATCACATACCCCACGCCAAGACGACTCGAAGAAGGAAACAGCCACCGTGGGCAATATGCCTGTCGGGTTCCTGTTCGCGCGTAAGGGCTCAATCACCGTCAACGCCGCCACCACGACGGCGGACCCGGTCGATGTCGAGCCCTCACTGTGGAGGGACGGGATGGGCCGTGCCGCGACTCGCTCCATTCAGGTGCTCGCGGTTCTGATTTTCGTGTCTGTCGTTGTCTTCGGGATGAGTTACCTGAGCACTCTGATCATCCCGATCCTGCTCGCGCTGATCTTCGCCTCGGCGTTGCGCCCCCTGCTCGACAAACTCGAGGGTTTTGGCATGAAACCCATCTGGGCGACAATACTGACTCTGCTCGGGGCGGTCGTGGTGCTTGGTGGCGTGGTCACGATGATCGTGAATGCCGTCCGACACCAGTGGCAGGATCTTGCCGACTCTGCTCGCGAGGGATTCTTCGAGTTGCAGGGCCTGATTGAGAACCTGCCGTTCGAGATCACCGAGGAACAGTTCACCTCCGTTCAGGAATCGGTCCGCGGCTTCCTGATGTCGAGCAAGTTCGGTTCCTCCGCGATCGCGGGAGTCTCGGCTACCGCCTCGTTCGTGACTGGATTCGTGCTGCTCGTGGTGGTGCTGTTCTTCTTCATGAAGGATGGACCCAAGATCTGGGAGTTCGTACTTCGTCCGTTCGAGGGCGAACAGTACGCACGTGGTCGCCGCGTGGGCGCCCGTACCGTCAAGACCCTTGGCCAGTATGTTCGCGGCACTGCGATGGTGGCGGCCGTCGACGCGATCGGTATTGGCGTTGGTCTGGCGATCATCGGGGTTCCGCTTGCGCTCCCGCTCGCAGTCCTGGTCTTTGCCCTGTCCTTCATCCCGCTCGTCGGTGCGACAGTCGCAGGAATCCTCGCGGCTCTTGTCGCTCTGGTCGCCAACGGCCTGTGGGCTGCTGTCATCGTGGTCATCATCGTCATTGGTGTGAACCAACTTGAGGGTAACCTCCTGCAGCCGAAGATCATGGGTACCTCGTTGTCACTGCACCCGCTCGTCATTCTGCTCGCGTTGACCGCAGGCACGATCATCGGCGGTATCCTCGGTGCGGTCTTGTCCGTGCCTGTCGCAGCGGTTGGCTGGGGCGTCCTGCAGGTCTGGGACGGACCGAACACGCCAGCCAAGTTTGTGCGGCCCAAGGTGCGTGAGCGACTTACGTAAAGCCGTTCTCCGGCGTTCATAGTCTTTGGGCCACCCGCTTCTGAAGTGGGTGGCCCGAAATTTTTAGTGGTTGGTTTTATTGGCGACGAGCCCTCGTCTTCCCACGTCAGCTCACCCTCCGCGGGCATCGCTTCCTCCGAGGTGATTCCCCTATGCCGCTGCGCTAGAGGTCGGTGGGTTGTTTTTGGTCCGGGTGCACATATAAAAGGTGCGCACCCGGACCAAAAACAACCCACCGAGACTGGTGTCTAGGGTTGGGCACGAGTGGACGAGAGCTGGAACACAGCCTATTCGTCGTCAATCCACAATATGGTGCTGCTCTAGGGGCCCTCTGTGATCGGGACAGAACCGGCGGGAGAGAGCACGACCGAGAAGGTCGTCCGCTCGGGTGAGGACTCCACCGTGATCGTGCCGCCGTGCGCAGTCACGATCGCCTGAGCGATCGCCAACCCGAGCCCGGTCGATCCTCCGGTGCGGTTTCGAGACGTATCGCCACGACTGAACCGCTGGAACAGTGAACTGCGCAGTTCGGCCGGAATCTCCGGACCGTTGTTCGACACACTGATCACCATGCCGCCGTCATCCTGTGGCGTGAGCGCGAGCGTCACCTCCGTTCCCTCGGGAGTGTGCACACGGGAGTTTGCCAGCAGATTGACGAGAACCTGTTGCAGACGCGCCTCGTCGCCGATCACCTCGCACGGCTCCTCCGGAATGTCGAGGTTCCACACGTGGTTCGGGCCTGCCGCATGTGCATCGGACAACGTCATGATCGCGAGCATCGACAGATCAACCGTGTCGTGCGCGAGTTCGCGGCCAGCATCCAAATGCGCGAGCAGCAGCAGGTCCTCCACCAGGCCAGACATCCGAATCGACTCAGACTCGATCCGCCCCAGCGCCTGACCTGCTCCCTCGGGAATCGTCTCGCCGGACCTACGCACCAACTCGGCGTATCCGCGGATGGACGCGAGCGGCGTGCGCAGTTCATGGGAGGCGTCCGCAACAAACTGCCGGACCTGGGTCTCGGACTCGTGGCGTGCGGCCAGCGCACCCTGGACATGACCGAGCATCCTGTTCAAAGCCGCACCGACCTTCCCAACCTCGGTGGACTCGTCGGTGAGTTCCTGCGGAACCCGAACCAACTCCGCAACCTCACCCTGCGCCAGAGGAAGTTCCGAGACCTGGGTGGCTGTTGCGGCAACTGCATCAAGAGGACGTAGCGCACGGCGAATGAAGAAGGTTCCAGCCCATCCAGCCGCACCAACAGCCACAACGATCAACACGGCTTCCACACCCACGAAAACGCGTAGGGAATCGCCTGCGCTCGCGGTTGACATCGCCGTGATCGTGCGGTTCCCTGACCGGTTATCCTGCGAAATCGCATGGAACGTTCCCAGATCGGGTACTTTGACCGCAGCGATCCGCCCGTCATTCGGCAGCGCGTCCAAAGCCTCAAACTGCTCAAGCGTGAGCGTCTGATATGTACCTGACTCATCGATATAGCCTGCATCTACCAGAACAGACGTGAGATACGTAATCGTGATTGTCCCGGCTGCTTGACCGGGCGGGATACGTCGGGCCGCCGAGCCATCGTCCTCCTGGTCCGACGTGGAGTCCGGCTCCGTCCGATTGAAGCCACCCTCAAGCAGGGGACGACTCACCGCACGGTTGCTTGCCAAACGTAGTTCACCGTCCAATTGGCCATAGAGATTCGCACGCAGAGCAAGCGCAAGCACGATCGCGATGGTGGTGCTAACCAAGAGCACCACCGTCACGATCAATGTCACGAGGCGATGGCGCAACGTCATTGGTCGTCCGCCGCAGGTTTGAGCACGTATCCAACGCCGCGCAGCGTATGGATCATTGGCGATCGACCGCGGTCAATCTTGCGGCGCAGATACGAGATGTACAGTTCAACGATGTTGGCCTGACCGCCGAAGTCGTACTGCCATACCCGATCAAGGATCTGTGCCTTGGACACGACTCGGCGCGCGTTGCGCATGAGGAATCTGAGCAATTCGAACTCTGTCGCGGTCAAGCTGATTTCCTCGCCGCCGCGTGATACCTCGTGTGAGTCCTCGTCGAGTACCAGATCGCCGACGATCAGCACTGACTCAGTACTCTCTGCCTCTACACCAGACCTGCGCAGTAATGCACGCAGACGGGCTACGACCTCTTCGAGGCTAAATGGTTTGGTGACGTAGTCGTCTCCGCCGACGGTGAGTCCTTGAACCCGGTCAGCGACCGCATCCTTCGCTGTCAGGAACAGGACCGGAACGGATGGGAGGAACTGTCGGATGCGCTTGAGGACTTCGAGCCCGCTGATGTCAGGGAGCATGATGTCAAGCACGATGATGTCTGGTTTTTCCTCACGGGCGAGTTTCAAGGCTGTCTGGCCATTGAGCGCCGTCGAGATTTCCCAACCCTCGTAGCGTAGCGCTGCGGTGAGGAGTTCGGCGAGGTTCGGCTCATCGTCTACGACGAGGGCGCGAACGGGAGAGCCGTCTGGGCGGGTGAGTCGGGGGAGACCTGCTGGTGTGGAGTGCGATGCCATACCTCAATAATGACGGCCGGCGATTTCTTTTTCTTGTGCTCAGCCTATGAGGTTCCTGTGAGTGGGTGCAGTGCTTTCCGCTGCGATCCTAGGACCAGACCACGGTTTTCTATGTTTCTCCCAATAAATTATTGGGAGAAACATAGAAAACCGTGGTCTGGTGCGAGGCGCGGGTGATCCAAGACATCCCAACGCCATCCGCCTGAGTCGCGGCAACGCGGCAACACTGTATGGGTACTTCCCCTGCGGATAAACCGGTGAATGTCACCAGTATTTTTGCTGTTCCTCCACATCAAGGCATTACCGTAGATGGGTGGTCGAAAAAACAAGATTCCAAGTCTCGCACGTACTTGTGCGGGCGGTGTCCCTCATTGGGGGAGTCTTTGCGTTGTTGTTGGCGCTCTACGTGTGGCAGGTCTTCGTCAATACCGAGCGGGGCCAGGTCATCGATGACATCGCATTCAAGGGATCGTATGGCCTCAAAGGCGAACTGTGGTGGCTTGCCGGGCCGATCCTTGACGTTGTTTCGACTGTATACATTGGTGGCGCGATTATCGTGGTGGGCACGATCGCACTGCTCCGTAAGCGATGGTGGCTTGCCATACAGGCAGTCACGCTCATCGTGGGGGCAAATGTAACCACTCAGGTGTTGAAGAAGATCGTGCTCGACCGCCCTGACTTCGGCGTGGTGTGGGCCCCTGGTAACTCGTTGCCGTCTGGACATACGACCGCTGCCGCGAGTGTGTCCCTTGCCCTTCTTCTTGTGGTTCCCCGAGTCTGGCGACCTTGGGCAGCGGTGGCTGGCGCGATCTATACGACCGCGACTGGAGTCTCAACGCTTGTCGGCCAGTGGCACCGACCCTCAGACGTCGTCGCGGCGGTCCTCGTGTGCGGTGCGTGGGCGTTGGGGATCTGTGCGTTGTCAAGGCTTCCCGATGATGAACCCGTTGAACGTCGCCCGATGAATACAGCCACTATCATTGTCTCGGTAACTATGGTGCTTGCAACACTGGTGTGTGCGGCAGCGGCGTACCACTATCTTGGAGGTGCGTTCACGCACTGGAAAAACCTAGAACTAGCAGCGGCGACTCTTGAACGGGAGGCCTTCCTCGGGGCGTCGTTCGCGGTACTCTCCACGAGCATCGCGGTGTGTGCGGCTAGTCTGATCATGAGGCAAGCAGTTGCCCGAATGCGCTAATCTCAATGTGCTTGTGGTCGAACTGATACGTTGTTTGGCTATATATTGACCAAAGCATGCCCGCTCGAAGTTCAGAGCAGGGCACCGAACAATACTTTTACTGGAAGCAGGATCGTTCATGTCCTCTGGACGTAAGCTCGTCATCGTGGAGTCGCCCGCAAAGGCACGCACGATTGCCAACTATCTTGGCGATGACTATGAAGTGGAAGCGAGTGTTGGCCACATCCGTGACCTGCCGCAGCCATCTGAGCTCCCTGCGGATATGAAAAAGGGACCATACGGAAAGTTCGCGGTTGACGTTGAGAACGGGTTCACCCCGTACTACGACATCTACCCGGACAAGAAGAAGAAGGTCACCGAGTTAAAGCGCCTCCTCAAGGACGCGGATGAACTGTATCTCGCAACCGATGAGGACCGTGAGGGCGAGGCAATCGCCTGGCACCTCCTCGAGGCGCTACGCCCCAAGGTCCCAGTGAAGCGCATGGTGTTCCATGAGATCACCAAGGAGGCGATTCAGCGTGCCCTCGAAAACACGCGTGATCTCGACGAGCGTCTTGTCGATGCCCAGGAGACCCGCCGCATCCTCGACCGCCTCTACGGCTACGAGGTGTCGCCGGTGCTGTGGCGCAAGGTCCGTCAGGGTCTGTCCGCTGGCCGCGTGCAGTCGGTTGCCACTCGCCTGATTGTTGAGCGTGAACGCGAACGCATGGCTTTCGTCCCTGCGAACTACTGGGACATCTCTGCAACCTTCACTGCTCTGAGCGGCGCGGACGCGGGTTCCTCATTTAATGCGAAGATCACCCAGGTTGATGGACAACGTGTGGCTACCGGCCGCGACTTCAACGACGCGGGTGAGCTGACCGCGAAGAACGTAGCTCACCTGGACGAGTCTGCGGCCCAGGAACTCGTGTCAGCGCTTGACGGGCATGGCGGAGAAGTTCTTTCACTTGACACCAAGCCATACACGCGTCGCCCAGCGGCACCGTTCACCACGTCGACGTTGCAGCAGGAGGCGTCCCGCAAACTGCGCATGTCCTCGAAGCAGACGATGCGCGTGGCGCAGACCCTGTACGAGAACGGTTACATCACCTACATGCGTACCGACTCGTCGGCGCTCTCGACCCAGGCGATTTCTGCGGCGCGCAGGCAGGCAGCGGAGCTGTACGGCTCCGAGTTCGTTCCCGACAAGCCACGTCACTATGCATCCAAGGCCAAGGGCGCTCAGGAGGCGCACGAGGCAATCCGCCCTGCTGGAGACTCATTCCGCACCCCAGCGCAGGTGGCGAACTCGCTGTCCGGCGAACAGTTCAAACTCTATGAACTGATCTGGAAGCGTACGGTCGCATCGCAGATGGCTGATGCCCGCGGTTCGACCGCAACGGTACGCATCCAGGTGGCCGCAAACGGCCGTGAAGCCGTGTTCGGCGCCTCTGGAACCGTCATCACGTTCCGCGGATTCCTCGCCGCATATGAGGAGGGCCGGGACACCGAACGCTACGCTGAGGACGGCAAGGGCGACGCCCGTCTACCACAGATGGAGCAGGGCGATGCGCTTGCGGCTGCCGACCTGACCGCAGACGGTCACACCACGTCCGCGCCACCGCGCTACACGGAGGCCTCGCTCGTGAAGGCCCTCGAAGAACGCGGGATCGGACGTCCATCAACCTACGCGGCAACAATCTCCACGATTCAGGACCGCGGATACGTGCATAACCGTGGCCAGGCGCTCGTGCCGTCGTGGCTTGCATTTGCCGTGATCCGGCTGCTCGAAGACCACTTCTCCCAACTGATCGACTATGACTTCACTGCGGAGATGGAATCCGATCTGGACGAGATCGCATCGGGGGAGACTGACCGTACGGCATGGCTGACCCGGTTCTACTTTGGCGGCGATGCGGCAGAGAACGATGGCCTGAAGGAACTCGTTGAGAACCTCGGCGAGATTGACGCCCGCGACATCAACACGGTTGAGATCGGTGAGGGATTGTTCCTGCGCGTAGGGCGTTATGGCCCATACATCGAGGACCTGTCGAAGCCGGTCGAAGAGGGCCAGAACCCGCCTCGTGCCTCGGTGCCAGACGACGTTGCGCCAGACGAGCTGACCGTTGAGAAGGCTCGTGAACTGATCGAAACCCAGGGCGACGGCGACGTTGCACTCGGAACCGACCCCGTCTCTGGACACCAGATCGTTGCGAAGGCCGGACGATTCGGCCCATACGTCACCGAGGTGATCCCTGAGCCAGAGTTCGATGAGGGGATGAGCGCCGCAGCCAAGAAGAAGGCAAAGGCCGCACTTCCTAAACCACGCACCGCGTCGCTGTTCAAATCGCAGTCGCTGAGCACCATCACGCTCGAAGACGCGCTGAAACTGCTGTCCCTGCCACGCGTGGTGGGCGTTGACCCCGAGAGCGACACCGAGATCACCGCGCAGAACGGCCGCTACGGACCGTACCTGAAGAAGGGGACCGACTCGCGCACGATCGACAGCGAAGAGAAACTGCTCACGATCACGCTTGAGGAAGCCCTGGAGATCTACAAGCAGCCAAAGCGTGGCCGTGGCGCAACCGCGTCCGCTCCACTACGCGAGTTGGGCATTGACCCCACCTCCGAAAAGCCAGTGGTCATCAAGGACGGCCGTTTCGGCCCGTATGTCACGGATGGCACAACCAACCGCACGCTGCCACGCGATGCGACGGTCGACAACGTGACGTTCGAGCAGGCTGTGGAACTCCTCGCAGAAAAGCGCGCCAAAGGCCCGGTTAAGCGGACCACTCGCGCATCAACCGCGAAGAAGACCACCACGACGAAGAAGGCAGCGGCAACGAAAACCACTGCTACGAAAACCACCGCCGCGAAGTCAACCACGGCTAAGAAGACGACAACCCGCAAGACCGCAGTCAAGAAGGCCGCAAGCGACGACTAGGTCGCATCAGCAGTAACCGGCAGAGCCGCCGCCCCCTTCCCCTCATGGCAGAGCCATGAGATACGTGGAACAAGGGCGGCGGTTTTTGCGTTATCACGCGCGCCGAAGCACCACACACGAAAGAAGATCATGACGTTCGCATCACAGACACTCGCCTCGCTCACGGAAGACCAACTGGCCCTACTGTTCAACGAAGCGCACACCGCGCACGCGTTCACGGATGAGGAGGTCAGCCAGGAACTCGCGGACCAGGTGTATGAACTCATCAAGTGGGCGCCAACCTCGATGAACAACCAGCCGTTGCGAATCACCTGGGTGCGTTCGCCGCAGGCTCGTGGGGCGCTTGTGGACGCAATGAACGACGGCAACAAGGACAAGACCGCCGCTGCGCCACTCGTGGCGATCCTGTCCGCGGACACCAACTGGTTTGAACACTTCGGCACCTTCGCACCATGGGCTGAGGAACGTAGGGCATTCTTCGAGTCGAACCCGGAAGCCGCCGCGAAGATGGCGAACAACAATGCACACATCCAAGCGGGGTACTTCATCCTTGCGATACGAGCATTGGGCCTGGCAGCGGGTCCAATGGGTGGGTTCAACGCCGCCAAGATCGATGAGCACTTCAACGCTGACAACGGGCATAAGGCCTTCCTCGTGGTCAACGTCGGCTACCCGGCCCAGGACGCGTTCCGCCCACGCGGAGGACGTCTCGACCCAGAGATCGCGGTCCGTACCCTTTAGTTCATCCGCATGGCATAACCCCAACTCGTGTGCGTTGGGCGTACGGTTGGGGTTATGGGAAACACTATTGAATCAGCGCTGATCTCTCATCTCACTCCGTCGCCGATGGATGCACCCGCCGTGAAGTGGGGCATCATCGGGGCAGGATGGATCTCTGGGGAATTCGCCAAGTGCGTCACCAACTTCACTTCGTCCGTGATTGCTGCGGTCGGCTCCCGCGACGAAGAAAAAGCCCGCGCGTTCATCGCCGAGAACATTGGTACGGACGCAGACACCACCATCTACACCTCGTATGAGGATCTGGTGCGCGACCCAGACATCGATGTCGTGTACATCGGGACGCCCCACTCGCACCACCGCGACCACGCTCTGCTGGCCATTAATGCTGGAAAACATGTGCTCGTCGAGAAGGCGTTTACCCGAAACGCAGCGGAGGCCCGCGAGGTACTCGACGCGGCCCGCGCACAGGGCGTGTTCGTGATGGAGGCGATGTGGACGCGCCACCTGCCGCATGTCGCAGCGGTGCGCGACGTCGTCGCGAACGGCACGATCGGCGAGGTGACAACGATTCTTGCCGATCACGGACAGTACTTCCCGTTCAACCCGCAGCACCGACTGTTCGCCCCGGAACTCGCGGGCGGTGCGCTGCTCGACCTTGGCGTATATCCCGTTGCGTTCGCGCACGACCTTCTGGGAACTCCCGACAAGATTGTGGCCAGCGGCGCGTTGACCCAGACCGGCGTGGACGGACAGATCGCGATCATCTTCGAGTACGCGGACGGCGTGCGCGCGTCCCTGCACACGACCCTGTGGGGTCAGACCCCCACGACCGCGTCGATTGTCGGTTCCAAGGGCCGCATCGACATCGAGGGCGCGTTCTACGCCCCGAGCGCCTTCACGGTGGTTGGGTATGACGGCTCCACGTCACGCTACGAGCGCGACGAGATTCGCGGCCTGGAGTTCGAGGCCGCTGAGGTGGCCCGCTGCGTCACCGCGGGAAAACTCGAATCCGAGCGGATGACCTGGCAGAACACGCTCGATCTGATCGAGTCCATGGACGAGATCCGGGCCCAGGTGGGTGTGCGTTACCCGGGCGAATGATCGGTTGATCAGTGTGAGGGGCAGTGGCCCGCAGGTGCTCTGCGGGCCACTGCCCCTGCCGCGTGGTATCGAGCGGCTCTGCGCTGTCGGTTTCATTGCCGACGAGCAGTCGGGTCAGTCAGTTGGTTCCGGCCATGCGGTCGCGGACTGTGATCTGCTTCGCGGACATATCCCACACGAACTCGATGCGGTCGAGTCCTTGAGCGTATGCGTCGGCGTCGAGGTCCTCCAAGGCGTTGGTTCCGGGAACCGCGATGGTTTTGGCTCCTGCGACTCGTCCCGCGCGTAGGCCAGAGGGCGCATCCTCAACCACCAGGCAGCGACTCGGGTCAACGCCGAGCAGTTGGGCACCGCGAAGGTACGGGTCTGGATAGGGTTTGCCGCGCTCAACGTCATCCGCACACACGAGGGTGGGCATATCGAGGCCCGTCACGTTCAGGCGCAGGAGTGCCAGACCTCGAGTGCAGGAGGTGACGATTGCACGGGCCTGTGGTGGGATCGCGGCCAATGCGTCGGTCGTGCCCGGCAGCACGATGATGCCGTCGGTCTCGTTCATCTCAAGGTCAACGATGCGTTGGAAACCGCGCTCCCACTCCTCCTCGGGGAGGAGTTGCTCTGCGATAGCCTTGGCGGGTGTTCCGTGGAACTGGTGGAAATGGTCTGCAGGGAAACCGTACTCCTGCATCCAAATGCCCCAGCATCGTTCGGTGATGGGGATCGAGTTGATGAGGGTGCCGTCCATGTCGAACAGCACCGCATCGAAGGTGTGGTCGGCGAAGGCCTCGCCAGGGGTGGGTAGTGCAGGGTTCGGAGCGGTGTGGGGCAACCCCAGATGATTGGGTGGAACAGAGTCACGCATGGGTCCCAGCCTACTTGTTCGTGCCGCAGGTTCCGGTGCATCTGTTCATCGCGTACTCGGGCAACATGGTGATTTTGCGGTAACACCTACCAAGAAAAAGAACCCTGATTCCGGAAAACCACCATACGGGTCATCAACACAACTGTAGGTTAGGCAAGCGGGCTTGTGTAACCGTAGGGTTGTACCTGTGACAGATTCCGCGACATTCGATGCAGCCATCACCGTTCCCGTTCACACGAGCACGAACGGCATTTTTGTGTCCTTCGAGGGTGGGGACGGATGCGGAAAGACCACTCAGTCCACGCTGCTTGGCGAATGGCTTGCACAGGCGCTTAGAACCGAGGTGAATCTGACCCGCGAACCGGGCGGCACCTCACTTGGGCGCGAAATCCGTCAGCTCCTCCTGCACGGCGACGACATGGGATCACGCGCGGAGGCGCTGCTCTATGCGGCGGATCGATCCCATCACATCGACACCGTCGTGCGTCCAGCGCTCGACCGCGGAGAAGTCGTGGTAACCGACCGCTACATCGACTCATCGGTGGCCTACCAGGGTGGTGGACGTGAACTGACCCCCACCCAAGTCCGAGGGCTCTCATTATGGGCCACGGAGGGGCTCATGCCCCATCTCACGGTCCTACTGGACATCACCCCTGAAGCAGGCGCGGCCCGGTTCACCGATGCTCCCGACCGCCTCGAACGTTCCGGCGATGAGTTCCACCGCCGAACCCGGCAAACCTACCTCGACATGGCCGCAGACGAACCGGCGCGATGGATCGTTGTCGATGCGCACGGAACCATCGAAGACATCGCTCGTGAGGTACGCACACGTGCCACCCAGCGCCTGTCCGCCTTGTTCCCACAGCACGCACAGGCATTGAACAGCGCGCTCGAAGCAGAAGTTTCGCGCCCATGAGTGTCTGGGACGAGCTCGTAGGTCAGCAGGCCGTGGTGGAGACCCTGCGTAACGCGGTGGCCGACCCGAGCGCGATGACCCACGCCTGGCTGCTCACCGGACCACCGGGATCGGGCCGTTCCAACGCGGCACGCGCATTCGCAGCCGCACTCCAGTGCGAAAACCAGGGCTGCGGACACTGCCCGACCTGTCTGTCGGTGCTCAAGGGAACCCACCCGGACGTCACCGTGCTCGCCACCGACAAGGTCACAATCGCCATTGACGAGGTGCGTGGCCTCATCCTCGAGGCCTCGCGTACCCCGTCCGCAGGACGGTGGCGCATCATCCTCATAGAGGACGCCGACCGGATGCTCGAACGCACCACGAACGTGCTCCTCAAGGCAATCGAGGAACCATCGCCACGAACCGTCTGGCTGCTGTGCGCGCCAAGCCCGCAGGATGTCATGGTCACGATCCGGTCGCGCTGTCGCAAGGTCTCGCTGCGGGTGCCACCGGTTGAGGACGTGGCCAAACTACTCGTGGACCGCGATGGGGTGGATCCCAAGACCGCACTCGTCGCAGCACGCGCAGCCCAATCCCACATCGGAATCGCACGGCGCTACGCTCGTGACCCCGAGGCGCGGCAGCGACGCTTCGCGGTACTCGACCTCGCCCGCAAGATTCGTGGAGTCTCCGACGCGGTCATCTATGCGGGAGAACTCGTTGAGTTAGCCCAGTCCGAAGCAAAGGCCGCCTCCACAGAGCGTGATGCCCGCGAGATGGCGGAGCTTCTACGGACCCTCGGAGCGGAAGGGAGCAAAACCCTCCCACCGGCCCTACGCTCTCAGGTCAAACAACTCGAGGATGATCAGAAACGCCGAGCAACCAGACATCAGCGGGACGTGCTCGACCAGGCCATGCTCGATCTGACCTCGCTCTACCGAGATGTCCTCATGCGCCAACTTGGGGGAACGTCCGAGCTCGTGAACGTGGAGTTGGAACAGTTCATCGACGAACTTGCAACATCCTCCACCCCAACTCAGACCCTCGCCAAACTCGACGCAATAACTGTGGCTCGAAAACGCCTGGCAGGAAACGTGGCACCGCTACTCGCCGTCGAGGCGATGATGGTCTCGCTGCGACCAGCACGTTAGACCCCACCCCAGCCGAGCGACGCTGGAGCGCGGCCGGAAGCCGGACAGCGGCAGGATCGTCGCCAATCAGAATTGCTCGACAACCGCACCACACGCAACATGTGAACCGCATATGCGCTGGGCAGCCAGCAGGCTGGCGTGAAAGAATACGAACTGCGAACCATTCGACGTGTGCGCATGGCGCCAAGCGCATGGCACAACCCGACCACGGAGTATTCATTGACGTCACGAGCGCTCAAGGCTGCGGCAATCGCAGCCATCGCGGCACTGGCACTGACCGCCTGCACCAAGGGCCCCCTAACGGACCCAACCGCTACCGGGAACACCTCAACCCAGGCGCCAAGCGGTGACCTCAAACCAGTCGAAGGCTTTGAGACCTACTACTCCCAAGAGGTCAAGTGGGAGGACTGTGGTGGAAACTACCAGTGCGCCACCGTACAGGCACCCATGAACTGGGCCGATCCAGCCTCCGACGCGATTGACATCGCAATCAAGAAACTACCGTCATCGGGTAGCGCGCCCAAGGGAACCGTCATCATCAACCCGGGTGGGCCTGGTGGTTCAGGCATCGAATTCGTGGACTACGCGCCATTCATGTTCGGGACCACCCTGATTGAAAACTACAACATCCTCGGGTTCGACCCTCGTGGAGTCGGCCAATCGACCCCTGTGAAGTGCTACGAACCTGAGCAGATGGACCACTACCTTGCGCAGTCCTTCGACCCAGAACACCCGAAAGCACTCGAAGCCGCGCGCCAGGCCACTGCCGACTATGGCAAAGCCTGCCTTGAGAACACCGGTGCAGTCCTCGAATTCATCGACACCCAGAGTTCAGCCCGTGACATGGATCTCCTGCGTGCGCTCATGGGCGACGAGAAGATCAACTACCTCGGTTTCTCCTACGGAACCCAACTCGGCGCAACCTACGCCGGGATATTCCCCGAAAACGTGGGCAACATGGTGCTCGACGGGGCAATCGACCTGCGTCTCACCGCGTTCGAACAGTCCATGCAGCAAGCGGTGGGTTTCGAGAACGCCCTTCGCGCCTTCGCGGAAAACTGTGTCGAGTACGGTGACTGCCCCGTTGCCGGAGATACCGACCAAGTGATGGCTGCCGTTGCCGAGTTGTTTGACCGACTCGGTAAGTCCCCACTTCCAACCGATGACCCAGAGCGTGTTCTGACCCAGTCCCTCGCCTTCTACGGCGTCGCGCAGCCACTCTACGCCGAGGTTCTGTGGCCAGCCCTGGGCGAAGGGCTGGAGCTCGCAATCAACCAGCGTGACGGCTCCGTCCTCCTCGAACTCTCCGACGACTACTTTGGACGCTCGGATGACGGAACCTACATGAACAATCAGACCGAGGCCTTCACCGCTATCAACTGTCTCGACGACCGTTCAAGCGCGGACCTCGACACGATGAAGAAAGAAGCCGAAGAAATCCGCAAGGCGGCACCCGTCATGGGCGAATTCTTCACCTACGGCGGTATCAGCTGCGAAAACTGGCCGTTCCCGGTAGCGGAGCAGAACTTCGACCTCGCAGCCTCTGGTGCCGCGCCAATCATGGTCATCGGCACCACCAACGACCCAGCGACCCCGTACGTCTGGGCTGAAGGACTCGCCGAGCAACTCGAGTCCGGTTTCCTCGTCACCAACGTCGGTGAAGGACACACCGCCTACGGCATGGGCAACGAGTGCATCCTTAATGTCGTGGACAGTTTCTTTGTCGATGGGACTGTGCCATCAAGCGACCCGAACTGCGGTGGCTGACCCCTCCTCAGGCTGACGTTTCAGCGGTTCGTGAGCGTACCCATTCGTGCTTGTTGGCGAGTGAGTGCAGTCACACTCCGGAATTTTGCGTTCCATCCTCCGGAGTCGGTAGAGTAATCTCGGTTCTTCGCTCACATCAGTGATCCGCTCCGGGTGTGGGAGAAGCCGGCCGCTTTAGCTCAGTCGGTAGAGCGTTTCACTCGTAATGAAAAGGTCACCAGTTCGATTCTGGTAAGCGGCTCAATAAAACCCCTAGTCAGTGATCTGGCTAGGGGTTTTCTCAATCCTCGTACCCGCTGGGTGTTCACATGGGTCTACGCATGCGGGCATCGTGTGTACTGGTATCGATCTGTGGGTTTCATCAGCAGCGACACACAGATTTTTCGGGTAGTACTATCCGGGGATTATGGACCGTGCAAGGCTCACCATTTCGCGTCTCGGGTAAAACGTTTTTACTTAAGTAGGCAGATTAAAATCCTCACCCCACGGGCCGCATCTTTGGGGTGTGCATAAGGAAAGTTGATATTCGTTGAAGTCGACGCGCGCTTTGGTGAGAAACACAGTGGTGTTAGCGCTCACTGCACTGTTGCCTGTGGCACTTGTTTCGCAGGCAGGCGCAACCATGGTCGAGGACGCGTCAGGTGCCTACACTGGCGTGATTGCAGACTCCTCGGTTGGTTCAGACATCCTCAATGAGGGAAACGAATTCAGCGTTCTTGAAAGCACCAGCGGTGAGGACCAGGGCCTCACCGGAACCACAGTTTCCACCGCTGAGACACAAGCCTCCGCAGAAGACGAGACGCACGGACCTGGACAGGAACCGTCAGGCAAGGATGAGCCGACTGGGCCAGAGGAAGCCGTGGCGGCGGTAGCCCAAGACGAACAGACGCCGCAAGCCAAGACGCGGGCATACACAGCGCCGAGCGAAGCCGACGCGGTTGCAGACGAGAGCGGTATCGGAGTTGTCCTAGGCCCGGCAACGGTCTATGAGTCTCCAGATCAGGAAGAGCCAATCTTTCTCTACGGCGGCCCAGTCACCGCGAAACGCGCTGCAACAGTCGTGACCACTGACCGAAGCGTCGATCCATCCGCGAGTCCGGGTGAGGAACCTGAGGACGCAGAGTGGGACGGATTTATCGATCCCTCGTTCAACCAGACACCAACAACATTTACCTCATGGCGTGAAAACACCAGCGAAGGTATCGATGTAGATGACGACGTTGTCGTCGATGACGACATCACGGTTGAGGAACCGCAGAGCGAAGGATCCCGCGAGCCCGCTCAGGCGGTTGCGGTTGCGAGCCTCGCTCAAACGGGAGCAAACCCTGTCCTTCTTGGCCTAGCGGGCCTTGTAGTTGCACTCGGGATCGCTGGAGTCGCTACGAGGTACTACTACGGAAAGACCCGAGAGGACTAGAGCCCGAACCACACCAAACCAGGCCTAGAGACAAGGAGGGCCTGGCAAAGTCCTCCGCACTCACTCAATCGACCACAGTGAATCTGTTTCCCCTGCACGGTTCACAGCGGCTTCCCATGGAGATGATGTTAGGGAATTGATCGGGTGCGGAACCCCGGGGCGGTTAGTAGCAGTCAGAACTACTAACCGCCCCATTCTTGTGTGTACATAGGACTATGCGGGCATCTGACCGGATGGGCGGTTCGGAGTTGCGGCACGGAGAGAACAAGGCTCCCAGCCAGACGATTGAACAAAAGCTCGGCTCAATGGTGTAAGTCGAGCGGTCGGTAATACATATGCGTGGTGTAGAGCGCTTTGGACAGCAGGTACAGTACCGTCAAACGTATACGAACTCGCTGGACAGCGCGCGAAGAAGAATACCAACGGAGCACAAGATGAGTAGCACGATACCGCCCACGCTAGGCGATACGTCAGCGAATGTTGTTCCGCTGCGTCCGGCCGTCACGGAGGAATGGTTTTCCCGCCTTTTCACCGATTACGCCAGGTTGGTGCAACGGTACATATATCGACGCACCTCATCAGATGCGGTAGAAGACCTGACGGCGGAAACCTTTGCGACCGCATGGCGCAAGCGCGATGAAATACCTGAAGGTCTAGAACTGCAATGGCTGTACAAGACCGCAGGTTTCTTGATCGCAAACTACAACCGCAAGCGTAAACCGGTTCTGCTTGAAGAGTTCCCTGAGATAGCCCATGATGCTGATCCAGCGATCTATGTGATTGAGGACGCTGCATTACGTTCGGCGTTCTACCGGCTCTCCGAGAAGGACCGCAAGGTACTTATCTTGGCGGCGTGGGAGGGGCAGAGCAGCGAACAGATCGCACAAGCCCTCGACATCAGCCCCAATGCAGCCGCGGTGGCGCTGTCCCGGGCGCGTGCGCGGTTTTCGAAACTGTTCTCCGATGAATCCACCGATGCTGGCGCGAACACCAACGCAGCCACTGACACACTTTGAGCCTGTTGCTCATCCACTGCACTACAGAAATTTGAGTAGGTAGCCATGACCAAGACACCACGTAACGAATTTGACCGACTGGTTGACCAAGACCCAGCCGATGGTTTGCCGTTCGATGAATCCTCGCTGATCGCCAACCTGAAAGAGCGGCTGCCGGAGGCGAGTTTGAGCGACGACTTCCCGCAAGCAGTCGAGACGACCCTAGACGGTCAGGAAGCCCAAGAGACCCCAAAAGTCTCAGAGGGCTCCGAGTCTGCGCACGCCGGCCCGTCTCAAGAAACTGCCGCGATCTCAGAGGTCGTGCCGTTGGAGTCTCGCAAGCGCCGCCCACTGGCATGGGGCCAGATCGCCGCGAGCGTTGCCATTACGAGTCTCATCGTGGGCGCAGGCGCCACGGCCGCCGCTAATGGAGGTCTGCGCTTTGACGCCTTTGGCGGGTCGAGTTCGGGGGCAGAGCATGTGACTTTGATGTCTGAGGATGCTGGCACCGTGGAACTTGATTCCAGTGGCACCGCCCTGAACGAAGGCCCTGAAGAGGCGACCGAAGAAGCCGCTGAGACTGACCATGCTGCGTCGCAGCCGCTGACAGGAGGTGGCCGCGACAGCTACAGCGGCATGGATGGCGCGAGTACGGCACGGGCTGAGGGCGGGCAAACGAGTGCTGATGCTGCCATTGCATCGTTCCGTGACACTTTCCGTAATCGATTTGAGGGAAAGGGCCTGTCGAGTACCCGTGAAACCGCAACTGCATACGGCTTTGATGAGCGGGCTGCGGTCAAGAAGGAGACCTTCGAGAAACTGAAGGAGGTCTTCGGCGTCAAGGGGACGACAAAGCAGGAGTGGGGTTCGTTTTACGTCAATGATTCGGACTCGACCTACCTGAATTTCTCAGGTGACGGTACCGGCGGCTTCTACTTTGGCACTCAGCACGAGCTCGTAGAGCAGGCGAACCTTAACTTTGAGGCAAGCCTGGAACGTGCCAAGGAACTGATGACGGAACTCGGTGTAGACACGGATCGCTACACGTTTGACGCTACAGAGCACGAGTACTGGACGTGGATCGAGCCTGCGGTGGCCCCAACAGATGGCGATGAGAAAGCTGCGGCAGGCGGTGAGAAGAAACTCAAGACGGTGAAGGTGCGTGCGACCCTCAACGAACTTCGACCCGAGTCGTGGGCCGGTAGTTGGGAGTTCGATTTTAGCGGCGACACACTGTTCTCGGTGTATGGTTCCCTCGCACAACTCGTGGACCTTGGAGAGTATGAGGTTGTGTCGCAGCAGGAAGCGGTTGACCGTTTGAATGATCCACACTTTGGCGTCTCGAACATGAACTATCCGACGGACTGGGACCAGCAGGTCTATGAGTTTGATCGGTCCGAGGAGGTCGGTGAGAAGGAAGGTCCAAAGGCGCATCCAGCACCCAGCCCCGGTATGAAGTTCAGTTGGAGTGTCGGGACTGTGACCCTGACCAAGGGCACGCTCAAGGTCGCCCAGATCGGCGAGGGCGATGGTACGTACTTGCTGCCGGTATGGGAGTTCAACGCCACGAACGGGGCAACCTATCAGGTTCTTGCGGTTGCGGATGAGGGGCTAGATTTCAGTCCAACATCGAGCCGCTGACTATGCGCCCAACGCTCTGATAGGCGACGATACGGCTGGGTTGAGAGGGAACCTCTCGACCCAGCCGTTGTCGTGTGCGACCGACAGTAACACGACCAGATGGCACCGGTATGAGCCCAGTGCTGTGCGCTTGGTGCACAGCCGAACCACGGACTAGAGCGGGGTGGAGGGGAAGGTTTAGACTCGTCGTCAATAAAACCAAATGGGTGTGGAAGACGGCTAGTGCGCGTGACCGACTGCGTTGCGGATGAACCCTGGAATCCAGTCGAGCTTCGCGGCGATCCAGCGGCGGTTGACGGCGTCGACGGGAAAGTAGGTGGCCTTGCGGACGCTGTCGCGCACGCCAAAGATGACCCCCTTGTCGGTGTCCGAGACCATCCATTGGCAGTCCACGGACGATTCCGCGATGATGTCACCGATGGCGATGCCGATCGAGGTGACCGCGAAGCACTGGTCCCAGCGTTCCTTGCGCGGCACGGAGGTCCAGGCGGAGCAGTAGTCGTTGTAGGTCTTGTTGAGTTGCTCAACGGTCAGCGGTGGTTCGTTGGGGTTGCGCAGGTGGTAGCGCATCTCCTGGAGCCACATGAGTTCTGCGAGGGTCGGTTCCCGCAGTGCGAGTGGTTTCTCAGCCTGAGCGGAGGTGAGATCTTCAGATTCAGGGGACAGCGGTCCGTAGTCCTCGACATTGAAGACCTTGGGCTGCGGGCGGGGTCGCATACGTTGGCGCGACTGCTCAGTTTCGCGGACTGGTTGAGACGGGGCGGTTGACGAGGTCTCGGCCGGTGATTGGGCTGCACGACGCTGGCTGGATCGGGTAGGTCCATCAACGATGGGAATGGCCGACGTGTTCGGGCGGGGACGCAGCGGCCCTGACACGCTCGGGATCGAGGATGTGTGCGGTCGAGGACGCAGGGGCACGGAGACCGCTGAGACGCCTGTGTCCGGTGCGGATGAGCGGGTCGCCACTGCACGGGTCGGCGGTGCCGATGAAGCCGACTGCGCGCTTGCAGCCGATTCAGTGGAGATCGGTCGGGTGCTCTCGCGAACCGAACGGTGCAGCGAGCGGCGGCTATCAGCCTGTTCCTGTGCGGACTGGGACGTTGCATATGGGCGCGGACGAGTTTGCTCCGTGCTCGCCGAGGTACTGGGGACAGCGTACAGGGCGCGACGAGTGAGAGGGGCGCCGTTGACGACGTTCTCCTCGGGTAGCGGCTGAGTGCTGTGCATGCCCTATCTATCGACCAATCAGGTGTGTTTCTTGATGAAAACGAGCCGGTCAGTTGTGTTGCGAGTGGGGGTGCATCGGCGCTACATCGCGGTGATGATGTCCTGTAACAAATCATAGATTCGTTTCGTGCCCGAAATGGCACATTTGGACCTGTGTCGTGCGGTTTTAGTACGTCAGTCCTCCCCATTTCCTGATTGACGACGACTCCCCGGCGCACAGAGCCTGGATACCTCTCAGAAGGGCGGTCTTGGATTGCCTTGCCCGTGTCTCGGCGCTCAGTCCCGGCCCCCACCTATATGGCAGCGGATGCGTAGGCTCACTTCGCGAAACCGATGGGGCAAAAAACGTCCGGGTGCACACACAAAGTGTGTGCACCCGGACGAAAAACAGCCCATCGATGGGTTGCAACCGGTCGCTAGAACCCACGGTGCCGTGAGATGCGGCTGGGTGGTGTCTACTCGTCGGAACTGATCGCCGTCAGCACCGGGATGCGGTTGGCGCGGATTGCAGGCCAGATTGCTGCCAGAATCCCAACCACCAGGGCGAGAACGACCATGACGCCAAGTGATTGCCACGGGATAACCAACTCGGTGAAGCCCATGTCCTTGAACAGCGTGGGGATACCGAGCGTGACGCCAACGCCGAGTCCCAGACCGACGAGCGTACCGAACGATGCGATGAGCACCGATTCGAGCGTGATCGTGGAGTGCAGTTGCGAACCGGAGAGGCCGATCGCCCGAAGCAGGCCGATCTCGCGGGTACGTTCAAGGATGCCCAGTCCGAGCGTGTTCACGATTCCGAGAATCGCGATCGCCACAGTCAGGCCAAGCAGTGCGTAGATGACTGCGAGCATCTGATTGACCTGGCCCGTGAGTTGCGAACGGAACTCATCCTGATCGAACACGGAGAGCACAAGGTACGGCTTGGCGATCTCCACGATCTCCGCGCGCACCTGGTCAGGATTAGCGCCCGGAGCCAGGGTGAGCATGACGTTGGCGAGTTGCACCTGATCAGACGGAACCAGATCGTGCAGCGTATCGAGATTCACGATCACTGGCATTCCCAGCCCGACAGAGTTGATGACACCGCCGATCTCCACCGTGGTCGTGCCAGTGGCTCCCGTGAGCGTGAGGGTGTCACCAAGTACCCAACCGTTGTCCTTGGCAGTGGTCTCCTGCACGATGGCCTGTCCGTGAGCAACCGCATCGAGGCTTCCAGCGACAACGTTTGTAGTCCACGCGGAGCCCATGGTTTCAGGCTCGGTTGCCCCGATCTCGAGTTGCTTCTCGCTTCCTGTGAACGTTGCCTGAGCGTTCGAGTCCTGCGCCGTCGGGGCCAACTCATCGATTTCCACGACGGCCGCGGCGAAGGTCGAAAACTGTTCAACGCCATCAATGTCCTTGAACGCCTCATACGCTGACGGGGCGATGTGGAAGGTCTGGGACTGGATTATGTAATCCGCCTGCATCTCCTTGGTCACCAGATCACCGATTGCCCCGTTGACCGAGGCTGCCACCACTGCCGCCGCGCTTGTGAGCGTCACCCCGACGATGAGGGCGCTCGCAGTTGCAGCCGTGCGCTTTGGCGTGCGCTGCACGTTACCCGATGCGAGAGGCACGATGGGTCGGCCAAGCCGATTCCACGGCTTAGCCAGAAGCGCAACGAACGGACGCGACAGCGGGGCCGCAAGCACAAGTATGCCCACGAACACGGCAAGGATACCCACGCCGTAGAGCCCAGAGGTGGTGATGTCGTCCTGTCCCCGTGCAACGACGATGGCGGACGTGGCAGCCGCGGCTCCGATCACCGCCACCACAGCTCCGACGATCGTGCGTAGCCGAGAGGTGTTGAGTGCGGGTGCCGCCACCTCGCGCATGGCCTCAACCGGAGGGATGAGCGCCGCACGGCGCGCCGAGATCGCCGCTGATGCAAAGGCGACTCCGACGCCGACTGTGAACCCGATGAGTACCGTCGAGGTGGACAGCGATGCATTGGAGGACATGTCCATTCCGATGGACGCGAAGATCGAGGGTAGGGCCTGCAAGAACAGCGCCGAGGCACCGATTCCAAGGGCTGAGCCGATCGCTCCAATGACAATGGCCTGCACGGACACGACCGTGAATACGTGAGTTGATGAGGCGCCAATGGCACGTAGCATCGCGAACTCACGCTGCTGGCGGCGGGTGACCATCGCGAACGTGTTGGCGATGACGAATCCGCTCACGCCAACCGCGAGCGCCGCGAACACGAGCACGAACGAGGTGATGAAGCCGATCTGTTCGGTCACGCCCTCTTTGGCGATGTCGCGTGCTTCGTTTCCAGTAACCACGGTGTGGTCGGGCCCTTGTCCCGTACCACCTTCGATCAACTCCGCGAGACCCGTGCTGTTGAGTGTGGAGATGAAGTCTTGTTCCGCGCCATGGTCAAGCATCTTGAACTCAGTGCCGGCTCCCTGCGCTTCGGAGAAGATGCCAATTGATGTCACCAGTCCATCTGCTGCGAAGGTGTGTTCGGCAAAAGGCGGGTTCATCATCATTACCGAGGCGCCACCCGCGGCACCGAATTTCATGATCCCCACGACGTCAAAGGTCATGATCTCACCGTTTACGAGCACGGTTGCGGTGTCTCCGATCTCGTACTTCGATTTTTCAGCGGTCGTGTCGATCAAAGCGATCTCGTTGTCCGCTTGAGGCATCCGACCGGCGATCATGTCATCGGCGGGTGTGGGATAGGCGGCGTATGCGAGCGCCGGTGGACCGTTGGCTGTTCCTGCCGCAGTCCCGTCCTTGTTGACGAGCACCACCATTCCCACGAAGTCGGGGACCACCGCGGCGACACCAGGAAGTTGCTCAAGGTCGTCCTTGAGCGAGAGGGGGATGGTGGGGTCACCGGTCCCGGTGACCATGTTGGAGGTATCTCCGTCGGCCTGGATATAGGCTGCCGCGACCATTCCTGTGTCGATGACCTCGTTGTATGTCGTGGCAAGCACCTCACGTAGTGACATTGTGCTTGCCACAAAGGTGACACCGAGAAACACCGCCAGAATCGCAGCGGAGAAACTCAAGAATCGAGAGCGCGTGGAGCGCAGGGCGATCTTCCACATGATCAGGCACCAGCCCCTGCGCCGGTTACCTCGACGGCTGGCTCGTCCGATGCGTGCGCGTCGTTGGCGCCTGCTGGAGCGGCGATCCGGGACATCACTGCGAGAACAGATTCAGGTGTTGGAGCGTCCAACTCGTGCACGATCTTCCCGTCTGCAAGGAACAGCACGCGGTGTGCGTATGAGGCGGCCACCGGGTCGTGGGTGACCATGACTACCGACTGGCCCAACTCATCGACAGATGAACGTAGGAAACTCAACACCTCGCGCCCTGATGCCGAGTCCAGGTTCCCAGTCGGTTCGTCGGCAAAGATGACATCGGGTTTGGCCACTAGTGCGCGCGCACACGCGACACGCTGCTGTTGACCACCTGAGAGCTCTGCTGGTCGGTGGCTGAGCCGGTCGGACAGGCCAACCGTGCGCACCACCCTGTCAAACAGTTCCCGGTCCAGCGGCCTACGTGCGATGTCGAGCGGGAGGGTGATGTTCTCTCGTGCGGTGAGGGTTGGGATCAAGTTGAATGACTGGAAGATGAATCCGATCCGTTCGCGACGTAGTTTGGTCAACGCCCGGTTCTTGAGGCCGGTAATGGTGTGCTCGCCAAGCGTGATCGTGCCATCCGTTGGGGTGTCAAGACCTGCCAGGCAGTGCATGAGAGTCGATTTTCCAGACCCTGAAGGCCCCATGATGGCGGTGAACTGGCCGGAAGCCAGGTCCACGTCAACGTTATCGAGGGCCCGGACGAGCCCGCTGTTCTTGCCGTAGGTCTTGCTCAGACCGCGAGCTGTTGCAATGGGGGAAGGCATTGTTGCGGGGTGGTCTGTGACCGCCGTGTTTGTCAGGATGACGTGGGAAGTCATGGTGAACCTTTCATAGATCGAATAGCTGGTGGGGCGCTCGCGGTTGTGATCTGCCCCGTGAGCGTGGGATGGAGAAATGGTGCTGCTTCGATCTTCGAATGTGGAGGTCTTGTGCGTCTGTCCGGTAACACCCTGAACTGCCCCTGATTTACGGCTAGGGGTCTTAAGGGTATGGTTCCACCGCTGGTCAGGGGCGCAACCTTGTTGGGCGCAAAAAGGGTCCGGTTCCCTAGGGAGGGAACCGGACCCTTGTATGCGAGGACTATTGTGCCGCGAACAGTTTGACGGTGTAGGTTTGGGCGGCAACCTCTTTTCCACCAGAGCGTATGCCGGAAACCGTTACCGTGACGTTGGCCCGTCCGTCGCTGTTGAGTGCGATGATGTCCTGGGGAACAGTGAAGGTGACGCCAACCTGATCCCCATAGCGCGCGCCGCTTCCATCCCGATGGATGATATCTGCTTCTACCGTGGTGGATCTCCGGGTCACCGTGACCGTGGCGGCACTGAAGTCTGCGTCCGCAGCGGTTGTCGTGAATGACCAACGACCATTTGGTTCCATCTCTGCTGGGAAGAAACCAGCGGCTGGCCAGGCGATCCACTCCGGAGTGGGGTTCTTGGCCGAGGTTGGACCGAACACGTAGAGAGCCCCATAGTTGCCGGCGTATCCGACACCCATCTGCTGCTGACCTGGGTTCAGGATGTGTTTACGGTGGCCCACTGCGGCATTGTGTTCGCCACCGTCCTCCAGGTAGGCGAGGATATTGCGGGCGCCGTGGGTGCCCATGGAGAGATTGGACTGTCCAGAGGCTTCCGCCCCGACTGTGAGGTTGCAGTCACCCGGCGATGGGGTGTGGCTCAGATGTCCCTGCAATGCTTGAACGAGAGCAGCCTGCTCCGACTTCGAATTGAACTCGTCCGAGAATGTCACGGGTGAAAGCCCTACCAGCGCCCGGGAAAAATTTATGGCATCAAGCGTTCTCGCGCGGGTATCGGAGGAGGTCGCGGCAACTGAGCATTCGCTCACCGTGGGTTGTTTCTCTGTGATGAGGTTTTGCGCCACCATCTTGTTGTAGGCGGACTTCACTGCGCTTTTGCTGGAGGTGTCGATAACCGTTGTCGCAGGGGCGACCGAGTCCGGCGAAGTGGTCTGTTCCGGGGTTGGCTCTGCCGTTGCCGCTGTGGTTGCCTTGGGTTCCTTTTCCGCGGGATCCTTGGTTTTCTCTGGCTGCGCTTCAGAGGTCTGCGTCTCAGAGGTCTGCGTCTCAGGCGAGGGCTCTGCCGGGTCTGGTTGTTTTTCCGCTACGGCGGCTCTGGCAGATGCACCTAATCCGTCAACGCCCTCGGGCAGGGTAGGGGCGGTGGGATCAGGTTGTGAACTTGAGGGTGACGGTTGCGGCTGCCGTTCAAGATTCCGAGATGCCGTGGCTGCGGACGTTGGCAACGGCTGACGAGCAGCGGCATATCCGCCAGGGAAGTCGACGTTCTCGGCGTTGGCGATCCAACGTTCACTGATGTCAACAAACGCGAACGCTCCGGCCATGAATGCCGGTACGAGCAGCATGATCATGAACACCGGCCAGACCGCAGTCTTGTGTATGCGTGCGTGCCGTCTACTCATGGATGCCCCGATCGTTGAGTTCTTGGCGTAGAGAGCCTCTACGCGCGATGCACTGAAGAGAACCGGTCAGGCGTTCCTCAGGCTACCGTTCAAGAATTTAGTAACAGATTGATAAACCCCCTCCACATTAGCGGTGAACAGGCAGGTAGAAGGCAATCGGGAATTGGTACTAGTAACCATGGCGAAGACACATTTGATGTGGAAGCGGCTGTAGGAACCAACGGGTTTGAAACATAGAGTGGGAAGAACTCAACTGGCCACCTGATTGGACGTACGCGTGGGCGCCAAGGGAATGCTCGGAGTTGTGGTCGCGCTTGTTGGCGCGATCTGTCTTGCGCTGTATGTCGGCGGACTGTCCTCCGGCACCGATTGTGGGTGCGACCCGGCGACCCCTGCTGGTGAGACTTCCGAGGACGAGTCACTACAACTCATGCCGGGCTAGGTCCCAACTGAAATCAGGGTCTAAACCTGATGAGACGGTCATCGTCTGGACCGGTCTCACCACGCCCATCGGTGTTGTTGGTGAGGAACCACAGGTCTCCGTCAGGTGCCGCAACGACATCGCGCAGGCGCCCGTATTCGCCCACGAAATGTTCGGTCGAACTGGAAAGATCCGACAGTGGCACCTCGCGTAGCCGTTCGCCGCGCAGGTTCGCAATGAAGATCGATCCGTCAAAGATGGCGATACCGCTGGGGCTGGCCTCGGAAGTGGCCCACTGCTGGAGCGGGTCGATGTAGTCGGGGTGTTCGGCGATGCCCTCGGCCTGTGGCCAACCGTAGTTTCCACCGGCCTGAATCTCGTTGAGTTCATCCCAGGTGTTTTGCCCGAACTCGCTCGCGTACATGGTGCCATCCTCAGCCCACGCTATGCCCTGGGGGTTGCGGTGGCCGTAGCTGTAGACGTACGAGTCATCGAAGGGGTTGTCGTCTGGGACTGAACCGTCGGGATTGAGGCGTAGGATCTTTCCGGCCAGGGATCCCAAGTCCTGCGAGGTGCTGGTGTTTCCCGCGTCACCCGTGGTCACGTACAGTTTCTCGTCCGGACCAAACGCGATGCGTCCGCCGTTGTGGACATTGGCAGCAGGGATGCCCTCAAGCAGGGTCTCCGCCGAACCAAGGCTCAAGGAGCCGGGATTACCGGTCAGGGGATAGCGATCAAGCCGGTTGTCGGTAGAGGTTGTGTAGTACACGTACAGCGAATCAGTGTGAGCCGCGATGCCCAGCAGCCCGCCCTCGCCGCGAGCCTGCGCACCTGAGATGACACCTACCTCACGGGTGTCACCGGCCTCCGTGACCTCTAGGATTATGGCGCTGTCTCGTTCGCTGATAAGTGTGGTGTCCTCATGGAACGTGATGGACCACGGCGCGTCCAGCCCGGTCAGGAGTGCTTCAGGTTCGAGCGGTCCAGTGGGTGTTGTCTCCTCTGGTTCGGGCTCTTCTTCTGTGGTGGTGGCGGTCGATTCTGGTTCCGTGGTGACTGTCACCGGTGGCGTTGGGCTGCCTTCCGTGGAGCATCCGACTAACAGCAGGGCCGAGGCCATCAGAAGTGAGGCTGTGATGCGCGGGCTGTGAGACATGGCGAGCGGTCCTCTCTAGCGTGGGCCGGGATCGGCTGCGAACAGTGAACCGCCACGGGCGCAAAGCGGGCTCACCCTTTCCACCCTAGCTTTCCAGGCGCACATGCGCCTATTGGGTCGATGCAGAGTCAATGGGGGAGGGCGGTCGTATTAGATTGGCGACGAGCCTTCACCTTGATCCATCGGCTCACCTGCCACTGCGGTTCAAAGGGGCGAAAATGGTCCGGGTGAGCATTATTTATGTGGGTAGGTGGATCAATTCGACCCCATCGAGGTGAGGGCTCGTTGTTTGAGCTAGCCGGGTTGAGCGTGCGCGGGACCGTCCCAACGGCGTGGGCCATTGGGCCTGAATATTTCACGAAAGGTAACGTCAAGCGTTTGAGGTGTTCCGGTGGATGGGAACTTGACGCCGCGCGCTGGTGAAGGATGGGAGAATATCGGGTGTGACGCAGCTTGATGTGAACCCCAACGCCCCCCTTGAGGACACCGCAGCGCGCTCCGAACTCGTTTATGCACTGCGCAAAGCGGTGGATGGCGAGGTGTCGGACGCCAGGATCCGCCGTGCCGAATACTCCACGGACGCATCGAACTACCGTGTGGTTCCGCAGGTTGTGGTCATCCCGAAGTCAACGGATGATGCGCTCGCGGCGATCAACGTGACCCGTGATCTCGGTGTTCCACTGACCACGCGTGGAGCGGGTACAAGTTGCGCCGGAAACTCAATCGGCCCTGGCGTGGTCATCGACTTCTCCCGGCACGTGAACAGGGTGTTGGAGATCGACGTGGAGGCGCAGACCGCCCGCGTTGAACCGGGCACGATCATGTCGACGCTGCAGAAGCAAGCTGCCCCGCATGGGCTGCGTTTCGGTCCGGATCCCTCAACGCAGAACCGTGCGACGCTCGGTGGAATGATCGGCAACAACGCCTGTGGCCCGCACGCCGTCGCCTATGGCCGGACCGCAGACAATGTCGTGTCCCTCGACGTGATCGACGGGCTTGGCCGACGTTTCACTGCGGGGCCAGACGGTCAGGGCGTGGACCGCATCAGTGGGCTCGAAGAACTCGTCACAGCCAACATGGCTCTCCTGCGCACGGAACTTGGTCGGTTTGGGCGTCAGGTCTCGGGCTACTCGCTTGAGCACTTGTTGCCTGAGAACGGCAACAATCTCGCCCGCGCGCTGACGGGAACCGAGGGCACACTCGTGTCGATCCTTGAGGCGGAACTGCGCCTCGTCCCGATGGCTTCCGCGCCCACTCTGGTGGTGCTCGGCTATCCCGACATGGCCGAAGCCGCCGATGCGGTCCCGGCGATGCTCAAACACAAGCCGCTGGCTGTCGAGGGCCTTGATGCGCGTCTGGTCGATGTGGTGCGCCGTGCGAAGGGCGCTCAAAACGTCCCGGAACTTCCGCCTGGTGGCGGCTGGCTCATGATCGAGGTTGGGGGAGAAACCCCCGAAGCGGCAATGGCCGCGGCTCTAGCCATCGTGAAGGACAGCGGCACCGACTCGTCGAAAATCTATCCGGCAGGGCCAGACGCCACCAAGATGTGGCAGATCCGCGCCGATGGTGCGGGCCTTGCGGGACGTACCGCAAGCGGCGAGCAGGCATGGCCAGGCTGGGAGGACTCGGCGGTTCCGCCGGACCAACTGGGCAAATACCTGCGCGATCTGGACGCGCTTATGGCGGAGCATGGCGTGGACGGCATGCCGTACGGCCACTTCGGTGACGGCTGCGTGCACCTGCGCATCGACATGCCCATCGACCACTCGGGCACGCCGCTGCGTAACTTCATGACCGACGCCGCCCACCTCGTCGCCAAGTATGGTGGCTCGCTGTCCGGTGAGCACGGTGACGGCCGCGCGCGTTCGGAACTGCTGCCAATCATGTACTCCGAAGATGCGATCAAGGTATTTGGCCAGTTCAAGGACCTCTTCGACCCGAAGAACCTGCTCAACCCCGGCGTGCTTGTGGACCCGGACCCGGTTGATGGGTTCCTGCGTCGCCCCTCGGCGCGCGACATCGTCGCAAGCAGTGGATTCTCCTTTGCGCACGACGAGGGATCGTTCACCAAGTCGATTCACCGTTGCGTGGGCGTGGGCAAGTGCCGCGCCGACAACATGAGCAACGGCGCGGGCTTCATGTGCCCGTCCTACCAGGCCACCAAGGATGAGAAGGACTCGACGCGCGGTCGTGCCCGCGTGCTTCAGGAGATGGCCAACGGAACGCTCGTGACGGGCGGCTGGAAGTCGCCCGAGGTCCACGAGGCGCTGGACCTGTGCCTCTCGTGTAAGGCGTGCTCGTCTGACTGCCCGGCCGGGGTGGACATGGCGCAGTACAAATCCGAGGTGCTCTACCACTCGTACAAGGGCAGACTGCGTCCGCGTGCGCACTACATCCTCGGATGGCTGCCGCGCTGGCTGCGCCTGATCAAGAAGATGCCGAAGCTCTCCAACTTCGCGCTCGGATTCAAACCAATCGCCTCGCTCGCGGCGTGGGTCGGTGGCATGGACCAGCGCCGTTCGTTCCCGCAGTTCGCGGAACAGTCGTTCAGTGCGTGGTGGAAGCGCGAGGGCAAAGCAGCGGCATTGTCCGCTGGAACTCTCTGCGAGAGCTCCGTTGCGCTCGCTGACACTGCGGGGATTGGCGACGATCCGGCTGGTTCTGTCCGCAAACCTCGCGTCGTGCTGTGGACCGACTCGTTCTCGGACGCGCTCGCACCCGCGGTTCCGCAGTCCGCCCTCAAGGTGCTGACCACCGCCGGATACGACGTGGTCATCCCCGAAGATGAAGCGTGCTGCGGGCTGACTTGGATCACGACCGGCCAGTTGGATGGGGCACGCCGCCAGTTGGAACACCTGATGTCGGTGCTCGGACCGTTCGCGGTGAACGGCATTCCAATCGTTGGGTTGGAGCCATCCTGTACGGCCGTGCTGCGCTCCGACCTCGTTGACCTGTTCCCCAACGACCCCCGTGCGGCCGCGATTGCGAAGGCCACCCACACGGTTGCAGAACTGTTGACCAGCCCAGACACCAAACCCGAGGACTGGAGCGTTCCCGACCTCTCGGACGTCACCGCCGTGGTCCAGCCGCACTGCCACCACCACTCGGTGATGGGATACAAGGCCGATGAGGCGCTGCTGCGTGGCGCGGGTGCCAACATCAAGGTCATGTCCGGCTGTTGTGGCCTCGCCGGAAACTTCGGTATGGAGCAGGGGCACTACGAGGTCTCCGTGGCAGTTGCCGAGAACATGCTGCTGCCCGCCTTGCGCGAATCCCAGGACGGCGACATCTTCATGACCGACGGCTTCTCGTGCCGCACCCAGGTCTCCGACCTGATGGACATTGGCGGCAAGTCGCTGTCCGAGGTTATCGCCGAACGTCTCTAGCGAGCGCTGCCTTCGGAGCGGACAGTCCTAGGTTTTGTTCTGCAAGGTCCCAAGACACTCACGATATGATGGATTCATCAATTCATAATTTCGCTGAGTCAGTGTTGGCTAGAAAGAAGACCGTGGTGTTTAAAACGGGTGAACAACCCCTCTACGAGATCAAGGCCAACCTGTTCAAAGGCCTGGCCCACCCGTACCGGATCCGCGTTCTGGAGATACTCTCCGCAACAGATGAAGCATCCGTCGCAGACATGATCGTTGAGACGGGACTCGAGGCCTCGCACCTGTCCCAGCATCTTTCAGTGCTGCGTCGCTACGGTCTCGTCATCTCTGAGCGTCGGGCCAGCATCGTTTACTATCGCCTGGCCTTCCCGCAGGTGGCAGACTTGCTCAAGGTTGCTCGACAACTGCTTGCGGAACTACTGCGCAGTTCACAAGAACAACAGTCAACGGTCCAACAACTGCCAGCACTCCCGGAAACACGATGAGTAAGAGCATGAAAAGCATCGGTGCGCTGCTGCCCTCAAAAGCGGACTATCGCGAACTACGCACCAGTTGGAAGAGCGACCTCATTGCAGGCATCACGGTAGGAATCGTGGCCCTCCCGCTCGCCTTGGCCTTCGGCGTAAGTTCAGGCGTGGGAGCAGAGGCCGGACTGATCACCGCGATAATCGCAGGAATCATCGCTGCGGTGTTCGGCGGCTCGAACGTACAGGTCTCCGGTCCAACAGGAGCCATGGTTGTGGTGCTTGCCCCAATAGTGGCCACGCATGGAGCGGGTTCGGTTCTCGTCGTCGGTATCCTTGCTGGAACCATCCTGGTGGTGGCCGGAGTACTGCGCCTCGGGCGTACCGTGAGTTATATTCCGTGGCCCGTGATCGAGGGATTCACGGTTGGGATCGGCGTGATCATCTTCCTGCAACAGGTGCCTAGCGCCGTTGGCGTGTCTGGCGAGGGCCACCACACGAACTCGGTCATCGCAGCCATTCAATCGATGACGGAGGCTGACCCGAGAAAAGCACTCTACTCGGTCATGGTGGTGATAGCAGTTGCGGTCATCATGCTTGTGCTGAGCCGACTCAATGGCTGGATACCGGCCTCGTTCCTCGCGATTGTGGCTGTCTCGGTAGTGGCTGCCCTGTTCAGACTGCCGCTTGAGACCATCGGGGAACTTCCTCACTCACTTCCCGCACCGCACCTGCCGGAACTCAGTTTCACGCTCGTGTACGCTCTCATCGGTCCAGCCTTCGCGGTTGCTGCCCTTGCCGCAATCGAGTCGCTTCTCTCTGCACGTGTGGCAGGCTCGATGGCAGACACCGGCCCGTTCAACGCTGACCGTGAATTGGTCGGTCAAGGATTGGCCTCGCTCGCATCAGGCGTCTTTGGCGGAATGCCTGCAACCGGCGCTATCGCACGTACTGCGGTCAATGTCCGTTCCGGTGCCAGAACTCGTTTCTCGGCCATCATCCACTCGTTGGCGTTGCTGGCGGTCATATACCTAGCCGCAACGGTGGTTTCCAAGATTCCGCTCGCTGCTCTTGCTGGTGTTCTCATGGTGACGGCAGGAAAGATGGTTTCTCCCGCAACCATACGAGAAGTCACAAAAGCTTCTCGACCTGATGCAGCGGTATTCTTCCTGACGATCGTTGTCACGGTTGTGTTCGATCTGGTCATCGCGGTGGCGATCGGCATTGCAGCGGCCGCCTTCTTCGCTCTCCGGGCGCTCAGCCGGGCGAGTGGTATCCACCGTCAGGAACTGCGAGGTGAACCGCAGCCCGGCGACGAGAGGATTGCGCTCTTTCGGCTTGAGGGCTCGCTGTTCTTTGGCGCTGCCGAGGGGATTCTTGAGCGCATCGAACGATACGAGGGCGTCGAGGTGGTGATCTTGCGGCTATCCCAACTACAACTTGTTGATGCGACTGGCGCTCGTACGCTGACGGAACTCGTTGATGTCCTTGAGCGCAAAGGCATCACCGTCTTGATCAAGGGCATTCGAAAGGAACATCGGCACATCTTCCAGCGAGTGGGCGTTGTCAACTCGCTGCGACACGCAAACCATCTGTTCACCGAGCTCGCGCCGGCGGTCGAGCACGCCCGCTCTCACGTCCGCAGGTCCACCACCGGAGCCATGTACTAACCCGACGTCTCAATCATGGGTTGCGGAGACGGCATCGGTCAGTTGGCGGGACATGAGCGAGAGTTCGTCGGCGGCGGTTCGGATCAACTCGACCTGTGCTGCGGTCTGGTCGGCGGCCCCGAGAACGTCCGAGAGGATATGCACGACATCGCGGCCACTCTCCGCCACCTGCGCGACGGTGCTGGACATCGAAGCGGTGGTCGCGGTCTGTTCCTCGACGGCACTCGCGATCGTCTGCTGGAAGTCAGAGATCTGGCCGATCACGGTCGAGATGTCCTCAATCTCAGAGGCGGCCTGAGCGACAGCGGCCTGGATGCTCTCAACCCGCTGCGCGATGTCACCCGTTGCCCGTCCGGTCTCGGAGGCAAGGTCCTTCACCTCGCTGGCCACAACGGCAAAGCCCTTTCCAGCTTCCCCGGCACGGGCAGCCTCGATCGTCGCGTTGAGTGCGAGAAGGTTTGTCTGCTCGGCGATGGACGTGATGGTCTTGATGACCACGCCGATCTCGGCCGAGGACTCACCGAGCGCCACGACGGTGCGATTGGTGCGCTCCGCTGCCTCCACGGCCTGGCGTGCGATGCGAGCGACCTCGGCAGTGTTCTGGGATATCTCCGAGATCGAGGCTCCCATCTGACCAGTGCCTGCCGCCACGGTGTCGATCCCACTGCTTACTGACTGAGCTGCCTCAGTGGCAGCGTGAGAACGCGATGTGGCCTCACCGGATGCCTCAATGAGTTGATCGCCGCTCGACACCAATGAGGAGACGGACTGGTTCAGACCTGCCGATGCGGCACGAACCTGTGTCGCGACGTGTGAGCTACGGTCCAGCGCGCCGTTCAGGGCGATCGCCAGCCGCTCAAGTTCGGTGCGACCTGACCCCTCCTCAAGGCGAACATCTGCATCGCCCTGCGACAGCACGGTGATTGCATGATCGATGGGTCGAACAACACCGCGTGAGATGACCAACGAAATGCCCAACAGAAGAACCACGATGACAGCGCCAGCAGCGATAATTCCGATGGCATCTTGGACTGCCTCGCCGCGCACATCGTCAACATAAATTCCGGAGCCGATGACCCAGCCCCACGGTTCATACCCCACGACATACGAGATCTTCGGTTGAGGGTCATCGTGGCCAGGCTTCGGCCACAGGTAGTCAACGAACCCTGAGCCATGGTCGTTTACGGTCTCAACGAACTCCACGAACAGGTGTTTACCGTTGGGGTCAACGTCGTCGGACAGGTCTTGCCCCTCGAGTTCGGGCCTGATGGGGTGCATCACCATGACCGGAGCCATGTCATTGATCCAGAAGTACTCCTGGTTGTCCTGGCCATATCGCATCTTCCCAATGGCCAAGGCCGCACGTTCCTGGGCTGTTTCCAGTGGGAGACTGCCGTCTTGCACCAGTGTTCCATAGAACTCGACCGTACCGAGAGCGGTCTGGACGACCGCTTCGGTCGCTCCTCGGCGTTCGTGCATAATCCTGGATTCCGAGCGGAGCACGGCAACAGCCGTGATCGCGCTGACTCCAAGCGCCATGACTACAACGAGTACGAGGAGTTTATGGAAGATCGAGAGGGAGGAGAAACGCTTCATGATGCCGCCTTTGGCCCATAGGGACTGTTGCGAACCCTATCGACATCTTTGGCCACACCATTATTGTTTCACCCAGCATGATGACGATGGTCCCCTAACTTCTTGTACCCGGCTGCCGACGCTTCACCGCCTGACCCCGTTCGCGGGCCCTACGACCTGCGCTGGAAGGAGAGAGTAGGCTGGAACTTGCCGAATCGTCGGAAAACATAAGGGGTAAAAATGGCACTGTTCGCATTCTCGGTCGCGCCGCTTGGCGCAGGTGAGTCCGTGACCGACCAGGTCGCAAAAGCCGTCAAGATCGTGCGTGATTCAGGGTTGCCCAACCGTACCGATGCGATGTTCACGACCATCGAGGGGGAGTGGGACGAGTGCATGGATGTCATCAAACGGGCATCAGAGGCCGTTGGCGAGGGCGGAGTGCGCGTATCGCTCGTGATCAAAGCCGATATTCGCCCGGGTCACACGGGTGAACTCGACGGCAAAGTCGAACGTGTAGAGCGGGTGCTCGACACATCGAGTTGAAATAGCGGATGGATCGAACCCAGCCAAAATCCTACGAACTCAGCCTAGAGCGGGCTGAGTTCGGCTGTGTAGTGGGCTCGCTGTTTCAAAGGATGCTCACAGTCAGCACCCACATGACAGCCAGACCTGCCAGTCACGATAACGGACACAATCTCTCGCCGCAGCCGCGGCAAGATGACGTCCAGGCAGGAAGGTATCCGATGTCCGAGAACACCAAGACCCCAGAAACGCCCGAGCCACAGGAGCCTGAGAAGGCTGCCGAAGGTCCGGCACCCTCAACGCCAACTGAGACACCTGTGGAACCTGTCGCCGCACCGGTGGCAAAACCCAGCAGAAAGCCAGCCGTGGTCACAGCCCTCGCCGGGGCAGCGGCAGGCGTCGTGCTGTTTGGAGGAGGCCTACTCGTAGGCACGCAGATTGGCGACGACTCCCCTTCCCGCTCTCACAGCGGCGGTCCCAGCGGGGTAAGCCGCCCAAGCGGCTCGGATGAGACCACACCGCGTTCCGGCGGAGAATCTCGTGGCGGTGATGGAGAGCGCAGCAGACAGGGCAGCAGTCCACGCAGTTCGGAAAACGGCACCGGTGGCAGTGACTCCCGTCGCAGTGACGGGAACTCGAGTGGCGACAACACCACGGAAGACCGTACGGAAGAAAACGCGGGCGGCAACGCATAGGGATAGCATCGGGCGGATACGCGTGAATGTGTATCCGCCCATGCCATGTCGACTGCGGTGCCGTGACTTTCTAAGGTTGCTCACAGGCTGTGCTTACGCGGTAGATAGGCCGTTTGCCCAAGATAGCGGGCATGGCCTCACGAAAAATTCTCAACGGGGCGCTCATCGCGACCCTCATCCTGATCACAGGCGCAGTCTGGTGGTTTGTCACCCCGTACGATGACGCAAGTGCTGAATCATCGGAACAGACGGTGCGCACAGCGTCAGTGACCAAGGCAACCGTCAGTTCGACGATCGCCGCCCAGGGCAACATCGAAGCAGGGAAGACCCGTACCGTCGATTTCGAGGTGAGCGGTGATATCGAAGAAATCGATGTCGTGGTTGGCGACACGGTTTCCAAGGGTGATGTACTTGCGACGCTCACCAGTAACTCGGTGCAAGACTCGATTGATGCGGCTCAGGAAACCTACGAGGAAGCGGCCGATGAGGTGGCCTCGGCAAAGAAGTCGCTAACGTCAGCGCAAAGCGATCTGGCGGATGCGAAAACCGATTACACCACGGCGGTTGCCGAACAGAAGGCCGCAGAGAAGGCAGCGGCTGCCGCTGAGAAGGCAGCCGCGAAAGAAGCCGCCGCGGCGGCGAAGAATGAACAGTCGACTCAAACCACGACGGCTGGTGACAGTTCCGTACAGCAGACAACAACCTCGACTTCGGAGTCGAGTACGCAGAGTTCCACACAATCTGGGTCGGGGACTTCGGTTTCCTCGGCGAAGCAGCAGGTCTCCAGCGCGCAGTCAAAGGTTGAGAGCGCACAGAGTGCGCTGACAAAGGCAAACAAGTCCCTCACCAAGGCAGCCGAGGCCCTTGAAGAGGCCAAAGCTCTGAGCGATTACACCACCCTGACTGCTCCAATGGCTGGATTGATCACGGCGATCAACGGTGAGGTGGGGGACTCCGTGAGTAGTGGATCGTCGTCGGCTTCAGGTGGTGGCACAACGGGTGACGGGTCAGGATCCTCAAGTGGTGCGTCCAGTTCCGGGTTCATCACCATTTCCAGCACGAAGAGCATGGTCATCAACGCGTCATTCGACGAAGCCGATGCGGCCGCCCTTGCGGTGGGGCAGCAGGCGACCGTCACTTTCCCCGCGGTCGAGGGCGTTGAACTGACTGGCGAGGTCACCCATGTTGATCCAGTTGGCACGAGTTCCGGTTCCGTGGTGACCTTCGGTGCGACCGTCACCCTGACTGATGTCCCGGCGAGCATCCGCATTGGGCAGACGGCGAGCCTGACCGTGACCACCGCATCCGCCGAGGATGCCTTGGCAGTGCTCAGTCAAGCGGTGACAGTCACCGAGACCAGCGAGGACGGAACCGCGACGGGAACGGTGACCCTCGTGTCCGATGACGGCACCCAAACCGTCACGGATGTGGTCGTGGGAGTCCAGGGAGATGCGATGACCGAGATCATCTCTGGGGTCGCCGAGGGTGACAACCTGCTCATCTCCGTGGACACGGCAGTCGGCGAGACCACCTCAAACCAGGACAGAACCGGTACGGGAGGGTTCCCGGGAGGCAGCAACTTCCCCAGCGGAGGGAACGCACCCTCCGGAGGTTTCCCTGCCGGTAACGGTGGGGGAGGCCGCGGATGAGCGTCATCCAGATCAACGGTCTGCACAAGCACTACGGTGACGGGGACTCGCAGGTACGAGCGCTCGACGGTGTGAGCCTCACGGTCGATCAGGGCGAGTACGTTGCGATCATGGGTGCCTCAGGTTCGGGTAAGTCCACGATGATGAACTTGCTCGGATGCCTCGACATCGCAACGCTGGGGGACTACCTGATCAACGGCATCAACGTGAAGGACATGAGCGAGAACCAACTGGCGCAGATCCGCAACCGATACATCGGCTTCGTGTTCCAGTCGTTCAATCTCATCCCACGGGTTTCCGCACTGGGGAACGTCGAGATGCCGATGGCGTATGCGGGAGTCCCCGCGAGGGAACGCAAACAGCGTGCAATAGCGGCTCTCACCATGGTCGGGTTGAGCGAGCGCGCACTACACCTGCCCAACGAACTCTCAGGTGGACAGCAGCAGCGTGTTGCGGTTGCCCGGTCCCTGGTCAATGCCCCGGCACTTATTCTCGCTGATGAACCCACGGGAAACCTCGATTCACAGTCCACCGCGGACGTGCTGGGCATCTTCGACCGACTCAACGATCAAGGGCGAACGATCGTGCTCATCACGCATGAAGACGAGGTTGCCGCACGGGCCCGACGAATCCTGCGCATGAAGGACGGGAAAATCGTGTTCGACTCACGCGCCGAGGTGGTTGCGGCATGAGCTTCCTCGAAGTCATCCGCTCCGCGCTGCGGGGCATGGCAAGCAACAAGTTGAGGTCGTTCCTGACCCTGTTGGGTGTGCTGATCGGCGTGGGTTCGGTCATCCTGCTTGTGGGCGTTGGAAATGGCGCGGCACAGGACGTCACCGAACAGATCGGTTCGCTCGGCTCACAGCAACTGACTGTCCGCGCCTCATCCTCGGGTGGCTCCAATGCGACCAGATCGCAGGCACTCACGATGGAATCGGTCACGGCACTCGAGGAAAGCGAACGCGGTGAGCACATCGACACGGTCGTTCCACAGGGCTCAAGCAGCGCAACCCTGAGCGTTGGCACCACCTCCACCTCTGCGAGCATCATCGGCACCACCCCGAACTACTTTGAGGCCACCGCCTCAAGCGTGGCCCAGGGCATCGGATTCACCCAAAACGACTACGACACCTCCCGCAGGGTCATCGTGCTCGGAGCGGAACTGGCACAAACCCTGTTCGGAACCGACGACCCTGTCGGACAACAGGTCATCGTCGGCACCACCCCGTACCTCGTCAACGGGGTACTTGCCGCCAAAGACGATTCGGGAATGACCTCCACGAACAACGTTGCGGTCATGCCCCTGACCAGACTTGAACGCTCACTTGCCGGATACGGTGCGCTGTCCACGATCACACTGACGGCAACCACAAGCGAGGACGTCACGGAAGCCCAGACAGAGGCGACCATCATCCTCAGCGAGCAGTTGGGCGTCAGCTCAAGTGACGACGCCCCGTTCACGATCAGCGCGCAATCGCAACTACTCAGCGCACAGTCCTCGGCAACCGACACGTTTACCTCTATGCTCGCGGCAGTTGCCGCGCTCTCCCTCGTGGTCGGTGGAATCGGCGTCACGAACATCATGCTCGTCACCGTGACTGAACGTACCCGCGAGATCGGCATCCGCAAGGCACTAGGTGCCCGCAGAGGAACGATCCTCACACAGTTCCTCATCGAGGCAACCCTGCTCTCCCTACTCGGTGGAGCACTCGGCGTCGGAGCAGCCTACCTTGGCTCGCGCTTCACGATCATGGGCGTTACCCCGCAAATAGTCCCGTCGACAGTACTCCTGGCACTCGCGGTATCCGTCGCAATCGGCGTGATCTTCGGCGGTTACCCGGCACTTCGCGCCTCGCGTATGCGTCCCGTGGACGCGCTGCGGCACGACTAGCGCCCACCACAAAATCCTCAGTTCAAGCGACCCACAACTCACAACAGGAAGGCATCCGATGTCTCAGAACACCGACCCCACCCAGCCCCTCCCACGCTCGGGTGAACCCGTGAACGCAACCGAATCGTCGCCAAGCAACAACCCCGATGACCTACTGGCTGCCCCACCAACCACCCTCGGCACCACCTCAGAACCACCGGCACCGCGCCGGAAAATTACGGTGACCTCAGTGCTCGTGGCAGTAGTGGCGAGCGCAGCGCTCTTCGGTGGTGGTCTCATCGTCGGCAACAAGACTGCCGACGACTCGGGCAGTGCGTTTTTAGGTGGTGGTCCCAGCGGGATGAGCCGCCCTAGCGGCTCGGGAGGGGAACAGCCGAGCAGCGAGGGCACTGGTAATGCGGGCGGCGGGACGTTCGGCAACTTCACCTCAGGAACCATCACCGAAATCAACGGCGACACAATCACCATTGAGACTCGCGATGGAGAAACCACCACGGTGACAGTAGGTTCGGACACCACCGTGACTGTGACGGAGGAGGGAAGCGTGTCCGATCTCGCCGTAGGTGACTCCATCACCGCGACGGGCGAGAGCACCGACAGTGGTGTGACCGCCACGACCATCACCGAGGGCAGCAGCGGTATTGGTGGTTTTCCTGGACGTCGAGGTGAAACAACTGACAGCGGCGAGTAACCTGCACAGCTAGCGGGTACGCTGTAAGGCGTATCCGCTAGCACGCATATGGCCCAGCCGGGAGGTTTCAGGTGACACAAGAATCGACCGGCACAGGACGCGCGAAAGCCACATCATCCACGAGCGTGACCACCAAGACATCATCGAAATCTACGCCAGGCAGGAAGCCCGTCAAGAAGTCGGCGGCACAGCCGGATCCGTCGGAAAAGAAGGCTACAGGTTCGCAGCGGACTACGAACACGGATACATCGGATGGCTTGACTATCGGCGGACGCACTTTTGGCCGTGAAATGGTCGTGGTGGCCCTCGTGCTTCTCGGCGTCCTTGCCACCCCGTTGGGCCTGGCCTCGCAATGGGCCTTCGACACGATCACTGATCGGGAATCGTATGTCTCGCTCGTCAGCGATCTCGGGCGAGACCCGAATATCCAGGAGGCCGTAGCCGACGAGGTGACCAACGCAGCCCTGGAACGGGTCGACGTGTCCTCACTTCTGGAAGGACGGCGCGATAGCTGGATCGGAGCGCTCGACGACTTGATCGGCAGCGTCACGGGTAGTGACATTGCCACGCAACTCGAAGAACGCCTACGCCCAGCGCTGACCACCGCAGTCAACGGGTTTGTCGCGTCCGATGACTTCCAGAGTGTATGGGTCAGTGCGAACAGCCAGGCCCACACCAGTTTGCTTGCAGCACTGCAAAAGCCCGCCACAGCAGATGAGGACATCGCGATTGACCTGAGCGCGGCTGTCAACAGTGCGGACACCGGTGGTCTAGACGGACGTGTGCTCTCCCTAGTGAGCAAGGCTCTTCAGGACAATCCTGTAGAGATCCCGATCCTGACCGCTGAACAGGTAGACGCCCTGCGGACCGGATACTCGGTCATCGGTTCCGTGTCCACGTGGGCCCCCATCCTCGGGGCGCTTGCGTTGATCGCCGCACTCGTGCTGGCACCGTCGAACAAGCGCTGGCTCGTTGGTTGCGCTGCGGGGTTTGCCTTCATCGCGTCGGCCTTCTCACCGGCGATCATCGAACTCTACATTGCCCTCGCACAGCCCGACGTGCTCACCGGCGACACCTTGACCGCCCAACTCGCCCGGCACATCACCGACGAGGCGGTTACCAATGCCAGTGCGGGTCTCGGTTACGGCGTTCCTGTCGGCGTAGCGATTCTGATCGTCACGGCAATCGCCACGGCCGCGTGGCGGGTCCTCCTCACACGGCGATCAGCATCCGTGAACCCTCGGTGAAACACGCTACAACTGCGGTTAACATGGTGCTGGGGCTTTGTTCCCGTCAGTAACATTTGACCACTTCACGACATATGCTTGTTGGTTACGAACTGCATTCGTTGTGCTGCGGTAGGTGTTTGCTTCGCGAAACCCCTACACTCCGCTGCACTACTTTGTCCGTAACCATGTGTTTTGGTTACGAACTGCATTCGTTGTGCTGCGGTAGGTGTTTGCTTCGCGAAACCCCTACACTCCGCTGCACTACTTTGTCCGTAACGTATCCTCTAGTGGTTGAAGGCGGAAAACACCGGCAGTCGTGTGCTGCCGTAGACGTTGGGAAAACGATGGCCGGTCACGAAGACGAGAAACGGCAGGATGCCACCACGGACTATTCGCGCTTTGCGCCTCCCGGAATGGCTGCTGCTGAAACGCCCTCGCATGCCATTCCCGTGCTTGACGCTCCGCCACAGCCGCCGGAGCAGGCCACACTTGAACCTGTGACGGGAGCGAACAGCGTACCTGCCACCCCGCCCAGTCCAGAACCCACCCCAAGCTATTCATGGCAAAGTGGAGAATCGTCGGCAGATAAAAAGACAACCGGGCTTTCGGAGTTCCAACAACCGATAGAAGCCATCAAGTTCTCGCCCGATGTTGCAGACGACACCACTCGACGCAACGTGAAAGACATGGTCCGCGGGCTTAGAAAAGCACGCTGGTTCGGGTACACGTGCAACACCATCGCAGTGGTCAGTGGCGTGGTCACGGTGCTTGCGCTCATCGCCTGGTCCGTGCTGTCTGGTGTGTGGGTTACCTTTGTCCAGCCTGCCAACTATTCCGCCGTTGCCTTCGAGGCGTACGAGGAAGAGGCGCTACAGGACCAGATCGCCCAGACAATCCTCGCTGCGATCTGGGAACAGTACCCGCCCGAAGTCCTCGCCGAGATGCTGAACAGCGAACTGTACTCACCCGACGCCTATGACCGACTCCCGGAAGAATTCCACGACTATGTCTGGAACTTCAACACCCCAGCGCAGATTGAACAACTCATGAGTTCTTGGCTACCGCCATATGTGAAGGAACGCGTTGCGGCGACTGAATCGAAGAGCGCGTGGATGGAAGCGAACACCTCGGTGCACACCACGATGATCGACACCCTCGAGGGCGCCACCAACAATGCGCGTGACCTCATCGATATTGATCTTGGCAGCTTCCGCGACACCTGGATGACCGAATCCACCGGCGTGCCGCTCATGGACGACCTGATAGAGAAACTTGACCTGAACGTGAGTTTCGTAGACGCGTACCTGGTCGAGGACCTGAAAACCACGTATCAAAGCGGTAAGATGCTCCGATTGATCCTGCCCGTCGTGGCTGGACTCGCGTTTGCCATCGGACTTGCCTCTGCCCGGCGCAGGCCGTGGCTCCTCGTCGGTGTGGGCGCGGGGCTCCTTGCAGCCTGGACGCTCGCGGAGCCTATTGGCCAGTTACCGACACGATACTTCGCTGGTGATGATGACAGCATCGGGGCGATTGTGCTGCACCAAGGACTCGTGGCCCAGAGCGCTGAGAGTGCACGTTTCCTGATGTATCTGGGTGTCGGGGGTGGATTGCTTGTGTTGCTCGGTTTGGTAGGTGGAGCGATGATTCGCCGCCGAACGCAGAGAGCCGCAGAACTGAACGCCAACAAAACGGGCGACGCCGCGATAGCGAGCGATGACATAGCGGTGAGCGATGCCCACTAATCGGTAACATGGCAGTGTGATAGATGACGATCTGCACTGACATGTGGCGCTAGGCCTCTCAGAAGGGCAATCCCATGGCGTATGACGAGTCCGACCCCCAGACCTCGGCGGCTCTGATCGGGGGTGCCACGCCCCATGCGTCGTCGGCTCCGACGCCTCAGGAGATAGTCTCAGCGATCAGCGGGTGGATCACAGAGATACGCTGGTACATGGGTCAGGAGAAAACCTTTACTGTCGCGGGAAACGCAACTCTTGCACGGACCGCGGACCGCGAAGTGCTCTGGCTCGTGATAAGCGATGGAGCCGCTCACTACAACGTTCCCGTTGTCGCTGAACGCGCAGAATCACAGCACACGGATTCGCCACGGGCGATCAGCAGGTTCAATGGGTGGAACGTGTATGACGCAGCAGAACACCCCGCAGGGCAGAGTGCGCTGCTTGAATTGCTCGAAAGCACCGGTGCCGCAGATAGGGAACTACACTTTATCGGCCTGCTGAATCGAACATCACGCACGATCCGATCCGCCACAAAGCTCACCTCCGAGCAATCCAACACCTCCGTCATCTACCACTTCGATGAGGGCGCACCCGTGATCGTCAAGGTGTTTCGGGTGCTAGCCGCCGGGCGCAACCCCGATGTTGAACTGCAACGCGCACTTGACCACACGGGCACTGTTCCGCAGCAACACGGGGCAGTGCGCATGACCTGTACCAGAACCGGTGGGACCGCCGATGTCATCACCGCGCAAGAATTCCTTGAGGGCGCCCACGACGCCTGGCAGGTCATCGGGCAGCAACTCAAAACCACAAACGGCACACTGGGGCCGATGGCCCACTCAATTCGAGAACTTGGAGCCCTGACTCGAACATTCCACGAGGAACTGGCCCGCGCCTTCCCTACCCTCCCGGCAACTATTGAACGCCGCAACACCCTGCGTGAGAACTGGACCGAACGCGCACGAACCGCTATTCGCCACCTGCCGGAACTACGTGCCCATCAAGAAGCCATCGAGGCAATTTATGCCGCCACGGAACAGGCTCAGTGGCCCGAACTGCAGCGCATCCACGGTGACTATCACCTCGGCCAAGTGCTTGAGGTGCCGGGGCAGGGCTGGTTCGCACTCGACTTTGAGGGAGAACCATTGCGGCCGCTCAGCGAACGCACCCGCGAAGACCTCGCACTGCGAGACGTTGCAGGTATGCTCCGCTCATTCGATTACGCGGCAGGATCAGCGCACATGGCTGGAGGCGACCACACAGTCCTGCACGCGTGGGCCCAGGCCGCCAGAGAAACCTTCTTGGCCGGATACGGCGAACTCCGTGCAGAAGAGTGGAACCTGCTCAAAGCGCTCGTGCTCGACAAGGCACTCTACGAGGCGGTGTACGAAGTCACCGAACGCCCCACCTGGCTGCCGATTCCTCGTGCTGGAATACTACAGATACTGCGGGACTCCTAAACCAAACCTCACCTAGCTGGTCGGGTTATTGCCGGGCAGGAGACACAACCTACAAAATGTTCCAGCCATATGCGAGAGTCCACTGCGTGATCGCAGCGTAGTATTTGTCGCGAACGGGGCGCGGTGACAGCGCGAGGTCGTGGATGCCATCCTTGATGCGATTGATCGTAACGTTGGCACCCAACTGCACGGCCCTACGTACGGTCATATCCACATCGAGCACAGTGTCGCTGGTGCGCATCGCCTCTACCCAGCGCACGCCGATAGCTGTCTTCTCAGCGGCAAGGACAAGCACCGGCACCTTAATATCGAGTCCGCGGGCCACCTCGGCATGACCACTGCTGATCGCACTCAACCAACCGGGACGCACCGTGAAGGAGGGGTTTGGACGCCATTCAGGGTTGTACTGCCACTCTCCGCCGAACTCCTTGGACACAACCCGTGTGTAAAAGCCCGGATCGATATTGGGCATCCCCGCTTTGGGGTTGAGCCGGGCGAGTTGCTGAAGGGTTGGCTGCGAGAGCACACGCATGAATTCAGACCCTTGGAACTCGAGCCACGGAGAGTTCAGCACCAGGCCAGTTATCTGACCAGGATTGTGGTGCGCCCACAACGAGGCGGTCAGGCCTCCCGTTGAATGCCCCATAAGCATGACGCGCACGTTCGTGCCGAGTTCCTCACGGATGATGGCCAGGCAGGCAGAGATCTCATCAGCGTAAACGCTCAGATCGTTTGTGTAGCCCGGAGTCTGTCCCTCGCGTAAGCTGCGCCCATATTTGCGTAGGTCAACCGCATAGAAGGAAGCGCCCTGCCCGTGCCAGAACTCCGCTGTCTCGGTGTGGAAGAAGTAGTCGGACCAGCCGTGAATGTACAACACCGCGCGTGCCGTGCGCTGGTAGCTGTGTGGCTGATATTTGACGATCGTCGCCTCAAGCGGCCCCTCATCGTCCTCGCCTAGGTCAATGGTCGCGCATCTGTAGTCCTCGCCGAGCACGTCGGTCCGCCATTCGCGGTGCGGTGAGATGGCGGGTTCAAGGTCAGCGCCGGGCTCGGCAAAGAGTTCCTTGAAACTGCGTGGTTTCAGCGCGTGCGTCCAGCCTGAGTGCGGGTCACCGTGCGGTTGATCTACACCGATTTCCGACGATTCCCCGGCGTGGCTGGTTTCTTGAGCGTTAGTCTGTGGCCCGGTTGCGCGGGATGAGGGGCCTTGGGTCATTGAGTCTCCATGACGATCACAACTTTTCCGAAGAGGTTTCCATCGATCATCTTTCCGAGTGCCTGCGGCAGTTGAGTCAGGGTGTAGATCGAGTCGATCGGCACACTGATCTTGTTGTGCGACACGAAGTTCACCAGGGCTGTGAGTTCGTCGCGTGTGCCTAGCGTAACCCCTTGAACACGAATTTCCTGGAAGAAGATGCGCGTGAGCTCCGCTGCCGTGGCGTCTCCCGTGGTGGCACCGGCGATCGCGATGATGCCACCCGGTTTGACGGAAGCTACTGAGTGACTCCACGTCGCCTTGCCCACGGTCTCAACCACCGCGTCAACCCGCTGAGGGAGGCGTTCGCCGTGTTCCACGGGGATCGCACCCAGTTCACCGGCCCGGTGAAGTTTGGCTGCGCTACGGGAAGTCGCATATACGGTGACACCAGCAGCACGGGCGAGGATGATGGCTGCACTTGCAACACCACCACCCGCCCCCTGGATCAGCACTGACTGCCCTGGAGTGAGTTCGGCACCTCTGAACAGTAGGGCGTAGGCCGTGAGCCAGGCGGTTGGCAGGCAAGCCGCGATCTCGAACGGCATATCGTCTGGGATATCGATCAGGTTGGCGGTCGGTACCGACACCTGCTCTGCAAGCGTGCCCGGGAACTTCTCTGACAGAATCGACCGACGCTCCTTCGGCCCCACTCCATGCCCGTCTACGCCGATTGCAGCATGTACGAGCACGCGCCGTCCATCTGGAGTTGTTCCCGCCGCGTCGGTCCCAAGCACCATGGGAAGCTGCTGTTCGCGCAAGCCCACACCACGCAGAGACCACACATCATGATGGTTGATGCTCGCCGCTTTGACGTCAACCGTGGTCCAGTGCTCGCGTCTTTCCGGTTCAGGCACATCAATGATGTCCAGACCGTTCAGCGGATTTTCTGGGTCGAATGAACTAACTACTCCTGCTCGCATGCCTCCACTGTACGACTGCTGGAAGGTATCTGAATCGTCAAAACGTCCCAGATGGCTCTTCTACAGGCCAACTTGTGAGGAGGTTACGTGAAGACTAGACCCCAACATGCTTGCGCACGAACTTACCAACCATCGGGGCAAGCTGATCGAATTCGATTAAGAATCCGTCATGCCCAAAATCCGAATGCAGGATCTTGGTGGGTTCTGCGCCGGGAATGAGAGCAGACATTTTGTGTGACTCGTGCGGTAGGAACAACCGGTCGGAATCCACCGCGACGATGAGCGTGGGGCACTTGATTAGTTTGAGTGCATCACGTATGCCGCCTCGATCACGCCCCAGATCGTGTGTGAGCATCGCCTGCGTGAGCACCAGGTAACTGTTGGCGTCGAACCGCTTGGCCAACTTGTCCGCGTGGTGGTCAAGGTAGGACTGGACGGCAAACCGTCCGCCATACATGGGGTCCTCCGCGTTTTGCGGGATGCGACCAAACCGTTCGTCCAGCTCGCGTGCACTGCGATAGGTCGTGTGTGCGATCTGCCGGGCAATACCGAGACCGGTGGTTGGTCCTTCGCCATCTGGGGCGTCGTAGTAGTCGCCGCCGTTGAAGTACGGGTCAGCCTCGATCACCGCGATCTGTGGGTGTGCCCAAGCGATCTGGTCCCCAGTGGCCTGGGATGAGGCGGCGATAACGCCGAGCGCACCAACGCGAACGCCGCGTTCAGGCCCCATGATGCCCCACTCGAGTACCCGTAGACCGCCCATGGACGCACCGATGATCAAGTTCCACGAGGTGAGGCCAAGCGCCTTGGTGAACTCGATTTCGGCGGACACCTGGTCTCGAATCGTGATAACCGGGAATTGACTGCCCCACGGTTTGCCGTCGGGCGCGTCGGTGGCTGGACCGGTGGTGCCCTGACAGCCTCCCAGTACGTTGGGGGCGACTACAAAGAATTTGTTCGTGTCGATGGGTGCGCCGGGACCAACCATGTCCTCCCACCAACCTACGGGCTCATCTTCGGTTGCGTGAGTGGTGGTGCGGGTGACATGCGAGTCGCCCGTGAGCGCGTGCAGAACCAAGATGGCATTGTCGCCCGCCTCATTGAGCGTGCCCCACGTCTCATACGCGATTGATACGTTGGGTAGCACGCCGCCGGCCTCGAGTTCCAGATCACCGATATGCATGAACGAGCGAAGCCCAGCGGGTGAACCGGTGCGCCAGGCACCAGAGACAGGAAGCATCCGAGCACGCAGACTCACTGGGCGAACCGGGGTGGAATCCCGGACCCATTCGCGTGCTTGGAACTGCGGGCTCGAACTCATACTGATCACGATATTGCCTTCTATGGGCTGATGCGCGCGTGGTGTCTACCAATCGGACACCACGCGCGCATCTTTACATCAACCTTGCGTGCGAGATTTAGCTCTCGCCTGCCACTGCCGCGGCAGCAGCAAAGCCCAGTTCGAGATCGGCGATGATGTCATCGACGTTCTCGATACCCACGGACAGGCGAACCAGCCCGGGGGTGACCCCAGCCGCCAGGAGGGCCTCTTCGGTCAACTGGGAGTGGGTGGTGGACGCTGGGTGGATCACGAGCGACTTCACGTCACCGATATTCGCCACGTTGGAGTGCAGTTTGAGAGCTGAGACAAAGGCCTGTCCGGCCTCAGAACCACCCTCCACGTCAAACGCTACGATCGCCCCAGCGCCGCGCGGCGAATACTTCTGCGCGTTCGCATACCAGGGTGAACTCTCGAGCCCAGCGTAATGAATCTGGGTGACATCGTCGCGAGCCTCAAGCCACTGGGCGATCTTCTGTGCGTTCTCAACGTGGCGTTCGATGCGCAGTGACAGGGTTTCGAGACCCTGCGCAATCAGGAATGCGTTGAATGGCGAGATAGCCGAACCGAGGTCGCGCAACAACTGCACGCGAGCCTTGAGGATGAACGCGAGGTTCGCGCCAAGGATTCCGTTCACCCCGAGGTCGCGCGCATAGACGAGGCCGTTGTAGGACGGGTCAGGGGTGTTGTAGTTGGGGAAACGCTCGGGGTACTGAGCGAAGTCGAAGTTACCCGAGTCAACGATCACGCCGCCGATTGCTGTGCCGTGTCCGCCCAGATACTTGGTCGCCGAGTGCACGATGATGTCCGCGCCCCACTCGAATGGACGGATCAGGTACGGGGTCGCAACCGTGTTGTCCACAATGAGTGGCAGACCGATCTCGTGCGCCACGCCAGCGACACCCTCGATGTCGAGGATGTCAGCCTTCGGGTTGGGAATCGTCTCCGCAAAGAACAGTTTGGTATTGTCCTTGACGGCAGCACGCCACTGTTCGAGGTCGTGTGGGTCCTCAACGAAGGTGGTCTCAATTCCGAACTTCTTGAGCGTGTGCTTGAACAGGTTGTAGGTTCCGCCATACAGCGAAGGGCTGGCAACGATGTGGTCGCCTGCCTCAGCGATGTTGAGGATTGCGAAGGTCTCTGCCGCTTGACCGGACGCAAGCAGGAGCGCGCCGACTCCGCCTTCAAGCGAGGCAACGCGTTCTTCCACAACGCCCTGGGTGGGGTTGCCGATGCGGGTGTAGATCGGTCCGAGATCCTTGAGCGCGAAGCGGTCGGCCGCGACCTGTGCATCAGGGAAGACGAACGAGGTGGTCTGGTAGATCGGTAGTGCGCGGGCACCGGTGGTTGGGTCTGCTTCCTGTCCGGCGTGTACCTGGCGGGTTTCAAAGGACCAGTTGGCTGAAGTCATGGTGTTCTCCGAGTCAGTGGTGGGTTGTGGTTGGTGCCACCCTGGCTGCGTGGTGCGCATGATTGTCATGCTCGCCGTGAATTCGCGTGTGATCCGGGCCAGCGTCAGTGCAAGGCTGGGCTTCGGCCAGGCGGGATGCGAATGCATGGGCGGGTGACCACTTGGCTGC
>DALZEF010000006.1:20743-101770 GCA_031979385.1 Timonella sp. | reverse complement strand
GGGGAGCCGTTGAGTGGGTGGTCAGCAACACATTCGCTTGGTCATGGTTTAGACCATGTCATGTCTAGGCGGCGATAGAAAAGTGTTTTGGCGGGAATTCTCATCTTCTGGACACGATTCAAAACAGAACCATCCACATTTTGGGATTTTGGAGGCTGTGGTCTATCCATCTCGAACTAACTCTCGCCTTGCACCTCTCCATCCTGCCTTCACTCCGCCCTGCCCACCTTTACCCCACCCAACTCGGTGGGCGGTTTTTGGTCCGGTGGTGTGTATTTTGTACAGACCTCCGGGCTCTTTTCGGCCCTCCCGTGTGGTTAGGAGGTGTGGGTAACGATTCGTATTGTCGCCAATCCAAAGGCGCGAAAACTTGTCAGAAAAGTGTGAACTATTGCGTTTCGCCCACCACAAACGCTTCACCCTTAGTAGTCTCGAATGAGGAGATCTACCCATCCAAAGAAAGTTCACGCCAGGCTCACCCATGTCAGCGACAGTTCCCGCACCTCAGGCACGTAAGCCGAGAGCCCTGCGATTCCTTTCCACCGTGATCGCATCACTCCTGCTGGTGTCGATACCGCTTGCCGTGCCCGCAGTTGCGGAACCCGACGACCCCTCGGACGCGGCGCGCGATGCCACGACTCTTGCAGAGCTCGACGCTGCGATCGCTCAACTCGAAACCGAGCAGCAGGCCGCCTACGAGGCGGTGTTACAGGCTGGCGAAGAATATGTGACGGCCGTTGAGGAGTACCAGAAGGCGTCTGACTTTGCGGATGCCGCCGCAGAGAAAGCTCAGGTTGCAGGTGAGCGTGCCCAGGAGTCACGCAGGTTCATCGCACGCATTGCCCGTGAATCCTCGCGTGGCTCGAACTCGCTGGACGCGTTGGGAGCATTCCTACTCGCGGACGGCCTCGAAACCCTGGTCATCGAAGCTGAGGCGCTCAACAAGGTCAATGCGAAGACCGATGAACGTCTCCAACAATTCGAGGTAGACAAGCTCGTTGCCGAGATCCTGCAGCGCAAAGCCCTCGAGGCAACCCAAGAGGCACGCGAGAAGCGCGATGCCGCAACGGATGCGCTCGCTGAAGCCCAACTGCTTGAAGCCCAGGCCGAACAGAAAACCCGAGAGGCTGAAACGCGTCGAGGTGAACTCATCGCGCAGGCCGCTGCCGCACGCCAAGCCTCGATCGAAGAGGAACAACGCCGCCAAGATGAACTGGCACGCCAACGCCAAGAAGCGGAAGAACAGGCTGCACGTGACCGCATCGCGCGTCAAGAAGAGCAAAACCAAGACAACAACGTTGAGGTAGATGAGGCACCGCGTCCGCAGCCAAGCCAGAGCCCGGAACCAGAACCGGGCACGAGCGAGCCCACGCGCACTGCGGAACCGACGCAAACAACCGAACCGGAACCGACGCAGACAACAGAGCCGGAACCCGAGCCCACGCGCACGAACAGCCCATCGCCGACTCCGACTCGCACAAGTGAGCCAGAGCCAACACAGGAACCCGAACCGACATCGAGTCCCTCTCCATCGCCGACCCGCACGAGCACTCCTTCGCCGAGCCCCACATCAACCCCAACACGACCTAGTTCCGACCCCTATGGACTGGGTAAGGGCCGTTCGTCTGGAAGCGCGGCAAAGGGGAGAACCGCGATAGCCGAGGCTCGCAAGCATCTTGGGAAGCCCTACCAGTTCGGTGGGACCGGGCCTAACGCGTTCGACTGCTCAGGATTGACATCGGTTGCCTGGGCGGCTGCCGGAGTGAACATCACCCGTACGTCCCGCTCGCAGTACAAGCAAGTACTCAAGATCAAGATCTCGGACATGCGTCCAGGCGACCTGTTGTTCTGGGGGTCCGGTGCGGCCACAAACGATGCCGATTCGATCACGCACGTCGCGATGTACATCGGCGACGGTCAGATGATCGAGGCGTCACAGCCTGGCGTGCCTCTGCGGATCACCTCGGTACGGTATGACTCTCGGCTCATGCCATACGCAGGGCGCCCGTAACTTAGTCCAGCATCGACTAGAAGACACAAAAGTGGGTCTTGGCTGAACGCCAAGACCCACTGTGTTGGTCATCCACCGAACTGCTCAGAAGAGTGGAAGAGGCACGATCCCTTGGTGGTCGTGCATGTGGACGATCACCTACGTTCGATTACCTGTTGGCAGGCGCCTTGCCGCGTTGCGGGCCCCACCATTCGCAATCTCCCCTAGTGATCGTGGTAGTAGCCGGCTTCCTTCGCACGCTCGAACGAACGGAGAATCTCTGCTTCAGCTTCCGCGCGACCCACCCAGTGGGCGCCTTCCACTGATTTTCCGGGTTCTAGGTCCTTGTAGACCTCGAAGAAGTGCTGAACCTCAAGGCGGTGGAAATCGGACACGTCATCGATGTCCTGACGCCACGCCGCACGCTGATCAGCGGTTGGTACACACAGCACCTTGTCATCGCCGCCGGCCTCATCGGACATGCGGAACATGCCCAAAGCGCGACAGTTGATCAAACACCCAGGAAACGTTGGCTCATCGAGCAGTACCAGTGCGTCCAGCGGGTCGCCGTCCTCACCAAGAGTGCCCTCAATGAAACCGTAGTCATCTGGGTAACGAGTCGATGTAAAGAGCATGCGGTCCAGACGGATTCGGCCCGTCTTGTGGTCAACTTCGTACTTGTTGCGTTGACCCTTAGGAATCTCGATAGTGACGTCGAATTCCACGATGTTCCTCCGATGCACCATGACCTGGGCGGGTTACGCGCCTAGGAGGTGTCTTTATTAGACTGGTAAGCAGGTCTTCCTGACCTTTTCAAGGGTAAACGACAATCCTACGCGACATGGGGTAAATCGTTGTGATCCGTGTCCCGCACCCATAGGCTGGACTCACCCGCATGGCCGACCTGCCGATGCGAGAGGTGTCCGTGGCGACGCTGATTGACAGTGCAACCAGCAATGCGTGCGGTACCGTGTATGCCCAACCGCAATTATCCAAAGGAATGAACCGACCGTGGGACTGATGTCGAAAGTAGTCAGCGGCACACTCGTGATCGCGCTCATCGGAGCGGGCGGATACGTGTGGGCGGACATCAATGACCGCGTGCCCGGCATGTTGACCAACTCGCCGGAGATACCTGCGCCCGAACCCTTCCCCACGGTGGTGTTTCCTGAGTCCTCAGACACGATCGAGGTGCCGAACCATGCGCTCGACGGATCCATCCCGTCAGCCGCCGCCGTTCAGGAACTCGTCGATGAACTGGTCGATGACGAGGATGTGCTCGGTAAGAGCGTCGCCGTGGTGGTATCCGATTCTCAGAGTGGGGAGATCATCGCGAGCCACAATCCAACGAAGCGGGTTGTCCCTGCTTCCGTCCAGAAACTTCTGACTGCGGTTGTCGCCTTGGACCAGCTCAATCACGACAAACAGCTCCGCACTCGGGTTCTACGATCCGGTGACAGCCTCTACTTGGCTGGTGAGGGCGACATGATGCTTGCCGCAGAGGCGGGGGACGTCACGACGACCAACGGCTATGCAGGGCTGGCGGAACTCGCGGATCAGGCGGCGAGCAGGCTGAAGCTTGATGGAACCGAGACGGTGCGGCTCTATGTGGATGACTCGATTTTCATTGGCAACGACATCGGGCCGTGGGAAGAGGACAGCGTTTCAGCGGGCTGGGTGGCACCTGTGTCCGCATTCGCGGTTGACGTGGCGCGCAAGGGTGAGGGCGAATACGCGGCCCGTTACCGTGATCCTGAGGTTGAGGCAGCCAAGATATTCGCGGAACGTCTCAAGGAGCGCGGTATCACCGTCGAGGGGAAGGTCTCGCATCGGACGTTCAACTCACCTGGCGTGGCAATGAGCACGGGCAACGAGGCGGTGATCGCGGAGGTGAAATCTGCGCCCATCGCCGATATCGTCTCGTATTTCCTGAAGACCTCTGACAACGCCATCACGGAGATCGTGGGCCATACGATTGCGCTTGACCGTGGCTTGCCCGCATCGTTCGCGGGAGCCACGACTGCTGTGGTTCAGGGACTTGAGAAACTTGGCCTCAACACAACCGGCGTGGACCTGGTGGACTGCTCGGGCCTTGGAGACACATCGCGGGTGACGGCTCAACTGGTCAACGACGTTTTGAATCTCATGGTTTCTCCGGAGTACCCGCACCTGAACACTGGAGTGATCAATCTTCCGGTTGGCTACCTGAACGGAACTTTGCACGATCGCTACGAGTTACGCAATGGACGAGGGCTGGTACGCGCCAAGACCGGATCTTTGACGGGGGTGACTGCGCTCGCGGGCACCCTTGTCACACTTGACCAAAGGCAACTGAACTTTGTTGTGATCGCAGACAAGACAGAGCCTGGCGCTCAGTGGGGTGTGCGGCGCGCTGTCGACGCGTTCGTGGAAAAAGTCTCGGAGTGCGGCTGCAACTAGGCTAAGTTCAAGGGGACACATCTGCGGTACGGAAGCGTATGACGCGGCAGCGGCCCGGGAAAAGGCCACGGGCCATGGACCCACAGGCGAAGGAAAGCACGGTAGGCACTCAGGGTGCTTGGTAAGGCGGGAACACGATGCAGTTCAAGGAGTTCGTGAAGGAACTCGCGGCTCCTCTTGTCCGCTCACGGCCTCAGCCGCAAACCTCTTGGGAGAAGGCGGCCCGCCTTGTGGGCACTATCGTCAACCCCGGTCCAGGAGTCTCGAAACTCAAGGCTGAGGAGGTCGTGTCTGCGTTGCGAGAGCAGGCGGCCGTTGCAGAGAAACATGTGCGAACCACGAGTAGACTGCAGCCGAGCGCACGGCATCTGGATCTTCACACGGACCATCTGGCCGATGTCCTTGTCGTGGATCGTCCCGGTTGGGCACACTACGCGGCCAAGTCCATGGCGGATCTGTTCGGCGTGGATGAGGCGGAGCCACTTGAGGGGGTTCCAGACCCGACCGACTTGAACGGGACGGTTGAGACCGTTGCCGTGCTCACGTTCTTGGCGCAGAAAACACTCGGACAGTTCGCACCCAACCTCGAGTCCACTCGTGAACGGGGTAGTTCTCCGGGGCAACTTCTGCTCGTGGCTCCAAACGTGCTCGTCTTCCAACGGGCAATGGCCGTTGACCTCAAGCAGTTCGCGTTGTGGGTGTCCCTGCACGAATACACGCACGCGCTCCAGTTCGCTGCCGCCGACTGGCTGCCGAGCTATATGCGCGAACGCCTTGAAACGGTCGTGCGGAGTTTTGACTCGGAGAGCTCACTCCTCGAATGGGCGCGGGCGCTCGCGGAATCGCTGCGGGGCAGGGACTCGGTCATCGACCGGCTCCTGAACGATCAGCAGCGCGAGGAGATCGCGAAGATCACCGCGCTCATGACCGTGTTGGAAGGGCATGCCGAGGTCATTATGGACCTCGTGCCAGCCTCCGTGCTTCCCGCGCGACGTACGCTGCGCCGGAAATTTGATGCTCGTCGCAAAGAGAGCAAACGCCTTGTGGCGACGTTAGGGCGGGTCAGTGGACTCGACCAGAAATCGACTCAGTATCGGGTAGGAGCGCACTTCGTGCGCGAGGCACAGAAGCGAGTGGGGATTGAGGGCTTCAACCGGGTGTTCGCAGCGCCTGAGTTCCTCCCGACCGTTGCGGAGCTGGAGCAGGTTGCTCTATGGGTTGAACGCACTGATGTGCTGCTGGCCGCTTCCAAAGCGGCGGAGCCAACACCTGACGAAGCCACCGAAACCGGAGATAACGCGGCGTGACCACACCTCCTCGCGCGGTTATGCGCGCCCGCAACGCATTGCGGGCCGAACTGGCCGATCTGGGGCCGGGGGCTACCATCGCGGTCGCGTGCTCAGGCGGTGCAGATTCGCTTGCGCTCGCCAGCGAACTCGCGTTTCTCGCACGGCGGCAGGGATGGCGTACCGCGGCATTCCTCGTTGACCATGGACTGCAACCTGGCTCCGATACGGTGGTCGCCACTGCAGCACACGCCTGCCAGGAGCTGGGCCTCGACATCGTCGAAACCGTGCGCGTGAAAGTGCCTCAAGGTGCCGGGACCGGAGGCCTTGAGGCAGCGGCCCGCACTGCTCGGTACCGTGCGCTCACCGAACTCGCGCAACGGCATGAAGCGCACACCGTGCTGCTCGGGCACACACTCGACGATCAAGCCGAAACCGTCCTGCTCGGCCTTGCCAGAGGCTCCGGTACGCGCTCGCTCGCAGGAATGCGCCCACATATCGGCATCTTCCGCCGTCCCTATCTCGCTCTCACCCGCGCCGACACGGAGGCCGTCTGCGCACACGCTGGTCTTGAGTTCTGGGTGGATCCCACCAACCTAGCTGCGCATGATGGGCCGTTGCGGTCGCAGGTGCGTGGCCGGGTTCTGCCGCTTCTCGACGAGATACTGGGTCCGCGGATCGCGGACACCCTCGCACGCACGGCAGCCCAGCTTCAAGATGATGCCGATGCGCTCGACGCGCTTGCAGGGGAATTGCTGACGCAGGCACTTGTGGCGTGGGAACCGAACTCAGGCCAGCCCGACGCTGAGGGTGAGGGGCTGGGAACCGTGCCCGACTCGTCGCAAAGCAGAAATGCAATGCACGTCACACTGCGCCTCGCGCCTCTCGAAACAGCGCCACGGGCGCTGCGCACGAGGGCGCTACGGGCAGCTGCGCTCAGAGCCGGAGTGCCCGCTGGACCGCTGAAATATCGGCATGTCGAGGAAATCGAACGCCTTATCACGCACTGGCGTGGACAAAAGCCAATTGACCTCCCGGGGGCGTTCACAGCGTGGCGGGCGAGTGGTCACATCACCATCTCACCGCCTACCCTTGAATGAGTGCGCCGCGGAACGTCCCGCGCCACTTCACACTCTTGCAAGTACGCAACATCTTCGACATCGAGGAGCATCCCCGTGGGTTCTGCACGTGAACAAGACATCAAGCACATCCTGCTGACCGAGCAACAGATCTCGGACAAGCTTGATGAACTGGCGGCGCAGATCGACGCCGACTATGCGGACCGCGATGTGCTGCTGGTGGGGGTGCTCAAAGGCGCTGTCATGGTCATGGCCGACCTGTCCCGCAAGCTTAAGCACACCCGTACCTCCATGGACTGGATGGCCGTGTCGTCCTATGGCTCCGGCACCAAGTCCTCGGGCGTGGTGCGGATCCTCAAGGACTTGGATGCAGACCTGACGGGCCGTCACGTGCTCATCGTCGAGGACATCATTGACTCAGGTCTGACTCTGTCATGGCTGATCTCGAACCTGCGTTCGCGCGGGGTCGCCTCGATCGAGGTTGCCGCGATGCTGCGTAAACCTGATGCGGCCAAGGTTGAGGTTGACGTGAAGTACATCGGGTTCGACATCCCCAACGAGTTCGTGGTCGGGTACGGACTCGACTACGCCGAGCAGTACCGCACCCTGCCCTATGTGGGTACGCTCGCTCCGCACGTCTACGAAGGCTGACGGTTCCCTTTAGATTTTCGACGAGTTGGCAGCCGGGCTGTCCCCTCCCCGCCGGGAGGTGGGCGGCTCGGCTGTTTGCTTGCCCCACGTGTTCGGAGGTCGGTCGTTTTCGAGCCAGTATCACGCCTTGGGCGAACAAACACGGTGCCCAGGGCGAACAAGGGAACGTACACAGCACTTCGGGAGTTTTTCGATGTACTGTCTAAGCAGCAACGTGCACGTGCCACAAGTTAAGAAGGGATACGAGGGGTACCTCGATCACCGATGAAGAAGAAGCGTTTACTCAGCGGACCGTTCCTGTGGGTGGTCCTCGCCGTCGTACTACTCGCCTTTGCCGCATCCTCGCTGTTCAGTGAGCGAGTCGGCAAGATTGACACCTCACAGGGGCTTGAACTCCTGAAGGGTGACACGGTCACCCAGGCCCTCATAGTGGACGGTGACCAGCGTGTTCGTCTTACGTTGAGCGAGCCGTTCACGGTGGACGACAAGGAGATCGGCACCAAGGTCGAGTTCTACTACGTGGCGCCTCAGGGGCAGACCGTGGTTCAGGCCGTGGCGGACGCGAACCCGAAGGACGGATACAACTCCGAGGTTCCGCGCGTCAACGTGTTCGTGTCGATGCTGACCTTCATCATCCCGTTCATCATCATCATCGGTCTGTTCTACTTCATCACCTCACGCATGCAGGGTGGTGGCCGCAACGTGATGGGCTTTGGCAAGTCCAGCGCGAAGATGGCAAGCAAGGACATGCCGCAGGTGACGTTCAGCGACGTGGCTGGTGCTGACGAAGCCGTCGAGGAACTGCGCGAGATCCAGGAGTTCCTGTCTGAGCCCGCGAAGTTCCAGGCTGTTGGAGCGAAGATCCCGAAGGGCGTGCTGCTGTACGGCCCTCCGGGAACCGGTAAGACTCTCCTCGCACGTGCCGTTGCGGGTGAGGCTGGCGTACCGTTCTACTCGATCTCCGGTTCGGACTTCGTGGAGATGTTCGTCGGTGTCGGTGCCTCGCGTGTGCGTGACCTGTTCAAGCAGGCCAAGGAAAACTCTCCGGCGATCATCTTCGTGGACGAGATCGATGCAGTGGGCCGTCACCGCGGTGCGGGCATGGGCGGTGGACACGATGAGCGTGAGCAGACGCTGAACCAGCTCCTTGTGGAGATGGACGGATTCGACGTCAAGACCAACGTGATCCTCATCGCCGCAACCAACCGCCCGGACATCCTTGATCCGGCGCTCCTGCGTCCGGGCCGATTCGACCGCCAAATCGGTGTCGAGCCACCGGATCTCAAGGGCCGCGAGGCGATTCTGCGAGTGCACGCGCAGGGCAAGCCGATGGTCGAGGGCGTGGACCTGCACTCCGTGGCAAAGCGCACCCCTGGGTTCTCGGGTGCGGACCTCGCCAACGTTCTGAACGAGGCCGCACTGCTGACCGCCCGTTCGAACGCGCAGCTCATCGACGACCGCGCAATCGACGAGGCCATTGACCGAGTCATCGCGGGACCGCAGAAGCGCACCCGCCTGATGAACGCCAAGGAACTCAAGAACACGGCATACCACGAGGGCGGTCACGCACTCGTGGCGGCTGCGATGCGTAACACCGACCCGGTGACCAAGGTGACGATCCTGCCACGTGGTCGAGCGCTTGGATACACCATGGTGATGCCAACCGAGGACAAGTACTCCAAGACCCGCAACGAACTACTCGATGAGATGGCCTACGCAATGGGTGGTCGTGTCGCAGAGGAACTCGTGTTCAAGGACCCAACCACGGGTGCGTCAAACGACATCGAGAAGGCAACCCAGACCGCCTACAAGATGGTCACCAAGTACGGCATGAGTTCCCGCGTGGGCACGATTGATCTGGGCCAGTCCACAGGGGAACCGATGTACGGTTACGGTGGCGGACAGAGTGGACGCACTCCTTCACCCAACGTTGCCAACGCAATCGATGATGAAGTGCGCGCACTGCTTGATACCGCCAACAAGGAGGCATGGGAAGTGCTCACCGAGTACCGCGACGTGCTTGACCACCTCGTTGCAGAGCTGCTGGAGAAGGAAACCCTGAACGAGCAGGAACTCGCGGAGATCTTCAAGCCGGTCGTCCGCCGTCCGGACCGCCCAATATGGCATTCCTCGGACGAGCGTCCACTGCATGATGCCCCCGGTCCAATCGAGACGCCGGCAACCGCTGCGGCAGCACCCGAGACCGAGACTGGAATCGTGGTTGGACCGCACACCGATGATGAGCCAAGCGCCGTCTCGCCGACCGAGCCTGCCGGTGCCGAAGGTGCCGTGGACGCGGAAGAGGACAAGGCGTAGTGGCTGATCTCGGTTCAAACGGACGCGGCCCGATCGACCTTGATCGGGCCGCCTCCGCAGTGCGTGACCTGCTCATCGCGCTGGGGGAGAACCCGGATCGTGAGGGCCTGAAGGAAACCCCGATGCGGGTTGCCCGAGCCTATAACGAGGTGTTCTCCGGTCTCGACCAAGACCCGCAGGAAATCCTCAACACCGTGTTCGACATCGGCCACGATGAGATGATCCTGGTCAAGGACATTGAGTTGTACTCGACCTGCGAACACCACCTGGTGCCGTTCCACGGCGTCGCGCACGTTGGCTATATTCCCGGTGAGGACGGACGAGTCACGGGGCTGTCCAAACTCGCGCGCGTTGTCGAGGTGTTTGCCAAACGGCCGCAGGTCCAGGAGCGACTCACCGCGCAGATCGCGGACGCGCTCGTGAAGGCGCTCAATCCCCGCGGCGTCATCGTGGTGATCGAGTGTGAGCACCTGTGCATGTCGATGCGTGGGGTCAAAAAACCCGGATCGCGCACGGTCACCTCGGCAGTTCGAGGTCAGATGCGAGACACCGCGACCCGAGCCGAGGCGATGAGTCTTATCATCGGTAAGTAGCACTCACCGAAGCGGCCACATGCCCCTGAATGGGTGTGTGGCCGCGCGTGTATCCGAGCGATGAAAGAACTGACATGATGCGCCACCCGTCTCCGCTTCCCGCGAGCGTTTCCACGCTTGACCGTGCCCTGGTCATGGGAATCGTCAACGTCACCCCCGACTCGTTTTCTGACGGAGGGAAATGGTTCTCGCGAGATGCAGCCGTGGCCCACGCACATGAACTGCTGGACCAGGGCGCGGACATCCTCGACATCGGGGGCGAGTCAACCAGGCCGGGTGCCGCCCGCGTCGACGTGGACGAGGAATTGCGGCGCGTCATCCCGGTCATCGAAGAACTTGCGGGAACCGGAGTCACACTGTCGATCGACACGACAAGGGCCTCAGTCGCCGAAGCCGCGATCGCGGCGGGGGCACACATCATCAACGACGTGTCTGGTGGACTTGCAGACCCGCACATGGACCAGACCGCGGCGGAGACGGGAGCAGTGTTCATCGCCATGCACTGGCGCGGGCACGCAACCGAGATGGACGCACTTGATCGCTACGACGACGTGTACCAAGATGTGCGCCGGGAACTCATGACTCGAGTCGGGCAACTTCTTGAGGCGGGAGTGAAACGCGAACAGATCGTGCTTGACCCGGGACTCGGCTTTGCCAAGAGCGGAGCGAACAATTGGCCATTGCTCGCCCGCACCAGGGATCTCGTGGATGAAGGGTATCCGGTTCTGGTGGGAGCCTCGCGTAAGCGGTTCCTTGGACAACTCCTTGCCTCGCAGGAAGGTGAGCCAGTCGCACCCGAGGCACGTGACGTGGCCACAGCCGCCATCACCGCGTTATCCGTGGTGGAAGGGGCCTGGGCCGTGCGGGTACACGACGTCGCAGCCTCGGTCGATGCCCTCAAGGTGGCTCAGGCCTGGCAGGCGGCAAACGTCAAACGGTTAGGGTGACTTCCAGCCTTCATGCCAGGTTTTCTCCGTTTGATACCGGTTCTCATGGAGCACGATACCTATGAGAACCGCTTGGCTCTGGCCCAAACCGCATTTCACCCGCTAAGATTGCTGCGCGCGATGAAGTGCAGAAGCCCCCACGCCGCGGGCCACTGTGCAGGTACACGAAAGGCTCCACAATGACCTTGGCTCACGACCCCACGTCCCATTTCAAGATCGACCAGATAGCGATCTCTGGGATAACCGCCACCGGTCGGCACGGCGTGCTGTCCAGCGAGCGTGAATCAGGGCAGGAATTCATCGTTGACCTGATTCTGGGTCTTGCCCTGGGCGATGCTGCCGCAGGCGATGACCTCGACAAGACAGTCAACTATGCCCACCTCGCCGAGGCCGCCGTTTCGGTTATTGAGGGGCCTGCGGTCAATCTCATCGAGACCCTTGCAGAGCGTATCGCTGCCGTCACCCTCGAGAACCAGCTGGTTGAGTCCGTCTCGGTGTCCATCCACAAACCACACGCACCGATTCCAGTTCCGTTCGGGTCGGTTGCGGTCACCGTGCACCGCAGCCGCACCAATCCCGCGCGTGTGAGCCGTCCATTCGCTGTGGAGGATGCCCCAGCCGTTGCCGCTCTTCCCCGATGGCAGGACGTAGACTCCCCATCGTCCCCTACCGAGTTGGATTCTGCTCCCGGGGTTGAACCCGAAACCGCAACCACCCCGGTGAGCGCCGTTGCAACCGCATTCGCCGCACCCGTTGTCGCCTCTGTTTCACCGAGTGTTGCGGTGTCTCCCGCGCCGATTCCCACGAGCGATTCCGTCGCGTCAGCGCAAGAGGCCTTCCACGGAAGCGAAACTGCTTCCGGCCGAGGGGTAACGCCGTCTGATGAGGTTGTCGAGCCGACTGGGGAAGAAGACACCTCGCTAGAGGCTGTGGAAGAATTTCCCGCTGAGGCAGTAGCTGATACCCGCGACGAACCCACTCAGAGTGACGAGAATGGTGCAGAGGAACCCGCTGGAGTGGCCTCCGCTCAGAGCCCACTCGTCGCCGAGACTCATAGCGCGGATGAGACCCCGGTGGCAGCGGAGCAGACAGCATCAGCCGCAGACACCGAGCCGTCACACCCGGATGAGATCAGCGAGGCACCCGTCGGGCAGAGCGTCGTGGAACCCACCGTGGTTCCCACACTTGAGGAAGACCTGCCCGCCCTACCTGAGCCGCAGGTTGGGGAAACCGCGCTCGACTCGGTAGACGCTGCGATCACGACACACGCCGTACCCGTTGTGGAACATGTGCCAGCCGCGGCCGATATCCCAGTTGTCGATCAAGCATCTGTTGCTGATGACTCTGCCGAGACCGTTGTTTCTCCTGCGCTCGAAGGAGAACCTGAGGAGGAGGCGTCAACCCACACCACGCAGTTCGCGGCGTTATCGGAATCGCTCGGTGTCAGCGACGCCTCCGGTTACCCCTGGCATCAGGCACAGAGCAACACCGTGCCGTTGGGGCCGACCCTATCGGAGCTGCTCGGCGGTAGCCAAGATGAACCACTCGACCTGTCCAAACCCCTGTTCGCGATGGGAACGCCTAAGGAACTGCCGCCACTTCCCAAGCCATTCTTTGAGGCAGCCGCAACGAAGACGAACGCACCGGTGGTCAGCGCCCAGAACCGGACCACAGCACCCGAGGCTCCGTCCGTCACCCAAACCAGTGCTCAGTCACCGGAAGTCTCAGGTGCTCCCGCTGCGGATCAGAACGAATGGGCGCCACCGGTCTTCGCGTTTGATACCCCAGAAACGCAGCCGACTGAGCCTGAACCGCTGCCGTCACGACCGGAGAGTGCACAGAGCGCCCACACCTCCAACAGCGCGCTCAGCCCTGAGACTCCACGAAGCGCACCGAGTGCGTCGAGTTCGAACGACTCGGAACCTGCCCCACCCATATCGGCTGCCGGCCCAGCCCAGTCCGTTGCCGCAGAGACCGCACCCGGGGACGAACCGCAAGCAGACTCGTCGTCAAGTATGGAGACCGAGCACACGACCACGTTGAGCCCATCGGCTCAGCAACGTCTTGAAGAGCGCTTCGCGGCGATGATGTCGGAACATTTCGACATCGATGTGAAGGCCGGCAACCGAGGTGGTGACTCGCCACAAGTTGCAGCCGAAAACGGGGCTGCCGGGCAAGCCAGTGCTGCCTCCGCAGACGAACCTGCGACCACGGTGTCGGCGATCCCTCTCGTTGCGTCCCAGCCTACGCAATCGCAGGAGGCATCGGGAGCGAGCGCATCTAGCCCGTCTGCCGAGAGCCCCGCCCCGTCGAGCGATGATGCCCCAACCCAGGTTATTCCGGTCATCGTCCCCGATGATCCGCAAGAGGACCTGAGCCGTGGTGGAACCGCGATCATCGAACCGGCGAGCAGGCCCGAACGCGCCTCGGCGCTTTCCGCAGAGGCCTCCTTGAACACCTCAATGTTCAAGACACTCGACCAAATGGATGAGATCCCACAGGAACCAGTTCGCGTGGTCCTGGCACTGGGCGCAAACCTCGGTGATGCTCAGGCCACGCTCAATGCCGCGGTGAAGGCGCTTGGCGAGACCGAGGGCTTCACCATCGTGAAAGTTGGGCCACTCGCACTGACCGCGGCCGTCGGAGGGCCAGAACAAAACGACTACTACAACTCGGTGGTCATCGGCGAGACGACCCTGTCGCCGCGCGAACTGCTGCACGCAACCCAAGCGATCGAAAACGCCCACAACCGCACACGTGAGGTGCACTGGGGCCCACGGACCATCGACATCGACATCATCACCTACGGCATGCTCGTGGCGAGCGCCGAAGACCTCGAACTGCCGCACCCACGCGCCAAGGAACGTGCATTCGTGCTCGTCCCATGGGAGGAAGCGGACCACGAGGCGGTGCTACCAGGACTGGGCGGTGGACCGGTGAGCGCGCTCGCCGCGACGGCACCAGACCGTTCGGGCGTACGGTGGCTGGCACTAAACTGGTTGACGTAGCCCAATACGTGCCGAGTTCAGGAGCTTCATGACACGCACAACGATCACGCAGCTCGTGACTGTCTTCTTGATCGCACTCACCCTCGCATGGGGCGTGCTGCGGCTGCTTGTGCATCAGGGAATCCACCTCGGCGTGGTGAATTGGCCGCAGATCTTCGCGTGCCTCGTCCTTGCAGGTCTGGTGACCTGGGGTGGCTTAAGCGTGCGCGCCTACATTGCGGGCAAGAAGCCGAACCTGAGTGGACTCGCCGCAGCGCGAATCGCGGTCTTCGCCAAGGCATGCTCATTGGGTGGAGTGATCTTCATGGGCTGGTATGGAGCCCAGGTACTGCTCGCACTTGAAAACATCTCCGTCGAGTCGCAGCAGGCACGGGCACTGTGGGCGGGGGCGGCGGCAGTGTCCGCGCTCATCATGACCGTGTGCGCGATGATTGCTGAACGCAACTGCCAGATTCCTCCGAGCGAACCTGAAACCGAAGCCCAGAGTCCCGCAGGAAGCCCCGCATGAGCCCTACCGAAGAGGGCGCTGTGACCATTCCACGTAATGAGTGGATTTCAGTATCCAAGGACTGGTTCAAAGCGAAGATGCAAACAATGGCCTGGTCTTTGCTTGCACTGTGTGTGCTGCTGATAATCCCGTATTTCATTTGGGGTTGGGTGTGGCTATTAGCTTTCCCGCTAGGAGTGTTGGTTCTTGGGTTGGCGAATGTGCCGTTTGCGTATCTTGAGGTCAAGAACTTGTTTTTCATGGTCCGCGAAGACGAGATTTTGGTGCGGCAAGGCGCATTATCGCGCTCCATAACCGCTATGCCCTACGGACGGATTCAGCGAGTGGACACGGAAGAAGGACCGATTGACCAGAGCTACGGGCTCGCACAGATCCGCTTCTCGTCCGCTGGTGCAGGAGACCTGACGATTAGTGGCTTGCCTGCGCCGAGCGCGCAGGCATTACGCGACGAAGTGTTAGCCGCAGCGGAATTGCGGCGGGTTGAACTATGAGCGCTGGAGAGCGCTCTTCTGCTTCTACTGCCGACGATCAGGTGGCTGAGCCGGTTGGTTCCAGTTCCCGTGGCTCATCTGAGGTGAATGGTGCACCTGCCAAAGTTTTGGGTAAGGAGCGGCGTAGGCGTAGGAAGAAAGAGACAATTGTTGATCCAGCGTTTGAGGACGCGAAAATTGAGTGGTTTCGCGCGCATCCCGCCTCACCGTTTTTATCTGCGGGGGTTGGGTTTGGCCTCCTCACGGCTTTCTTGCTGAAGGAAGTGCGCCGGGAGGACCGGCGGGAAGGCCACTCTGTCTTGGAGACAGTGCAAGGTGCTGTGGGTCTTAGCGCGATAGCCTACGGCCTGCTCGTCCTGGCCACGGTTCTCATGTATGTGGTGTGGCGTAACCGGTACTGGGCGCTCACCGATGTGTATGTGTTGGAGAAGTCAGGGGTTTTCTCAGCCTCGCGGAGGAAAGCGGCCATCGCGAGCATAGATGCTGTTGATGTCACCCGAAACACGGTCGCGAAGATCTTCGGTTTTTCGGTTGTGACAGTTCGGTTTCCTGACTCTGAAACTTTCGAGTTCAGGTACTTGCGTGCGGCGGCAGCAGACCAACTGCGCCGCAGGCTGCTTGAAGCCTTAGAGGCAAGCGAAAGGGTTGACAGTGCCCAGACTGACGGTGCAGTAGGTGAGGAACCATTGCACAAGCCCGCATCAGACAGCGACGCGAACCTGGGCGATGAACCTACCGAAAGCGTTGAACCGAACACCGACAACAACGACAAACACTGGGTTGGCGGTAAACCGAGGCGTGAGCGGGTAGATTTTCTCGCTTTGGACCGTGAAGAGGCGATCGTGTATGACCTACCGGTGCGTCGAAGCGTGGAAGCTCAGGCGTGGCGTGCTGGTATTGGCGCGGTGATCGTTGCGGGTATCTTGATGATCTTGGCGGTCCCTGTAGTGATTGTCCTCGCAAGATTTGATTTTTCTATCTCTGCGTACGCTGGTGGAATATTCGCAGGTTTAGCGTCGATCAACGTCGTTCTCATGTTTGCTGGTGGGCTGTATGCGGCGTTTCGTGCGGCGACCAAGTATTATGCCTCGAAGGTCCGCGTTGTGCCCGGTGCTTTTGGTATCTCGCGTGGATTACTCAAGGAGTTTTCTTCTACCCTGTACACCACCCGCGTACACTGGGTTGAGGTCTCGCAGCCCTTCGCATGGCGTTGGCCGGGATTATGGCGGCTGAGAGTCCGAACCGTTTCTGTCATTGATTATGATGACGACGATGATTCAGAGGACGATAACGCAAAGCCTAATGAACTCGTGCTTCCCGTAGCGACACTCGACGAGGTCGGGAAGATCCTCGATTTGCTGGCCCAGTACACGAACATCAACTCTGTTGATGCGCTGAGCGTTGCCTCGCGGTCCCGCCCGCTGACTGCAACAACATCCCGTCGAGCGCGGTTCTTTAGTCCATTCGTCCACGGACACGAAGGGTACCTACTGAACGATTCGGTACTCTATGCCCGGACGGGCCGCTGGACCACGGCACTTGTCGCAATCCCGTTGAAGAACATCCAACACACTGGTCTAGAACAAGGCGTACTGCAAAGATTCCTCGGGCTAGGTGATGTTGTAATCAATGGGGCGCTTTCAGCTGGAAGTTATCTGATTGAGAACCTTGATGAGTACGTGGCGGAGGAACTGTTCGCGGAACTACGTGAGCGCACCCGTACTCCGCAGCATTGAGGCAGAGTTAAGTGCTAGGGTGATCTGTTCCCAGCACGGGAAAAGAAAGTTAAGGATGTCGGTGAGCACCAGTAAAGTGGAGGTGCTCAATGATTTGGCTCAAGTTCGCGTGCTTCAGTAGTGCGCCCGGTACGAGGAAACCTCATGGACCCCATTTTCGACCCTGAAGGCATCGAGTGGCAGCGGGTGTCACCCAAATTGGCGCACGTGCGGCTTTTGACCTGGTTCCTGTCGATACTCGTGCCGCTCATCGGTTCACTGGTTCTCGCGATTGTGATCAGGGAGGTGTGGGCCTACCTGATCCCCGCCGGTGTGCTCGTGCTGTTTAGCTGGGTGGCCTGGGTCATTCGCAGGCAGGTTCCCGCAATGGGGTACGCCGAACGCGAGGACGATCTGTTGGTGAAAAAGGGTGTCATGTTCAAATCGATCACCGTTGTGCCCTACGGACGCATGCAACTGGTCGATGTTGAGGCAGGGCCATTCGACCGTGCCTTCGGCATTGCAAAGGTTACTCTCCACACCGCCTCAGCACAGACGGATGCGGTGGTGAGTGGACTCGTCCCGGAAGAGGCTGCTCGACTCCGCGACCGCCTGGCGAGCCGCGGCGAGTCTCGACTGGCAGGTCTGTGACCGTGAGCCAGAACAACGATCTTCCTGTGCCTAGCGGTGGCACACCCGATCCCGCGCAGAACCCCTCGCCCACAGTGCGTGAGTCGTTCGCGCCCCCAACCAGTCACCAGGTGCCCCTCGAGGTACCAGCCATCGATCAGGTAGAGACCCTACAGAGTCAACCTCCCGCGGCAACCGATGACAAAGAGTGGCATCAGGTTCACAAGGCGACCCCGTTCATCAAGGGATGGATCGTCATCGTCGCGATCCTGTACGGTGGCCTGCAAAGTTTCGGGCAGGGCCTGGTAGGACAGGACCCAGATGAGGCAGAGGTCGTCGAAACGATCGCGCGTTGGGAAGTGTTGATCGTCCTCGGTATCGCCGTCATCGGTCTTATCGTGGCTGTTCTGTACGGCTACCTTGCCTGGCGCCGGATGCGATACGCGTATGACCATGAGTCGGTGTACATGAACAGCGGGATCCTGTTCCGTCAGGAACGCAAGGCGCGCCTCGACCGCATCCAGTCCATCGACATCGTGAAGCCGCTCATCGCCCGTATCTTCGGGCTCGCAGAACTGACGATCACCTCGGCGGCTGGCGGCGAGAGCAACGTCAAGATCGGCTTCCTCAAGGAAGAGCAGGCAAACCTGCTGCGCATCGAACTGCTGGCCCGAGCATCGGGCGCAGTCCAGCGTGTACGAGGTCAAGTACCTACCCCGGCTTCTGGTGCTTCATCCGAGGCGCCGACGGGGGCGATGCACGGAAGCGCCCCAAGTCTCGCTGTGCCTGGTTCTCAACCGGATACGGCATCTGACGGCTACCCTCCAGTTCCACCAGCCCTGCAGTATGAGACCCCGGAACGCATCATCTACCAGGTCCCACCCAAGCGGATCATCATCGGTGGCCTACTGTCGTGGTCGACCATCTTCGCAGTGATCTTCGTGGTCGCAATCATAGTGCTGTTCACGCTTGGACTCGGTGCGATCGCCCTATCATTGTTGCCGGGTCTGCTTGCTTTCGGACCAATGGCATGGAACGCGATCATCGGCGAATACGGCTTCACAGGTGCGATCTCCCAGGACGGTATCCGGGTCCGGCACGGACTGCTTGAAACCCGCGCCAAAACGATTCCACCGGGACGCGTTCAAGCAGTTCGACTGCGCCAGTCGATTCTGTGGCGCAAACTCGGCTGGTGGCGGGTGGACGTCAACGTCGCCGGTCAAGCGGTCGAAACGAATGGCAACTCCGTGTCCATGGAATCGGTTCTCCTTCCGGTCGGTACCACCGTGGAAGCCCTCGACGCACTGTGGCTCGTACTTCCTGACCTTGGCGTGGCACAGCCGCTGGAATTCCTCGAAGCGGCGTTCAACGGGAAGGGAACCGACCGCGGCTTCACGGTGAGCCCACGCTCCGCGCGCTGGCTCGACCCGCTCAGTTACAAGCGCAACGGATTCGCAGAGACCGAACGCGCTCTGGTCATCCGTACCGGTTGGTTGACTCGCCAGGTTGCAGTTGTGCCACACGAGCGCACTCAGTCCATTGGCGCTAAGCAGGGACCATGGCAGCGTGCTCTGAATGTGGCTAGTTTCCAATTGCACTCGACGCCCGGATCAATCGTTCCCCATGTTCCGCACCAGAGCCCTGAAACCATCCGAGATCTCCTTGCCGAACAGGCAGAACGTGCCCGTCGTGCCCGTGCCGCCGCAGGGCCGGAGCAGTGGCTCGCTCAAGTCGAACAGCATCACTTCGAGGGAGACACCGAACCGGAGAGGGAAACCCCCGAGCCATGACCGCAACTACAACGAAGCCGGGCCGCCTTGGCATCGGAATCATTGGGGCGGGCCGGGTCGGTGCTGTTCTCGGTAGTGCGCTACGAGCCGCAGGACACACGATCATCGGGGCAACCGCAATATCCGCTCAGTCGCGTGATCGAGTTGACGCGTTGCTGCCGGGCATCCCGATTGCCACTCCGCAGGAGGTCGTGGAACGCTCTGAACTTGTGCTGCTTACGGTTCCTGATGATGCCCTCGAGTCTGTTGTGCAAGGACTTGCGGATCTGGGTGCCTGGCAACCCGGACAGATCGTGGTGCACACCTCGGGCGCATATGGTGCAGACATCCTGGCCCCAGCGCGTGGGCTTGGCGCTATCCCACTGGCGATCCATCCGGCGATGACCTTCACTGGAACCTCGCTGGATCTCTCCCGTCTTGAGGGGGCCACCTTCGCGGTGACGGCTCCAAGCCCGGTTCTGCCGATCGGGCAGGCACTCGTGGTCGAGATCGGCGGTGAACCCGTTGTCGTCGACGAATCGGCGCGCAGTCTCTATCATGCGGCTCTCGCACACGGAGCCAATCATCTTGTCGTCCTGGTAGCGCAGGCAGCGGAGATGCTTGCGCAGGCTGGCATCTCCCATCCGGGCCACACGCTCGCTCCGCTGCTGTATGCGGCGCTTGATGGGGCATTGCGGCATGCTGACGGAACCTCAGACCCCATCTCGGCGTTGACCGGTCCTGTGGCACGTGGCGATAGCGGAACCGTGGCCAAACACCTTGAGACAATCGCTCAGTATGCGGCCCAGGAAGACGCGATGGACGTGGTTCACTCGTATGCGGAACTTGGACGTTCGGCAACGGCGCGTGCACTGCGCCTTAGCCGGATCAATGAGGGCCAGGCACAAGACCTGCTCGATACGTTGGCGCACTCGTTGCGGACAAAGTAGTGGAGCGGAGTGTAGGGGTTTCGCGGAGCAGGCCCCTACCGCAGCGCAACGGACGAAAGTTCGTGACTATAAAGCAATAAGCAACGGTGATCTAAGGAAGCTCATGGCTCACAAGCCACTCGTAGTACACACTCAGCAGCAGTTACGTCAGATCCTTGGCCAGACTATTCCCGGTGATGGTTCCCGAGCCCCGCGCGCCGTCGTCATGACCATGGGGGCGCTGCACGCCGGGCACATGGAACTCGTGGATCAAGCACGGGCCGCAGCGCATCAGGTCGTTGTGACGATTTTCGTCAACCCCCTGCAGTTTGGTCCCGGCGAGGACTATGACGCCTACCCGCGCACGCTTGAGGCGGACGTGGAATTGCTCGGCCAGCACGGAGTGGATGTCGTCTTCGCTCCGACGCTGGAGGACATGTATCCGGGAGGGGATCCGCTCGTTCGGGCGACGGCGGGGAAACTTGGCACAGTCCTTGAGGGAGAATTCCGTCCCACCCACTTCGATGGGGTGGTCACGGTTGTGAACAAACTACTGAACCTCATCGATCCAGACCTTGCATTCTTCGGGGAGAAGGATGCACAACAACTGCTCATCATCCAAAGGATGGTGAAGGACTTCGGACACAGGGTAGACATCTGTCCCGTCCCCATCGTGCGTCAAGAGGATGGGTTGGCTCTGTCTTCGCGGAACGCCTACCTGACCGTTGAAGAACGTGAGATCGCACTCACTTTGTCGCGAGCGCTTTTCGCTGCATGCCAGGCAGCGGAGGGTGGCGCCGATGCGCTTGAGGCGCGTGCGGCAGCCCTCAAAGTCTTTGCTGATCAGCCAGGTATCGAAGTGGACTACTGTGTTGTGGTCGACCCCGACACGATCGCGGATGCGGGGGACCAGTTCACAGGGGAGGCACTTGTCCTCGTGGCCGCTCGCGTGGGCAGGACTAGACTTATTGACAACATGCGCATCGTACTTGGCTCAGCCCACGTCTGAGCCGTTGCCTTAAGGCACACGCGCCAACATAGCTGTTTTGAAGGAACTTTTACCGTGACGTCTTTGCAACGCCCAATGATGATTGGGAAGATCCACCGAGCCACCGTGACGCAGGCCGACCTGCACTACGTCGGGTCGATCACCGTGGATGCCGATCTCTTGGAGGCAGCGGACCTTTACCCCGGTCAACAGGTTGACGTGGTTGACGTGACCAATGGCTCGCGTCTGACCACATATGTGATTCCGGGCGAGCCTGGTTCGGGGCAGATCTGCATCAACGGTGCGGCGGCACACCTGATCAACCCTGGAGACACGGTTATCCTCATCGCCTATGGAATGATGCACAGCGACGAGGCCCGCCACTACGTTCCCCACGTCGTGTTCGTTGACGAGAACAACAGGATCGTCGAGTGCTCAAACGAGCCGGGTCTGGTCCCCGATGGCTACGACCTCGAACCCTCCGGCCTGCCCATCGCTCCGTTCCAAGAATGATCTAGGAGACCCCTTCCATGCTGACGCCCCAAGCGGAGCCACGCATCTGCCTGCCCACGCACCTGTCAGCGGCCGACCCTGGATGGGTGGCTCGCGCGGACGTGATTGTCGTGGGCAGCGGCATCGCCGGTCTCACCGCAGCCCTCGAACTGCGTTCGCATGTGGGACGGGTGCTCTTGGTGACCAAGGACCGGCTGTCATCGGGTTCAACAGTGTGGGCGCAGGGTGGGATCGCAGCGGCTCTTGACCCGAGCGATTCACCGCAGGCTCACCTCGAGGATACTCTGACTGCGGGCGTGGGTCTGTGTGACACGGATGCCGTTGAGGTCTTGGTGACCGAAGGCCCGGCACGCGTGCGGGAACTGATCGAACGTGGCACCAAGTTCGACCTTGAACCCGACGGCGATGTGGCCCTCACCAGGGAGGGCGGACACCACGCTGACCGTATTGCGCATGCGGGTGGGGATGCAACGGGCGCTGAGATCAGCCGTGCCCTGGTGGCGCAACTGGAAGCTGTTCGCAACGACCCGGATATCGAAGTCATCGAACACGCTCAGGTACTCGACATTTTGACTTCATCGGGACTGATCGAACCGCAGGAGAACGACAATGATCGCCGTGTCGCCTGCGGTGTGACGCTGCACGTCCGTGGTGAGGGGCAGCGTGATGGCGTGGGCGCAGCACTGGCGCGTGCGGTCGTTCTGGCAACCGGGGGAATCGGACAGGTCTACGTGTCCTCGACGAACCCGGCACAGACCACGGGTGATGGGACAGCGGCCGCTTTACGGGCTGGTGCGGACCTCGCGGATCTGGAGTTCGTGCAGTTCCATCCGACGGTACTGTGGCTCGGGTCAGGCGCGAAGGGCCAGCTCACGCTCATTTCGGAGGCGGTTCGCGGCGAGGGCGCCTACCTGATCGACGTTGACGGTAAGCGGTTCATGCCGGATATCCACCCCATGGCTGAACTTGCCCCACGCGACGTGGTCGCACACGCGATAGTGGAACAGATGGCTCAGACCAACTCCGATCACGTCCTACTGGACGCTCGTCATCTCGGCACCGACTTCCTGAAATCGCGTTTCCCCACGATCTACGAAAGACTCCTTGCCCAGGGATTCGACATCACCGCCGAACCGGTCCCTGTGGCTCCTGCGCAGCACTATCACTCGGGTGGGATCGTCACCAACATCAATGGGCGTTCCACCCTGCGCGGTTTGTATGCGGTCGGCGAGTCTGCGTGCACCGGCGTACACGGGGCGAATCGTCTCGCCTCGAATTCCCTTCTCGAAGGTCTTGTGTTCGCACAGCGAGCCGCAAGGGACATTGCGGCCCGCATGGCGGCTGGGGAACTACCACAGCGGGAACCCGCACCGCGAGAGGGCTCGAGTGGCTTGGTCATGGCCGCCTCACGTTCGCGAATCCAGAGGGCGATGACCGCAGGTGCTGGAGTTCGCCGCAGTGCGGAGTCATTGCGCGTCACCCTCGACAAACTGGGTCAGGTGCGCACCGATGCCGCAGTGCCGGAATCGCTTGCGGGTGATCACCACGCCACCCCACAGGCTGCGGAATGGGAGGCCACCAACATTCACATGGTGTCCTCAGCGCTCGCGGCCGCCGCGCTGGCTCGCGAGGAGACGCGCGGCGGGCATTACCGCACCGACTTTCCACAGATTTCCGACGAGTGGCTACAGCGCGTGATCATCCGCCTGCACGATGACGGCACGCTGGTGACGGATACCGCTCCGCTGCGGCGCGGCGAACACAACTAGCTGGCAGCAGCGCTGCCAGATCTGACGTGGGCACAGGTAATCGGTGAGCCGGGTGCGTAGAGCAACCGGCTCGTCGTCAATGAAACAGAGGAACAGCACAATGATCGCTTCGGTATCGCCAATGGCACCGGGTGTGGAGCCACTTGATCTTGACTGGGTGCGCCGAACGGTACGTATGACCCTGGATGAGGACCTGGGAGGCTTCCCTGGACGGGATGTGACCTCGCAGGCGACGATTTCGCCGAGCAAACAGGTCACGGCACATCTGATGGCGCGCCAGAATGGTGTTGTGGCAGGGCTTGCCGTGGTGCCTGAGGCTCTTGCACAGGTGGCTGAACGCTTCGGAATGACGAATGCGGATGGGCCTGTGTCATCTGTCGTGTTCGACGTTCCCGACGGAACCCGGGTGAGGGCGGGAGACCGTCTTGCGGTGTTGACCGCCCCGGTTCAAGCGATCCTCATCGCGGAACGTACCCTGTTGAACCTGGCGAGTCGCGCATCCGGCGTTGCGACCGCGACCCGGGTGTTTGCGGACCAGCTCGAGGGTACATCTGCGATGGTGCTTGACACCCGCAAAACCACTCCGGGGCTGCGTGAACTTGAAAAGTACGCGGTACGGGCCGGTGGCGGCACCAACAAGCGTATGGGACTGTACGATGTCGCAATGGTTAAGGACAACCACGTGGTTGCCGCGGGATCGGTATCGGCGGCAATCGAGGCTGTTCGCGCACAGTTCCCTGAGGTGCTCGTCCAGGTGGAGGCCGACACCTATGCCCAGGCCATTGAGGCCGTTGATGCGGGGGCGCGGTTCCTGCTACTGGACAACATGAGCAACGACGAGATGCGTGCGGTTGTGGAGACGCTGCGTCCCCGCGAAGCCGACCTGGGCAAGATCGAACTCGAGGCAACCGGGACCGTGACCGTACCGCGTGCTGCGGGAATCGCGGCCACGGGCGTTGACTACATGTCCGTGGGCGCTCTGACGCACTCCGCTCCAATCCTCGACCTCGCTCTGGATCTCGTCAGCCGATGAGCCCAGCGGATCAGGTGGCCGAACCCGATCGCTGAAAGTGAGCCGTACCACCGATAGTGCCAGTTTTAGGATCGCTTGCGGCGGATAGAATAAACGGGTGACTGAAGACCCAAAGAACACCGCGGCTAACGCCACCACTGAAACCGATCTGCCCGAGCAGTTGCGAGTGCGCCGTGAGAAGCGTGCGCGCCTCATCGCTGAAGGCGGTGAAGCGTACCCGGTGACCGTGGATCGCACTCACGAGATCAAGCAGGTGCGTCAGCAGTACGCTCACCTTGACACCGGGGAAGAGACCGATGACGTTGTCGGGATCGCAGGACGCGTTGTCTTCCTCCGCAACACCGGAAAGCTCTGTTTCGTGTCCCTGCAAGACGGTGAGGGCAGCCGCATCCAGGTGATGCTCTCGCAGGGCGAAATCGGGGCTGAATCGCTCGCCGCCTTCAAGGCTGACGTCGACCTTGGGGACCACCTGTTCGCGAAGGGCCGTGTCATTTCCTCGCGCCGGGGTGAACTGTCCATCTTTGCCAGTGAGTGGGCGATTGCCGCGAAGTCGCTGCGTCCGCTGCCAAACATGTACGAGCGCGAGGATGGCACGAGCGCTGAGCTGTCAGAGGAAGCCCGCGTACGCCAACGCTACGTCGACCTCATTGCACGCCCCGCAGCCCGTGACAACGCTCGCCTCCGGGCTGCAGTCGTACGATCCCTGCGCAACAACTTCCACAATCGGGACTTCCTTGAGATCGAGACCCCGATGCTGCAGACCATCCACGGTGGGGCCGCAGCTCGACCGTTCGTGACGCACATGAACGCGTTCGACATGGAACTGTACCTGCGCATCGCACCAGAACTGTTCCTCAAGCGTGCCGTGGTGGGTGGTATCGAAAAGGTCTTCGAGATCAACCGCAACTTCCGCAACGAGGGAGTGGACTCAAGCCACTCGCCAGAGTTCGCGATGCTTGAAGCCTATGAAGCCTATGGCGACTACAACACCATGGCGGCACTCACCAAGGATCTCGTACAGACCGCGGCCCGCGATGCGTATGACGGTGAGACTCTCGTGACGCTCGCGAACGGAGAGCAGTACGAACTCGGCGGAGAGTGGGCAGAACTATCCATGTATGACTCGCTGTCCTCTGCCGCGGGACTGGAGATCACCCCAGAGACCTCAGTGGCGGAACTCCAGAAACTCGCCGACAAGGTTGACGTAAAGGTCGATCCTAAAAAGACCAACCATGGAAAACTGGTTGAAGAACTTTGGGAACACTTTGTGGGCGATGACCTGTATGAACCCACTTTTGTACGTGATTTCCCAGTGGAAACTTCACCGCTCACTCGCGACCACCGTTCAAAGAGGGGCGTGGTGGAAAAGTGGGACCTCTACGTCCGTGGATTTGAACTTGCCACAGCATATTCAGAGCTTGTTGACCCTGTTATCCAGCGACAACGCTTCGAGGCACAGGCAATTCTGGCTGCCGCTGGCGATGACGAGGCAATGGTCCTGGACGAAGACTTCCTCACTGCAATGGAATATGCGATGCCGCCAAGCGGAGGTATGGGAATGGGGCTTGACCGTCTGCTTATGGCGCTCACTGGCCTGGGTATTCGGGAGACAATTCTGTTCCCGCTGGTCAAGCCGCAGAACTAACGAATATGGGTGTTGCACCCCATTAATTGGAAGGCGTTGGTATGGAAGGCTTTTGGCTGGGATTCGCGGCCTTGGTTCCGTCCATTGGGGTCGGAGTGCTGTTTTACTTTGTCATGAGATTCGTGCTTCGAGCTGACAAAAACGAGCGTGCGCAACTGGCCGAATTAGAGCGAGAAGCGCAGCAGGAGTCGCCGAATTCTACGGATGAGTGAATAGCGTTTTCATTTGACGACTTGATTGGATTCTGTAATCATCGTTTTACAGTCCAACGCAATTTGCTCACGAAAGAGTTTGAAATGGCACAGAAGGTTCAAGTCATCCTTGTGGATGATCTCAATGGTGGTTCCGCAGACGAGACTGTTCAGTTCGGCCTTGACGGTGTTTCCTACGAGATCGACCTGAACACTAGCAACGCTGAGAAGCTTCGTGGAGCTCTTGCTGATTACGTAGCGGTATCCCGTAAGGTCGGTCGTGGCACCCGTGGTGCGCGCAAGGGCCGTGCCGCAACCGTTGGTGGCCCTTCAGCTACCGAGGTTCGCGACTGGGCTCGTGCAAATGGCTACGAGGTTAATGTGCGCGGACGCGTTCCACAGGAAATCCGCGACGCATACGACGCGGCACACTGACTCTGGTATTAGACGGGGTGTTCCCATGAGGGAGCACCCCGTTTACTGTTTCTTGCGTCTCCAAGTCAAGTAGCCGCAAATCTGTGAATCGCTGTGAATGCATACAGGTAACTCACAGCCTGTTATGGTTATCCGGCGAACATGCAGTTGTGCCCATGAATGGAACTAATTCGATGCGCCTCTATTTCGGTACCTATCCCCATGGCATCGCGGAATTCCCGCAGGAGGGTATTTGGTGTGCCAGCCTTGATGCCTCGTCCGCGCAAATCACCGATCTGCAGCAAAAAGTTGAACTGAGTTCCCCATCATTTATTACATGGGATCATGACCACTCCACTGTTATAGCGGTTTCTGAGAACCCGGAGGGGGGACTCACGGAACTTGCCGTAACTGACGAAGAACTGGAAATCGTTGCGCGGGTTTCGACGCGTGGTGCACACCCCTGTCACGTGATTGTCACCGGCGGGCAGGCAATTGTCACAAACTATGGCAGTGGGTCTGTGTTCTCGCAGCAGCTTCCACTCGCTCAAGACTCACAGAGCGCCAGCGGGCGCAACTTCCAGCAGACCGGGTCCGGGCCCGTTGCAGACCGGCAAGAGGGTCCGCATGCTCATTTCGCGGGCCAACTGCCTGGTTCACAGTACGTATGGGTTGCAGACCTTGGCGCAGATCGCATCTTCCGTTATGCAATCTCACAAGACTCGAACGGTGCTCCAACCCTTGATGCACTCGGGTCCGCTGTTGAGTTCCCCGGTGGCGTGGGGCCACGGCATATTGCGTGCGGTCTGAATGGCCACGCCTATGTGGTGGGGGAGCTGGATGGCAAGGTCTACACGGTTGCCTATAGCACCGCTGACGGCAGCGGACAGATTGTCTGGGATGGGCTGCTACTTGAGGACACAGAGCAGGAGTACTGGGCATCCCACGTGGAGTTGTCGGCGGACCAGAAACGTCTGTATGTTGCGCTGCGTGGCGTTGACCAGGTCGTGGTTTTCGATGTTGTGGATGACGGATCGCTACGCCGGGTCGCTTCGGCACCGGTTATAGGGGCATGGCCACGGCACTTCCGAGTCATCGAGGGCACAGATGCACTGGCAGGGCACGACATCATTGTCGTGGCCAACCAGAATTCTCACACGGTTGATGTTCTGAGTTTCGATGCAACCCGCTGTGAGTTCTCAGAGCGCACGAGCGTGCGGCTTCCAAGCCCGGCATGCGTGTTGCCGGTTGAAGCATAGGAACCTAGTCTTGCGGGCGTAGACCGATCTCGACCTGTACGATTCCTGCGACGAACGGTAGGCAGGCACCGCAGCCGCCTCCGGCGCGGGTCTTGACCTGGATGTCGTCGAGGGAGTTGCAGGTTCCAGAACGGACGAGGTTGCGGATCTCTCCGGCGTTCACGTTGGCGCAGGTGCAGACGATTGCATCGTCGTCGAAGGTGGCGCAATCCTCGGCGGATGCTGGGACGACTGCGGCTTCTGGTTCGTCAGTGCCAACGAGGTTACGGATTGCTGCGAGCGGGTCTGCAATGGTGTCCATTGTTCAATGCTGCCTGTTACGCCCTGTAAAACCGTGGGACCTATGGCCCTAGGTGTCGGGCTATGCGCCTGTCATACGTCACATTCCCATTCGGTGGACACGTCTTTTGTGCTTACCTTCAATGCTTTGGAACAATGAGGTCTAGGACCAATGCAAGGTAGTACATGCCCAAGACTCTGACCTGTGACAGCACCGCGACTCGTGTTGCGATGCTTTCTGTCCACACCTCTCCGCTGGCGCAGCCTGGAATCGGAGACGCAGGCGGTATGAACGTGTACATCACGGAGTTGTCCAAGGCGCTTGCCCACGAGGGCGTCGCGGTTGAGATATTCACCCGGCGGACCAGTTCCAAGGAGCCTGATCGCGTAGAACTCTCCGACGGAGTGCTCGTGCATCACATCACGGCCGGACCGTTCGAGGGGCTGCACAAGGAAGACCTGCCCAGCCAACTGTGCTATTTCACTCAGGGTGTGTTGCGTACGGAAGCCGGTCGGACTCCCGGTTGGTACGACATCGTGCATTCCCACTACTGGCTCGCCGGCGAGGTGGGCTGGCTCGCGGCCGATCGCTGGAACGTGCCGCTTGCCCATTCGATGCACACCATGGCGCGGGTCAAGAACGCTCAACTGGCACCGGGGGACACCCCTGAACCGAGACTGCGTATTCTCGGCGAGGAGCAGGTCGTCTCGGAAGCGCATGCGCTCGTGGCCAACACAGAGCACGAGGCGCGCGAGCTTATCGAGTACTACGACGCTGACCCACATCGTGTCCACGTTGTCCCCCCGGGCGTAGATCTGACGACATTCTCAGACCTTTCGCCGCGAGGTCTGACTCGTGATCAGGAACGCGCTTGTCACGGGTTCACACCCAACGACAACGTTGTGGTGTTCGCTGGACGGATTCAGCCACTCAAGGGTGCAGACGTTCTGGTGCAGATGCTTGGTGAACTCGCGTATGGTCAACAAGTTCGTCGTGAACAGGGTGCGACCGATGATGTACAGGCGCCGCAACTCGTGATTGTCGGCGGAGCCTCCGGCAAAGAGAGCGCTCTGGACGACTTGAAGAGACTGGTGCATGCGCTTGGGGTGGGACGCCAGGTCAGGTTCGAACCTCCGTGCACGCGTGAAGAGCTGGCAGCGTGGTTCCGCGTTGCCGACGTGGTGGCCATGCCCTCACGAAACGAGAGCTTCGGTCTTGTTGCCGTGGAGGCGCAGGCCTGCGGCACACCGGTGATCGCGGCGGAAGTGGGCGGTTTACGCACGGCGGTACGGCATGGAGAGTCCGGCCTGCTCATTGCGAACCACGACCCGGTCACGTGGGCGCAGGAGACCCGCAGATTCTTCAGCCACCCGGAACTACGCGCACGGCTCGCAGCCAACGCCCGGTCCGTCGCCGCGACGTTTACCTGGCAGCACGCCGCGAAAGCGACCCTCGAGGTTTATGACGGTGTGATCAAAGAACGCACGAAAATCTCGTGAACACCTGTCCATATGGACGAAAGACCCGCACACGTGGGCCGGAAAAATGAAAGAATGAGGATCATGACTTACACGCTTGTTTTGCTCCGCCACGGCGAGAGCCAATGGAACGCTAAGAACCTCTTCACCGGTTGGGTTGACGTACAACTCTCCGACAAGGGCCGCGCAGAGGCGCAGCGCGGTGGTGAACTCCTCAAGGAAGCAGGCATCCTCCCAGATGTCGTGCACACCTCGATGTTGCTCCGCGCAATCACCACCGCAAACCTTGCACTTGAGGCTGCTGGCCGCCACTGGATTCCAGTGAAGCGCGACTGGCGTCTGAACGAGCGTCACTACGGTGCGCTCCAGGGCAAGGACAAGGCGCAGACCCTCGAGGAGTATGGTGCAGACCAGTTCAAGTTGTGGCGCCGCTCGTACGACGTGCCACCACCGGCAATCGAGGCTGGCACCGAGTTCAGCCAGGACGCTGACCCACGCTACGTCGGGGACGCTGCCGCTGTCCGCACCGAGTGCCTCAAGGATGTTCTTGAGCGCGAGATCCCTTACTGGGAGTCCGACATCAAGGATGACCTCAAGGCTGGTAAGACCGTTCTGGTCGCGGCACACGGTAACTCGCTGCGCGCGCTTGTGAAGCTCCTCGACGAGATCTCGGACGAGGACATCGCCGAGCTCAACATTCCAACCGGTATGCCATTGGTGTACGAGTTGGACGAGAACTTCAAGCCAATCGAAAAGGGTGGCCGCTACCTCGACCCAGAAGCTGCGAAGGCTGCTGCTGAGGCTGTTGCAAACCAGGGCAAAAAGTAACCTAGCCCTTGTGAGTTAAAGGTCGGGCCCACCGGAAAACCGGTGGGCCCGACCTTTTGTTTGTACTCGATCGTCTGTACCCGAGAAAATATCAATGGGTTGTTTTTCGTCCAGGTGCGTATCTTTTTTATGCGCCTGGACCATTTCTGGCCCATGGGCTTGAGGGACAGAGGTTGGGGAAAGGGAACAGCCGTGAGACGGAACTAGGCCTCGACAGGGCCGAACTCTCCGGTCACGAGGTACTGGACGTGGCGGGCCACGGATACGCCGTGGTCACCGAATCGCTCGAAGTAGCGCGAGAGTAGGGTGGCGTCGACCGTCTCCTGCGCGCTTCCCTTCCAGTCCGGTCCAAGCACAGTGGTGAACACGGAGTTGTGTAACTCATCGAGTAGATCGTCATCGCGTTCGATGGAACCGGCCTCTTCGAGGTCGTGGGATGTGACGATCTCGTAGACACGCTGCGCGACTCGCTGCGCGGCCTCGCCCATCTGCTCGTAGGTGTCGCGGAGCTGCGAGGGGCTACCGGGGTTTGGGAATGCGCGGCGCGATACCTCTGCGATGTGGCGAGCGAGGTCGCCCATGCGCTCAAGGCTGGCGCTCATCCGCAGAACCGAGACGATGACACGGAGGTCGGTGGCAACCGGCTGTTGCTGCGCGAGCAGGAGAACGCAACGTTCGTCGAGGTCTCGTTCGAGTGCATCGATTGCCTGGTCGTCGGCGATGACCTGCTGTGCAAGGGTGAGGTCTTGAGTCTGCAGTGCCTTGCTTGCACCGGTGATTGCTTTGAGGACGAGCTCGGCCATCTGCTCGAGGTCGTCACCGAGGGCCTGAAGTTCAGCCTCGAAGATCTTGCGCATGTCGCTCCTTTTGGGACGTAAAAGTTTAGGCGAGCACACCGAAGTCATCGACTTGCTCAACAGCCTCTACACTGACAAAGCCAAGTGTGTTTGGGGGAACCCTAAGGTGAACGGCTGGTGTCGCATGTATGAACTCTTGTCCGAGTGATGCGAGAAACCCCTAAATTTCTGCGGTTTCTGCATTCCGCGGTGATGGAGGTGGGCGCCAAACGGTGTGGTAGCACCGTAGGCTATTGGGCGTGGATAGTTTTTCGCTGATCATCGCTGGGGCCGTGGGCATCGCTGTTGGTGTCTTTGCCACGCTTGCTTTCACGTTCAGTGAGAAGCAGCAGCGTACGGCAAGTTCGTTGCGTTCGACTGGGCTCGATGGCGGTGCTATCAGGGTCCTGTCAGTTCTGCGCTCGGCTGCGGTCATCATCTCGAACGACGATACCGTGTTGCGGGCGAGTGCGCCTGCCTATGCGCTGGGTGTAGTGCGTGGAACCAAGATCGTGCACCCCGCGATCCAGGACATGATTGACTCCGTACGACGTTCAGGCCTGATCGCCGACGAGGAACTCGAGCTTCCGCTCGGTCCCGTTGGGCGTGGTCGCGTGATGCTTCAGGTGCGGGTCGCGCAACTCAACGCCGACCATGTATTGGTTCTCGCGGAGGACAAAACCGAGGCCAAGCGGGTTGAGACCATCCGCCGGGACTTCACAGTCAATGTCTCACACGAACTCAAAACACCTGTTGGAGCAATCGGTCTGCTCGCGGAGACGCTCCAGGACGCGGCAGACGATCCAGAAGCTGTGCGCCATTTTGCGGGAAGAATGAGCCAGGAGTCCAAGCGCTTGGCGCAACTCGTGCAGGAGATCATCGAGCTCTCGCGTCTCCAACTGGAGGGGTCCACACACCCGGCGAGCGTCGTTCAGGTGCGTGGGGTCATCGAGGAGGCCACCGATCGCGCCCGAGTCGTCGCTCAGGGCAAGGACATCACCCTCACCGTCGGCGGAGACCTCGACACCCATGTGTACGGCGATCACAATCTGCTCGTCACCGCAGTGCGAAATCTGGTCGACAACGCAGTCGCCTACTCTCCGGAGAAGACGAATGTGGGGGTCGGCGTCACCCAAAAGGGCGACCTCGTCGAGATCACGGTGGTGGACCAGGGCATCGGCATCTCACCGGAACACCAGAGCCGTATCTTCGAGCGCTTCTATCGCGTCGACCCGGCGCGCTCACGAGCCACAGGTGGAACAGGGCTTGGACTCTCGATTGTCAAGCATGTTGCCGCAGACCATGGCGGTGACGTCACGGTATGGTCGCGCGAGGGCCAGGGGTCAACCTTCACATTGCGCATTCCCGCCGAGGTCAAGCAAAGTCCAGAGACATCAATCTCCGAGGACGATGACTACTACGACGACATCGACATCCCAGAACCCACGGGCACGGGTCGCACCCGGTTTGAGCGACCCAACAGAGTCTTACTACCAACCGACGTGCTGCAGGTGCGCAGCATCCCGCGCAAGGCGGAACCTGACGATAATGAGGAGGGCGCGTGACGCGCATCTTAGTTGTTGAGGACGAAGAGTCGTACCGTGAGCCGCTGACGTATCAGCTCACGCGTGAAGGATACGACGTTGTGGCTGTTGCAACAGGCAACGAGGCCCTTGAGGCATATGACGCCGAGCAGCCGGACCTAGTGCTGCTGGATCTGATGCTTCCCGGTATCTCTGGCACCGAGGTGTGCCGGGAACTGCGCCAACGCGGCAATGTCCCGGTCATCATGCTGACTGCCAAGGATGGCGAGATCGATAAGGTCGTGGGCTTGGAGCTGGGTGCGGATGACTATGTCACCAAGCCGTACTCGTTCCGCGAGTTGCTCGCCCGCATGCGTGCTGTGCTGCGCCGCAACCACTCGGCTCCGGTTGAACAGGACCGACAGGCCTCCGAGGAGAACGACCAGGTCCTTGCTGCAGGCCCGGTCAAAATGGATGTCGAGCGCCACATCGTGACCGTGAACGGTGAATCGGTCTCCTTCCCGCTCAAGGAGTTTGACCTCCTTGAGTACCTGCTCCGAAACGCAGGTCGCGTGCTGACCCGTGGTCAACTCATTGATCGGGTGTGGGGCTCGGACTATGTGGGAGACACCAAGACGCTGGACGTTCACATCAAACGCATCCGCGCCAAGATCGAGGACGACCCGGGACATCCCCAACTCGTATTGACGGTACGTGGACTGGGATACAAGTTCACTGACCCCTCCGGCTCATAGCGCGCTGACAGTTTCGTCCGCCGGCCCCGCTGCATAGCGGGGCCGGCGGACTTCTTATTTCCCAGCCGACTGCCTAGCCCGCAATTGCAGCGATCTGCGGGAATCGTCGTCAAGCACCTGTAGTGTCGATACCATGAGCCACGTAGTCTTCATGTGCGGCCCCGCAGGAGCGGGAAAAACCCACCGTGCCAGACAATACGAGAAAAGCGGTTACACACGACTTTCCTACGATGTTGAAGCATGGAATCGTGGGGCACGGGAAATGCCCATCTCCCACGAGCTGCACGAACTGATCACCTTCGAGCTGAAGCAGAGGCTCCTTGCCCTGGTAAAGCAAGACACGGACGTCGTGCTCGACTTCTCGTTCTGGTCGAAGAGGATGCGAGACGAATATCGAGAACTGCTCGCACCATTCGGGGTCACACCCGAAACCATCTATCTGGAGACGCCCAGAGACGTCGCCCTCAAACGGGTGCGCGACCGTGGTAACCAAAACACAGATGATTTCCAACTCTCAGCGCAACTCGCAGAACAGTACTTTGACAACTTCGAGGTACCTACACTCGCCGAGGGGCCGCTTACCGTGATCACGTATATGCCAACCAGCCGTTGAGGTTCCATGTAGGGTGCAGCCCGACCGAGACCGGATAGCACGCCTGCGCGTGGCATAGGACGACCGCCTCTGGAAAATCCCATGTGCTCGTTCACCCTTACGTAACCTACGGGGCGAATAAAAAACGTAACGTTCATCTTTGCTTCACCCAAACACCAAACGACAGTCATTTACGGCTCCTAACTTTCTAGTTGTGCGCAGGGATCAACCAACTGCCACCCCAGACTTTTTGACGCAAACTTAAGAAGGTTTACAACGTGAAGAACGTAAAGAGCCGCGCCCTAGCCGCATCCGCCCTGTCCGGCGCACTCGTGCTTGCTCTTGCCGCTTGCGGCTCGGACGCCGTGCCACAGGAAGAGCCAACCTCGCCAGCAGAGACCAGCACCACGGACGCTCCAACCGAGACCGATGAGCCAGAGGCATCCGGCTCAATCGCCGGTGCTGGTGCAAGTTCCCAGGAGAAGGCAATGGAGGGATGGATTGCAACCCTCACCTCAGTTGCACCAAACCTCACCGTCAACTACGAAGCCGTTGGCTCCGGTGGTGGACGTACCCAGTTCCTCGCGGGTGGTGTCCAGTTTGCTGGCACCGACTCCCCACTGAAGGAAGAGGAACTCGCGCAGGCAGTGGACCGCTGCTACGGTGGCGAAGCACTCGAACTCCCGCTCTACATCTCCCCAATCGCGGTTGTCTACAACCTGCCAAGCGTGGACGCAGAGCACATCAACCTAGACGCCGAGACCATCGCGAACGTGTTCTCCGGCAAGATCACCAAGTGGAACGACCCAGCGATCGCTGCACAGAACGAGGGCGTCGAACTCCCAGACCTCGCAATCACTCCGGTGAACCGCTCCGACGAGTCCGGCACCACCGAAAACTTCACCGAATACCTCGAGGCAGCCTCGAACGGTGCGTGGGAGCACGAGGCATCCGGCGACTGGCCAATCTCTGGAACCCAGTCTGGTAACGGAACCTCCGGCTTGATCGACACCGTCAAGGGTGCCGAGGGAACCATCGGATACGCCGACGCGTCCCGTGCAGGCGACCTGGGAACCGTTGCCCTCAAGGTCGGCGAGAACTACGTACCGTTCTCCGCAGAAGCCGCAGCAGCAGTCGTTGACGCCTCGCCACGCGCAGAGGGCGCAAACGACAAGCGCCTCGTGGTTGAACTCGACCGCAACACGAGCGCAGAGGGTGCCTACCCACTCGTCCTGATCTCCTACTCGGTTGCTTGCTCCGTGTATGAGACCGCTGAAGAAGCCACCAACGTCAAGGCATTCCTGAACTACGTAGCTTCGACTGAGGGCCAAGCAATCGCAGCGCAGGCTGATGTCGCTGGATCGGCCCCGATCTCCGAAGCGCTGCGCGGCGAGGTCACCGCAGCAATCGACTCAATCACCACCAAGTGATTCAACCGAACCAGCACCACTAAACCCCGACACACGTAACGAGCAGAACATTGCGCGATACACAGACCGATGAGGCTGACCCAATGACTCAGTTGAGCTCAACGCCCTTCCCTAACGGGGCACACAACGCTCACACTACGAGCGAATCTACACAGGGTGGGCAGCTAGGCACACACGCCGCTGCGAGCGACCACCACAGTGCAGATGTCCAGACCCAAGGGGGTGCTCCGCAACCGGGCGGAACACGTCTGGCGGGTAAGAACCGGTCTAAGTTCATGGCGGTGCTTGTGGCACGCTGGTTCGAATTCCTCTCCACCGCGGCTGGGATAACCATCCTGGTTATCCTGGCCGCGGTAGCGGGCTTCCTGATCTATAGCGCCTGGCCCGCACTAACGGCCGATATCTCTGAGTTGCAGGCGATCTCCTGGTTTAACGGGGACTCCCTGCTCGGCTACATCCTGCCGCTCATCTTTGGAACGCTTCTCGCATCCATCATCGCCTTGGCAGTCGCGGTGCCACTGTCAGTGGGAATCGCCCTGTTCATCTCCCACTACTCACCGCGTAGTGTCTCCGGAGTCCTCGGCTATGTGATCGACCTCCTGGCGGCCATCCCATCTGTGGTCTACGGCCTGTGGGGGGCGCTCTGGCTCGCACCCACCCTCGACCCACTGTTCGCATGGATGACCAGCTACCTCGGCTTCATCCCACTCTTCGAGGGCTACCAGGCGCCAGCACGAAACGTGCTGACCGCAAGCCTCGTGCTCGCAGTCATGATCCTTCCGATCATCACCGCCGTCTCGCGCGAGATCTTCCTACAGACGCCACGCCTCCACGAAGAGGCGGCGCTTGCACTCGGTGCAACCCGCTGGGAACTCGTGCGCATGACGGTGTTTCCGTTCGGGCGCTCCGGAGTCATCTCGGCCTCCATGCTTGGTCTTGGCCGCGCGCTCGGTGAGACCATGGCCGTGCTCATGATCCTCTCGCCCGGAACCCTGTTCTCCTTCTTCTTGCTCAAGCCAGGGCAACATCAAACCATCGCGGCAAACATCGCCGCGAAATTCCCTGAGGCATCCGGCCTCGCCGTATCGACCTTGATCGCAACCGGTCTTGCGCTCTTCTTGATCACCCTCGCGGTCAACATGACCGCACGCTGGATCGTGAGCCGCCGCAGCGAGTTTAGTGGAGCAAACTGATGGCGACCCTTACCGCTTCTAACATCGCGCCCGGCGTTCTGAGCTCGACCCCGCGCCTACCAAAGTGGGCTCCTTGGGCAATCCTTGGCGGCTCCGCCGCCGTTGCCGCCGGAATCCTGTTCCTCGCCGATTCCGCGTCGATTGCGACCATCGTGTCGCTGACCGTGGTGCTTTACGCACTGTCGATCACGATCTTGTCCCGCAGGATTGAAGGATCACGCTACGCAACGGACCGGTTTGCCACAACCCTCGTCGTCGTTGCGTTCGGACTCGCCCTTATCCCGCTCGTCTCCCTCCTCGGAACCGTGCTGGCCAAAGGCCTGAGCGTTGTCGACTTCCAGTTCCTCAACACCAACATGGTGGGAGTCTTCGGGGAAATGACCGAGGGCGGCATCTACCACGCGATCTGGGGAACCATCATGGTGACCCTCACCGCCACCATCATCTCGGTCCCAATCGGCATCCTCACTGCGATCTACCTCGTGGAGTATGGCCGTGGACCACTGGCCCGCGGCGTCACGTTCTTCGTGGACGTCATGACCGGTATCCCATCAATTGTTGCGGGTCTGTTCGCCTTCACGCTCTTCACGCTCCTGTTCGGTCCTGCATACCGTGCCGGAATCATGGGTGCTGCAGCGCTCGCGGTGCTCATGACCCCGGTGGTCATCCGCTCCGTCGAGGAAATGCTCCGTCTGGTTCCCAATGAGCTGCGTGAAGCCTCCTATGCGCTTGGAGTCACCAAGGCCCGTACGATCTTCAAGGTGGTGCTTCGCACCGCGATCGGTGGCATCGTGACAGGTGTGATGCTCGCGGTCGCCCGTGTCATCGGTGAAACCGCACCCCTGCTCCTGACCATCGGAATCGCAGCCGATGCGAACTTCAACGTATTCGAAGGCCGCATGGCGACACTTCCAGTGTTCGCCTACCGCCAGTATCAACAGGGTGGAATCGGGGTTGAACGAGCATGGGGTGCCGCACTCGTATTGATCGTTGTCGTGATGCTCCTGAACATCCTGGCTCGACTGGTCTCGAAGTACTTCGCACCGAAACTCGACCGTTAACCCATCCCGACCGTTTGATCACGGAGTGCTGACAGCCCGCCGGCGATCGCACCCCAAGCCCTACACCGCCCAACCCGACACGGTTCGGCCAGACAGGCCGACACAGAAAAGGCACATCATGTCCAAGCGAATTGACGTACAGAACCTCAACGTTTACTACGGGGACTTCCTCGCCGTGGAAGACGTGAACATGCAGGTCGAACCTCGTTCCATCACCGCTCTCATCGGCCCGTCCGGTTGCGGTAAGTCGACCTTCCTGCGCACCTTGAACCGCATGCACGAGGTCATCCCGGGCGCACGCGTCGAAGGCAAAGCGCTGCTCGACGGCGAAGACCTGTACGGCGCAAGCGTCGACCCGGTTTTGGTCCGCCGCCACGTCGGTATGGTGTTCCAGCGTCCGAACCCGTTCCCGACCATGTCGATTTCGGAGAACGTTCTTGCCGGCGTGCGCCTGAACTCCAAGAAGATCTCCAAATCGGATGCCGAGGGCATCGTTGAGCAGTCGCTGCGCGGTGCAAACCTGTGGAACGAGGTCAAGGATCGTCTCGACCGGCCGGGCTCGTCGCTGTCCGGTGGACAGCAGCAGCGTCTGTGCATCGCACGTGCGATTGCCGTGAAGCCCGACGTGCTGCTCATGGACGAACCATGCTCCGCGCTCGACCCGATCTCGACGCTCGCCATCGAGGACCTCATGCACGAGCTGAAGTCGCAGTACACCATCGTGATCGTGACCCACAACATGCAGCAGGCAGCCCGTGTGTCTGACCGCACCGCATTCTTCAACATCGCAGGCACCGGCAAGCCGGGCAAGCTGATCGAGATCGATGATACTTCCGCGATGTTCTCCTCTCCTCGCGTGCAGGCGACTGAGGACTACATCTCGGGTCGCTTTGGGTAGGGCCAAAGCGACGTTCACAAAGAGAGCCGAGGTAGGTACCGTGTCGGGGCCTACCTCGGCTCTCTTCTGCATTGGGTAACTCTCACAGGGGATTGGCGACGAGTCGGCCAGGCACCTTGTGTCCTTGCGATCCAGCGCTGCTGGGGCGTGAGGCGAGCGGTTAACTGAGTCTCTCGTCGGCAATCTGGACGCAGGTGATCCAGACGCAAAAAGGCCGTGCCCCTCATCTGAGGGGCACGGCCTAGTTGAGCGAGAGGGCTTTACTCGGTTGGAGCGTGATCCTGGTATTCAGGAAGTGTGCCGTCGAGAACCGGAACGTGGACGACCTTCGCATTGCCCGCAGCATCCGAAAGTTGAACGTCAAGGGTTGAACCAGGCTTCGCTGGGAAGCCGGCGATCTCGGTGCCCGCAACATCGTCGTTGCTGAGGTTTACCGTCTGCTGTGAGGACAACTCAACCTGGAGGTTTAAGGCGCCATCCTCAGACACGAGTGTGGCCACGTTGTCGCCGGTCGTGTGGTTCTTGATCGCACCGTGTACGTGAGCGGTGCCGCCCTCGCCGGAGGTGAGGATCATCAGGTTGATGACCTCAACCGTGCCTTCGTCAAGTGTTACGCGGGTGCCGTCCGAAGCTGCGTAGTACAGGTCCGTGGTCGATGGGGCGCAAGCGGTAGCGCCCAGCACGAGACCGCCAGCAAGTGCCGCACCTGCGACAACGCGAAGTGGACGGGAAGCGGGGTTGAACATGAAAACTCCAGGTGCGCGAGTGTAGATCGCTAGGGCGATCGCGGGAAAGGTCGAATTTCGCTGAGGAATCCCAAGGGCCGTATCTCACGCGGATCACAACCCTGCGGGCAGGGGTGGTGGTGCGTTGGGATCACTGCACTTAGTCGGTGCGGCCGTAATGAAACATCAGCAGACATGCCACACCAATTCTAGCTGTACGGACCAAAAACAGAGGTTTCCACCTGATGAGAATCCTATGAAGTGCAACACGTTACCGACACGAAGCCTTAAGTACTTGACTAGCATCCGGACAGTATGAAAGATTATGCGCCCAATTTTTGCCCCCTGCGTGATAGAATGGGTATCCGCGAAAGGGGACAACCACTGATGTCGTTCACAGTAGGGGAGACCGTCGTCTACCCACACCACGGAGCCGCTCTAATCGAAGAGATCAAGACGCGAACCATCCGAGGCGTAGATAAAACGTATTTGAAACTACGAGTAGCGCAGGGCGACCTGACCATCGAAGTTCCGGCAGATAACGTAGACCTGGTAGGTGTGCGCGATGTGGTTGGTAAGGAAGGTTTGGACGAGGTGTTCGAGGTGCTTCGCGCGCCATACACCGAGGAGCCAACCAACTGGTCGCGCCGCTATAAAGCCAATGTCGAGAAGATCGCTTCCGGAGACGTCATCAAGGTTGCAGAGGTCGTGCGCGACCTATCGCGCCGGGACACCGATCGCGGTCTGTCCGCTGGAGAGAAGCGAATGCTCGCCCGGGCCCGTCAAATCCTCGTTTCGGAACTCGCGCTCGCCGAGCACACCGAAGAGGACAAGGCCGCTGAACTCCTGGATGAAGTTCTTGCAAGTTAACAGTTAATCTAGTTCACCACACAAGCCGCTCGGCATCGGTATTCTGCATTATGCTCGGAATACGAAACGGGCGGCTTGTGTTGTCTTAGTGGCTGCCAAACGTGGCAGGGTATCGCTGAATGATTCCGTGGCCGCGGTGCCCGTGTTTCCGTCCCGAACTGCGCCTTGGGGCAGGCGCTTTACGCAACTTGGAGAATTGATCGTGACCGCGCAGTTTGATGGTTATGAATCTGACACCCTTTTCAACTCCATGCAAGAGGGTGGTCAGGGCGTATTCAGCCTCATGGTTGACCTCAAAAACATCGTCGAGTTTGATTCGGACGGCGTTGCCCGTTTCGCTAGGAATACGTCAGCTGTCGAACCGGCTGCTGTGTCCGTGGCGGGGCCGGCACGTGAGGTTCTTGTCGGGCAGGAGATCCGGTTGAGCCTAACCGAACGATCAGTCTCGCCAATTGCCGGAGATCTTAAAGTCGTGTGGTCAAACGGCTATGAGGGGCCCACCTATCATGTACGCCCTGAAGATTTAGGTAAGACCCTCACGGCCACCGCCACCTTCGAGGGTGCTGATATGCGACCACTCGAAGTGACCATTGAGTGCGGTCCTGTTGTGCTGGCTTCCGCGCCCGAGATTGACCGTTCTTACGTTACCCTCACCGGTGACGCGCTCGGCGAGCAGGGCGCCCCTGATTCGGGTGTGCGTGAGTTCTCGCCCGCCTACCTCTACGTGGACAGTGCCGCGTTCAGCCCCGCCGTTGACTCAATCGACGTTGCGTGGCTGATCGGCGGGGATGAGGTCGCTGCTGAAACCGGTATCCTGCCGCAGATACTCGACACCAACTTGGATGTGACCCGAGTCGGGGCATCGCGCAGCGCTGTCGTCAGGAGCGAAGGCGACGTTCTTTCGCCGATGGAACGATTTGACCTGCTCGCAAGCGTAGAGGATCTTGAAGGGCTGCCGCGCATCTTTGCCGAGTTGCTAGGCGGCGAGGTGCTTCCCGGGGGTGCTGGCGAGGTCTTGGAGAGCGTGGACCATGAAGTCGGGAAAGCGGCGGTACGCATCAAGGATGCTGGTGCTTTTGCGGCGTCAGACGGTGATGCGCCCGAGGCTGTTGATCTCGGACGAGGAGGAAGCACCACGTTCGAACCACGCAAGGTATTCGTGGATGCCACGCAGCCATTCTTCACCGCTGTATTCACCCCTCCCCAGGGCAGTGGCGGAAACTCGTTGACCGCTCGTGTTACCGCGCACCGGGAAGGAGCCGAGGACGCAGTGTTCGCAGTGAACGCTGGCTGGATCGGAAGCGGGGCTGCCTACTCGCTGCGTGACGGAATAGCTGTTCGCGTGGCTACGCCACGGGTGGGTGAGGAAGCCTGGGTGAAGGTCAAGCGGAAGGACTTCGAACCCGCCGCACAGACACTGTCGTACCAGTGGTGCCTCAACGGTCAGGAGATTCCTGGGGAAACTCAATCCCGTATCGAGGTTACTCCCGCGATGCGCGGCCGTGAACTGAGCGTATTCATCGAGGCGAGTGGTGCCAACGCGATGACGACAACCCTTGATGCATCACTCGGCGTTGTGGGGCTTGGCGATGCCCCCGAATACCTGGGTGAGGAATTGCGGATCAAGGGTAAGCCGCGTGCGGGCGAGATCCTGAAGATCCTTCTTGATCATGACTTTGTTTACCCTGCGCCGGACTCCATTGAGGTGCAGTGGATGCGGGGCAAGGAAATGATCCGCGGCGAGCGTGCGATGTCCTATGCTGTTGGCCTGGCCGACGTGGACGAGAAGATATGGGCTCGTGTCCTGTTGCGCAGGTTAGGGCATGCAACCACTGTCTTGAAGACGCCCAAAGTGCGGATCAAGACTAGCTGACGCCTCTGGTGATAGGCCCGGGTGGTGGCCGAGAAATGGAACAGATTTCTCGGCCGCCACCCGGGCCTTCGTCGTCTATGACTGAGTCACGGGAAGTGCGCTGCTGATAAATCTAAAATCGGTCACAGGTGTATGACTCAGTTAAAACTGAAATATCACCTCAGTTTCCGTAACAAATCAGCAAACTCCTTGATCCGAAACCTGTGACCGATTACAGTTCATTCCAGATTCTATGCTCGTGCGAAGAAGCCGGGCTCAAGGAGGGAACATGAGGATTGGACGTAGCCCCAAAGCGATAGTTCTGGGTATAGCACTCACTCTGGGGCTGACATCAGCATTCGGATCCGCCGCTCAAGCCGCAGGGGACACACCAGTGGAGTCGACAATTCATGTCAATAAGATCGAAGGCCTGCCCGAGGATTTCATGAAGGGCGTCGACATTTCAAGTGTCCTGTCGCTCGAGGCCAGCGGTGTGAAATTCCGCGACTGGGATGGGGAAGAGGCAGACATCTTCCACACCCTGAAGGAAGCTGGCGTGAACTACATCCGCGTTCGCATCTGGAACGACCCTTGGGACAGTGAGGGCAACGGATACGGGGGTGGAAACAACGACCTCGCCACCGCAGTGAAAATCGCCGAACGTGCCAAAGCCGCTGACCTGAAACTGTTCGTGGACTTCCACTACTCAGACTTTTGGGCCGATCCTGGCAAGCAGCAGGCCCCCAAAGCCTGGGCAGACATGACCTTGGCAGAGAAGGAAACCGAAACCTACGAGTTCACCCGAGTCGCGCTTGAGGAACTCACAGACACCGGGGTCGAGATCGGTATGGTGCAGGTCGGCAACGAAACCAACAACGGTGTCGCAGGTGAGAGCGGTATGGTCAATGCCGCCAAAATCTTCAATGCAGGAAGCCGCGCGGTACGCAAGGTCTTGCCAGACGCGCTCGTCGCACTCCACTTCACCAACCCAGAGACCAGCGGCCGGTACGCGAGCCTGGCCAAGGCAATGGACGACCACAATGTCGACTACGACGTGTTTGCCAGCTCCTACTACTCGTTCTGGCATGGCACGCTCCAAAACCTCACGACGCAACTCAAGACCATCGCAGATACGTACGGCAAGAAAGTCATGGTTGCTGAAACTTCGTGGGCCTACACGCTTGAAGACTTCGACGGACACGCCAACACGATCCGTGAGGGATCCGCGTCCAACCCGGGCTATGCATTTAGCGAGCAGGGTCAAGCGGACTCCGTGAGTGACGTCATCGAAGCCGTTCACGGTGTCGGAGAAGCAGGTATCGGCGTCTTCTACTGGGAGCCCGCCTGGCTACCGGTAGGGCCAGCATCCGAGCTTGAGAACAACAAGACGCTGTGGGAGACCTACGGGTCAGGATGGGCATCCTCGTACTCCGGGGAATACGACTCACATGACGCAGGTAAGTGGTATGGCGGTTCCGCCGTAGACAACCAGGCACTCTTCGCCGCAGATGGCACCGCACTGGAATCGCTGAACGTATTCAAGTACGTGAACACCGGTGCAATCGCACCGCTCCAGGCAACAGGTTTTGAACCAGTGAACGTCCAGATCACCGCTGGACAGACTGCTACCCTCCCGGCAACCGTGACGGTTAGGTACAACGACCGCAGCGTGAACGTGGAGAAAGTGACCTGGGATGAGTTCGACACCCCAACCACCGCGGGGGTCATCACCGTCAACGGGGTGACTGAGAAGGGTTTTGCCGTCACGGCCAAGATCACCGTTGCAAGCAGAAACTACGTCAAGAACTACAGCTTTGAAAACGGCGGCGATTCGTGGACTCTCACGGGTACGGGTGCCGAGATCAAGGACACTGGCGACGCCAGCCATGGGGCCAAGGCAACGCACTTCTGGTTGGACAGCAACTACGAGTTCACGGTGGAGCAACGCGTCACCGGACTGCAACCGGGCACGTACACGCTGAGTGCGGTGGCTCATGGTGAGTACACGGGAAGTGCGGATACAGGGAAACTGTTTGCGATCCCAGGCGATCCGGGTGAGGATCATGCAACGCAGGTGACCGAATACACGCGGACCATTGGTCTTGCGGGTTGGCAGGTATGGCAGCGACCAACTATCGAGGGCATCAGGGTTGGCGCAGATGGTGTTCTCGACATTGGTGCAACGTTCAAGGCCACGGCCGAGTCGTGGGGTGCCATTGATGAGTTCATGCTCGTGCAGACCTCCGTGGACGAGGGTTCCGAAATCCCTGAAGAACCTGATGCGACTCCGTTGACTCCGCAGCCATACGTGATCACCGCCCTGTTGGGCACGAAGCCGGTCCTGCCAGCACGACTTGCCGTTGAATACGACGACAACGCGGTCAAGCAGATTGATGTGAATTGGGAGTCTTTCAACGCTCTCTACAAGCCGGGCGTAGTTGTGGTTAATGGAGCCTCTACTAGCGATATTGAGTTCACGGCACACATCCATTATCAGCGCCAGAATCTGCTGGAAAACCCTTCGTTCGAGGACCAGCAGGACAGTTGGATTTTCACTGGTTCGGGCTATGAGGTTAAGTGGCAGGACCCAAAGAATGATGTTGACCATGGTGTGTCAGCACTTACGTTCTGGTCCGACGAAGACTACGAGTTTGAAGTTTCGCAGGTAGTTTCAGGCCTTGATGCTGGCACGTATAGATTGAGCGTCTGGTCGCAGGGTGGAGATAGCCCGGAAACAGACACTCGTGAGTTGTTCGCGCGGGTCCCTGCCGCCTTGGCTGACGCGAGGGCATTGAGTGCTTCTGTGAGTGAGCCGGAGTTGACGGCGGATGTCCCACTTGAGGGGTACGAAGAATGGCGCCAGAGCGTTATTGACGGCATCGAAGTGGGTGAGAATGGATCGATTCAGATTGGCGCGCGTTTCAAGTTGACTGCTGGTGCGTGGGGTTCGCTCGACGTATTTGCGCTTGAACGTACGGACAATGATCCTGAAGCGCCAGCGAACGGTGGTGGCAACGTGGGTGAGTCGGGTGGACAACAGCCCGGCGGTGGACAACAGCCCGGTGGCGGCCAACCTGGCTCGGGTGTGCCAGAGGGCGAGAAACCAGGTCTCGGTTTAGGCGGCGATCAAGACGATGAGCAGGACGACTCCGAGGACAACTCGACGCCGGACGGAAACAACCTGTCGGACTCTGGCACCGTGCATGAGGAAACTGATCGCGAGAATCTCTCTTCATCGGGAGCGGAATCGACCGATGAGGAAGGTGACGAGCTCGCTGAGACCGGAACCTCAAGCGGACTGATTGCGGTGGCGATGCTGTCACTCGCTCTGATGGGTGTGGGAACGTTCTACGCGATTCGCTCACGCGTAGAAGGCGCTCGCGGCTAGCCGCGAGGAGGTAGTTGCGGCCACACTGATGCGCATTGATGGTCGGCTACGGTGAGGCGGCGGTGTGGTTTTCACACCGCCGCCTTCGTTGTTGTGTCGGTGGGCAAGTAGGCTTGGCTGGTGACTAGTTTGGTTTCTGCCGCACGGGTTGGCGTGGTGATCACTGCGGCGGGTTCGGGTTCGCGGCTTGGGTATGGCGCACCGAAGGCGCTCGTTCCCCTGTCTACCGATGGATTGATTGGCGACGATTCTTCGCTTTTTGTTGTTGCCTTACGTCAGGTGGCTGGTGTCTCTGGGATTGCGCACGTTGTGGTGACCGCTCCTGCAGACCAAGTGGATGTTTTTTCGGCAACGGTCGCACAGTTGGGCGTGGCTGTTCCGGTTGAGGTGGTCCCTGGAGCGGGTACCCGGCAGGCTTCGGTGTTTGCAGGGCTGCGAGCCTTGGAAGCAGCGGGATTCGGGGTCGAACCGAACGATACTGTTCTTGTGCATGATGCCGCGCGTGCGCTGGCCGGTCCGGCGATGATGGATCGTGTTGTTGGTGGGGTCGTTGCGGGTAGCGCTGCGGTGATTCCCGCACTGCCGGTGTCGGACACGTTAAAGCTGGTGGATGTCAATGCTGAACCGGAAGCGACCGGGCGGGAACGGATCGTGGGGTCGGCTGATCGCTCAGTGATGCGTAGTGTTCAGACCCCGCAGGGTTTCCCGTGGCAGGTATTGTGGCAGGCGCACGTTGATTTTGCTGATCGCGGCTTGGATGAGACAACGGCTGCGACGGATGACTCAACGATTGCGCAGTGGGCTGGTCACGAAGTGGACTGCGTGAGCGGTGATGAGTTGGCGTTGAAGATTACGACTCCCACTGATTTAACTGTTGCTCGGGTGCTGTACGCGCAAGCGCTACACCTAGCAGGCACGGAGCTTAGGGAGGAAAACGTATGAAACTGCCGCTGGTGGGCATCGGCTCGGATGTACATGCTTTTGCCGAGGAAGGGTCAACACGCGAGATGTGGCTCGGGGGAGTACTCTTCCCCAACGAACGTCCACTGGAGGGACACTCGGATGCTGATGTGATTGCCCACGCTGCCGCAGATGCTCTGTTTTCTGCTGCTGGCTTGGGGGACTTGGGCTCGAACTTTGGCACGAGTGAACCGCAGTGGGTTGGCGCTGCTGGTTCAGTTTTGCTCGCCGAGGCAGCCCGTCGAGTCCGTGCCGCCGGTTTTGAGATCGGGAACGTGGCAGTTCAGGCGATTGGTAACCGGCCCAAGGTCGGTCCGCACCGGGAACTCATGCAGGAGCGAATGTCACAGGCGGCCGGAGCCACGGTACGTATCTCGGCAACAACCACGGATACTCTTGGGTTCGCTGGTCGGGGCGAAGGGCTTGCCGCGATTGCGACGGCCTTGGTGATACCTGTTGAGCGTTGACCTCAAACTTAGGTTTGTCGCTTGGCGACAGCCCGCATGGAAACGATCATGGTGAGCACCGTGCACAGTTCCTCAAACGTCCGGTCCGCGCTTGCAGACTGACCAAAACCTCCGTCACGCTCAAGCGTGACAAACCCGTGCAGAGCGGAACGGATGATGCGGACTGAATCGACCGTATCGTCGGGACTCAAATTCTCGGGCAGGACCGACGCGATGAACGAGACGACTCGTCGGGAGATTTCTTGACCCTGACCCTGCGCGGTGAGTGCAGGGCTTTGAGACGCGTCGTACAGGCCGGGGTGATTGCTCGCGAATGCGCGATACGCGCGGGCAAGCCCTGTCACCGAACCGTCCGAGGCGCGCAGCGACCGTTCGAACAGGACCAAGCCTTCCGCAGCGATGGCGCTGTGCAGGTCCTCGAGATTACGCACGTGCTTGTACATGCTGGGAGCCGCCACCCCGTATTGGCGTGCGAGGGCATGCATGGTCACGGCAGCGAGGCCGTGTTCATCGGCGATCGCTGTTGCCGTGGCGATGAGTTTCTCGCGGGTGAGCCCGACTCGTGGCATGGGTGGTGCTTTCGTGGCGGTGGTGTAGGCGACTCAGGTGAGTTTGCCAAACACCTGGTTGGTGTAGAAGTTAGCGAACAGGCCGCGTGGGTCGAGCTTCTCACGGATCGTGCAGAACGCCTCGAACCGTGGATAGAGATCGGTCAGTTCCGTGCGCGTCAGTGAGTGCATCTTGCCCCAGTGCGGGCGGCCCCCGGCCGCACGGAAGATCGCCTCAGCCGCATCGAAGTATTCGCGGTATGGGCTGTGTTGATACTGGTGCACGGCGATGTACGCACTGTCGCGTTCGTGGGCCGTGGAGAGCCACACATCGTCAGCCGCAGCGAAGCGCACCTCAACAGGGAACTGGATGGCCAGATCGCGGCGGTTGGCCACCGTAGTGAGTTCCTGGAGTACATCGCTGAGTGCAGTCCTCGGAACCGCGTACTCCATTTCGATGAAGCGGACGCGCCGTGGAGACACGAACACCTCATGCGACGGGGCAACATACTCGCGAGGGGACAGCGCCTTGGACGCGACAACATTGAGTGGACCGGTGAGTTGCGGCACCCGAGCCGACAGGGAATTGGTGAACTGGAACAGCCCATTCGAGAGCAGTTCATCGTCCCACCAGGAACGAGCCGAATAAGCGGCGGCCGCAGCAGGCTTCAAGGAATCCACCGTGGTGGGAGTTCCTTCAGGAACTCGGTTGTTGAACTTGGTGAGCGTGCCATGAGTGCCGGGGAACCAGTAGAACTCGAAGTGATCATTGGTGTCCGCGAACTCGTCGAGGCCCTCCATGACCTCGTCGAACTGCATCGGGGTCTCGCGAGCATGCAGCAGGAAGGCTGGCACGCAGCGGATCGTCACCGCAAGGAGAATGCCGAGCGCACCCACGCTCACGCGGGCTGCCTGAAAAACCTCCGGGTGCTGGTCTTGGGATACCTCGATAACGCTGCCGCTTGCCAGCAGGATACGCATCCCTCGCACCTGCGCCGCCAGACCAGGCAGTGCGGCCCCTGTACCGTGGGTGCCCGTGGACAGTGCACCGGCGAGCGACTGCTGGTCGATATCCCCGAGATTGGGCATTGCAAGACCGTGCTCAGCCAACAACTCGTTCAGAGCATGAAGGCGGATTCCTGCGCCAACCGTCACGAGGCATTCGCCATCTGTGCCTGGGATCGGGGCGATTATCTCCAACTGATCGAGCCGATCCAAACTCACTTGGACGCCGTTCGTCGCGGCGGCTGGCGTGAACGAATGCCCTGCTCCCACCACCCGAATCGTGTCTCCGGAGGCAACCGCCCGGTCAACGATCCGCGTCAACGCCATAGGGTCCCGGGGAGTCTCCGTCGCGTGGGGACGGCTGGTCACATTACCTGCCCAATTAGTCCACGAGTTAGTCCAGCGGTCGTCGCGTGCACGCGGGTGTGAGGGTTCTGCAGCGCTGCGGAATCGGAAGCTTCCCATACCTGATGAGTCTAGTGCTAAACCCGCTGACCGTGGCGTGCGTCCACGACTGTTATATCTTGCGTTTGACCCGCAGCCGTGCAACCGTTAACGACATGGCACCACACCTCTCGCAGACCCTCAGTGCAGCGACAACGCACTTACCGGCACCGATCTCAGTGCTCGATCTTGCTGCATTTGATGCGAACGCCCGACACATGGCAACCCGGACCCACGGAAAGCCCATCCGCGTTGCCACAAAATCCCTGCGAAACCGCACCCTTATCGACCGGGCTCTGGAGACTCCCGGTTATCAAGGTCTCATGTGCTACTCATTGCGTGAAGCTCTATGGCTGGTAGGACACGGATACACGGATATCCTCGTTGCCTATCCGACCGTTGACCGCAGCGCCTTGGCTGCTCTCGCCCAGGATGAGCGGGCGCTCGCGGAGATCGTGCTGATCGTGGACTGCGTTGAACACGTGGAACTGATCTCGGCCGCACGTCCGGTGTCTCCCGTGCAGGTGGCGTTCGACGTGGATGCATCGTTGCGGATCGGACGGAACCTGGGAATCCCACTGCACCTGGGCGTTCGCCGTTCGCCTGTGCATACCGTGCAGGACGCGGTTTCCTTGCTCGGTGCCGTGGCTTCGTATGAGCACGTACGTGTGGTTGGGGCCATGTTCTACGATGCCCAGATCGCCGGGATGCCGGACAACTCGTGGGCCGTGCGCACCATGAAGAAGATTTCACGCGTGGAACTCGCAGAGCGTCGGGCTGAGATCGTGGCTGCACTTGAGTTGCGCGTGGACGATGTGCGTGTGGTGAATGCCGGTGGCACGGGTTCAGTTGGTGACTACGAACGGGCCGGTGAAGTCACCGAGGTAACAGCCGGTTCTGGGTTCTATGCGCCTGCGCTCTTTGACGGATATCGTGGTCTCGGCCTGCGCCCTTCCGCTTACTTTGGACTCGACGTTGTACGTCATCCCGGTGCGGGATTCTTCACCGCCTTCGCGGGCGGCTACGTTGCATCCGGTCCTCCGCGTATTTCGCGCCATCCGGTGGCGGTGGAGTCGGGGTTTAGATTCATCGGCGCCGAAGGGGTGGGGGAGGTGCAGACGCCATTGCGCGTGACGCGTGGAGGTAGACGCCCTGCGGTGGGAGATCGCGTGTGGTTCCGCCACGCCAAGGCCGGTGAACAGATGGAACGCTTCAATACCACCTATCTGCTCGATGGCTCCCACATTGTCGACGAGTCGCTCACCTACCGGGGCGAAGGCCAGAATTTCGGGTAGTTGCGTTGGGCTGAAGCACACACATCCGTCTACCTGCCTCGTGTTTGCCGCTCCACGCCACCTCCCGAATCGAACTCAACCAAAAGTGCACGAGCTCAACCGCTTTCCGGTCGAGTTCGTGCACTTTTGGTTGAGTTCGCTGGGCGCACTCTCTTGGTTTTTCTCAGGAGGATACCTGTTGATCTACGAACTCCCACGGGCTGTGCGTAAGCGCTCTGAAAAAGGGTGAGTATTACTGTGAATGACTTCTCAAGTGCTGTATATGGATTTTTCTTTTGCTGAAAGAAGTGCTCAAGCGAAAGATGGAAGGGGCGGTCGGCTACGCATGAACTCTTTCCGTGTCTTTACAGTTTCAGTCTTGATGTTGTTCGTTGTTGGATGCTCTGGCGGCGAGCCGAAGATCTCAAGCCTGGATGAATCCACGGATGTGCTTGCTCTGAAGGGCGATGGGAAGGTGACGTTCATGAACCCTGTCTATTGGCTTCCTTCCAGTGTTTCGGTTTCAAACGAAACGGGCACCCCTCTTGAGTTTTCTTGTCATGGGTAGTGGGCGCCTACCTGAGAACCGCAGATGACAGGTCGTGTGACTAGGGGCGGTCGAATGTGACCGCAGGTCATGGTCACTTTCAGTTTTCGGAGGCAAGTGGTGGCGCGCACGAGTCGCGCACCACTAACTCGACGGGTAGGAGCGCCTGGGTTTCGACGTCTTCGCCGGAGATGATCTTCGCGAGCATGTTCAACGCGATCTCACCCATCTCGCCGAGTGGCTGGGCCATCGTGGTGAGCGGAATACGGAATAGTGCGGCCTCGGGAACGTTGTCGAACCCGATCACGGACAGATCGCGCGGGACGTTCAGCCCTAATTCTTCCGCGACCTTGATGACCTCGATTGCGGACAGGTCGTTTGCTGCGAAGATCGCGGTTGGGCGGTCCTTGCGGGACAGAATTTCTCGGGCCGGTGCCTGTGAGGCTTCGGGGAGGTAGTCGCCCTGGCCGATGTAGTCATCGTTGGCTGCGATGCCAGCGTTTAGCAGTGCGTCGCGGTAGCCTAGCTCGCGTTCCTGAGAGGATTTCAGGTCGCTGCGGCCCCCGAGGTAGCCGATCTTGGTGTGTCCGAGATCGGCGAGGTAACTGGTTGCCTGGAATGCGCCGTCGTAGCTGTTGCACCGCACTGTTGGCAGCGCATCGGTATCGAGGTGTGGATCGATCGCGACTACGGGTACGGGGAATATCGTTTCTGTCCCGGATGGGGTGACGATCACTGCGCCGTCAATGAGAGCACCTGATAGGCGTGCTAGGTGGCGGCGTTCCCAGCCGTCTTCTGGTGCGGAGTGGCTGCGCCCCGAGTAGGCGAGTAGTTCGTATTCGGTTGCCTTGATCGCACGTGAGGCGCCTTTGAGGAGTTCGGTCGAGAACGGTTCGAACTCTGCCACGAGCATCCCGAGTACTCCAGTGCTGCGGGACCGTAGGGATTGCGCGCCGAGCGATGCTGCGTAACCCATCTCGTCGATAATTCTGCGAACGTGGGCGGTGCGTGCAGGGGAGATGCCGTCCTTGTTGTTGACGACTTTGGAGACGGTGGCAACGGATACGCCGGCGGCCTGGGCTACGTCGGCCATCGTTACTCGGGCAGTGGTGTTCACAATAGCCATTATAGGTTGTCGCGGCCATCTTTACGATAACGTTATCGAAAACGTTACCGATAACGTTTGACTGGATGGAAAGGCACGCATATATTGGGTGCTACATCACTCAAAGACGAGGAGATTTTTTTCCGTGAAGAACACACCATGGCTTAAAGGCATCGCACTCGCAGCATCGATCTCGCTGATCGCGGCTGCGTGTTCCGGTGGCGGTGAGGGCGAGAACAACGGCACCAATGCTGAAGGTTCCGACCAGACCATCACCTGGTGGCACAACAGCAACTCGGAACCCGGCAAGGGTTTTTACGAAGACGTTGCAAAGGACTTCGAAGACGCAAACCCCGGCGTGAAGATCCAGATCGAGGCGCTTCAACACGAGGACATGCTGACCAAACTCGAAGCCTCTTTCCAATCTGGCGATCTTCCAGACATCTACATGGAACGTGGCGGCGGCGAACTCGCAGACCACGTCTCGGCAGGACTGACCAAGGACCTGTCCGAACTCGCCAAGGACACGATCGGCAAACTCGGCGGAAACGTCGGTGGTTGGCAGATCGACGGCAAGACCTACGGCCTGCCATTCTCGATGGGCGTAGTTGGCTTCTGGTACAACAAGTCGCTGTTCGCCGAGGCGGGCATCGACACCCCGCCAACCACGATGACAGAGTTCTATGACGCTGTGGACAAGCTCAAGGCTGCGGGCATCGAACCGGTCTCAGTTGGTGCAGGTGACAAGTGGCCAGCCGCTCACTACTGGTACTACACCGCACTACGCCAGTGCCCACAGGACACCCTCCAAGATTCTGTGACCTCACTCGATTTCACCGCAGGATGCTTCCTCAAGGCCGGTGAAACCCTCGAAGAGATCGTGGCAAAGGAACCATTCAACGCAGGCTTCCTGTCCACGCCGGCACAGTCCGGCCCAACGTCCGCCTCGGGTCTGCTCGCAACAGGAAAGGTTGCGATGGAACTCGCTGGACACTGGGAGCCAGGCGTCATGCAAGGCCTGACCGAGGACAACCAAGGCTTGGGAGAAGACACCGGATGGTTCGCATTCCCAGCAGTTGAGGGCGGCGAAGGCGATCCAGCAGCTCAACTCGGTGGCGGTGACGCCTGGTCCGTTGCCGAAAGTGCACCGGACGTAGCGGTCAAGTTCGTTGAATACCTGCTCTCCGATGAGGTCCAAAAGGGCTTCGCGGAACTCGGAATGGGTCTGCCCACCAACCCGGCAGCATCTGGTTCGGTCGCTGACCCAGCGCTCGCTGACCTACTCCAGGTGCGCGACGAGGCTCCGTTCATCCAGCTCTACTTCGACACCGCATTCGGCACGTCGATCGGTGGCGCGATGAACGACGAGATCGCACTCGTGTTCGCCGGACAGTCCACCGCAGCCGATATCGTCACCAAGACCCAGGCCGCAGCCGACGCAGAGAAGTGAGTCAACCCGTGGCAGACATGACAACGGCATCTGCTACAGATGCAATGTCTGCGACGACCCGCTCAAACGCAACCGGGGGCGTAACGCCCCCGGTTGCACCAACGGGCAATGATCGTCGCAAGAAAAAACACAACCGCCGTATGGCGCTTGAGGCATCGATTTTCATTGCCCCCGCGCTCTTGCTCTTCCTGTTCTTCGTTGTCTGGCCCATCATCCGCGCCGTGCAGTTCTCGCTGTACCGCTGGAAGGGCTTTGGGCCGCTCGTGGACTTTGTGGGTTTGCGAAACTACGTGTCGGTCCTGACGAACGAGGTATTTCAGGGAGCGCTCGCCCACAACCTCTTCATCGTGGTTGTCTCCATCATTTTGCAACTCCCACTCGGACTGGGTATCGCACTGCTGCTCAACCGTAAGATGTGGGGCCGTGGCGTGCTCCGCACAATTGTGTTCGTGCCGTACATCCTGGCCGAGGTCATCGTTGCTGTCGTGTGGTTCCAACTACTGCAACCACGGTATGGCGCAATCGACACGATCTTGGAGTCGATAGGTCTCTCAGGTCCGGCGCAGGGATTCCTCGGGGACCCGAAGTATGCACTGTGGACCGTGATGGTGGTCTTGACCTGGAAATACATAGGCCTTGCGATCATCTTGTTCTTGGCAGGGCTTCAGGGCGTTCCTGAGGAACTCAACGAAGCTGCTCAGATCGACGGCGCATCGTGGTGGCAGACTCAGTTCCGCATCACGATTCCACTGCTTGGTCCCACGATCCGCATGTGGGCGTTCCTTTCGATGGTCGGGTCACTCCAACTGTTCGACATGGTGTGGATTCTGACCAAGGGTGGACCGGCAAACTCGACCACCACGATGGTCACGTTCCTCATCACTGAGGGCACGCAGCGGTCAAACTTTGGTATCGCGTCGGCTGCCTCGGTCATCTTGTTCGTTATCGCACTCATTATGGCGCTGTTCTACCAGCGGTTCATTCTGCGCCGTGACAACCCCGACTACGTGTCACGCAAGAGGAGGGTCAAGGCATGAGCGCCGCAACATTCACCCAGACCACAGAATCCGGCGAGCGCAGAGTACGTAAGGTTCGCGGACACCGGGCCGGACCGGCCACCTACTTCATTGCCCTTGTTCTGGTGGGACTCACCCTTGGGCCGGTGTCGTTTGCAGTGCTTGGTGGTTTCCGTACGAACGCCCAACTTGCGGCGAACCCGGCTGGCCTTCCCGACCCGTGGGTCACCGACAACTATGTGCGGGTGCTGACTGACCCCAACTTCTGGCGCTACGCGCTGAACTCCACGGTTGTCGCACTGATTACCGTCGCGCTCGTGGTGGTGTTCGGCATGATGGCCGCCTACCCGCTGGCCCGCTTCAGGTTCAAGTGGCGGGAACGCATCTACATGATCTTTGTGGCCGGGTTACTGTTCCCGGCGACCGTCGCGATCATTCCGTTGTTTATCCTCATCACCAAGGACCTGGGACTGGGAAACACGTGGCTCGGGTTGGCACTGCCGCAGGCAGCCTTCCAGTTGCCGATGACGATCGTGATCTTGCGGCCGTTCCTCCAGGCGGTTCCGCTTGAGATCGAGGAGGCCGCCACCTTGGATGGTGCAGGTCGGGTTGGGTTCTTCGCGCGGATTTTGCTCCCGCTGTCTGGCCCTGGAATGGTCACGACCGGTGTGCTTGCCTTTGTCGCATCGTGGAACGCCTATCTGCTGCCGCTGCTTCTGCTGAACGGCGACATGCGCACCCTGCCGTTGGGTGTTGCGGACTTCTCATCGCAATACTCCTCGGACACCGCGGGCGTGTTCGCATTCACCACGCTTTCGATGATCCCGGCGTTGGTCTTCTTCCTGGCGATGCAGAACAAGATCGTGAACGGCCTCCAGGGTGCGGTCAAGGGCTAGCAGCCCTTACACCCCTTACCCCGCGAGTGGGGAAATCCCCACTCGCGCTGCCCCAAGTGGAGACTTTTCCACTCGTGGCAGGCCTATTGCCGACGAGCCCTCACCTACCAGCGCAGGCCCAAGTTCCTGCCGGACGGCTCGTCGAAAATACAAAATTCTGAAGTTGGAGAAGTCCATGAGTATCGAAACACCTCGAGAGGTCATCACCGACCCGCAGCAACTCTTAGCGCAGATGACGCTTGAGGAGAAACTCGCCCAGATCGTTGGGTTCTGGGACAAGGGAGACGGCGAGGCCGTCGCACCGCTGCAAGGCGAGTTCGCGGAAGCCGTGACCTTCGCGGGAGCGACCACACACGGACTCGGACATGTGACCCGAGTGTATGGCACCCGCCCCGTTGACCCCATCGAACGGGCACAGTGGCTGTGGCATGAACAGCGCCGAGTGGTCAACGAAACCCGACTGGGTATCCCGATGCTCGTGCACGAGGAATGCCTGACCGGCCTGTCCGCATGGCAGGCCGCCACCTTCCCAACCCCACTGGCGTGGGGAGCGAGTTTCAACGCCGAACTTGTGGAGCATATGGGCGCGCTTATTGGCGAGTCGATGAGGCAACTCGGTGTGCATCAGGGTCTAGCCCCGGTGCTAGATGTTATCCGGGACCCGCGCTGGGGCCGCGTGGAGGAATGCATCGCCGAGGACCCCTACACGGTTGCCACCATCGGAACCGCATACGTCAAGGGCCTGCAATCGCAGGGCATCCACGCAACGCTCAAGCACTTCGTGGGATATTCCGGATCGCAGGCCGGACGCAACTTCGCACCACTACATGCAGGACCACGTGAACTCGCTGACGTGCTGCTTCCTCCGTTCGAGATGGCTGTACTCGACGGCAAGGCCCGCTCGGTCATGCACTCCTACAATGAAATCGACGGCGTGCCGGTTGCGGCTAACCCCGAACTACTTACCGGCCTGCTCCGTGACACGTGGGGTTTCGATGGAACCGTCGTCGCTGACTACTTTGGCGTGGCCTTCCTCGAAAAACTGCACCACGTGGCGGGTAACCTCTCGCAAGCCGCACAACTTGCGCTCGAAGCCGGAGTGGACATCGAACTGCCCACCGGAGACGCCTACCTCGGTCCACTGGCCGCCGCGGTGCGTGCCGGTGATGTGCCGATCGAACTCGTGGACCGTGCGGTGCTGCGCGCGCTACAGCAAAAGGCAGAACTCGGACTGCTCGGCAACACGTTCAACGACGAACCACCAAGCGACATCAACCTCGACTCGCCGCGTCACCGTGCCGTAGCCCGTGAACTGGCCGAACAGTCCGTCGTCCTCGTGGCGAACAACGGAATCCTGCCCCTGTCGCCTGCAAACGGTAGCGATGCGAGCATTGGGTCCCCACGCAAGATCGCGCTCATCGGTCCCAATGCTGACCGGATATCCGCGATGTTCGGCTGCTACTCGTTCGTCAACCACGTGCTCTCCCTGCACGAGGGATACGAGATGGGGATCGAGGTGCCAACAATGCGTGAGGCACTGAACCAGGAATTCGCAGACGCCTCGATTCTCTACTCCGAAGGCTGCGACATCGACTCCGACGACACCTCGCGGTTCGCCGAGGCGGTGGAATATGCTTCCGATGCAGACGTTGCCGTCCTCGTGCTCGGTGACCAGTCCGCCCTGTTCGGGCGCGGCACCGTTGGTGAGGGCTGCGACCGCGACGACCTCGAACTGCCTGGCGTGCAGCGCGCGCTCGCGGAGCGGATCATCGCCACCGGCAAACCTGTGATCCTCGTGCTCCTGACTGGACGCCCCTACGTTGTCGGCTGGGCATTGGAGCAGGCTGCTGCGGTTGTTCAGGGATTCTTCCCCGGCGAAGAGGGCGCTGCCGCGGTTGCAGGTGTGCTGTCTGGTCGGGTGAACCCATCGGCCAAACTCCCCGTCTCCCTGCCACGCGCGACCGGTTCGCAACCGTACACCTACCTGCACCCGGCGCTCGGCGGAAACTCGGATGTCACGAGCCTTTCGTCGACCCCTGCTCGGGAGTTTGGCTTCGGACTCTCGTACACGAACTACGAGCACACGGTGCCGCAGGTGAGCGCCACCACCACTGACCAGCCGGTGACCGTGAACGTCACTGTCCGCAACATTGGGGACCTTCCGGGAACCGAGGTCGTGCAACTGTACGTCCGTGACCTCGTCGGCTCCGTGACCCGTCCGGTCGCGCAACTGGTCGGATACACCCGTGTGGAGTTGGCGCCCGGAGAGCAGCGCGATGTCACGTTCACCGTGCCACCCACTCGCCTCGCGTTCGCTGGGCGCGACCTGCGCAGGATCGTGGAACCAGGCGACTTCACGTTCTGGACTGGAACGAGTGCCACGCCGGCCAACTCGGTCACTACCGTTGCGCTCGGAGGAACGGTGTACCCGGTAAGCCTCGATGACCCACGGATCACCGAGGTCACCGTCGGGTCCTGAACCGACACCGCTCGCTCCCGCACGTCGAACTCAGCCAAAACCCCACGAACTCAGCCTGCTCCGGGCTGAACTCGGGGTAAAGGCTGAGTTCGGCGTGCGCCCACCCAACCCGACTCACCCCAGCCCCTTGACTGCTCGACTCTCACTATGCGGATGGTATCCACGTGGAAAGTTTGTTGAGGTCAAGGGGTGTTTTTCTGTGCTCAGGCGGGACTTTGTTGATGCCCTTGTCAGATCCTCTTTGCCATAATTTGGGACTTTTGCGCCTGCTGTGGCGTGTGCGGGTCTATGTGGCGTCAACTTAGTCATAATCATTCGCATTGCAACGATCTCAGATCGCGGACGCAGAGGTGGGTTGCTCCAGTCAGATATTCATTCACATCATTGACGGGGCGCTCTGACGAGCACTAATGTCACTTTCGGTTCCGGAACCAATCTTCATTCACGCAGGATAAACCGAAAGGACCACTCATGCACAGGCTGCTAAAAAGCAGTGTTGTTGTCATTACTGCCGCTGCACTCTCCTTGGGCTTCACTGTCCCGGCGAGTGCATGGCAGGACTCGCAAACGAAGGCGACGCCGTACGGTGTACTCACGGCTGATGTCTGGTACGACGGAGGCACAGACAAGGGCGGTACGCGCAAATGGAACTATGCGGTGAAAGCGAAAATCGGCGGTAAGCAATCCGTAGCGCAGATCAAAACCACTTGGACGGGAGGAGCGAGCATGCGTAATTCTGCATCTTTCTCCCTAGGCGCTAGCGGAAACGGTGTGACCGTTGGTGGCGGAAGCACGTGGAGCACAGTGCAAGAGACTAAGTATTGGTCGAACACGAATGGCGCTAGGACTGCGTCGTACGGTTCAAACATGGTTGTGGCACCGAGAGCCGACTACCGATTTGGGACGATCTTCTTGAAAAACACGGCGTATGTGAAGTTCAAGGGCGACAACCGAAACTGGCAGATTACAGCCGCCGCGTAGGCCAATCCGCGAAGGGTAGGAAGAACGTGCCACGCGCAATATCGTGGACGGACTTCCTACCCTACCTCCCCGAATTTAACTTGTTATCTAGTGACAAGGAAGCCAAGTGAAACGTCCATATATCGCGGTGTTGGCCATCGTGCTCTCCGTAGTTGCCTGTACGCCTACCAAAGGAAATTCTGCCAGCGACGATGCCGGACAAGTTCCCTACGTGAACGCGACACTCGACAACATTGAACAAGATGAACTCGTAGTTATTGATCGATTCTCTTCAAAGGTCGTCTACTACAGTCCCACAGATGGGACTAGTCGAACGAGTAAAGACAGTGACCACTACTTTGCGTACCTTGACCGCACGATCCCGCACACTTATTTCTCCTACGGAGACTCAGTCAACCTCGACTACAAGATCTTCAAACTGGAGCGGGGGCAGGCGCGAATAGTTGCCGAAACACCAGGTCGACTCATGATCCCGCTGGGTTCTGAGCAGGGCAAAGAGCAGTTCGTTGGGCAGGAATTTGACGCCGAGGGACTCCCCGCACGCTCTGCCGTCTACGAGCTCACTGCCAGTTATGACGTGCGGGAAGTGAGTGAGCTCCCCTTCGTTGTGGTTGATTCTGTCTTAGAGAATGGCGCCTTGTATGTGACTAGGTACATCGCCGAAACAGACGATTTTTCACTGTATTCAGCTCCAATCGATCAACTTAGTGCACTAACCGTAGTACGTGAAGGGTTAGACTCCGCAGCCCTGCAAGTTCTTGGAGGCGAGGTGGTTGCTGACGGGGCTTTCGATGAGCAATATCCAGCCAGCATGTGCGCCCTATCCTGCGACGTGATCAACGATGAACTCGTGCTCTGGCTAGAACTTCAAGATAACTCGCTCACAGCACACGCAACCCAGGTCGGCTCTGGAGAAACCCGAGCCATCGAAACCGGAAGTATTCTCGGTTTCGAAGTCAACGGCGAGAACCTAGAAATCTATACCGCACAAGGCGTAAAGACCTACCCGTTAGGTGAACTCAATGATTGAACTCCACAACATCTCGCTGAAACTCGGTGCGAGGTCCATCTTCAACAACGCAAGCTTTAGGTTCGAATCAGACTCCGTGTACTTCGTGCAGGGCGCGAGCGGCGTTGGAAAGACCACTCTGTTGAACCTGTGCGCTGGGTACGTAAAACCCGACTCCGGCGTAGTTTCCCACGATGGTGAGATTGAATATCTCTTTCAAACTGAGTTGCTGTTCTCTGAACTAACCGTCACCCAAAACCTGATGATTCGCGTGGTCGCGAACCAAGATCGAGCCTGCGTGCAGGACGTGGATGCAGTAGCCCAAGTTGAGCATGTTTTGGAGCAGGTGGGACTGCCACACCTTGCGCAATCAATGGTCCGCGACCTCTCCGGTGGTGAAAGGAGGCGAGTCGAAATTGCTGGAGCGCTCATTGGCTCGCCAAGTGTATTGCTCCTTGACGAACCCGTAGGAAGTTTGGACCCCGACAACGCCATCAGTGTCTATGACAGCCTATGGAGGGTGCGAGAAGGTAGAACCATCATCATTGTCACGCACGAGCCAAACCTGCTGAATGCCCCAGCCGATGCAGTCATACTGCGGCTGCAGGCAGAAGGCAACCTCAGCGCACTTACCGAGGTAGTTTAAATGAACAATCAAGTAGTTTTATCTGCCGTTACGACCCGATCTAGAAAGCAAATCAGGTTATCCACCATACTGCTTTCTCTGATCCTCATAGTGAACATTGTGGTCGTACTGTTCTTCGCGCAGCAAAGTGACCTGCGGCGTGCAGAGTTTGAACACAACAGCAATCTTCATCTGGTAGATGTCTTAGGCCGTGAAGATGGATCGTATGTGGCTCCATTGACAACGGCCGATCTGGCGAGCATCTCAGAGATTTCAACGGGTGTTGCTGAGGCTACAGTTTCCGCATTGTATGGCTTTGGAACCGGGTTTGAACTGGCTGAGGGTGAGTCCGTTACACTCTACGGAATCGACCCCACACTTGCAGAAGTCATCGGTGTAGAGGCCATGCAAGATGGCGTGGCGTACGGTCTTGATCTTGGGAGCGAAGAGCGCGAGATTCAGATCCCAATACTTTCTGAAGTGGACGAATCTGGGGTTGTAAGTACTGACGTGGCGACTACGCACATCGCGTTTTCTTCCGAGGTCGATCCAGTAAGGTTCGACTACCTCACCTCTGGTGCGCCGGGCTTAGAAGGATACGTCACAACTGATACCTATTGGAGTATCGCTGAGCAGATGTTCGGTGCGAACCGAGCTGCCATAATCCAAGAGTACGATGCCGGGCGGATTGAGATGATCCCTGTCTACTCTGGGGCCCTTGTGCAAGTATCGGACTACCATCGCGTTCGAGACGTAGCAGCCGCGCTTGATTCCAAGGGATATAGTTCGGGGTTCGCGCTGCGGGCCTTCGACTCGATTGAATCTGGGCTGCAACTACAGCGAAATCTGTCGTTCGCCGTTGTCGGGTTCACTGCCCTTGCTGCAATCGTGTTCTTTATCGTGACATGGCGATCGTATCTGGCGCTTAGCCGGCGTGACATCGGGATCCTCAAACACTGGAAACTGGCTGAGACGACCATCATTGAGCAGTACGCACGTGTGCTGCTTCGGACGGTTACCTATCCTGTTCTGGTTTCAGGGGCTACAACGTTCGTCGCGGCCTTGGTGTTATTCCCACCTGCGGTTGCGGCTCAACGTTTCGCTGTGACTCTGGTACTGCTAGTGGTAGGTGGCGGCCTCCTTTACGCGGGGATTCGGAGATGGTTGATTCGCACGCACGTCAGACTTGATGTACTGACGCTTTTGAACCACGAGCGGCAGTTTCAGTAGTGAGGGCGGAATTGTGCTGCGAGAGTGTACCGTTTTCGCCGTACTTCTTAGTTTCTTCGTGCTGATCCTGCTAGAACAGCAGTTCCCTAGCGGTCAATTTAGTGCACAGGATCAGTGGTTCCTCCCATCGGCAACAACTCCGGTCATAGTATCCCCGTCAGAATCTGATTCTCGTGAGTTCAAAATAGTAGCGCAGACAGCGCGGATAACGGATGGGGATGACGGCAGCAGTGTACGGTCAGCAGGTCTTGTTACGGTTTGCCGAGAATGGTCTTACCGCATTTAAGCCATGAAGAAGGGTGTTGATGGATTTGAACACTCTAGGAACTCATTTGGAGCGTGCGCTGATGGATAGACGGCGAGCGGTTGTCTTTCATGCCGTGGGTGCACTGGTTCTTAGCGTCTTCGTAACTGGATGTACTCCGGCACCGACCGAGGAGGACCACCCGTATTACCTAGATTGGCGGGACACGAAAGACGCACTGCAGAGAGTGATCGAGGCGCGGGAAGACAACCTGTTTATCTTCCCCGCCCAAAGCGCCAGTGCGTGGTCCCTCGGTAGATCGAGTATTGGCGCAGTGGTCGGGGTATACGCTCACGACCACGGAGGAACCGGCGTGGATCGAGCAGTACGCGCAGGACCCACCGGTCTGCCTTCCCGAGTGTTACTAACCTGAATGTGTTACTAACCAGAAGCCGATGTTGCGGTTGTTTCGGCACTGTTGTGGGTTTTCACCGTGACAGTGCCGGCTGGGCCGCAACATCGGTGGGAGTACTTAACCAACCCGGCCACTCTGAGGACGTGAGATGCGGGGGAGAGTGGGGTCTCGTCGGAAATCTGCCAACAGTCCACGGTTGCTGACAAAGTAGTGCAGTGGTTTCGCGGAGCGAAACGCTGCCAGAACGCAATGTACGAAAAAGTGAGCACTGTGACGAAACCGGCGCGGTCGGCGCCCATGATACCCCTCACGAAACCGTGTAAACGCGCCGAAACAGGTAGACTTATCTGGTGACTTTACGGCTTTTTGACACTGCAACGCGCCAAGTGCGCGACTTCCAACCCCGCGTACCCGGACAGGTTGGCATGTACGTGTGTGGAGCGACGGTTCAAGCAGCACCCCACATCGGACACATGCGCTCTGCCGTTGCGTTCGACGTGCTCGTGCGCTGGCTGCGTCGCACCGGCCTGAACGTCACCTACATTCGCAACGTCACGGACATCGACGACAAGATCCTCGCAAAGTCCGAAGCCGCAGATCAGCCATGGTGGGCCTGGGCTGCCCTGCACGAACGCAAGTTCACCGACGCCTACGACGCGCTGGGTAATCTGCTGCCCACCTACGAACCACGCGCAACCGGCCACATGACCGACATGATCGAACTCATGGACCGCCTGGTTGAGCGCGGGCACGCCTACCAGGCGGGCGAGGGCAACGTGTACTTCGATACCCGCTCGTGGGATGCGTACGGGCAACTTACCAACCAGCAGATCGAGGACGCACTCCCCAGCGAGGACTTGGACGAGGAAACCCTCAAGCGGGATGCCCGAGACTTCGCGCTATGGAAGGCCGCAAAGGTCGGCGAGCCTGAAACCGCGCGCTGGAACACCCCATATGGTCCAGGACGTCCAGGCTGGCACCTCGAATGCTCCGCGATGGCCAAGCGCTACCTCGGCGAGGCCTTCGACATCCACGGCGGCGGCCTCGACCTGCGCTTCCCGCACCACGAAAACGAACAGGCGCAGTCAAAGGCAGCGGGCTACGATTTCGCAAACTACTGGATGCACTCCGCCTGGGTGACCCAGGGTGGAACCAAGATGTCCAAGTCACTCGGCAACGGGCTGCTTGTGAGCGAGGTACTCAAACACGCGCCTGCCGTAGCACTGCGTTACGCGCTGGCGACCGTGCACTATCGGTCTATGCTCGAATGGACCACTGCCAGTGACGAAACCCCAGTGGGAACGCTTGAGGAAGCCGTGGCTGCTTGGGAGCGTTTCGAGGGGTTCTACGCTCGGGCAACCGAAAAGGTTGGGGAGATCCCTGCTGATGAGGTTGCGCAGGCATCCCTGCCGCAGACTTTCATTGACGCAATGAACGACGACCTCAACGTGTCGGTCGGGCTGGCCTCCGTGCACGAGCACCTTAAAGCAGGTAACTCCGCACTTGCTTCCGGTGACCTAGACGCTGTGCGGGAGCACCTCCTCGTGTTCCGCGCAATGCTTGACGTGTTCGGCCTCGACCCAGCATCCTGGCAGCAGTCCAGCGGAGACGACAAGGCACGCAAAGCCCTCGATGTACTTGTGACCGCGCACATCGAAAACCGCGCGCAGGCCCGCAAGGACCGCGACTTCGCCACCGCCGATGCCATCCGCGACATCCTCGCGAACGCCGGAATCGTAGTCGAGGACTCCGCCTCCGGGGCGCGCTGGTCCCTCGGCTGAGCCGTGCGCCCACTGAACTTCAGATCCACATAACTTTCACGGAAGGCCAGTCACATGGCAGGAAACTCCCAGCGTCGCGGCGCAGTACGCAAAGCCTCGACCAAAAAGGGCCCAACCAAGGGCACTGGCGGCAACGGACGCCAGGCACTTGAGGGCCGCGGCGCCACTCCACGCGCCGAAGACCGCACCTGGCACCCCGCGCACAAGCGTAAGGTGGCTCGCGAACGCCTCGACGAGAAGCGCTCCAAGGCGGCCCCACGCCGCAAGCAGAACTTCGCAGGTGACCGGGTCAACGAGGTAGTGGCCGGACGCAACTCGGTTCTCGAAGCTCTGCGCGCCGAGATGCCAGTGTCCAAGGTGTTCCTTGCAACCCGCATCGAACACGATGACCGCACCAAAGAGATCCTCGCGATCGCGACCGAACGCGGCTTGCCGCTGTTCGAATCCTCCAAGATCGAACTCGATCGCATGACCGATGGCTCCATCCACCAAGGTGTGGCTATCGCGGTTCCGCCGTATGAGTACTACGAGCTCGAAGATCTTCTTGACGCTGCGGAAAACGCGGGTCAGGCACCGTTGATCGTTGCGCTCGACTCCGTAACCGACCCGCGTAACCTGGGTGCTGTCCTTCGCTCCGCCGGTGCGTTCGGTGCCCACGGCGTGCTCGTGCCTGAGCGTCGTGCAGCCGGTGTGACTGCGTCGGCATGGAAGGTATCGGCTGGTGCCGCTGCCCGTGTGCCGGTTGCCCGCGAGACCAACCTCGTGCGTTCGCTTGAGACGTTGAAGAAGGCTGGCTGCTTCGTGATCGGCCTTGACGGCGGTGGGGACGTGAACGTCGGTTCGATCCCGTTTGCGACGGACCCGCTCGTGATCGTGCTCGGTTCCGAGGGCAAGGGCCTATCGAGGCTCGTACGCGAAACCTGCGATTCGATCGTGTCGATCCCGATGTCGTCCGTCGTTGAGTCTCTCAACGCAGGTGTGGCAGCATCGATCACGCTGTACGAGGTAGCGAAGGCTCGCACCGAACAGGCGTGATGCGTGGGTGTGCGCGCAAGGTTGCTGCTCGCGTTTGAGCGGCGTGATTGCGTGCGATTGACCCACTGAAATTGACAACGAGGCGGCTGGTTTCCAGCCCCCTCGTCGTATGTGGTCGCTGCGCACTGTGGTTCGCTTACCTTCAACGAGAGTGCGTTATTAGTCCTGCAGCGAGGCATCCTCGGGGTCGAGGCCAAGAACAGCCATCTCATCTGGTCGTTCGGGCAGCACGTTCTTGACGTATGAGTCCACCACTTCCGGCATGGGTACGTTACGGTTTTGCTGCTCCGACAGGAACCACCGGTGGTCGAGGATCTCGTGGAACAACTGCGCAGGCTCAAGCTTCTTCCGCAACGCCCGTGGCACGGCCTGAATGGTCGGCTCAAAGACCTCGGCGAGCCAGTCGTGCGCAACGAACTCGATCTCGTCATTCTGGCGTTCGGTGATCGCACGGTAGTGTTCGAGGTCGTTGAGAAGCCGTCGTGCCTGGTTCTCCTGTACATCGAGCCCGGTCAGGTGCATGAGCCTGCGCGCGTGGTGTCCTGCGTCTACAACCTTCGGCTGGATCACAATGGTCGTGCCGTCGATGTCTGTGGTCATCTCGATCTCGTCGACATCGAAACCAAGCGCGTTGAGGTATTCGATGTGCTGTGCCACGCGCCACGGCTCGTCAGCGTCGAACTCCTCCTGATCGTGCAGGGCGCTCCACAGTTCGTTGTAGCGCGACATGAGGGCGTCACCGATTGCGATCACATCCTCATCCTCATCGATCATTTCTCCGGCCTGTAGGTCCATGAGTTCACCGATGATGTTGGTGCGCGCCAGATCGATGTCGTAGTTGCGTTGACCGGGTGTGAGCTTAGGGTGCAGTTGGCCGGTCTCGGCATCCACGAGCCAAGCCGCGAAGGTCTCGGCATCGCGCCGGAAGAGAGTGTTCGACAGGGAGACATCACCCCAGTAGAACCCGATGAGGTGCAGACGCACCATGAGAACTGCGAGGGCGTCAATGAGTCGGGTCGCGGTGTCCGGTTGGAGTGCCTGACTGAACAGGGAACGATACGGAAGGGAGAACTGAAGGTGCTTCGTGATCAGCACCGCCTCAAGACGTTCCCCGTTTTTGTCTTTACGTCCGGTGATGACACCTACAGGTTCAACGGAGGGAACATCGGTGCGCTGCAACTGCCGCAGCAACTCGTATTCGGAAAAGGCCACGGTTTCACCGATCTCCTTGACGGCGAGTACCTGACCTGAGAGTTTCACGAACCGTACGACATGCCGAGAGATACCGCGGGGGAGCGCCGCGAGAATGTCGGTTGGCCATTCTTCGAGTGGGGTGTCCCATGGCAGCGTGAGGAGAGCCGGGTCCGGCTTGGCTGCGGTGATCTGAAGAGTCTGCTTGGGCACGGGCGAGATCCTTGCGTGTCTGGTGAGGTGTGTCGTGGCGCGAGGGAGTTGGATACTGAGAACCGACGCCCTCTAGTCTACGCGGGTGAGGGCACCTCCCGGCGGATGCTGTGAAGTGATGCCGTTACCTATACCTATCGGTTAGGACGTGCCGGGTTCGCATAGAAAAACTCAGGGTGGGTGATCCTGAGGATCGCCCACCCTGAGTTCAGGAAACTACCTGTTGACCTTTAAAGATCAGATCAGATGGTTGCGAGACGTGCTCCGCTGCTTGGGGAGAATACGTGCTCAGCACCTGGCTTGATCGCCACGTGGATGAACTCGCCCTTGTCTGGCGCGGTGCGTGGGTTCACGCGGACGATAACGTCCTGGTCGCCATTCGCGGTCTTGAGTGAACCGTAGACGAACGCGTCCGATCCGAGCTCTTCAACGATGTTGACCTGAACAGCGAGCGCCGATGGGTCCGAAGCGGAAACGAGTTCGAGCGACTCTGGACGGAAACCGATGGTGACCTGTCCGTTGTCTGCCGCGGTGAGGCCAGCGATTGCGTCGCGGGTGATCGGCAGACGTGCGTCACCGATCTCTGCGACACCGTTGTTGACGGCGTAGGTGCCGATGTTCATGGCTGGGGAACCGATGAAGCCTGCAACGAAGACGTTTGCAGGGGTGTCGTACATTTCGCGTGGGGTGCCAACCTGCTGGAGCAGACCGTCCTTGAGGACCGCGATGCGGTCACCCATGGTGAGTGCCTCAGTCTGGTCGTGGGTGACGTACACGGTGGTGACGCCGAGACGACGCTGCAGGGAGGCGATCTGTGTACGGGTCTGAACGCGGAGCTTTGCGTCAAGGTTCGACAGTGGCTCGTCCATGAGGAAGACCTGTGGCTGACGAACGATTGCACGACCCATTGCAACACGCTGACGCTGACCACCGGACAGTGCCTTTGGCTTGCGGTCGAGGTACTGGGTCAGGTCGAGGATCTTTGCTGCTTCCTCAACGCGCTGACGGATCTCGGTCTTGTTGACGCCAGCGATCTTGAGCGCGAAGCCCATGTTGTCGGCGACGGTCATGTGCGGGTACAGCGCGTAGTTCTGGAACACCATTGCGATGTCGCGGTCTTTTGGCTGTACGTCGGTGACATCGCGGTCACCGATGAGGATGCGTCCCTGGTTGACGTCTTCGAGGCCAGCGAGCATGCGGAGCGAGGTGGACTTACCACAACCGGACGGACCAACGAGGACGAGGAACTCTCCGTCTTCGATGTGGAGGTTCAACTGGTCAACTGCTGGGCGTTCGGTGCCTGGGTAGATGCGTGAGGCGTGGTCATAGGTTACGGTAGCCATTTGTGCTACATCCCTTCACCGGCAGGTACGTGCCGGACGATCCGTTGTGATGGGTGTGCACGCGTTCTTCCACTCGGGTGTTCTGAGGGAAAGTGTCCGCGTCGACACATGTTTTGTTGTGTGGGCCTGCTAGAGACCCGCACTCACTTTATCAGCAATTTCCTCAAGTAGATATGCCACATCGGTGGGATTTTCCACTCGGTATGCGGCAGCGGTGTCGCCTGGACCGACTTTCACGCCGAGGTCGGCCTCGGTGAGGATCGAGAATACCGTCTCATCGGTGACGTCGTCACCGAAGTAGGCGACCGACGCCGCGCCAAGTTCGGCCCGTAGCGCAGTGATGGCCTTGCCCTTGGTGGCATCGGTGACGGAGACCTCCGTGACGTCGTGCCCCAAAATCACGTGTGCATTGAGTGTGGCCACGTAGTCGCGGAAGTCCGGTTCGATGAGCGCGGTGGCACGATCAGAGGCGAGGCGCGTGTGGAGCACGATGGAGGTCTCCTTGACCTCAACCCAGGCGCCATCCGCAGATGCGGCCAGTTTTTCGGCTCGGGCGCGCGCGGCGGCAAGGGTTTCGGTTTGGTGGCTGTTCAACTGCGTGCGATTGGCGACGAGTTGGCCGGTTGAGTCGATGTATCCCCTCTGCGCGCCGTGGGTTCCGTAAAGATGGGAACCGGGGGCGGGTTTGGCCAGTTGGACAAGTTCATCAATGCGTCGCCCAGACACGTAGGCAACGTGCACGAGTCCTCCGCGAGAGTTTGCGAGCCGCTGCAGCGCTGCCACGCTTCGTGGGAGTGGGCGGCTGCGGTTGGGGTCGTCGACCAATGGCGCGAGGACTCCATCGAAGTCGGTCGCGATGATCAGTGGTCCGTTGTGGGAGGCGAACTTGTTGACGGCCTGCTGTAGTTGGGTGGACAAAGCCATGTTCCTTACTTTCCCGCCACTGGGCTGACTGGTGCTTCGAGTGGGCTGGCTGCGGATCGCACCGACTGCGATGCCGTGTGATTTGTTGCCCCAAGCGATTCGAGAGTGCTCAGGAACGACTTCGACCAGCGAGTCACATCGTTGGACATGACCTTGCGGCGTAGCCGAAGCATGCGGCGACGGCGTTCATCGGGTGTCATATTGGCGGCATCAAGAAGAGCTTCCTTCATGCCGTCAATGTCGTGGGGGTTCACCATGATGGCTCCGGTGAGTTCGTCTGCGGCCCCGGTGAATTCGGAGAGCACGAGAGCTCCGCCAAGGTCACTGCGTGCTGCCACATACTCCTTGGCCACGAGGTTCATGCCATCGCGCAGGGAGGTTACAAGCATGACGTCCGCAGCGAGATAGAGCGCTGCCATCTCCGACTGCGGGTACGAGTGGTGCAGGTAGTGGATTGCGGTGTGCCCGAGTTCCCCGTATTCGCCGTTGAGACGACCCACGAGTAGTTCCACATGTTCACGTAGTTCTTGATAGGCCTCGACGTTCTCCCGGCTTGGGCTGGCCACCTGAACGAGGGTGCAGTCGCCTGGAGTGACGCGGCCATCTTCAAGTAGTTCGCCATAGGCCTTGATACGGTGCCGGATTCCCTTGGTGTAGTCGAGCCGGTCGACTCCGAGCATGACCACTCGTGGGTTTCCCAGTTCCTCACGGATCTCTTGAGCGCGCCTACGAACCGATTTCTTGCGGGCAAGAGCCGAGAACGACTTGGAGTCGATTGAGATCGGGAACGCCGATGCCTGAATGGTTCGGTTGTAGCCCTCGCCCTCGTGCACCGTGAACTTCTCGGAGCGGGCCTTCACCCCGGTCAGTGCAGTCACGCAGCGCCTGAAGTTCGCAGCGTCAGTTGGGCGTTGGAATCCGATGACATCCGCGCCAAGGAGGCCATCAAGAATCTGACGCCGCCATGGAAGTTGCTGGAACAGCTCATACGGTGGGAATGGAATGTGGTTGAAGAAACCGATCTCCAAGTCGGGGCGCAATTGGCGCAGGAGCGCTGGAACAAGTTGTAGTTGGTAGTCGTGCACCCAAACCTTCGCTCCGGGCGCGGCTTGAGCGGCAGCGGCCTCAGCGAACCTGGCGTTTACACGACGGTACACATCCCACCAGGCACGATGAAACGCGGGTGGTGCGATCACGTCATGGTAGAGCGGCCACAGGGTGTCGTTGGAGAACCCCTCGTAATACTCGCTCACCTCTGACGCGGACAAGGGAACTGGTACGAGGAAGGTTCCATCGGCATCGAACGGTTCAAGCTCCAGATCCGGGGCACCGCTCCAGCCGACCCACGCGGCATCGGCGTCCCGCATAACTGGGTCAAGAGCCGTGACAAGACCTCCCGGCGAGCGAGTCCACGAGACCTCGCCTCCGTCGGTCGAGGTGATATCAACTGGTAGGCGGTTCGAGATCACAACAAGGTCAAAGGCGGCTTTGCTCATGCTTTACTAACTCCTTATGGTCATAGTCACCATACCGACACAAGGCGATTTGTGCTCTTTGAGAGGAGAAATTCATCGCTGAGCGAATACCGTAGGACTATGGAACGGATGGGATTCGAGCCCGGGACAGAGATCGGTGGCTACCGCATAGTCAATCAGCTTGGTGCTGGGGCTATGGGGGTTGTCTACCGCGCGGTAGACGGCGGTGGGCAGGCAGTGGCCTTCAAGATCCTGCGCAGTTCGGCAATAGATCAGGATGAACTGCGCGAACGACTCATCCGCGAGGCAACCTCGCTCCGCAAGGTCAACCACCCGGCAGTCGCAGCGATGCTCGATGTCGAAACCGACGCTGACGAGACCTTCATCGTGACCGAACTCGTTGAAGGCCCAACGCTCGAGGCCTACGTCGCCGATAACGGCCCGTTGCCACCAGGACAGTTGGCGGCGACGGCGCAGCGCCTCCACAGCGCGCTAGAGGCAGTCCATGAGGCGGGCGTCGTGCACCGCGACCTCAAACCCAACAACGTCCTCATGGGCACGGACGGTCCTGTGCTCATCGACTTCGGCATCGCACACGGAATGCAGGACCCGCGTCTGACCGCCACGGGCCTCGTAGTGGGGACCCCCGGTTATCTTGCACCTGAACTCATCAACGGTCGCCACCCCAACGCCGGAACCGATCTGTGGGGTTGGGCCGCTGTGCTCACCTTCGCAGCCACGGGGCGAGCGCCTTTCGGATACGGAGGCTACGAGGCGGTCATCGCCCGAGCGATGGCCGGGAAACCCGACGTGGACGGTCTCGACGAACGCGTGGCCTACGCGCTACGCGGAGCGCTCGCGGTGTCCCCGGAAAACAGATGGAGTCCGCAGGACGTCATCGAAGAACTCAAGGATGCCGCCGCCACGCCCGGCACGGTACCGATCTATCACAGCGCCACCGACTCCCAGGCAACCGAGGTCATCACCGCAACCCCACCGGTTCCGCTGCCCGGCGCCGACCCAACCCTCGTGCGACCCCAGACAACGGTTCCGCTGGAGGGAAACCAACTCGTCGGCAATCAAGACGGCCATACGGCCGTCATCTCAGCGGAAGATTCCGCAACCGAAGTCCTCGAACGTAGGACACCTCCGACCTTTACTCCCATTGGCGTGGGTGCGGGGGAACACGAGACCTTCGACGAAAGCCAGGGGATCAGCTATCCATCCTTTGACAGTGCAGATGGGGAGGGCTACCCCGAGGATGACTATCAACGTGCCGAACCGCGGCATCGCTGGGTGCCGCTGAGCGCGGGCGCACTGACCGTTGTCCTTGCAGCATGCTGGGCTCCTTTCATAACGCTCATCGTGTTGGTCGGCTTCCTCCTGCTCTTCTCCGTCGTGGGGATTGGGTGGGATGCCTATCACGGCAAACGTGAACGCCGCGGCCCACGCAAGAGCGATACCGCTGCGGCGATATTCCTCGCTCCCTGGCATGCGATCAAGGGCGTCGCCTACGCCTTGCCGTCACTGGTATTCAGTGGCGTGGTCAGCATCTTCGTTGGTGGAAGCCTGTTCTGGCTGGCCTACAGCGGAAACCTTGGCGGATCGCAGCAAGACGGATCGATCAGCCGAGGGCACCAGACCATCATCATCGCCGCGGCGGTCACAGTGTTCGTCATCCTCGCCTGGTTCGGCCCGCTGACCCGCACCACGCGGCTCGGAGGGAGACTCACGATGGAGGCGCTCTTCCCCGGACCATTTGCAACCATGGTGCTTGTGTTCCTGCTCCTTGGAGCAAGCGCATACATTGCGTTTGTCGTGTACGGAGAAACAGCATTGCAACCATGGCCCTTCAGAATCTCTCCAGAATCGGCGAATAATATACTCGGCAGATTCTTCAACTAAACGTGTGGCAACCAGCCCACACAGCAAAGACAGGCAGACACATGAGCAACCAGCAGAGCGTAGACAAGAACAAGCGTCGGGAAGAAGCGCGCGCTAAAGCGCTTGAGATCAAAAAGGAACAGGAACGCCGCGAACGCCGTTCACGCATGGTCATCCTAGCCGCCGTCATCGCGGGACTCGCGCTCGTCGTCGCCCTTGCCGTGATCATTCTGCGTCAGGCGCCATCGACCATCCCCAGCGACATTACGTCGATGCCTGCCGATGTCGAGGCGCCGGCCAATGCCTCCACTGACGATGGTTCCTTCGCGCTCTACCAGGGCGAGGTCGTGACCGAACTCCCCGCCGATGTTCCGGTCCTCGACCTGTACCTCGACTTCATGTGCAGCCACTGCGCCAACTTCGAGACCATTCACAACGACTGGCTCATGGACAAGCAGGAAAGTGGAGAACTCGTAGTGCGTCTCCACCCAATCGCGATCCTCGGAGCCTCCGAGTCCTACGTGCGCGGCTCGACCTATGCCGCACTCCTCGAAAAGGACCTCGACAAGGCAGAGCAGTTCGCTAGCTGGGCATTTATCAACCAAACTGCCACCGGAATGGGCACCACCGCTCAGGCCGATTACCTCAAGAGCATCGGTGTGAGCGACCAAGACGCCGAGGCCGCAACCTCCGGCAAGTACGAACGTTTCATCCAGGCTGCATCCACTGTCACCCTCAACACCCCTGAGTTGCGCGATGAAACTGGAAGTTTCGGAACTCCAGCGATCTTCTTTAACGGGGACCGCGTCACCAGTTCGTACATCGAGGCTGAGGCCTGGCAGGCAGACGTGGAAGAACGCATCGCAGCAGCCACCAACTAGCCGATCCCAGTTGGCGCCGGGGGAGGAGGAGCCCTAGCTGGTTGTGTGGTTTGACCGTGCGTCGGACTGCGCAACCAGTCGCCGCGGCCGCGGCACCGCTGAACCTGCGGCACGCGATTTCCCAACCGGCACCAACTGCGGTTAATCTATTACCTGCACGACTGCGCCGCACGTGGTTGTGCGCGCCTCCTTAGCTCAGTGGTAGAGCACTCGCCTTGTAAGCGAGCGGTCATCGGTTCAAATCCGATAGGGGGCTCAAACTCAGGTGGACCCGGACAATGTCTGGGTCCACCTTTTCCGTGTGCCCACGCCTGTACTGCAAGCGGGCTATCCCTAGGCTGGGAATGAGACCATGGCTAGCGCATTGCCACTCGGTGCGGCACAGTTCCAACTTGCTGTGCTGATCGGGGTGATGCTCGCGCAGACAATTGCAGGTTTGATTACGGTACGGCTGGTGTCACGGGCAAGGACAATCGTTGCGGACGCCAAATCCTAGGTTCCTACTGCACGATTTCCTCAAGTGTCGGGTACTTGGCGACTCTACTGTCCCCGGAGGATGTTCCAGTGAGGCGGCGCTTGATCCATGGTCCAACGTGGACCTTGGCCCAGTCCAATGATTCTCGGCTGCGTTCGCGCAGAGGAAGGTCGGGAGCCTTCTCGAGGGGTTCCGCAAAACGCGGGTTTTCTGGTCGTAGCCCAAGTCCAACGAGTCCCATGTCCGCGACGCGACGGTGCCCCTGCGTAGTCAGGTGGATGCGGTCGTCTGCCCAGAACCGTGAGTCCGCGATGGCTCGATGGCCCCACATGTCAAGAACGTAGGCTCCACGCCTGTGTGCGATGGAGAAGATGTGGGCGTTATACAGTGCGACGCGGGAACGGGTGAGCGCGAGTGAGCCTGTGCCGCCAAAGTCTGTTCCCGTCGCGAGAAGCACGTCGGCTCCTGTGGCGCGGGCCTTCGCGACGGCGTGGTCGAGGTGCGCTGCAATCCGGTCCACATCGATGTTGGGGCGCAGAATGTCGTTGCCGCCACCGATGATTGAGATGAGGTCGGGCTGCATGTCGAGTGCGGGCTGCAGCTGCTCGTCGATGATGGGGCGTAGGAGCCGCCCGCGGATGGCGAGGTTGGCGTAGCGCAGGGGAGTCTCACCCGCCGCAACACGGCGTGCGGAGAGTGTCATGGCAAGCATGTCGGCCCAACCCCGGCACTGGTCGGGGTCGTTTGGACTGATGTCCCACAGGCCCTCGGAGAAAGAGTCGCCGATCGCGACGTAACTTTCCCATTTCGGTGGGTTGGCATGCTGTGAAGTCAGTTCGGGTGTCTCAGTCACGCATGCCATCCTACGCCTTTTGCGTATCTTAGTGCCGGTCCTCGAACGTCTTTATGCAGGCTGAATGTGTGCGTGGCGACGATCCGGTCACGTCAGAACAGCAGGTTTGGCTTAGGCTGTGGCGGCGTGTTGTTGGGGTCTGGTAGTTTCCAGTCGATGGGGTCTTGCCCGGTGCGTGTGAGGAACTCGTTTGCCCGTGAGAAGGGCCGGGAGTTGAAGAACCCGCGTCGGGCAGAGAGCGGGCTGGGATGTGCTGAGGTGATGACGTGGTGTGAGTCCAAGAGCGGTTCGAGTTTGATGGCATCCGCTCCCCACAGAATGGCGACGAGGGGTTTCTCGCGTGCGGCAATGGCCTCGATGGCGGTGTGGGTGACTGTCTCCCAGCCTCGTCTGCGGTGCCCGCCTGCGTCACCTGCGGGAACAGTGAGAACTCGGTTGAGAAGCAGTACGCCCTGATCGGCCCAATGGCTGAGGTCTCCGTGCGGTGCAGGCTCAATCCCGAGGTCGCTGTGGAGTTCCTTGTAGATGTTACCCAGAGACCGAGGGATCTTGGATCCCGGTGCCACGGAGAACGACAGGCCGACCGCGTCACCCGGCGTGGGGTAGGGGTCTTGGCCAACGATAACCACCCGTACGTCTTTGAGAGGGGTCTTGAAGGCGCGCAGTACGTTGTCTCGCTTGGGCAGCGTGTGCTGTCCTGGGCTGTAAGCCTCAGTGAGTAACTGGGCAATGAGCTCCTCATGGGGTGCGAGTACTTCTGCCCAGTCGGTTGCGAGTTCGCCAAGTGGAGAAACCTGTGAGTTCATGTGTGCATTGGCTGCGGTGCTGTTGTTTGTCACGTGGTGAGGTTATCGTTTAAAGGGATGAGTGAGGAAACTATCAGGATCGCTACGACGCCCGGCGACGTACCACAGGAGCAGCGTGATGGGCTAAGTCCGCTTGAGCGAGAAATCCTGGATTTTGAGTCGAAATTGTGGAAGAAGACCGCCATCAAAGAACGCGCAATTACGACACAGCTGGGAATAGCGCCAATTCAGTATTACCAGTATCTTGCCGCACTCATGGAACGTCCAGAAGCCATCGAATATGCTCCGGCAACCGTGCGACGCTTAACCGAAGCGTTTGCGGCGCGCACCGCAAGGCGTCTCGTATAGTCGGCGCTGAACAAAGGATGTCTTGAAACACAATGCGTTTGCCTAGTTAACGCCGTACTAAAAAGGATAGTGTTAAGCCCGTGAGTAAGCGGAAAACCTCGTATCCACCAGATGAGTTTGATATCCAGCCAGACTCGGTGCCACGTAGCGGTGTGCACCGTGCCTCGCGCAGTGCTTGGAGCCAGATCTGGCCGTACCTCGTCGCCTTGGTCGTTGCGGCGGCGCTGGGGCTTGGTTCCATTTACTACTTGATGCAGTCGCCCAACTCACGGGTCAACGAGTTGATCAATGACGCCACCGGCACCAGTACCGCTGATCCGAACGGCACCGAATCGTCTGACCCAGACGGAGAACTCGGGGATGAAGACGGCGAGGATCCAGACACCGACACCTCGTCCTCGCAAGACCCTGCCCCGGATGAGACGGAAACCGACGAGCCGGACCCAGACGAATCGTCGGCAAGCGATGACCCAGCAGATGACGAACCCGCCGCACCGGAAGTGGACCGCAGCATATCCGTTCGCGTGCTGAATGCGAGCGGACGCCAGGGCGTTGCCGCAACTGAAGCCGCAAAGCTGACGCAGGACGGCTTCACCAACGTCACGCCGGACAACTTCCAAGGTGATCTGCCCTCCAGCTCGATCATCTACTATAAGGGTGCTGGAAACCAGGCGAATGCGGAGCGCATCGGAGAGCTTCTGGGCATCACGAACCTGAGCGAGGTCTCCGAGCTACGGGCCGAAGTCTCGGTGGTTATCCGCTAGCGAGAGGCACACTGACAGAGATACTTCACGGGTGGCCTATTTTCACAGTGTGGAATGTTGTCCCAAAAATGTATCTATCGAGGTGAAAACTCTTTTCTTGAAGCGCCAAAGCCACTAGGCTCGGTGTTGTTGACAGGTGATGGAGTACCGATTCTGACCCTGGAGACAGAAACACCAGCACCATGCAAGGAGCAGTCATGGCACAAGGAACCGTTAAGTGGTTCAACGCCGAAAAGGGCTACGGATTCATCACCCCGGTCTCGGGAGAACAAGACCTTTTCGTTCACTTCAGTGCGATCCAGACCGATGGATACCGCAGCCTCGAAGAGGGGCAACAGGTTGAATTCGAAGTTGGACAGGGAACCAAGGGCCCGCAGGCCGAGCAGGTCCGCCCTCTCTGATTGAGATCACTGAAGCGGCTAACGAAGAGTCTTCCACGCCGCACCACAATGGCTCGACATACTCTTGAGTATGGCGGGCCATTGTATTTGTCCGGGCACAATAGTGAGTGATGAGGAACAAAGTGAGCGTTGAACGCGATGTCGTTGTGGTGGGTAGCGGCCCAAATGGTCTGGCAGCAGCCGTTATCCTAGCGCGGGCAGGACTCAGTGTCCGAGTCCTTGAACGCAATGCGACTATCGGTGGTGGAGCCCGCACCCAAGACCTTGGACTGTATCCGGGTATCGTGCACGACACCTGTTCCGCGGTACACCCAATGGGTATCGCCTCTCCGTTCTTTGCCGAGTTTGACCTAGCCGCACGTGGTGTTCGCCTTCTTGAACCGGAGGTGCAGTACGCCCAACCCATCACACCGCAAACCGCAGGCATAGCCTACCGAGACGTGCACCGCACGGCAGCCGAACTGGGGCCCGACGAGGGTGCATGGCTGGACCTATTCGGATACCTCAGCGAGCATCCCGACGCAGTGATCTCCGCAGCGCTCGGCGACAAGCGTTCGATTTCCCGCACCATGCTCCGAGAACTGTCCGGAGTGGCGCGGTTTGGACTATTCGCGCTCGAACAAGGGTTTGGCACGTGGAACCGGCGCTTCAAACAGGCCATTGCCCCGGCACTACTGACCGGAGTCGCCGCCCATGCGATTACACCATTGCCGTCCATGGCCGGCGCTGGAACCGCCCTCATGCTCGCTACGATTGCGCACTCGCATGGTTGGCCCATCCCGCAGGGGGGCACACAGAGCATCACGGATGCGCTCGTCGCTGATCTCAAAGCGCATGGCGGAGAGATCTGGACAGAACACGACGTGACGGATCGCTCTGACCTTCCATCGGCTCAGGCATATCTTTTTGACACAACACCACGTGCCGCACTGCGGATACTTGGCCGGTCAATACCAGATGATCTGGCCGGATCGCTCAACAGGTTCAAGTACGGCAATGCCGCCGCGAAGGTTGACTTCGTGGTGTCCGAACCGATTCCGTGGACTCAATCAGCGGTTGGACTCGCCGGAACCGTACACATTGGAGGCACCCGGCAAGACCTCGCTGCGGCGGAAGCGGAGGTTTCTCGCGGACGACACTCAAGGAAACCGGTCGTATTGTTGAGCGACCCCGGCATTGTGGATTCGACTCGAGTGGTGGACGGTAAGCGCCCCATATGGACCTACGCGCACGTTCCGTCTGGATCAACCCAAGATCCCACAGAAGCTATCATCCGCAGGATTGAGGAGTTCGCCCCAGGCTTTCGGGACACGATCGTGGCATCTCGGTCTGTTTCAGCCGCAGCGATGGAACAACACAACCCAAACTACGTTGGCGGAGACATCGCAGCGGGATCCGCAACGCTGTGGCAGATGTTCGCACGGCCCACACCACGCCTTAATCCATATTCCCTAGGGATTCCGGGCGCCTATCTGTGTTCGGCATCAACCCCGCCAGGCCCTGGAGTACATGGGTTGAGCGGCATGTTCGCGGCGAAGCGGGTGCTCTCGGAGGTGTTCGGCGAGAAGAAACAGCCTTCGCTCGCCCCATGACTCCGCTTTCTCGCCGGAACATATACGCTCCCCTCAATCATGGTGCGTTCCCGCGCACTCTCGTGTGCGGTCGAAGAACCAAGGTGCCACTGTATGCGGTTGCGCACTGGCGGACCGCAGCATCTAATAGCGGTATCGCCTACACCAAAGGAACGCAGCCATGAGTGAACTCAATCCAGCAGGTATCGGAGTACCTGAAGTAGTGGAACTCGACGACATCCACTTTGCGATGATCCGGGAGATCGTTGCGTTCGACAAGATCACTGAACTGTTCGACCGTGCCTACCCTAGACTTTACGGCTACCTAGCCGAACAGGGCATCGAGATCGCAGGCCCAGCGGCTGGGCTATCCTTTGGGGTCCCCACCGACGTGATTGATCTCGGCGTAGCCGTTCCTGTCCGCGCGCCGTTCACCGGCCACGACGACATCCAACTCTTCACAGTTCCAGCAACACACGCTGTCCGGGTCAAAGTGCAAGGGCCCTACGATCAACTGCCCCAGGCATACAACCTGATCCGCACCTGGGCCGCGGAGCAGGGCCATACGTGCCGGGGCGTTGCCTGGGAACAGTACGTTAATGATCCGAGCACGATCAGCGATCCGGCTGAACTTGTCAGTGAGGTGTTCTGGCCCATCGAGCAATAGCGGCCTTACTCGCGCAGCTTCCCTAACGGCTCACGCGGAACCTAACTATCAGGCGCTGCAGCGCGAAAGGGATCTTCTCCAATGGCAGGAACGCAAACCAGCAGATGACTGTTGGCAGGAAGTGGATGCCGAGCGACAGATAGGTCGCGAAGTGAAACAGGAAGAAGAACCCGACCGCAAGGTAGAGCCAGCGCCCGCGCAGGAACAGTACGACGGGGGAGAGTATCTCCACGATATAGAGGCCCCACTGCGCACTCTTGAGGAGCCACGGATAGTTGAGGGTCCACGTGATGAGGTCAGAGCCGCGGCGCATGAATGCCCATGTGAACACGGAGCTGTTCGGCCACGCGATAAAGGACCAGCCATTGCTCGCAATCTTTGAGAACACCGATCCGAAGTAGGTTGCGATGGTTGCAACCTGGACCATGCGTAGGGCCCAGCCAGCCGCCTGCGAAGACCGCTCGTCGTAGAAGCCCGCCCGCCCAACCGTCGGCAGCACCCACGTGGCGAGCACGAGTGCCATGTGATCGTGCTGAACGTAGGAGAAACCCTGGCTGTTCTCCAGCCATGCAAGGAACAGAACGGCAACCGCAAACCCGGAGATGCGTGGCAGGTAGCCGGTCATCGCCACAATGCAGGCGATGATGATGGACCACTGGAGGAAAATCGCATACCCGACACTTGGTTCGGGGAAGGGGAGAACGCGTCCGATGAGGACGGGCTGATACAACTCGATCTGATAGCCGTGCGGGATCACATCGGTCAGGAACTTCAAGATGTCGACGATCACGAACGAGTAGACCAGCACCCGGAATACCGCTACCCGCGCGAGAGGAATGGCGGGGAACCACCAGTTTGCGGTGGCGCGTGCCCAGCGGCTCCCGCGCGAGGTTCCTACCTGATGTGCGCTCATTTCGTCTCCTGTTGGTAGTTACCTGCTACGGTCCAGTTGGTGAGGATCTCCACGTCGCTCTCACCCGTGGGAACCCCGTCCTTGATGTAGTGGGTGACGCGTTCAAGCCGCAATTCCACGTACTGGGGCTGGTCGGGGTGTAGGCCGTGCCAGGACCTGGCGATCGCCTCAAGGATGCTCGGATCTTCGAGGATGCGGTCGAGTTGCCCTTCGAGTTCGGCGCGCTGTACGCCGCTGCCCGTGACGGAAAGTGGTACCCGGACCTCCTCGCCGTCAGTGTTGATTGCCATGACGCGCACCGCACGGGTTGGCGCGTCCAGTGGTCTTCCGTAGGAGTATTGCGAGAGTGTGCCGAGCGGGAACCAGTCGTTCGTGTGAACAATCTGTCCCGCAGTCAGGATGCCGAACACCAGTAGGGTCGCGGTGATCCGCCACGCTTTGCGTGCCCGATTCAAGGCCGGGATTGCCGACGAGTCCCCAACTGCTCGATGTAACTCGCCGGTGCTGATGGCTGGGTGTGCGGTGGTTTGCGCACCCTGCTGCTCAGCGTCAGCCTCGGATGGTTTGGGACTGTGTGGGTCTACGGATTTGTCATTCATGTTGTCACTAGGCACGAGAACATAAACTACCCGCTCAACAGGGAGTTGTGCGTCCACCTGTGGTTGGAATTGCTCACAGTACTTTTGGCTTGCCCGTCTTCCAGATGCTCTTCCTTCGTCGGTCTGTGGGTTTTCTCGTCGAACTGTGGGTACTGGCGACACAGTTCGACGAGAAAACCCACAGACCGACGCGGATACGCTTCGCGGTATCCCCACCTCCACTGCTCTACCTTGCCCACAACTGGACTGTTTGGCTGCGGGCTGTGTTCGATGCGTTCCGGCGCGGATACGCTTCGCGGTATCCCCACCTCCACTGCTCTACCTTGCCCACAACTG
>DALZEF010000006.1:0-20643 GCA_031979385.1 Timonella sp. | reverse complement strand
CCGGCGCGGATACGCTTCGCGGTATCCCCACCTCCACTGCTCTACCTTGCCCACAGCGAACATGAGTCAGATCCGCTCAATCCTTCTTGCACTCGCGCGGTGAGAGTGCCAGAATTGTGATTAGCACTCTCAAGGTCTGAGTGACAATTCTTCGGTTGAGATGAGGAGTCAGGTGCCGGCAGTGACGTGAACTGCTTGGGACCGCTCCGTTCGTCGCGGACATCGCAACCACCACCAGCCACAAGTGGAGGAAAATCCCAAAATGGCAAAGCTCATTGCTTTTAACGAGGAAGCTCGTCGCGGAATGGAGCGGGGTCTTAACACCCTCGCTGACACCGTGAAGGTCACCCTTGGTCCAAAGGGTCGTAACGTCGTGCTCGACAAGAAGTGGGGCGCACCTACGATCACCAACGATGGTGTCTCCATCGCCAAGGAAATCGAACTCGAAGAGCCATTCGAGAAGATCGGCGCCGAGCTCGTCAAAGAGGTCGCAAAGAAGACTGACGACGTAGCCGGTGACGGCACCACCACCGCAACCGTGCTCGCACAGGCACTCGTGCGTGAAGGCCTTCGTAACGTCGCTGCAGGTTCGAACCCAATCGCGCTCAAGCGCGGTATCGAGACCGCAGTCGAGGCCGTTACCGCCGAACTGCACACCGCAGCAAAGGAAATCGAAACCAAGGAAGAGATCGCTGCAACCGCCGCAATCTCCGCTGGTGACCGCCAGATCGGTGAACTGATCGCTGAAGCCCTCGACAAGGTCGGCAAGGAAGGCGTCATCACCGTTGAGGAGTCCAACACCTTTGGACTCGAACTCGAACTCACCGAGGGTATGCGTTTCGACAAGGGCTTCCTTGCACGCTACTTCGAGACCGACCCAGAACGCCAGGAAGCAGTCCTCGAGGACCCATACATCCTGCTCGTAGAGTCCAAGATCTCCAACGTCAAGGACCTCCTGCCACTGCTTGACCAGGTCATGAAGCAGGGTCGTTCCCTCCTCATCATCGCTGAGGACGTCGAGGGTGAAGCGCTCGCAACCCTCGTTCTGAACAAGATCCGTGGAACCTTCAAGTCCGTTGCCGTCAAGGCTCCAGGCTTCGGCGACCGCCGCAAGGCGATCCTCCAGGACATCGCGATCCTCACCGGTGGACAGGTTATCTCCGAGACCGTTGGCCTCAAGCTTGAGACCGCAACCCTCGACCTCCTCGGTTCGGCACGCAAGGTCGTTGTCACCAAGGACGAGACCACCATCGTTGAGGGTGCAGGTGACGCAGACCAGCTCGCTGGCCGCGTCAAGCAGATCCGCTCCGAGATCGAGAAGTCGGACTCCGACTACGACCGCGAGAAGCTGCAGGAGCGCCTTGCAAAGCTCGCCGGTGGTGTAGCAGTCATCAAGGCTGGTGCAGCAACCGAGGTTGAGCTCAAGGAGCGCAAGCACCGCATCGAAGACGCAGTGCGCAACGCTAAGGCAGCAGTCGAAGAGGGCATCGTTGCCGGTGGTGGTGTTGCACTCATCCAGGCTGGCGCAAAGGCATTCGAGACCGAGGCGCTGACCTCCCTTGAGGGTGACGAGGCAACCGGTGCGGCAATCGTCCGTGCGGCAATCGACGCTCCACTCAAGCAGATCGCAATCAACGCTGGCCTTGAAGGCGGAGTTGTCGCTGAGAAGGTACGTTCGCTCCCATCGGGTCAGGGCCTCAACGCCGCAACCGGTGTCTACGAGGACCTCCTCGCTGCTGGCGTTAACGACCCAGTAAAGGTGACCCGTTCCGCACTGCAGAACGCGGCATCCATCGCGGCTCTGTTCCTGACCACCGAGGCAATCGTTGCTGACAAGCCTGAGAAGGCCCCAGCGCTGCCAGAGGGTGCAGGCATGGGAGACATGGGCTTCTGATCGAGCCCTCATCTAGGTGGCAGATAACTCCACCGAGCGTGACTGAGTCCGGGCGCTAGACGCGCTCAAGACTCGGAACCACGAATACAAAGGGTTGTGGCCCAGACATCAACTGTCTGGGCCACAACCCTTTTCCGTGTCTTCTGAACTGGCTAACGGCGGAACATGCTCCGGATGTTCGCCTCAGCCTCTGCGTAGTGGCTAGCCGTGGCATCGAGAGACTGCTTGATCGATTCAAGCGATTGTTCGACCTGACCCTGCGTTGCATGCCACTGGGCTGCGACATCGGCGAACTGTGCGGCGGCCTCACCTGTCCAACTGCTCTGAAGTGCGCGTAGATTGGCCATCATCGTGTTGACCTCTGCGCGGATTGAATCGATGGAACGGCGGACATTGTTGGATGCTGAAGCGACCTGGGCGGTATCGACTGCGAAGGTGGACATGTGTACTCCTACGGTTGGCTGATCGGATGGAACACATCAACCCTAGGAAACGGAGAAAAACCCTGCCGCAGGCCGGAACAAAACAGTGGATAGCTCGTCATCTCCACCGTGGATGTAAGGCTGTGGAAACATAACGGGCCTAGAAGAATCAACTGTGTAGCGGCGCAGTGGGCTCAGAAGAAAGCCCGGTCAGTTCCGCAATGGTGGCCTCGGGGCTGTCGGTGAGTGAACGAAGCTCCTTGGACAGTCGGGCCTGCTCCCACTCGAGGTTCTGTCGTGCGGCATCGTCCCACGCTGACGCGGCAGCGGTTGAGAATAGTTGCGCCCGACCCAACAAACGAGTCACAATCCGTAGCCGAGCTCGAACAAAATCCTCGGCTGGAATGTGCGCGTACTCGGCACGAATGGCCTTGGTGTAAAGGCTGTACCGCTGTGGATCGCTCTTGAGCACTGCAAGGTCAGCGTCAACCAGAACGCAACAGTCAGAGTCCTTCTTCACAGCCTTGTGACGCACAAGCGCCGTGACCATCCGTGCAACCTTCTCAACCTGTTCTTCAGGAACTCCGAGACCCAGAAGCTGTTCGCGGGCAAGCGCAGCACTCGCGACCTCATCCTCCCCCGCAGCGTTCGCATACGCGAGTTTCGTCTCCGCTGAAAACACCGCACCGTGATACCACGCGGCAAGGCGCACCAGATCAGGGTCGGTGGCTTCTTCTGCCAACTCATCGACGTGAGTGAGCACATCCACTAGGTGCTTCAGCCCATGGTAGGTACGGGCTGGGTCTGCCCAGCGATCCAAAAGATCGCGGCACACAGCAATAAGCTCGGGTTCGTTTGCCTGTGCACCAGCAGCTTGGCAACTACGAATCCAAGATGACAACAACCACTGCGGAGCGCTCGCAGTATCTGTAAACATCGAGACCTTCTCACGACACGACTTCGGCCGAGTAAATCAGGCCGCCGAGTAAGCCCGATACAACGTTTCAGGCCCGATGAGTAATCGTAGCCGCATAATCGGATGGATGCATCAGACCCAGTTCACGCCGAAGTGTGCGTGTCCTCAACGTTCAGGAATCCTCCGGCAGTGGAGGGGGCCGCTGGAAGAACCACACGCACTGTCAACCCGCCGCCAGGGGTCTCGTCAACGGAGATCAACCCATCGTGCGCATGAATGATCGCGGCGACAATCGCCAGTCCAAGGCCTGAGCCGCCAGACTTGCGGTTACGCGAGGAGTCCACCCGATAGAACCGCTCGAAGATCCGCTCCACATGGTCTGGATCGACACCTGGCCCGTGATCCCGGAACTCCACGACGACCATGGAACGCCCCGTATCGTCGGAAATCGAGCCGAGGGCAACTTCAACCGGCGTGCCCTGCGGGGTGTGCCGGGCGATGTTGCCCACCAGGTTTGCGAACACCTGACGCAAGCGGTCCTCGTCACCGATGACCTCGGTCGCGGTGGTTGGAACCTCACACTCAACAAGGCGGACTGAACGGGTCGGGTCGAGCGCGTGGAGGTCGCTCGTGGCATCGAGTGCCAGTACTGCCAGATCAACGTGCTCACGCCGCAGTTTACGGCCCTCGTCAAGACGCGCAAGGTGTAGAAGGTCGTCAACGAGCGTTGCCATGCGAGTCGCGGAATCCTCAATACGGCGCATTGTGTCGTCAAGGGCATCTTGAGACTCCAACGCGCCCATTCGGTAAAGCTCGCCGTACCCGCGAATCGTGGCAAGGGGGGTGCGCAATTCGTGCGACGCATCCGAAACGAACCGACGCATCCGCTGCTCCGAACGTTCCCGCTCCACAAACGCGGCCTCAAGTTGCGTCAACATCGAGTTCAGAGACTGCGCCAAACTGCCAATCTCCGTGCCCCGAGGCGACTGCGGCACACGTTGTGTGAGGTCCCCATTCGCGATCTCGGCGGCGGTCTGCTCGATGCGGGTGAGCGGGCGCAGAGACCGACCCACCGCAATCAAACCGACCACACCACCGGTTGCCGTGATGAACATTGCCGAGATCAGCAGCGCACGCTGAATCTGATGGATGAGCATCCGCGACTCGGTCAGCGGCAACGCAATGTACACGTATCCGTTGCGGTCCGGGTAGCGGCGGTCCGTGACCTCTCGAACCAAGACCCGCCACTGCGTGTGCCCATTGAACGAGACAGTTGTGAAAGGCTGGCGAAACACATCGTCCTCGTAGCCTTGCGGGTCCAACGGGATGTATTGGCTCAGGTCAGGGGTACCATGCTCGGCGTTGGTGTCTGGGGTGTACCAATCGGGTATCTTACTCGCCGTGGTCGAGCGGAATGCCATGTAGTAGTCGCTGGGGAGCAGGTAGTCGCTATCTGCCTGGTCCGTTTCAGACTGGGTACCCTCAACGAGTACCCGCAGGGCGATGGACGAGTAGGTGTTCCACAGGTCGTCATCCACCTGTTTAATGAGGCTCGCCTGCAGCAGCGTCGCTGTCAGTACGGAAGCCAAGAGCAGACCCGAAAACAGCACGGACATGATGAGCAGCGATAGTTTGGTGCTCAAACGCATGCGCGCAAAAAATGAGCGTACAGGCCCCAACTTGTGTAACTCGGTGTCCTTAGATAACACGAAACCGTCAGGGCGATAAATTGCGCCGCCTGAAGGCTCCGATTCATGTGCTTTCACACTTACTTACCGGTTGGTTTGCGCAGCAGATAACCGATGCCGCGCTTGGTTGCGATCAACGGTTCCACAGTGGTGCCATCCGGCAACTTGACGTTGTCGATCTTGCGGCGCAGGTAAGAGATGTAAGACTCGACGATATTGGCGTCCCCACCCCAGTCGTAGTCCCACACGTGATCGAGGATCTGGGCCTTGGAGAGCACACGGCCCGGGTTGAGCATGAGGTAGCGCAGGAGCTTGAACTCGGTGGGGGACAGGTCGATGAGGACCCCCGCACGTTTGACCTCGTGTGAGTCCTCGTCCATCTCGATGTCCGCGAACCGCAGTACGGCGTCGTCCTCTTCGACCTTGTGGGTGCGGCGCAGTACGGCGCGGATGCGAGCCACGACCTCTTCAAGACTGAATGGCTTGGTCACGTAGTCGTCCCCGCCGACAGTCAGACCGGTGATCTTGTCCGCGGTGTCATCCTTGGCGGTCAGGAACAGAACCGGCACGTACTGGCCGCGCTCACGCAGGCGGCGGGTGACGGCGAAACCATCCAAATCGGGGAGCATGACGTCCAACACCACGAGGTCGGGTTCGGTGTTGGTGACCAACTCGATCGCGCTTGCCCCGTCTTCCGCTGCGAAGACCTCGAAGCCCGCAAAGCGCAGTGATGTCGCAAGCAGTTCCCGAATGTTTGGTTCGTCATCGACAACGACGAGTCGTGCCTCGACGCCGGCCTTGTTTTCCGCGTTTCCCATACAACAAGGATGCACCTATTTGCTGAGAGACGCCTGTGTGATCACTGCACAGGGCAACGAGGCGCGAGTGGCAGCTGGACATATTAAAACCGCAAGGTCACGGCCTTGCTGCTTCAACAGCAGACGGCCCGCCTCATGGGTGTGAGACGGGCCGTCAATATGGATGAAACTACAGGTAGCGCATGGGGTCGAAGTCGTGAATCGGGATGATCCGTACGCGCGGCAGAAGGGTGTTGAACGCGCCCACTGAATCCTCAAGGTCGAAGAACACAAGTCCCTTTTCCTCAAGTGCGGCCATCTGTGCGTTCACGAACTCGCGGAAGCAGAGCAGTCCGACACGGTGTCCTCGGTCAAGTAGTTCCTCGACCTGAGGGATGAAGTCACCGTCGTGGCTTGCGAGCAGCACGTCAGCCTCAGGCTCGTTGTGTGCGATTGCTTCGAGGGTGCGCTGAATACCCATGTCCACGACCTTCTCGTGGGAAGCGCCAGACAGTGGGATCGGGCGGTAGTTCATGGCGAGCAGGGCCTGCACAAACGGCATGGGCATCTGACCGGACGATGCGTTCAGGAAGAACAGCGAGCTAACCTGCTGTCCCCAGACTTCGTTTGCGAACTCGCCAATCCGGTCCCAGCGTGGGCGTTCGTCTGGGTTGGGTCGGTGTCCGAGCACGTTGAGGCCGAGTGTTGCATCAATGTTCTCCCCGTCCACGAGGAGATAAGTACGGGCAGTGTCCCGCGAAAAATCATTAGACATGCTCCAACTGTATGCGCTCGCAGGAGGAAACTCCTTCACCGTGCGGTGGTAGGTGGGTAAAATCCTGCGGTTGTTACGGACAAAGTAGTGAAGTGGAGCGTAGGGGGGCGCGGAGCAGACCCCTACCGGAACGAGAATGAATGCAGTTCGTAACGAATAAGCGGCTGCTTGGCGACGAATCTCCACGTTGGCCCGTCGGCTCACCTATCGGTGTCTGCTGGAAACCGATGGGCTGAATAAGGTCCGGGTGCACCTATTTTTTAGGTGCACCCGGACCTTTTTCAGCCCTTTGAGATCGGAGGGGTCAGATGTCTTCGGCATCCACGATGGAGTAGGCATAACCCTGTTCGGCGAGGAACCGTTGCCGGTGCGCCGCGAAGTCTTGATCCACGGTGTCTCGGGTGACCACGGTGTAGAAGTGTGCGGTGCGTCCGTCCTGTTTAGGTCGCATGACTCGGCCTAGACGCTGTGCCTCCTCTTGGCGAGACCCGAACGACCCGGAGACCTGAATGGCCACGGAGGCTTCGGGGAGGTCGATGGAGAAGTTGGCCACCTTGGACACAACCAGTTTTGACACCTCACCGACCCGGAATGCCTCGTACAGTCGCTGGCGTTCCTTGACCGGGGTCTGCCCGGTGATGACCTCGGCTCCAATGGCGGAGGCCAATTCGTCCAACTGGTCAAGATACTGCCCGATCACCAGGGTGGGTTCACCCTCGTGCTTGGCCACCAGAGCCTGGACAACCTCAACCTTGCCCGGAGCGCAGGCAGCGAGGCGGTACTTGTCCTCCTGCTCAGCAACGGCGTACAGCATCCGGTCCGAGTCAGGCAGGGTCAGGCGCACCTCCTGGCAGACTGCGGGAGCAATGTACCCCTGTGCTTCGATGTCCTTCCACGGTGCGTCATACCGTTTGGGGCCAATCAGGGAGAACACCTCATCTTCCCGTCCGTCCTCACGAACCAGGGTAGCGGTGAGCCCCAAGCGCCGCCTAGCCTGAAGGTCCGCGGTCATGCGGAAGATCGGCGCGGGGAGGAGGTGGACCTCGTCGTAGATGACGAGTCCCCAGTCGCGTGCGTCCAACAGTTCGAGGTGCGTGTAGGTTCCCTTCCGGCGGGTGGTGAGCACCTGGTAGGTCGCGATGGTGATGGGCCGGATTTCCTTGCGCGTCCCGGAGTATTCTCCGATCTCGTCCTCGGTGAGGGAGGTGCGGCGCACGAGTTCGTCGCGCCACTGGCGGGCGGACACAGAGTTGGTCACGAGGATCAGCGCGGTGGTGGAGGACTTGGCGAGAACGCCAGCACCAACGATGGTCTTTCCCGCGCCACAGGGCAGCACGACAACGCCGGAGCCGCCGTCCCAGAAGTTCTCAACGGCTTGGTTCTGGTATTCGCGCATCTGCCACGGCGCGTTGTTACGTGCTTTGTCAACGGGGGAAATCTCGATGGGGTGCTTCTCGCCGTTCACGTATCCGGCGAGGTCTTCTGCGGGCCAGCCCAGCTTGATGAGTGCCTGCTTGAGGTTACCGCGTTCGGAGCGGTGCACGATTACGGACCGTTCATCGATCCGCTCTCCGACGAGTCCCTTGGTCCGCTTGGACTTGAGCACCTCGGCGAGCACGGCAGGATCGGTCGTGGTCAGGAGCAGCCCGTGTGCAGGGTCGGACACGAGTTGCAGGCGCCCATAGCGCGACATCGTTTCTTCAACGTCGACCAGGATCGAATGCGGCACCGGGTAGCGCGAATAGTTGATGAGTACGTTGATCACGGTCTCAGCGTCTAGCCCGGCGGCGCGGGCATTCCACAGTCCAAGGGGCGTGAGCCGATAGGTGTGTACGTGTTCCGGCGCGCGTTCGAGTTCCGCGAACGGTGCGATGGCGCGGCGGGCTGCGGTGGCTTGTTCGTGGTCGATTTCGAGCAGGAGTGACTTGTCGCTTTGCACGATGAGCGGGCCGTTTGGCAAGAGCTTGTCTCCGTTAGTGGGGATGGTGGTTGGTGGGGCTTTTTGTGTCCAGGTACCCCGGTTTTTTCTGGATATGTGGACTATTTTTGCCCCATCAGTTCGATGGGGTGGATATGCGGGATATAGGGAGCGGGAGCGTCGGGCGAAGAACTGGTAGTCAGGACAGGGGAGTGGCTAGAGCGGGGTGACAGCCGCGATCCGGTGGATCGCGATGGTCAGTTCGGATTCGCGTTCGGGATCGAGCGCGCGCAGCCGCCCGGATTCGAGCAGTAGCGGCTTGAGGGTGCGGTGAGTGAGTTGTCCGCGGGAGTCGGCCATTGCGACGTCGACGACCAGGGCTTTGGAGATCGCCTCGCGCAGATTGACGACGATAACTCCAGTTTCCTCTTCCGCGTCCGGCCCCACGGGTGGCGGGGTTGTGGCGCTGTCCGCGCCACGTGGATCCTGTCCTTCAACGACAGGGGATTCGGAATTATTCCGTCCAGCCACCTCCACAGCGATGCCACCCAGCGGCCAGCTCTCATCTGCCGGTGAAGCGCCGGATGGGCTGGCGCTCGCGGAACCAGAGGGGAGCGAGGCGCCACGGATCGATGCGACGAGTTCGGCGGTTGCCCTAGAGATGATCGAGGGTACGCTGCGTCGCCCAGGTAGTGCGGTACGCACATCTTTGAGCGCCAGCTCCCCGCCGAAGCTACTGGCCACGCCGGACTGAGCGTCATGGATGGCTTGAACGCGTCGATCTGCGAGACGCACGCGTTCACTTTGGCGGTCAGCAGCAACGATCTGTCCGTCTGGCCCCTCAATCGCTGGAGCCAGACCGGCCTCACGCAGGATGGACAGCACGGCGGAAACGGGTGCGCTTGCCCCAAGGATTGTTGGGGCAATGGGGAACAACCCAACCGAAGCGGCTGTGGGAAGCGCCAGGACCGTCTGCGCCGTGGACTCGTCGGCAAGCCTGATGTAACTGGACAGGGCACCAACCCGGATTTGCCCGTGTCTGCGGGCGACATCGGAGATCAGGTACAGCAATGGTTGTGGAAGTTCGGTGACGGAGAAGGCCGCCAGATCCTCGATTAACTCGTTCGCGCCGAACCCGGAGTCGAAGGCGCGGGTGATGGAGTCGGGCGTGAACCGGACGGTGAGTGCCCCGCCGCGCGATTCCACGATCGAACTGGCCTCCAACAGCGATTCGAGCGCGGTGGATGGTCGCCCAGGAACCATGCCCGTGAGGTCCCCCTGGATGAAGATCTCGCTGACCGGTTCGGGCAGTGCAAACTCAAGTGCGTGCGCCAACCCGCCATCCTCGGCGCCGGGCAGGAGCGCACCAGCGCCGGTCAACCCCAGGAACGCTGCTTCGGCCAAGATGCCCGTGACAGCAGCACGGTTCACCGAGATGCGCGGGGCATACCAGTGCAGTTGCTCGCAGATCAGATCGTGCGTGAGCGGTACGAGCGGGTGCTGCTTGAGGATACCCAACACGTTCGCGCGTAGATGCGTGACCCATGATCCGTGCAGTTCGGGGTGGAGTGGGCTGTACGTGGTGCCCTTGTCGCCCAACTCCCCGATCTGCCAGGTCGGGCGCGAGGAGGCGAGCCAACCCTGCACCAGTAGCGACCACCTGTGCGGCAGGTCTTGTTCGATCCACCAGTCGGCCTGGGTGGTCGGCGCAAAATCGCGGGCGGAATTGTCCGAACAGCGCACCAATCGGGCCATGAACGCAAACTCGGCAACAAGCGTGGCGTCCTCGGCGGAGACGTCGAGCTCGTTGGCCAGCCGCTTGACCTCGCGCACGGGCAATCCGCCGTTCCGCAACGAATGTGCGGGCTCGCGTTCCCACACCGAGATCAACTCGGCAACAAGGCGCACGACCTCGGTTGCCGCGCGGCTGGCCTCACTCTGTACCGACTCGGGAGTCAGAGTTACCGGGGCGTCAGCGAGCGGCGGCTGCGTCATGCCTCGATGCGTGCGGCCACCGCGCAACGCAAACGCAGTCTGGCGGGGCAGATACACGTGCGAGTCATCGAGAAGTTCGAGGTAGCCGTTCCGCAGCAGCCAGCGCAGCGACTCGTTCGCGGCAGGCTCGTTCGGTTGAGGGATCACGGACAGCAGGTTGCGGGCCACCCGTGCCACGGGCGGGCCCCACAGGAGTGTGTCGAGCACGCTCTGTGAGCGCTCGGGTGCGTGGGCAGGGAGGGGCCCGGTGGCCACGCTGTTTGCAGACAGCGGGCCAAAGCCCGCCGGGAAACGGTCCAGTACGTCCTCAAGAGAGGGTGCCAGAATTATCGACGAGCCCTCGCGCCAGACCAGCGCCGCAAGTTCCAGCGTGGTCAACTCGGCGACCACCTGCTCATCAGGCTGGGGGTCGCCGGTGATCGCGTGGCTGACCGACTCGTCGGAAATCTCGATATCCAAGGAACCAAGAAGTACCGCCGCTTCGAGCACCTGCAGGGTGCGTGCATCGCACGTGGCCAAGAATCTCTGGGTGCTCGTTGCATTCGAGGCTCGTGCGGCAAGGGAGGCAAGGTTTCCGGGGGAGGGATTGGCCAAATCGGGGCGCAACACAAAAAGCGCGCCCAACTGTTCATCGCTGCGCTGCACAAACGAATCCACGTAACTGCCCATCCTTCCAAGTTTACGCGGACTTGGGCAGCCAGTGTCGGCAAACTCGAGTGGTTCCACCTGCTCCGCCCGCGGGTATGCCCGTGACCTCAGCTTTACCAGCATGCACGCGAGTACTGGTCCTTTGGCACCTTCTCCCGCGAACTCAGGCATTTGCCCACGAACTCTGCCCTGTGCGACCTGAGTTCGTGGGTAACTACCTGAGTTCGATGAAAGTTCGAGATGAGGGCTGAGGTTGCGCTCTAAGCCCAACACCGCGCAACCCACGGCAATAAATTACTCAAAGGATCAACCGCAAAGGTATCCTTGAAGTCCCACAGACTTTATCCGTGCGCCCAAAAGCGCGGAACCGACGAGTACACGAGGTAAAAGTGCCCACCGGCAAGGTCAAGTTCTTTGACGCAGACAAAGGTTTTGGTTTCATCGCAACGGATGATGGCAACCAGGTCTTCCTGCATGCATCCGCGCTCCCAGAAGGCGCGCCGACACCCAAACAGGGTGCGCGCGTCGAATTCGGTGTAGCCGACGGACGTAAGGGCCCTCAGGCCCTCGCAGTGAAATACCTCGACCCTCTACCGTCTGTTGCCCGCGCGCACCGCCGCCCCGCAGAGGAAATGGCCGTGGTCATCGAGGACGTCATCAAACTCCTCGACGGCGCGGGCAACCAACTGCGCTCCGGACGCTACCCTGACAAGAACTCGGGAACAAAGATCGCAACCGTCCTGCGCGCAATCGCGGACCAACTCGAGGCGTAAACAACAACATGAGCATTGCACCCGCAAAGTCGCCACGTACGGCACGCATCAAACCCGATGCGGTGTTGGCCGGGGCAGTCGAAGTGGCAAAGAGCGCTGCTGTCGAAGACGCAGAGCACCCCAGTCACGTCGGCGAGCACCTTGGCACCTACATGGTGGCCGAACGGCTCGCAGCGCATACCTTTGCGTGCACCATGCGCGGATACGTCGGATGGCAGTGGACTGTCACCCTCGCGCGCGTGCCACGTGGACGCATCGCAACCGTCTGCGAAGTGCATCTGCTCCCCACCGCCGATGCGATCCTGGCTCCTGAATGGCTGCCTTGGTCGCAGCGCCTCCAGCCCGGGGACATCGGCCCCGGCGACGTCCTCCCATTCACGCAGGACGATCCGCGCCTCGTCGAGGGCTACAAGCCCACCGGAAACGAGGAAGAAGATCAGGTGGCCATCGAGGAGCTTGCGCTCGCTCGCGCCCGCATCCTGTCCGGAACCGGACGCGATGAGGCAGCAAAGCGCTGGTACGAAGGTTCGCAAGGTCCGCGCTCGCAGGGCTCACTACAGTCGGCTGCCTCGTGTGGCTCGTGTGGATTCTTGGTGCCATTGCAGGGTGCGCTCGGTCAGGTCTTCGGCGTATGCGCAAACGCTTGGTCTCCAGACGACGGCAAGGTCGTCGCCCTCGGACACGGCTGTGGTGGACACTCGGAAACCGATGTCCCACACCGTGCATCCGATTGGCCGGACAACAACCCCATCATTGACGAGACCTCTCTCGAGTCCGTGACCGTTGAACAATTGGCGGCGCTGCCACCGCTGGAGAAGCCTTCGCCCGCGGACGATCGTGCAGATGAGGACGGACCTTCAGACACCAGTGAGACTGAAGCGGCCGCCCAGGATGAAGAGGCATCCGTTGCCACAGCGGATAGTTACACGTCAGGCCAGGACAAGCAGGAAGAATCTATCTCCGGACAGGCTGCAGAGCAGACTGAAGATGCCGCTGTGACCCTTGAGCTGGAACTGCCATCCCCGATCGCGGGCGCACAGAGACCCGAACGGGGCGAAGCCCTCGCCACGCTTGACCTCATCGCTCAATCCCTCCCGCAGCGTGACAACGGCTAATACCTAAAGAACTGCTTAATTCTGCCGATAATAAGAGGAATAGTGCCCGCACTTTAACCCTATGAGGCAGGAATGGACTCCAACAGCACTCATCAGGTAGCGGCGGAGACGGCTGGAGGATCCGGCTCAACCGTCATCACGATCCCGCGATGGATCGAAGTAAAGGACCGGCGTCCCGGCGCTGAACGCTTCGATCCCTCCCGCTCCCGCTACTACGTGGTCAGCCCGAAGTTGGGCGTGCAAGACGCCACGACGCTTGCTGACGCGCACACCCAGCGCGAACGGCTGGAAAGGGCATATCTGACACTGGAACAGGCGCAAACGCCAGTTCTGCTCGTGACGGTTGCCCTACTGATCTACTTTGTCATCCAGGAATTCAGCTACTGGACTCTGCTGATACCCGCTGTCATCTTCATCGGGCATCAGTTCATGTACCAGGACGCAGCAAACGATCTACGCAAGCCCCTTGATGTTAATGCCCTCGAGGAACATGCCGAGACCCGAATGTTTCATCGGATCTCAATCAATGAGTTCCAAGCAGTCAACCGTCTCGCTCAGGGAAGTGACAGGAAAGCAGCCGAGGCGCATCAACTACTCTGGCGTGCCTATGAGCTCTCCGCCCTGTATCTACGCACACAGGACGACTTTCAAAAACTCACACAACGCGGCGAGCTGACCGCACAGGAAGTCGACTCGATCCACGCGAAACTTGCCGCACTCCACGCACTCGTCAGGGACGCTCACAACGCGCTCAGCGCAGCCCTCAACCCGAGGAAACGGGCACTTCCAGTGGGGCGCGACGCTCTTGTCGAACTCATCCAGAAAGTTGACAGCGCCTTGCACGAGGGAATCGACATGCTGGGCCCCCGCCTTGACGAGGTGAACGCCCGCGTTGCCGAGGCGAAGCAGAAACTGGAGGCTGCGGGGCAGCCAACCGGATCGTCGCCAAGCAGTGACACCATGCCGACTGCCGTGCCGCAACTCGGTCGCACGTCGAGTGGGCAGCCTATCGACAGCGTGTATCAGGCACACGAGGCCAAGATGTTCGAGACCGCTTACACTCCGGATCAGAGCCTCACCGGAGAGACCACCGCTTAGGTCTCTCGCACTCGCATCTGCTGTGGGTGTTTTGGCTTCAGCCTGAGCCCAACCGATGCACACCCCACGACAAAAGTGGCGGTTCATCCCGAGGGATGAACCGCCACTTTCTGTTGACGCGGGTGTCGTGAGCACAGTGCGTCAACTAGCTGCCGTGAGTGACCGACCCAAGGGGCGGCGCACCTCAACCGGCAGAAACTGAATGCAGTAACTTCATGTACTCGTACGTTGTCGGTAGAGCCCGGAAGTAGGCGTCTGCAATGTCAACCGGGTCCCAACCATGACGGATGACCTCGGGGATATCCGCGCGTTCGTAGGCACGAACCGCATCAATTAACGCCCCTAGGTCACCAACACCCGATGACAGCGCAAGGGAGACCTCGAATGACACCCCGGCGCGAATAGCCATGGATTCCGGCGCTTCGCCGACCTCTTCTGCAAGCGCCGACAACAGGCCCGCAGTGTAGGCCGACTCGGCATCGCTGGCTAGAGAACGACACACCGCTGCACGCGTGAGCACAACCCACATCGTGTGCGGGTCAGACAAGCGCGCTGAGATCATCGAGGTCATGACGAGCTGCGAGATACGCTGTACGCCAAGATACACGATCGCGTGCGTTAGGGAGTCGATGCGCTGTGAAGAGCCGATCGCGGCCGAGTTTGCTAGGTGCAGGACGCGAATGATCATCTCCGGGTCCAAACTCAGAACAGCTGAGACCTCCGCGAGATTCGCGTTGGGTTCACCGAGCAGACGGAGTGCTTCAAGACACTGAGCCTCGCCGGGCGCAAGGGGATGCTGCTCGGAGCGTCGACCATAGTACATGGGGCCAAGATAGGCATCACCAAGGTCTACATTTCCTTCGAAGAAGGAGCGTGGAGCATCAGAGATGAGCACCTTGAACCCCTTGGTACGAAGATCCTCAACGGTGGCTGAAACCAAGTTCTTGCGTGCTGAGAGCACAGCCCACTCTGCACCCGTTGAAACTGCTGTGTGGGAGCCGATACCCGAATCATGCAGATCATCCACAATGAGTTTCAGATTCGCATCACGGATAGCTTGCGCATACGAAGACCAGTTCTCGTGCGAAAGGACGGAAATCGGTACGAAAAGGCCCTGCAGATTGTCGATACCTTCGAGTATGTAGAGGTTATCGAGGACTACGTCGTTGACCCACAGATAGATGGGTAGTCCCATTGTGAGTGATTCGAAGTCGGTGTCAACGTAGGTTTGCGCAAGCGCGGTACCGATCTCAGCCGCGATGACGTCAGCTCTCGATGCATCCAGGTCCAAGATCAACGGTGAGAAAGCATACGCCTTCCATTCCGCTTTGACTGAGTGAATGACCAAGCGTTTTAGCGCAAGAGGGGGTTCGAAAGCCATATGCGTCTAACTTCTCTTCAAGATGTGGACGAACCGAAGGTGCGGGGTTCGGTCGGGAGCGGGTGGCGTCCTTGCTGCCTTATCGTCCCCTACCTCCGGTGTATTAGTTCCTTCGTGGATAACTATGTAGTGGAGGGAATAGAAGCCGATATGCGACGAGCGCCCCTGCCAGTTGGTTTCTGGTAGGGGCGCTCGTGGTGGGGTGAGGGACTAAAAGACTAGGCAGTTAGCGAGTTCAGGTGCTGGTGCCGTTCGCCGTTGCGTGCTGCAAGAGCCATTGATTCGACAGAAGCAACCTCGTTGAGGATTGCGCGGCGTCCGGCAACAACCGCGCGCTTGGAAGCCTCTACTCGATGACCGATCTCGGCGAAGTACTTCTCGCGGCGGCGAGCTACAACGCCTTCCTTTGCTACTGGTTCGAGCTGTTCAGGGTTGAGGTGTGCGTTCATGCCGTCGCGGAGAAGCACCATGGCCTCAGCGCGAAGCTGTGAGACACGGGACTGGGTGACGCCCAGTTCCTCTGCAACCTCGGTGACCGAACGGTCTGCGAAGAAGACCTGTTCGACCACGTAGCGGAGGCGCTCAGGCAGGGCCTCAACCGCGCAGCGCAGGTAGTCGCGCTTTTCTTTGTTCAGTGCCGCACGCTCTGGGCCCTCTTCGGTGGTGTGAACCATCTCGGCGAGGGAACCGTCGTAGGCCTCGAAGGAGAGGATGCGGGTGCTTGCCTGGTCACGGGCGTGATCAACCTCGGCCACATCTACGCCGAGTGCTGCTGCCATCTCCTCGCGCTTGGGTGCGCGGGCCAACTGGGCGGTCATGTGGTCGTAGGTCTGGTTGTATTCGCGGATGCGCTTGCGGGCTCCACGCGATGCCCAGTCCATGGACCGTAATTCGTCTACTAGCGCACCCTTGATGCGGATGGCAGCAAAACGATTGAAGGGGACCCCTGATTCCTCGGAGTATGCACTCGCGGCTTGTACAAGCGCGAGATAGCCGGCGGATGCCAGATCGTCTCGAGTGACATGCGCCGGTACTCGCATGAGCATCTCCGAGACGTGGTAACCCACCGTGTGCAAGTGCGCTTCAACCAAAGCGCGGGCACGGTTTGTTAATTCGCTCATGAAAGTTAGAGTTCCACACACTCTTCACATTTTCTAGTCCCTTCACCCGCAAAATTTTTAAGTTTTCCGGATACCCCTAGTACTAGGCAATGGGGAGAAGTCCCCAACCTGCAGAATCGGGCGGTTTTACATCGTTGAGGAGGCAAGTGTGAAGTACGTCACACTTTGGGGGCGTGGTGGATTTTTTGCCGCTTGGGTTGCTTTACCTGGCCGCAGGACCTCTGTCCGGGCTGAAAACCTTCCATGTGTAAAGAAATTCACTGTGTCAAGAAATTCACCCGTGATCAGGGTGTGTACTGCGAAAAGCCCCATAACTCTCATGGCCGATCATGAAGAGCCGATAGGTCGGTAGACTCGATAACAACCGTCGAAGTCAGTACATGAGGAAACTGGAGTCAGAGCTGATGAGCTTTCAAGCGTTGAATAGCGTTCTATGGAGTGAGCGTCAACTGTTTGAATTGCTTCTTTTCAAACTCGAAGAGGAGCAGCTTCTCTTGGCCGCGGGCAAGTCCCGCTGGCTCCCGCACTCGACCCGCGAAGTTGAGAACGTACTTGAACAGATCAAGGACATGGACCTTGCCCGTTCGATGGAGTCGGATGCGGTTGCGACAGAACTTGGTCTGCCGGACAACTCCCCACTTTCCACCATCGCAGAAACGGCACCGGAACCGTGGAACGACCTGTTTGCATCCCACCGTGCCGCATTCGTCGGCCTTACCGCTGAGATCGAGGCGTTGGTATCCACCAACCGTGAGCTCCTGACCACCTCCCAGAAGGCAACCCAGGAGACCCTTCTCAACCTTCAGCGCGATAACTCGACCTATAACGAGTCTGGAACCACCACGAATGGTGAAGCGCAGCCTCGCCTCCTCGACCAAAGCTTGTAAAGGACATCATGAGCACCTTCTCCGGCCTTTCCACGGCGCTTTCCTCGCTCAACGCACAGCGCATAGCGATGGAGGTAACCGGACAGAACATCGCGAACGCCAACACAGTGGGCTATACCCGCCAGCGTGCGGAACTGGCATCGGTCGGTGCTGGACAAACAGCTTCGCTGTTCTCAGAGGGTTCCAAGATCGGTAACGGCGTCAAGGTCACCGACGTGAGCCGACTAGGAGACATCTTCCTCGACGCGCGCGTACGCGCTACCACTTCGTCGGCTGCTTTCCTGGCCGCCCGCGCCGATGTGTACACCCGCCTTGAGTCTGCCGTAAGTGAGCCCTCCGACACAGGGACCGCAAGTGCATTGTCTGAGATGTGGTCAGCCTGGCAGGATGTGGCCAAGGCGCCACAGACCCTTGCCACCAAGCAGGTGCTGCTGGAGCAGTCCAAGCATGTGAGTGCGTCGATCTCCGCTGGATACTCGGCAATCGAAACCCAGTGGTCCCAGGTCCGCACTGAAGCGGCAGCACGCGTCTCTGACGTGAATGCCCTAGCCGATGGAGTTGCCGAACTTAACGGACAGATCCGCCAGATCCTTGTGTCTGACGGAAACGCAAACGACCTCATTGACCAGCGCGATCAACTCATCACGCAACTGTCAAACCTCGCTGGTGCCACCGTTCGTTTCCAGGAGAACGGAACCGCTGACGTCTACGTCGGTGGAAACCCGCTCGTCACCGCGGATCGTGCACAGCACATGAAGATCGCAGGCTCAACCGATCTTGCCGGCGTACTCGCCGGAAATGCCCCTGTGCAAATCGTGTGGGAGCGTGCCGGCGAACCTGTTGTCACCTTTGATGGCGGTGAGATTCAGGGAAAGTTGTCCGCCCTCGCGCCAGTGGGCCAGGGAGGCATCCTCACCGAGGCCGCTGAGCAGTACAACGAGCTTGCCCGCCAGATCGCCAGCCAGATCAACGGTGTGCTCGGCTCGGAAGGGCCACTGTTCGCTATCGGAACCGACCCGGCGGCGCGCAACCTTGAAGTTGTCATCACCAACCCGGCAGACGTCCCCTCGGCTACACCAGGTATGGGAGAGTACGACGGGTCACTCGCGGACGCGGTGAGTCAACTGGCCAATGCAGAGAACGGACCAAGTCAACTCTTCCAGACCTTCGTGGTTGGACTCGGCGTGTCGGCCAAGGCGACCTACAACTCGGCGATTGTTGCTGAATCAGCACGTGCAACCGCTCAAAACCTTCAAATTGCGGCAACGTCGGTCGATATTGATGAAGAGACGGTAAACCTGCTGACCTACCAACGTGGCTACCAAGCAGCGTCCCGTGTCATGACAGCCATCGATGAAATGCTCGATACGCTCATTAACCGAACCGGAGTTGTAGGCCGATGATCTCACGTGTGACGCACCAGTCGACTCAGCGCAGTGTGCTATCGAACATGCAGCAGAACCTTGCTGCGATGGCGCGTCTGCAGGAGCAGGCTTCGTCCGGACGGGTCATTCAACGTACCTCGGATGACCCCGCCAAGGCGTCTGATGCCCTGTCACTTCGTCGGGAACAGGCGCAATCGGCTCAGTACAAGCGCAATGCCGAGGACGGACTGGCCTGGTTGAACAACATCGACACAGCTTTGAACACGACATCGTCGCTGCTGCGTCGCGCGCGTGACTTGGTTGTTCGCGCGTCGAACGACGGCACGATGAACGAGCAGACCCGTGAGGCCATTGCGGCAGAGCTTGACGGCATCAAGGAAAGTCTCCTGGGACAGGCAAACACCAAGTACCTCGGACGTAATCTGTTCGCGGGTACGTCAGGTTCTGACACCGCATTTGACACCACGACCTACGGTTTCAACGGACACGCCGGCTCGAGTGTTGAACGCCGTACCGCCGATGACGTCACGATTCGAGTTGACTCTGACGGTGGAGCCGTCTTCGGCACCAGCGCAACCTACGATCCAGCAGATCCCGGCGCATATTCGGTGTTCAGCATGATTGATGACCTGGCAGCAGACATCCGCGCAGGCAACAACCCGCAGGACTACCTGAATCGCATCGATGAGCGTGTAAACGTCGTTCTCACGCAGGTGGCCAAGGTCGGTGCAAGCACAAACCAGATCGAACGTTCCGCGGAATCGCTCGGACACAAAGTGAACACCTTGAAGAACGACATCGCGGGCATTGAGAACATTGACCTTGCAGAGACTCTCATTGAGTTGCAGATGCAAGAGGTTGCTTACCAGTCATCGCTGAATGCGGCATCTCGTGTGCTTCAGCCTTCACTTTTGGACTACCTACGATGAGTGCGGTACTAGACATGAAGCGTTCCGACTTCAACACGAGCGTCACCTTCGTCCAGCCACTGGTTGGTTTTGGAGGATACTCGGATTTTGCGCTCGAACCTCTTGACGAGTCGGGCGTGCTGTTTTCTTTGAGTGCTGTGCACGAGACGGGACCACACATGTTCCTTCTCGACCCGGCACCGTTTTTCCCACAGTATGTGCCCGTGGCTGATGCGTCAGTTGCGGACATTCTGGGAACCGACACACCACGTGTGCTGGTTATCGTTACCCCTGGTAGCGATGCGAGCGAGCACACGGCCAACCTGTTGGCTCCGGTGCTTGTCAATCCGGAGACGGGTGCAGCTATGCAGGCAGTTCTCGAGGATGACTCGTGGCCACTGCGTGCTCCGTTCAACTGAGGTCCGTTGTGTGATGCTCCGGTAGGCGTCACACTGGTCCTGGTCGTTCGAAAAACACTTGAGTCTCCATACTGCGGAACCTGAATTCAGGTGAGGTTACGCAGTGACAGTTGAATTTGCTCACATGCGTTGGGGCCCATCTGCTTAGTGCAGGTGGGCCCCAACGTTTGTTGTGTGCGATTGCGGCTGATTGGCGACGAGTTGGTTACGTTGGGATCACCGGGTTGGTGTGGGTGGGGTGCAGGAGCGCGGCATGACATAAGGGAGGTTGTGCCGTGGACCGCCCGAGGAGAGGTTACAGAGGCAAGGTTCACGCCGATGGCGCGAAACTTCCGGGTGGTTTTCCTCATGGAGTATTGGCGTAGACCGATAGGTTGCGTGAAGCCGTTCCACGGATGGATCGGCGGTTGGCCCATTTATTCATGGAGGATTCACAATGGGACTTTCGATTAACCAGAACATTGCGGCGATTAACTCGTACCGCAACCTGTCGAACACTCAAA
>DALZEF010000005.1:121671-180780 GCA_031979385.1 Timonella sp. | reverse complement strand
GTTACGTTCCTTGGTAACTCCAAGATCGGGTCTGGTAGTAAGACGGTCACGATCACAGTGAGATGAGATTCGCTCGCACTTGGACGAGTTAAGTGGTTGTAGGGCTCTCACGCATCAGCGTGGGAGCCCTACGCGCTGAGCGCCACCACTCTTCATCGGTCCACGGGCTGCAACACACACCGCGAGATCGTTCGGGACGCTATCTTGCTTGGTCAGAGAGTGCCTGTCAGCTCTCGCCAAGGACTCGACGCGCGAATTTCTCAGCGTTGAACCGTAGAGCATCTACCCGGTGTGCGATGAACGCCTCGGGATCGGCCTTGCCCTCCATCGAGTTGGGCTTGCGCCGTGCATGCTTGGAGCAGGAGAAGTTGGCATGGGCGAGGGTTCCGATTGTGTCGCCCTTGCGACCTGCCGGGCCGGCAAGTTTCGCAACGAAGAGCTTCACCTCGGACAGATCAACGATGTCCTCGCAGAACGCACACATCGTTTTCTTCGGCTTGTTCTTTGACGCGCGCAGCATGATGCCAACGGGTCTGTCGTCCACGGGGATCACGACGTAGGCCACGAGGGGATTCGACTTGTCGGTCCAGCCAAAGATGTCGTGCTTCTCCCAATCGATGGCGTCGAGTTTGATCGGTGGGATGGCTTCCGCTGCTTCGCGTTTGGAGGTATTGACGAAACTGGCGCGCAGGGATTGCGAGGTTAAGGGTTGCATGATTCTGCCTGTTCTGTGAACGCATATGTGATGCGCATGAGATTCCGGTGTGCGCGTCTATGGGCGCACGAAAACCCTGCTTACAGCATTGACTGAGGGGTCGCAGACCCAGTGTGCGGTAGCAGGTTCGGCCGAATGGCGGCCGAGCGGGAAATCAGGCAGTTGCAGGGTAGGCCACTTGGGCCACCGATCCTTTCGTAGTGTGTCTCGTTCCACCGTACACCCGAGAAAAGGGGTGCGTTCAAGTTGATTTTGCTTGTTGATACACGCGGCTGCGTCTGGCCGATGGGCTGTTTTTGGTCCGGGTGCGCACACTTTATGTGCGCACCCGGACCAAAAACAGCCCATCGGTGTGTGCCAGCGAATGTGTGGGACTTTGCGGTTACGTCAGCGTGCGTTGAGGATGCGGCGAGCAAACCTCTCAGCGTTGAACCGTAAGCAACCTATGAGCGCCGATCCATCCCTGGCATGAGTTGCTCCTTGGTTCCCCGAATCATCGTGAACGCGATGATCGAGCCCACGAACAGCACTATCGCTCCGGTCCGGAACACGGCGTGGTAGCCATCCACGAGTACCGCAGGCTCATGGGAACCGGCGGTGACCTCAGCGTATATGGTTGTGAACACTGCCAGGCCGATAGAGGCGCCCACCTGATTGGAGGCATTTCCAGTTGCCGAGGCCGCGCCAGCATCGTGGGGATCGACGCCAAGCAACGACAGGTTTTGCACGGGGACAAACAGCATCGCCATACCGATGCCGTTCACGATGAGGGCAGGCATGACCTCGGTCCAATACGAGCCAGAGACAGTCACGCGAGTCAAGAACAGCATGGCGCTTGCAGCGATGAGCGGGCCGATGATCATGAACGGACGCGGGCCAAACCGGGGCAAGAGTCGCGTAACCACGGGCGCCGTCGCGGAGATGGCAACGGTCTGTACAACCATGCCTAGGCCGGTGTGCAGCGGGGTAAGACCGAGAACGATCTGCATGTGGAAGGTCAGGTAGAGCATCGCGCCCACCATGGTTGCCCCGGCAACCATCTGCATCAGGAATGCGCCGCCCCTGGTGCGGTTGAGGATGCGGAGCGGGAGCATCGGGTGTGGTGCTCGTGCCTGCCAGCCGAAGAATGCGACCAGTAAGATTACGCCGGCGCCCAGGAAGATCCATGCTGCTGCCTGGTCCCATCCCTCCTCGGCTTTGGTGAATCCGTACACGACCGAGCCGAGTCCGGTCACCACGAGAACCGTGCCAAGGACATCGAGCTTGGTGTCGCCTTCCGCTTTGGACTCCTGGAGGAGATAGGCGGCGGCGAGTGCCACGATGATCACGATAGGCACGTTCACGAGCAGGCACCAGCGCCACGATGCGTATTCCGTCAGTACGCCACCGAGTAGAAGTCCCACGGCTGCGCCCATGCCGGCGACCGCGCCGAATACGGCAAAGGCTGTATTGCGCTCGCGTCCGCGAGGGAATGTGATGGTTAGAATCGCCAGCGCGGATGGGGCCATGAGTGCGGCGAATACCCCCTGTAGTCCGCGGGCGATGATGAGTTCAGTGCCCGTGTGGATCAGTCCGCCATATGCGGATGCGATGCCGAATCCGGCCAGGCCCAGGATGTACGTGCGTTTGCGTCCCCAGAAGTCTGCGATGCGTCCACCAAGCAGGAGCAGTGAGCCGAAGGTGAGGGCGTAGGCCGTCACGACCCACTGGCGTTGAACATCGGTCATGTCGAGTTCGAGTTGTGCCTGGGGAAGTGAAATGGAGACGATCGTGCCGTCGAGGACCACTACGAGTTGGGTCATGGCAACGATTAGGAGGATGAGCCACTTATGGGGTGTGGCGGTGCGTTGGAAACTCATCAACGTCCGGTCTGTTGTGGCCTTAACGGCCGTGCGCGGGAAAAGTCTGCTTTATTGCAGTATCTCTAACTTTAGCCCGAGCGGTTTTCTTCCCGTTTCGACCCAGCGCGGCTCGAGATGTGGGCTTCCTCGCAATGGTGTGAGTAGAGTGGCCACACCATCGTGAGGAAACCCACACCCCGACAGGGCGCTGAAGGTAGACCAGCGGTTTCTGACACTTCAGCCAGAACCGCCGTGAAAACCCTTGTCGCAGCGTAAAAGAACAGGACTTATGACTGCATGTCAGAAAAAACCGTTAGGTTAGCCTAACAGGAGCGGACGATAGGGTCTTCGTCTCATGACGCTCGTATCGCCGCCGGATTGCACCACTCACCACTCCACTGCGAGGTAGTACCGAATGTCTTCAGCAACGGCAGATCAGCCAGTGAAGCCACGCAACCCGGGAGCCTCCGGGCACCCGGATGCTCGCGCCACGGCCGGTCATGGCCCTTCAGGACGAGCGCCGGGCAGCCGCCCGAAGCCGCCCAAAATCAACCTGTTCTCGGAGCAGGCGGGAAAGACCGTCAGACTCTCGATTGCGTTGAGCGTGCTCACCTCCGCGGCGACCGCGTTCACGTTCGTATTCCTGGGCAACACCTTCCAAGCTCTCGTGTATTCAGAACCATACGGCGGCAATCTCGTGGCCACCGTCGTATTCGCGGTACTCGCGGCTGGACTCTCTGCCTACGTGATCGGTATGACAGGCACGGCCGCAGTCCGTGAGGAGGGGCAAGTCCGCCGCCGCATCATCGATCACGTGTTTGCGCTCGGTCCGGTTGACCGCACCCACGAGCGTTCCGGTGCGCTTGCCTCGCAGGCGACGGATGGGGTGGAGCGGCTCTCGCTGTTCAAGCTCACGTTCTTTGGGCCAATGATCGCGTCTGCGATAAGCCCTGTGGTCGTGCTGCTCATTGTGGGCCTCACGATTGACTGGTTCGCTGCGGCTATGTTGCTTCTTGCGGTTCCGGCGATCCCGTTGCTCGTGGGCGGGTTCCAGCGGGCATTCCGGAAGGTCTCGGGCAACTCACGCGAGGCACGCCAACGCCTTGCAGCGGAGTACCTCGATGCCATTCAGGGGCTGACCACGCTTGGACTGCTCAACGCGTCGCAGCGGACCCAGGACCGGCTTGCGGAATCGGGTGAACGCAACCGCCGTTCGATCATGCGGCTGCTTGCATCCAACCAGTTGGTCATCCTCGTGGTGGACGGGGTGTTCTCGCTGTTCATGATCGCGATGGTGGCATGGCTCGCGATGAGCCGTCTCGACGCGGGCGCGATCACGCTCGGCCAGGCCGTCTCGCTCCTGCTGGTGTCGTTTGTGCTGCTGGAACCGCTGGGCAAGGTCGGCGAGTTCTTCTACATCGGCATGGGCGGGCTCGCCGCGCAGCGCGGCATCCGCGGCTTCCTCAGCCAACCGGTGCGGGTTCGTGCGGGCCGTTCGGCCCTTCCAACAAAGGGTTCGCTGATTTCCGACGATCCTGCCGCCTCCCAGCCCATCGTCGAGTTCCGTGGTGCCCACTTTGCGTATGGGGAGTTTGAGGTGCTCAAGGGCGTCTCGTTTGCGGTGTATCCGGGGGAGCATGTGGCGATCGTGGGCCAGTCCGGTGCCGGTAAGTCGACCATTGCGTCGCTTGTGCAGCGCAACATCCCGATTGGGGACGGTGAATTGTTCCTCGCAGGTGCTGACGCAAATACGCTGACCACAGATTCTGCCCGTTCGCTGTCTGCGACGGTCGGCCAAACCACGTTCCTGTTCACTGGGACGCTACGCGAGAACCTGCAGATAGCGAAGCCTGACGCAACCGACGAAGAGTTGTGGGCTGTGCTTGAAACAGCGAATCTGACGCAGGAGATTCAAGCTATGCCGCAGGGGCTGGACACCGTGGTGGGGGAGCGCGGCTATTCGCTGTCGGGCGGACAGGCACAGCGCCTCGCCATTGCCCGGGCGCTGCTCAAGGATGCGCCTTTACTGATCCTTGATGAGCCCACCTCCCAGGTCGACCTTGAGGGCGAGGCCGCCATCTTGGCCGCCATCGACAACGCGGTTGCGGGCCGCACCGTCCTCACCATCGCGCACCGCCCGTCCACGCTGCGCAGTGTGGACCGCATCCTGACCCTAGCCGACGGGAACCTCACGGAACTGGGCGCCGGATCTACGTCCAACGACGGAGAAGAATCATGACCAATGCAACCACCCAACCTCCTGTACCCGAGGCTGCAAGGGCGGCAGGATCGTCGCCAAGCAGCACCGCTGCAAGCGGTCACACAGGCCTGAACCTGCCGCGCAACGTGATCATCAAAAAACTGTATGGGCGTGCGCTTCCCGTCATGAAACCACTGGTCATCTCCACGATCTGCGCAGTGATTCAGAAACTGCTCGGAGTGGCGCTGTTCGTGGTGGGAGCGCACGGTGTTGCAACCGTTGCGACTCATGCCGGTATTGGCGCGGCCCTGCCCATCGGCCGGTACGTGTGGCTGCTGGTTGGGCTCGCGCTTGCGAAAGCGCTGTTCCGATACCTCGAACAGTACGCTGGCCACTATGTGGCATTCACCGCCCTTGAGCAACTGCGACTGTTCCTATTCTCGCGGATCTGGCCGCAGGCTCCGGCGCTTTCCGCATCGAGTCGGACCGGTGACCTGCTTGCCCGCGTGACACGGGACATCGACCGGATTGAGGTGTTCTTCGCACACACGATCGCCCCCGCGATCTCGGCGTTCCTTGTGCCGCTCGTGGTGGTGGTGTTCGTGTCGGTGAACACCACTCCCGTGCTGGGACTTGCGGCATTCGTGTTCCTGCTCTTCGCGGCGTTTGCGGTGCCATTCATCGGTGGTTCGGGAGCGCGAGACACAGCAGTTGATGTACTGCGCGAGCGTGGACAGAACCTGCACCACGTCACCGAGACCATTCAGGGCGTGCGCGAGATCGTGGGCTTTGACTACGGTGCGCGGCGTCAGGAAGAACTCGCCACGCGGTCACAGCAGATCGCTACGAGGGCTGGGCGGGCCTGGTGGACCGTCGGGATGCGTCGCGCCATCGCGCACGCTGTGCAACTCCTCGCGGCAGTGCCCTTGATCATTGTCGGCGCCGAGGGAGTGCGGAGCGGTCAGTTCACTCTAGTGAACTTCCTCCCCGCGATCATCGCCGTGGTGGCTACCTTCCCTGCCGTGCGGGGCGTGGAAGACGTGATCGCGGACCTCGACAAGGCGACAGCGTCAGCAGATCGACTGTTCACGCTGGCCGATGCCGTGCCCGCTGTGAGCGACCCCGTGAACCCCGTGCGCCTCGGCATAAACGCCGGTGAAACCGGACCCCGCGTTGAGTTCGATGCCGTGACCTTCACCTACCCTTCCACCGAGGGGCGGGTCTCCGTGCGGCCTGCAGCGCAGGATGTGTCGCTGCTTGTTGAACCCGGAACCCGCCTTGCGCTTGTCGGAGCCTCTGGCGCGGGCAAGTCCACGCTGGTGCAACTGCTGCTCCGGTTCTGGGATGTTGACTCTGGTGCTGTGCGAATCAATGGGATCAACGTGCGCGACGTATCCCTGGCAGAACTGCGTGACTCCGTGGCGATCGTGACCCAAGCGACCCACATGTTCAATATGAGCATCGCGGAAAACCTGCGTCTCGCGCATCCTGCGGCAACCGACGCCGACATCATGGAGGCCTGCTCCATCGCATGTTTGGCCGATGACATCGCCGCGTTCCCGGATGGTGTGCACACTCGCGTGGGCGAGCTCGGCGACAACCTGTCCGGTGGACAGCGGCAAAGGCTCTCACTTGCCCGGGCACTGCTGACGGGTGCGAAGATTCTCGTTCTCGATGAGTTCACCTCGCACCTCGACGAAGCGACTGCGGCACGGGTACGTGCAAACCTCGCTTCTGCCCGGCCCGGTGTTACGGTCATCGAGATCACGCACCGCGTGAGTGACGCCCTCGATGCCGATACCGTCGCCGTCATCCGCGAGGGCAGGGTGGCTGAATACGGTAAGCCGTCCGAGGTTGCGGCCAGCGGCGGACTATTTGCACGAATGCTCGAGGCGGGACACGCGTAACGGCGTGGTTCCTAGGAGAGAACAACAGTGGGCGGGGCACCTAGTGCTGCTTTCCTCTGAGAGATCACACAAGCTCCTGTGTTGTGGAACTGATTGCGGGGAGGGAGGACCATCACTTAGGTAGCATTCCTAACAAATGTGTGTTTGGTTTTTTCACGAGCATGCGCGAGCAGGGAAGATTAAGTACTACTTAGTGCGATGTACTTGCGGGTGCTGTGGTGGCAGGAAAGTCATTCTGAACTCGCGAATTATTACCATGCGGTAAGGAAGGGGAGGAACTCCCATGGGCGATCTGGTCCATCATTCAGGACCAGATCACGCAGGTGTGCCACTCCTATCAAAGCGACATCATCCGCGGGGCGGAATCGGCGGCGTGGGAGATCGGGCATGCCATAACGATCGCAACGGTCCGCGATCCAGAGACAAACTCTCGGGTCCGAGACATGGCAAGCAGGGTGGAGGGCCTCGTGGTGGTCAGGGAGAGCTGCGGCGCGCACACTACATCCCCTCCCGTTTCAGCGTAGAAACACCCAAGAAGTTTCAGTCAACGAAGACGAAGAATGGACGACAGTGGAAAGCCTCACCAAGAATCACCAAGACCTTGACACCTTGACGGCGCTTGTAGAGAGGGCCTTTGGAAAAGAGGCGATTCCCCGCAACGGCATTGAAGTGACCGAGATGACGGAGGGGTGGTTCAACGTCGCCTACAAGATCTCTCTGGCGGACGGACGCCAGGTCGTCTTGAAAATCGCCCCACCCGCACACATCCCCGTATTGACGCGGGAGAGGGGGATGATGCGCGCAGAACTTGCTGCGATGGCGCTCATCGAGGAACACACCTCCGTGCCGATCCCCCAGGTATATGCGGCCGACCTAACTCACGAGTTAATTGACGCGGACTACTTCTTCATGGAGTTCATCGAGGGTTTCAACTTTGGTCTCGCCATCGCGGACGGCACACTTTCGCAGGAGGTCGCAGCATCGGGCAACCGTCAGTTAGGTCGGCTCAACCGTGAGATCAACTCGGTGACCGCAGAGCGGTTTGGCAATGTGACCGGACCTCAGTTTGACCGATGGTCGGATGCGTTCATGCAGATTGTCGAGGACGTACTTGCGGACGCCGCGCCAGTTGACATCGATTTGGGCTGGTCCGTGGATGAACTACGTGCGGTGTTTGTCGACCACCGCGCGGTTCTCGATGAGGTGCGCGTACCACGTCTCGTCGAGGTGGATTTGTGGGCAAAGAACTCGATCATGCGCGACGGGGTGCTTGTCGCTTTGCTGGATCATGAGCGCGCTATTTTCGGCGACCCGCTCATGGAGGGTGGCCTGACCGGTCTGGACGCCCCCGAGTTTGGTGACCCAACGGATTTCATGGCTGGCTTTGGTCTTGAGTCATTGACGGAGAGTGAAACTATCCGGCGCAGGCTCTACACCCTGCAACTGGGCATCATCATGGCAGTCGAGACCAAGTACCGGGGTCACACCACATCTGAGGTATATGACCTTGCTCGCAGGGTGATCGACCAGGTGATGGCTGCCCTCGGGCGCACTCGATGACGCTCGGAGTCGGTGTGGCGTCAGTGGTGTCACGCAGCCTGGGAAACAGCCGACCAGAACACGCCGCACGAGCCACCGTAGGTGGACAGATGGTGTCCGCGGGCATGGCCTTCTGGTTCTTCTTTCTCAAAAGGAAGCGCCCATACCGGCTCAAATCACAGCACCTAAGAATCACACTGCTGGTTATCGGCCCGATCCTGTCCATCGGCGCTCCCTCGTTCTTGGCTGGGCTAGGCGTCACGGCGCTCGTCGCACATGGAGGAAATGGAGCGCAAGGAAGCCAATTACCGGGCAGAAACGGTGCACCCGACCTAGGATGAGACAAAGCCACATCTGTTACGGACACAGTAGTGCAGCGGAGGGCAGGGGTGTCGCGGAGCAAACACCCACCGAAGTGAAACATACGAAAGTCCGTAAATATCAAGCATCTCTAGCTGGTGACTTACATGAAAACGACCGAGACGCCCGAATCTGAAGCAGACCACACCACCGACGCCGAACTGACCGAGCAGGACCTGCACGCGTTCGCGGACATCCGCAATGAGCGGGCGGCTAAACTTCCTGCGCGCCTTTCGCGGTCATGGCTGCTCGTCAATGCGCTGCGCGAGGATCTGTTTGAGGATGCGCTGCGTTCGGAAGCTGATTCGGTCATCTTCGACATGGAGGCGGCCGTTTCTGACCAGAGTAAGGATGAGGCCCGCTATAACGTGATGCGGACGCTGTCATCTGGTGCCTCAGCGTGGGTGCGTATCAACGGGATGGATACCGACCACTGGGACGATGACGTGTCAGCGCTCATCACCGCGAACGGGCTACGCGGTGTCATGCTCGCCCAGACCGAGAAGCCCGAGCAGGTCACGCTTACGGCGATGCGGCTGCAGGCTGGAACGCCGGTGATTGCACTGATCGAGTCCGCGCTCGGAATCGAGAACGCAACCGCTATTGCGTCTGCCCCGGGAACGTTCCGGCTTGCGTTTGGGGTCAATGACTTCCGCAAGGACACGGGCGCCACCGAGGACCCCATGGCGCTCGCGTATGCCCGGGGAAAACTGGTTGTCGCGTCTCGCGTGGGTAAGTTGCCCGGACCAATCGACGGCCCGCCGGCTCCGGGGGATGACCGGGAGAAGGTGCTTGCTGCCTGTAAGGTCACCCAAAGCATGGGGATGACCGGGAAGATGTGCCTGACCATCGAGCAGGTCGAGGACGTGAACGCCGGGCTCTCCCCGTCCGCCGAGGAACTTGAGTGGGCACGTGAGCTCATCGAGGAGCATGAACACGCCCAGTCCTCGCGATCCGGCCTCAAGATCGCGGATGGTTCGTATCTGCCGCGCTTGGCCCGCGCGCAGAAGATTGCGAATCTTGCGGACACGTATGGGTTGTGGCGCAACTAGACGGGGCCTGTCCGGCGCGATGGTTAGGGCGTTAGGCTTGACGTATCGATCATGCGCACTGCTGCGCGCCCAACCGTTTTCGTGAGGATGTGTCATGTCCGTAGTTGTCATCAATGCGATCACCGTTCCCGAGGGGTCTGGCCCGGAACTTGAGAAGCGCTTTGCCGCGCGCAAGCATGCCGTGGATCAAGAACCTGGTTTCGAGGGCTTCCAGTTGCTGCGTCCCACTGCTGGTGAGAGCCGCTACTTTGTGGTCACGCAGTGGGCGAGCCGCGCGGACTTTGAGGCCTGGCGTACTGGTCGTGCTGATGCGGCGCACTCGCGTCCCGAGGGGCATAAGCCTGTTGGCACTGGCGCTGATCTTATGGAGTTCGAGGTGGTTGAACTCGCGTAGAGCGTGAGTTGTGGCCCGCGCACGCGCGGGATGGGCGGGTTGGTTCGATATGAACCGGCCCGCTTTTATTTTGGTGCGGGCTCGCCTCTTAAATGTCGTGGGCTCTTTTGGGCCCGTAGGCCCTATTAAAGATGGGTATTCGGACTCTTTTGGGTCCATCGGCTCGGGCGTGCTGGCGTGGGAGAGAGTTTCACCCGCACAAAGTCTTCACCCGGCAGGCGTGACGTGTGACCTGGCTCATAGGCTGTAATTAGCGGAGGCGCCGAAGAAGAGCGCTGTCCGCCACCCTATGATGTGGGTTTTTCTTTGTTTTATGTCTGAATAAGTGGATTTCTCTTGCAATGTCGGTCACAACCGGGCATAATCGGAGTTACTGAACAGCGTCGTACAGGCGGGTCGAATACGGACCTGGCGGCTGTAGTGGCTTGATCCGTAGCGTACCGGCAAGGATCGGGCCACGGGCCACTCTCGCGTACGTCGTAGTAGCCGGGAGGACAATGGCGTGTACGCTCCAGAACGACACTCACACATCCTGGGCCTTGCTCGCACGAATGGGAGAGTCGAGGTCACAACGCTTGCTGCGGAACTCGATGTCACGCAGGAAACAATCCGCCGAGACCTCACCGCTCTCGAACGTCGAGGGCTCGTGCGTCGAGTGCATGGCGGAGCGATCCCCGTGGAACGGTTTTCCACAGAGCCGGCGGTCGCGGAACGTGAGCACACCAACGCCCCGGAAAAAGACGCCATTGCACGCGCCGCACTCAGGGAACTGCCAACCCACGGCTCGATCCTGCTCGACGCAGGTACCACGACGGCCCGGCTTGCCGCGCTCATCCCCACAGACAGCGAACTCGTAGTGGTGACCCACTCGATCGTGATCGCGAACATCCTCTCTCGGCACGAGAAGATCACGCTGCATCTCGTGGGAGGTCAGGTGCGGGCACGAACGCTCGCCGCCGTCGGCCCATGGTCGCAGCGAGCACTCAAGACGATCGAGGTGGACGTTGCCTTCATGGGCACAAACGGACTCACCGTCGAGCGCGGACTGACCACACCGGACCTCGAGGAATCAGAGGTCAAACGCGCAATCGTAGCTGCCGCACGCCGGGTTGTCGTGCTGACGGATCACTCAAAAATCGGCCGCAATGAGTTCATCACCTTTGCGGACATCAATCAGGTTGACACTCTTGTCACCGACCAAGCATCTGAACCAGAGATTCTCATGGAACTCGAAAGCCAAGGAGTGACGGTGATCAACGCATGATTATCACGTTCACGCCCAATCCGAGTGTGGACCGCGCATTTGACGTGACTGCACTCGAACTAGGGGAAATCAACCGAGCCAGCGCCGTCCACACAGACGCGGGGGGAAAGGGCATCAACGTGTCGCGTGGGCTGACCGTCCACGGAATAGACACCACGGCGGTCTTCCCATTCGGTGGGGCAGACGGACAGCTGCTCGCCAACATGCTCAAGGCCGGCGGCATCTCGACGGTCCCGGTCGAGGTACCGGGCGAGACCCGCACCAACATCACTGTGGTGGACGAGCGTGGTGCCACCACAAAGATCAACGCCCCCGGTCCACAGCTCTCGGACGATATCCTCGGCAACCTTCTGGATGCGATTCGTGCCACGGCCAATCCCGGTGACACCATCGTGGGCGCAGGCAGCCTGCCCGCAGGCGCCCCACACGACACCTACGTCAGGGTCGCCGAGGTTGCCCGAGAAGTCGGAGCGGACCTCGTCCTCGACACCTCCGGCGAACCGCTGAGGCACGCAGTCAACGCGGGCGGACTCGCCCTCATCAAACCCAATGAGGACGAACTCGGCGAACTCGTCGGCCGCGAACTCACCACCGTCGGTGAAGTGGTTGAGGCGGCACGCCAGGTCATCTCGCAGGGAACCACAACAGTACTTGTCAGCCTGGGCGGACACGGCGCCCTACTCGTCACGGAGGCCACCACTTGGTGGGCCGGTGGACCCGTGCTTGTCCCAGCTTCAACGGTTGGGGCCGGAGACATGACCCTGGCCGGTTATATCTCCGCTACTGGCAAGCAGCCCCACGAGCGCCTGCGCATCGCAGTCGCGTGGGGTCGAGCAGCAGTGCTGCTCCCCGGAACGGCAGTACCCACCCCACGTGACATTGACCAGGAAACGGTCCGACTCGTCGAAAATCCAGACCCGACTCACACCATCAAGGAGCTTTAACATGACCACCCAACTCATCACTCCAGACCTCGTGGCGGTGGATGTGCATGCCGCGGACAAGAACGCAGTGATCGATCTGCTGTCGCAGAAACTCTTCGCCGCAGGACGCGTCACCGACGCGACCGCATTCGCGCAGGACGTGCGTGATCGCGAGGCAAAGACCGCGACCGGAATGCCCGGCGGCATTGGCCTGCCGCATGCGAAGTCTGACCATGTGACCGCACCCTCGCTCGCCGTGGCGAAGGTTCCCGGTGGAGTCGACTTCGGCGCACCTGATGGACCTGCGACCCTCGTGTTCCTGATTGCCGCACCAGCGGCGGGCGACGGCCAGCACCTCAAGATCCTCGCCGCTCTCGCCCGCAAGCTCGTCAACGCCGAGTTCAAGGACTCGCTGCGGGCAGCGGAAGACGGCGCAACCGTTGCACACATCGTGAACGAGGCGGTCGCACCATGAAATTCGTAGCAGTCACCTCCTGCCCAACGGGCATCGCACACACCTACATGGCGGCTGAGGCCCTTGAACAGGCCGGCAAGGCCGCAGGGCATGAGGTTGTCGTGGAGACCCAGGGTTCGATCGGAACCGAGGAAATCGACGACGCGGTCATCGCCGCGGCGGATGGCGTCATCTTCGCAGCTGACCTTGAGGTTCAGGGCCGGGAACGGTTCGCAGGAAAGCCGACGGTCGATGTCGGTGTCAAACGTGGTGTCCACGAACCCGCCAAGGTCATCGAAGAGGCCGTCGCAGCGGTCAATGCCGGGCCGGTTGCCGTGGACGCAGCAGCTGCTGCGCCTGCCACACCCGCGAAACCAAAGGACCAGAGTACCGGATCCAAGGTCCGTCAGTGGCTCATGACGGGTGTCTCCCACATGATCCCATTCGTGGCAGCGGGTGGTATTCTCATCGCGCTCGGGTTCATGCTCGCGCAGGTTGCATGGGGCGGCGCGGAAGGAGCCATCGAGGTCACCGCAGTCGATCAGAAGGCACTGTTCGATGACTTCCAATGGGGTTCATTGCAGGCCTGGTCGGTCCTGCTGCTCGCGACCGGCCAGTTGGCCTTCAACTTCCTCGTCCCCGTTCTGTCCGGTTACATCGCCTACGGAATCGCGGACCGTCCAGGTCTCGTGCCAGGTTTCGTCGGTGGTGCCGCGGCCGTCATGGTCGACGCTGGCTTCCTAGGCGGTCTGGTCACCGGTTTCCTCGCAGGCTTCATCGCCCGCTGGATCAGTCGTTGGAAGGTGCCGAAGGGAATGCGCGGCATCATGCCGGTCATCGTGATCCCGCTTCTCAGCTCGATCATCGTCGGCTTCCTGATGCTCGTGGTTCTCGGTGTGCCCATCGCAGGCCTCATGAGCGGCCTGACCAACTTCCTGAACGGTCTCTCAGGCGACCAACTCATCATTCTCGGCGCGATCCTTGGCGCGATGATGGGTTCGGACCTCGGTGGACCAATCAACAAGGTGGCCTACACATTCGGTACGACCGGTCTGGCAACGACCGGACTCGCCTCCGACGCGGCACAGTACAAGATCATGGCCGCAGTCATGCTCGGTGGTATGGTCGCGCCACTCGCGCTGGCATTGGCCACGACCGTGCGCAAGTCTCTGTTCACGGAGCAGGAACGCCAGAACGGTCGTGCAGCGTGGCTGCTCGGTGCCTCGTTCATCTCCGAGGGCGCCATCCCATTCGCCGCTGCCGACCCGCTACGCGTGATCGTCGCATCGATCATCGGTTCGGCGACGACCGGTGCGCTGTCCATGGCGTTCAACGTGACCCTCATGGCACCACACGGCGGTATCTGGGTGCTGCCACTCGTGGGCGGCTGGGTCTGGTTCCTCGTGGCGCTCGCGGCAGGCGTTGCGGTGTCGACCCTGGTACTGGTCACGCTGAAGGAGATGCACTTCCGCAAGACCCACGGAGGACTGTCCTCCACCCAAATTTCCGACGAGTCGGCTGACGTACCAGCGTCCGCCTGAGTCTTTGCTCGCACACAAAAAGGAGAACTTCCATGGCAAGTCGAGTCGTAAAAGTAGGTTCCGCGCAGGGGCTGCATGCACGGCCTGCAACACTCATCAGCCAGGCTGCCGCTGAGGCGGGTTCAACGGTCACGTTGGGACGTCCAGGCGACGAGGGCGTGGACGCGGCGAGCGTTCTGCTGCTCATGACCTTGGGTGTTGGCAACGGCGAAGAAGTCGAGATTGTGACGGATGACGAGGCCCTGCTCGAGAAGATCGTGGAACTCGTTGAGACCGACCTGGACGCAGAGGACGCGTAGACATGTCTGAACTCGTACTGCAGGGAACCGGTGTTGGTCGGCGTGCAGTCATCGGTCCGGTGGCGGTCGTCCGGGGTGCTGTCGAGGCGGCCCCGGACGCCCCGGTCCTGCGTGACGGTGCGCCGGTGGCGCAAGAGGACCTGCCGGAGGTCATCGCCCAGTCATTCGCAACCGTGACCCAGAATCTCAAGGATCAGGCCGCAGGTGCGCAGGGAAGTCTAGCTGCTGTACTCGGAGCTGCGGCTCAGATCGCCGCCGACCCGGCGCTCGTGGCCAAGAGCAAGGCGAACCTTGGGAAAGGTCTTGCTCCGGTCGAGGCCATCGACAGCGCTGTGGACGAGTTTGTGAAACTGTTTACGCAACTGGGCGGCATGATGGCGGAGCGGGTGACGGACCTCAAATCGGTTCGCGACCGGGTCATCGCGGAGTTGTTGGAGCAGCCGGTTCCTGGCGTTCCAGTGCTCAGCGAGCCGAGCATCATCGTGGCGGAGGACCTTGCCCCGGCGGACACAGCGGCATTGGACCTGTCCAAGGTGCTTGCAATCGTCACCGAGTTGGGCGGGCCGACTGGCCACACCGCCATCATCGCAGGACAGTTGGGTCTACCATGCCTCGTACAGGTGCGCGGTGTGCTCGATGTCGACGAGGGAACGGTCGTTGCCGTTGACGCGGCAACCGGGCGGGTGACCGTCGATCCGAACGAGGAACTGCGGGCGGCGATCGCGGCCAAGGCAGAACTCGAACGCCAGCTCGAATCCGACAGTGATCCGGGCTCGACCAAGGACGGTCACACGATCGACCTGCTCGCGAACATCGGGACGGCGGCTGACGCCAAGCGTGCGGCTGCCTACACCGATGGTCACGTTGTCGCAGGGGCCGGTCTGTTTCGCACGGAGGTGCTCTTCCTGGACTCGTCAAACGCCCCGAGCGTGGAGGCGCAGGCCAAGGAGTACAGGGCGGTGTTGGAAGCGTTCGAGGGCCGCAAGGTCGTTGTTCGCACCCTCGACGCAGGGGCCGACAAGCCGCTCGCGTTCGCAACCCAGCCCGATGAGGAGAACCCGGCGCTCGGCGTCCGCGGATATCGTTCCGCACGACTCCATCCGCAACTCCTTGAGGACCAGCTCGAGGCTCTTGCTCAGGCAGCGCGAGACACGGGAAGTTTTCCGTGGGTCATGGCACCGATGATCGCCACTGTGACGGAGGCTCGTGATTTTGCGGCGGCAGCCCGCAGACATGGGTTGAGTAAGGTCGGGGTGATGATCGAGGTTCCAGCCGCCGCGTTGCGGGCCCGTCAGATTCTCGCTGAGGTCGACTTCGTGTCGATCGGCTCAAACGACCTCGCACAGTACACAATGGCCACTGACCGGCTTCGTGGTGAACTCTCCGACCTGCTCGATGCGTGGCAGCCAGCGATCCTAGACCTGATCGCTGCGACCGCGGCAGCAGGGCAGGAGTTGGGTAAACCCGTTGGTGTGTGCGGCGAGTCCGCATCCGATCCGCTCATGGCACTCGTCCTCACTGGTCTGGGAGTCACGAGCCTATCCATGTCGGCTGGTGCGGTTCCTGCCGTGCGCTTTGCCTTGCGGCATCACACGCTCGAGCAGTGTCGGCAGATGGCTCAGGATGTTCTCGCTGCGGCGACCCCGCAAGAGGCAAAGAATGCAGTCGTCGAGCTTCTCGTGCCAGAGGTTCGGGCAGCGCTCGTCTCTTGAGCGTTGCCTGCGATGTGATCGTCCATATGGCCGGCGGTCACATCACGCCAGGTGTATGGCCGGTACCACCGGATTAAGTCATACCCCGGTGGTCTTGCGCGATCCACGCCCTCGTTCGCGTGCTGAGCTGAAAGTCAGCGTTGTGCGCGATCGTACCGGAACTGTGCGCACGGACAGGCGCATTGGGATTAGTCGGTTGGGCACCACCTGGTCAGGTGGTGCCCAACTTTTTTGGCCGTTTGACGACGATCCGGGTGCCCACCAGCGCACCTCACGTTATTGTGGGCGGACGCGCTGCGAACTGGAGCTTACGTCCACTAGTGAGTCGAAAATGGTTGTGCCTATGCATGAATGATGGATAGGCACAACCATTTTTGACTCGGCAGTGTTCTGGGTCCGCCGTGCGATGTGATGGTGTTGCGGTTAGGCGAGCGGCGAGGCGGAAGCTCCAAGCCAGGTCAGCGCCCCGAACGCGAGGAGGGTGCCACCAGCGAATAGCCAGTCACGCGAGGTGAGGGCAACAGGCTTCCACACCGATCTTGGGCCTGGGCGTAGCCCACGTAGTTCGAGAGCGAGTGCCACGCGTTCGGAATGGCGAATAGACCCCACGAGAAGTGCAAACGCGCAGCGCGCAAAGTCGCGAACCCCGAATCGTGCTGTGCCATCCTTGCCTCGGGCTGCGCGCACCGCATGGGCTGCACGGATAGTTGCCCACTGCTGCGGCAGCGACTCGAGCATCCGGTGCCCGGCCATCAGTGCGTAACTGTAGCGTGGACTCAACCGGGCATGTTGTTGCAAGGAAACCATCAGGTCCCGTGGACGGGTTGAGGCGATGAATGCGACGGTCATGACCCCAACGATGAGCGCACGCACCGCCATCGCGATACCGAATAACGCGCCCTCACGCGTGAATGAAACACCCGCGAGCGCGAATAGTTCCGTGCCCGGACGAGTCACCGTGTTCACGCCGATCACCCCGACCCCGAACACCATGAACGGCACAAGGAACAGTGCGATTTCGCGCAGTTTCACGCGTGACCCCAACGTGACTACCAGGAGGGTTCCGAACAGCACGATGGTGGTTGCCACGGGATCGAACATGGTGAGTGTGAGCAGGCTCAGGACCAGTAGGACCGCGAGTTTCACGGTTGGATTGCGGCGGTCAAGATACGGTGCAGGTGCGGTGTTCATTGCGTTCCTCCGCTCGATGTCATTCGGTCCGAGGTTGTTTCACGCAGGCCCAGTTCAGCCAAGGCCACACCGCCGTGGGCTCTACTGTGGGGGTTCACATCCTGCGAGTACGTAGCATTCGAACTTATTCCACCCCAGCCCATGACACCAGAAGCCACCCCAACCGATGGCTCCAGTTGAGGATCAGCCGGACGCTTCATGCCCAACGCGTCGAGCGCACGCAACCGGGCACTCAGTTCCACCGAGTTGGTAGTGCGCTGAGCACACCAGTCCACGATTGTCGGTACTCGTAGTCCAGCGGCTTTGCACAGGGACGCATCGGTGAACAACTCCCACGGCGTGACGTCCGCGAGGAGCCTTCCCTGCCCAACCACAAGCACCCGGTCCGCGTATGTTGCCACGGCGCGCATATCGTGGCTGGCCATGACAGCTGTTTTGCCGCGGGAACAGTAGTCGCGCAGGCTGCGTAGAACGCTCATCGCTCCGTGTTTGTCGAGTCCGAAGGTAGGTTCGTCGGCGAGGATCAGGTCGTAGTCGTGGGCGATGACGGCCGCTAAACTCAGACGCCGTTTTTGACCGCCCGAGAGTGAAAACGGTGACTGTTCAGCGTGTTCCGCGAGCGCAAAGAGTTCGAGGAATTCGTCCACGACACTGGTGGCTTCTGGGGGTAGTCCGTAGGCGAGTTCGGCTCGTACGGTGTTGGCCATGAACTGGTGTTCCGGGTTTTGGAAGATCAGCCCGGCGCGGATGGGTTGATGACCGGCAGCGCCCACTGTTCTGCTCAAGGGTTGGTGGACTCCCGCAAGGGTGCGGAGCAGCGTGGTTTTTCCGCTGCCGTTTTCTCCGACGAGCGCGGTGAGTTGACCGGGGTGCAGGTCAAAGTTAAGGTGCTCAAGCACGGGCGTTGGCCCTGCACCGTTGCGACCTTGCTTACGCGAACTGCGTGACTGTCGCCGCGGTAGTGCTTGCGGTGTGACGGCGAGATCTCGCACCACGACTGGGACAGTCCCCGGCAGCGGAGCAAGGGGGCGCACAGCTCCTGGTTCAGTCGCGGCAGCAAGCTGCACACAAACCTCCGCGGCAGCGAGCCCGCCTTCCACCCCGAACACTCCAAGCAGTTCAATGTCGAGCGGCAGCCAGCATCCCGATTCCACGAGGTGTCGGGCGGTTGAAGCATCGATCGTTGCTGGGTTGCCGTCCCACACGATTGTGCCGTCCTCACCGCACACGATCCACCTCGTGGGCAGCAGCGATGGTCCGAACGCCTCGGCGATCTCGTCGAGTCGATGCTCAACGATGATCGCGCATGTATCGGCGTGCATGGTCTGGGAAATCGCTGCGGTCACGGTTGCGATCCCGGCGGAATCGAGCATGGATGTGGGCTCGTCCAGGATGAGAATGTCGGGGTCGAGCACTACCGCCGTTGCGAGAGCGGAGCGCTGTAGCTGCCCTCCCGACAGCGTTGCGGCTCTGCGGGTGAGTAGGTCGGTGACGTTGGCTTTTTCGGCAGCCGCAGCAACTCGCGAGCTGATCTGCGCAGGTGGCACGGCCGCGTTTTCAAGCGGGAATGCCACGTCGTCTTCTACAACCGGCAGGCAGACGCTCGCCCACGGGTCCTGCTGCACCAGCCCCATATTGGCAGCACATGCGCTGGGCGTGGTCAGAGCCATATCCCTGCCAAGAACCTCGATGGTCCCGCTGACCTCCGCATGAATGGCGTGGGGGATCGCTCCGGTCATCGCGCGTAGAATCGTGGATTTCCCGCACCCGCTTGGGCCAAGTAACAGCACTTTCTCGCCTGCGGAGATGGTGAAGTTCAGCGGCCCTATGGCCCGCTGTTTACTGCTTGCCGACGATCCCTCACCGTGGCCCTGCACCGCACGTTCCGGTTGATGGCCGGTGTGGGGAGGTTCGGGGAATCGGATCGTGACGGATTCATAGCGGATGACCGGAGCGGACGTCACCTCAGATCCTCGTTTTTGAGTTCAGGAGCGTTGGCGCTGGCTGTGTCTGGTTGGGCGCTCGCGGTACGTCGGCGCGTTGGGGTGTTGATGAGGTGGGCTTCACGGATGATCGCAAAGTTGTTCAGCACCCCGGTGCGGCGTAGCGCGTTGATGATGACGAGCGCGAGTAGCCCGCCGAGCAGGATCCCAGAGACGCACTGGATACCGAATCGCAGCCAGAAAATGTCTTGACCGTACCAGCCGGAGCGGGCCGCTGAGTAGAAGAACACCAGTCCGGCCCCGAATAGACCTGACAGTGCGTAGACGGGCCACGTGAACTTCCGGTAGCGGGTGAGCGCGAAGGGTAGTTCCGAACCGAACCCTTGGATGGCAGCCGCAATGAACAGTAACGGGCCAACGGGTGAGCCAAGGAATACAACCTCCACAACGGAAGCGACTACCTCAGCGATGATACCGACACCGGGACGCCGGATGATTGCTATCGCGAGCGGAGCTACGAGTAGCCAGCCCCCAAAGAGGAAGTGCTGAGACAGATCTCCGGCGGGTCCGAGAACAACCTGCAGTGTGAACCAGGCTTGGACGAGCACCCAGTACAGGAACCCAAACGTTACAGAGAGCGTGACAATCAAAACGATGTCGCGCACCGTGAGCAGGGGCTGTTTAGGTTCTGGGGCAACGGTCTTGGAGTCTTGAGTTGTGAGCGGAGTGTTCATTGTCCTGCCTCCTTGCCCGAGTGGCTTGGGCTGTTGATCGAGAGCGTCACATGGCTCGTCACGTGCTGTACCGCCTGCCCAGTGAGCACCCAACCTGCCACGACATCCTCAAGGATCTGACCAGCATCGCCCTCAAGCCGGGTCACAAAGTGCTGTGATGCCCGGAACGTACCGTGCGTTTTGGTCCGCTCGATGGCCTCGTAAATCTTGGCCATGTGCTGCGAGGCATTAGCGTCCCCGTCACCCATAGGGGTGCCCAGTGGATACAACGCCCACTCGGCGGCAACCCAGTAGCCCGTACGCGCACCCTTTGGCACCTCAACCGAGCGAGGACCTGCACCGCCCGGCAGCGAGCAGGACGCCTCTCCAGGGCAGCCTCGCGACAGGTGAATCGACAGCGACGCGTGCTCGCCGCTCTGGGCAATCGCGTGCGTTAACGCCGTGAGATACGCGAGCAGATCACGCTCGTGTCCGCCGATCCACGTCGAAACATCCCCGGTCTCAATCTCAAGATCCTTAGGCGAAACCTCGGCGAGCGCCCCGAGGATGCGCTGGACATAGTTGTCGCTCATGACCGAGAGCGTGAAACGAGCACCCACCCCAAAGCGAAGCGGACTCGATACGATTTCACGCGCCGATGCCGGACCTGCTGCCGACTCGTCGGAAATCTGTGTGGACTGCGGCGATGCAGAACTGCCAGCCGCAAGAACTGTGGTGGTGGACATTGGTTTCCTTTCCTCAGTGCACGGAAAGGTAGACCCGTTGGCGCGTAGCGGCGCGTGTGTAAGGCTTCCGCGCGTGGAGCGCGAAAGCGCTCAACACAACGCGAGTGTGAGACGCTCCCTTCGCTGGAATGACCCAGATCAGGTTCAACGGTCGAAGTTGGATTACTTCCTCTCAGTCCAGCTCACTGGACTCCCGTGCTGTAGGCGAGAGTAGCAGACAAAACCAGCACGTGGCGATGGGGTGTACTGCGGGTCAGGAACTGCCACCCACCCAAAAACCGACGTAACCACCCGTTATGTATGGGTGGTTACGTCACTACTTTGTCCGTAACGAGCACCTTGTGGATCTAAGCCGCTGCGCCTAGGCTGAACAGGGATAACTCTCGTGAAAGGCGGACCAACAGTGAAAACTGGACGTGACCTTGTCGGACAGACCGGGCGGCTCGGATTGGGCGTTATTGACGGCGCCGCCCACCTGTTCCATGGTGCGCGGTGGCTGATGAAACGGCCCAAACTGCTGCTACTCGGTGCCCTTCCTGCGGCCCTCGTTTCTGCTGTCATGACTGTGCTCGTGGTTGTTTTGCTCATCAACATTGTGGATATCACCCAGTGGGCAACCCCATTCGCCGAAAACTGGGGTGAGCAGATCCGCTGGATTGTGCGATTCATTGTTGGCCTAGCCGTGCTCACCGGCTCCATTGCGCTGCTTGTGGCACTATTCGCAGCGATAACCCTCGCAGTGGGCGAGCCCATCTACGCCAAGATCTGGCGTGAAGTCGAGCGTGACCGATTCGGCCACGTCCCCGCCGAAGAACTACGCGACCCCGACTCCGCGCACACCCGGTGGGGGCTGATGCTGCGCTCGCTGCTCGGTTCGATCACTCTGTTTGCGGTCGGGCTCATCCCCGTCATCGGCGGAACCACCGCGGCAGTGCTCAACCCCGTGTATTCAGGCTGGCTCCTGACCGGAGAACTCACCGAACGCGCCTGCTCAGCCCGCGGAATGTCCGATTCGCGGCGCATAGAACTGTTGAAACTCAACCGCCCCGCAACTCTGGGATTCGGCCTTGCCGTGCACTTTAGTTTTGTCATCCCGCTCGGCGCGATCATCTTCATGCCGTCTGCGGTTGTCGGTGCGAGTCTCTACGCACACAAACTCATTGCCGTTGATGTGCACGGTGCCAGAGAACAAGAAACTAGCCGATAAGGTAGCGATTACTCGGAGCGCAACGGCGATCCTGCAACCATGAAGTCGTATCCGCCAAAATCTCCGGTCAAAAGCGGCATCGCCTCAGCGATTGCTTCCTTCACGGAGTCGAGTTCAAGGGACTGGGCATGTGCTTCCTCAGACTCCCACACCTCGCACACGTACACGGTGTCCGGGTCATCGTCGCGCCCACCTACCTCGTAGACCAAGCAGCCAATTTCTGCGAGGGCCGGGTTTGAACGCGTCAGGATGTCGATGACGGCATTGCGTTGGCCGGGCTTGACGCCCATCGTGCCGATTGAGGAAAAGTACATGTGTTCACGGTAGCAAAGCCAAGCCATTGAGGCTCTATCGCCACCGCATCGTACGGTGCAGTCAGCAATTGGCGAATTGGTTGGCTCAGATTGCACGGATGGTGCGGGAGAAAGTTGTCACGCTCTGTGTGGTCTTGGACTGTTTGACAGTGGTTTTCTTAACCGAGGTTTTAGCGGTGCTCTTTGTGCGAGACGTCTGAGAACCTGCCTTTGACGTGACAGTCTTTTTGGTGGCGGTCTTCTTGACCGTGCACTTCTTGGAGGCGGCTTTCTTACCTGTGGCCTTCTTCGGGGAGGCTGACTTTTTCTTTGCAGAAGCAGCCTTTTTCTCTGCCGAGCTCTTCTTTTTCTTTGTCGTGCTCTTCTTGGCCTTCGACTTCTTTGGGGTGTCAAGGCGTTTGAGGGGAGCGTTCGGGGATTCGTAAACGGTAGCTGGACCGAGTACAACGACTGAGGTTGAAGAGTCGTTGGTGTCGGGATGCGCGATAGCGGCTGGTGCGAATGCGGCGGAGCCGGCGACGAGTGCCGAACTAACCAGTGCGGCCGAAAATGTCCGCTCAAATTTCGCCATTTTTCTTTCCAGGTTCCTTTTAGTTGTGACTGTGTCTGGTGGGGGGATCAGACGTTGTTCGCCTCACATGACGTTACGGGCGATATAGGCCGAGTAACACCTTTTTCTCAGGTGAAGTTGAACAACGAATGGTGGGCCTTTCCACGTGGATGAAGTTCGGCGCGCTTATGGACACCGCTAATCGTGCGATGTGCGTGAACACGTCAACCTTCCGACTGGAAACAAAGTTGCAGATCAACGCCTCCGTGGCTGTGACCTTGAGACACGTTGAATTCTTTCCATCGGGAAAGTTCACGTTAAGCGCTTAAATCCTTTTTGATAACTCCCTCACACCTGAAAAGCAGTTAGTCTGCCACGATTTTCACCCGCTCAAAAATCTCAAAGTGTGAGAATTCTTGGTATACCCGTTGCTGTGTGGCGGACAGTTTTGGTAGCGAAGCCGAAGTGGAGGTGGCGAGTTGAGATTACCGCGATTTCCGCGGCAGTAGTAGCGAAACTAGTCCCCATCTATATCAGTGCTCAAGACGGTGGGTTGTGCTGGGTCTGAGCGTGCACGGGAAAACTATGCTGTGCTCGACAGTAAGCGTTGGTTGGAAGCCGCCGACTCATCGGCAATGGGACTCAGGCGGCAATAAAAGGTGCGCGGTGCCACCAGCAGACACCGCGCACCACAACCGGCGTTGCGGCCCTATTGAGTTGTTGGTTCTCAGTTGGGACGGATGGCGGCGCAACCCTTGAAAAGGTCGAACCCTTCACCGGTCGCAACGCCCAGTTCTTCACGCCGCGATAAACGCGACAGTAGATAGAACTGAGAACGCGCACCAAATGGGTATGGACAAAACCCTTGGAGTAATACAAGCTGGCACGCACCAGCGGATCTATCTAGACGATAAACGCCTAACTGAATCGGGGAGTTCCAGAAAAGTTCGAAGAAGTTTGTGGTGACAGTATTTATCGCCCGGTGCGGGCTGACACCGGGCACAGCCTGGTCGTATCCGCGCTCGAACACTGAAGCGTCCTCAATGCGGACAGTTGCTCGGCGCCCAGGAAAGAGTTGTGAGACATCCCTATGACGAACTTATTCAACGTGGCTCCACCAACGTACTTCATCCCCCAGACACGGAACCTTGATGAGGATGACCGGGAGTATCTTCGCGAACAAACTTGGCACGTCGCGCTCAAAGGGGAGGGCGATCCCAATGTGTACGTTGAACACTTTGGTGAAGAACTTGAGGCTGCAGCGATTGATGATGTAGAGGCCGTCAGATATTTCGAGTCAGTCATTGCGCTGCGCCGCAATCAGCAAGCGGCGTGGTCCGAGTTTCCTGTCAGCAATATAGAGGCGGCGTTTGCGGAACTCGCTGAGGTTGGGGTGGTGGCCCGTGCCGACTTTACCTGCTGCGGAAGCTGTGCGTCTGCGGAGATTGGCGGCGAGCGAGATGAATCTCGACACTGGCGCGGCTACCTGTACTTTCATACGCAAGACACCGACCGTCTTGTCTATGACCGCCAGACCTATGTGGGGTATGGGGCCTTCCTTGATGCTTATGTCGAAGAGGCTGCCTGGACTGTGATGGGTGAGACAGAGCAGGATCGTGTCTATGTTGATGTTGTGAAACAACTGATGGTTGCGGAGGTTTTTCCGATATTGGAGAAACGCGGTATTGGTGTGGAATGGAATCAGGACTTGGGAACTCGCATCCTGCTTACTGATGCCGACTATGTTGTTCGGTTGTGAGGCGATGATGCCCATCGGGTGAAACGGTCGGAGCATTCGCCTCACTTTGTAAGCAGTGCTAACATATTCCCACGCGTTCGATGAAGCAAGCGGAGGATCCATGGCTGATGAAACTGTAGCGGCCGACGTCTTTCCACAGTCGAGCACCTGGGCAAATGCAAGTGAAGCCCTCACGCAACTCGCGCACGAGGGGATCGTGATTGCGCCACACGTTCTGGCGCCGCTCTTTGCTGCCGTCCGGGGCGACGCCGTGACACTGCACGAAGTATGTGGACTTCTCTCCGAGGATCAGCGCCGAGGACTACGTGTCCTACCTGACCCGCTCCCGCTTGTCCCTGCGATAGAACGCCGATTCGCCGACACGCGCCTTGCTGCCTGGGAACGTCAGGTGCTTGTTGCTGCAGCCGTATGCACGGACAATCGCGTGGACACCCTGCTCGACATCGCGGGGCGAGACATCACCGACATCATCACCTCCAAGATCGGGTCTCACCTGAACTTTGTGGCCGCGCATTTCTCATTCGACGATCCACGATTTCGTATCTGGGTGCACGGAACCTCCCCGCTGTCCGAGTGCACTACAATCCACGGACTACTGACCGATGCCTACCGACGGCGTGGTGATGAGGCCCGCTCCCGGTGGCATCAATCTCTCAGCGCGTTGCAGGGAGATGCAACGCTCGTGCAGCCGCTCCTCGAAGACGCGCGGACGGCGTTGCGTAGGGGAGAGGCATTGCGCAGCGTGGTTATTGCCCGTGAAGCAGCTAGCCATGCCGAGGGTGAGTCACGTTCCGACGCCCACCTCATCGCGGGAATGGCCGCACTCGGGGGAGGCTACGTTGATGACGCGGTGGACTGGCTTGAACCTCTCGTTGCCGAGGGGTCTGAACGACACCGTGTTAAAGCGTTGCCCGGCTATGTCACGGCTGTTGCAATGCAGCGCAATGTGGTTCCAGCCCTAGATGCAACCGTCTTGGGAGTGGACCTCAGCGATGAGTGTCAGCGTGTGTCGTGGGAACGCACAGCCGCACTCGCCGCTGGGCTGTGCGCGGAACGCTCCGATTGTGATGGTGTGGACGCGTGGCTGCCCTGGCTCGATGAACTCGCAGACAACAACGAGATCACAGATCAGGTATCCCGTGCCGCCGCTGCTTGGTGTGCGCTCCTGACGGGAAAGACGCCGCAGGCCTCGTTGGTGCGTACTGACACCGCTAGCGAAAACGTCTTCGAAGCGCTTTCCGCTGGGTTGGATGGGCGCCCCAACGATGGCCTAGCCATTTTGGCACGTGAGGGCAAGGGGCTGTCGGCCACCCCCGACCCATTGGTTGAAGGATTCGAGCGCACCCCGCTGGTTCGCGCCTACCGTTCCGTCATCGAGGCCCTTTTGCAGGTGTGGGCCGGAGATTTCGCGGAGGCGAAGGCTGTTATCGATCGCGCCGCATACGCCACGCCCTTTGCTAGGGGGTTCGCGGGACTCGGCATCGTTATTGCTCGCAGGGTCGAGCTCGCAATCACGGGGGAGACCCAGGTCTTGTCCGCCGCCCTCGCGTACTCTATGCCGGGTTCTGGGTCGATTGACATGCTTGTCGACCGGGCGGTTGCTGCCTATCTGGCAGATTCCCCTGAAGAGGCTGCGGATCAAATCATGGTGTGGACTGATCGCGGGGCACCGCATCTGTGCTTTGGGGTCCCTGGAATTGATGAGGTGGGGCCGTTTCTCACGGCCACTGCACCCGAGTCTCCCGATACTACGCGGGGCCGAAACTTGCGGTTGCGGTTGCGGCAAGCCAGCGAGGACGGCTGGTCTAGTGCATACGAGAATGTGCGGGTCGAGAGCCGGACCATTGTGTCGCCGTTTGAGCGCGCTCGCGTTGAGGCCTTCCTCGGCGAGCTATGCATCGCACGTAATGATGATGCTGGACGTCGGCACCTACTCGTTGCCTCGATGCTATTTTCTCAGTCTGGTGCTACTGCTTGGCAGCGTCTTGTGGAGCGAAAGTTCGCCAGCAAATCGCCGCATGTCGCGATTGCAGAGGTGCAGCCCGCCGCGGCTGAGAGCGTGCGTTCCGAGGACGCACTTGGCGCTTGTAAGGCTGCGTGGTCGCAGATCCTCACGGAACGAGAATTGCAGGTTGCGATGCTCGTTGTTGAAGGTGCCAGTAACAAGGAGATCGCTGAACAGCTCAGCGTCTCCGTGCGCACCGTTGAGGTGCATGTCGGACGGGTGTTCGTGAAGCTTGGGGTGCACAACCGCGTTGAACTCGTGGTGCGCGCACACCGTATCGCGCAGACCTCTTGAGCGGTTGGTTTCGCTCCTGCTCTGCCTGCGTGTTTGACCACGTGATTTTATTGACGACGATCCGGCAGGTTCCAGCTTCGTCTTACGTGCGGTGACTGCGCTGACGGGGTGCGTATGTTTTCAGTTTTCGTTCTATCACCCGTTTCCAGCATGGGGAGTTCACCCCGTTTTTACGTGAAGCATAGGTGTTCTGGGGTGGGCACTCATGAAGATCAAGCAAAGTGAAAGTGTCTGACCAGCAAACTCATTCGAGTTAAGCGCTGTGATACGGGTCACTACGTAGATGTCCCTACTGATGTGGGTATTGCAGATGTAAGTGCCGTGGACCCCTCTTTACATTTAACCAACGGTGTCCCCTCCGCCGTAGGTGTGATGTGCACCGCACTTTCTGTCCGATGAAGAACAGGTAACAAAATGCGCAATACCAGCCGTTCTCGACACCTGCGTGTCGGGGCGTTGTTCTCCGCGGTGATCGTTACCGCAAGCCTCGCGCTCGCAGCTCCTGCAGCGCAGGCAACCGATGGTCCTGCATGTTCAGTGCCATGGGCAACTGGAACCGTATACACAGGCGGCCAAGAGGTCTCCTATGAAGGCAACAACTACCGCGCTAAGTGGTGGACCAACAGCGAAACCCCAGGAGCCTCCCAGTGGGGTGCCTGGGAGAACATTGGAAGCTGTGGAGCCGAGGTTCCTGACCCCGATCCAACGGAAACCCCGGACCCGGACCCTACCGAGACCCCGGACCCAGACCCCACAGAAACACCTGATCCAGATCCTACGGAAACCCCCGACCCAGATCCGGACCCAACCGAAACGCCTGACCCAGACCAGCCGTGGACCTCGAATCCCGACGAGATCTGCCGCCCAGATGGTCTGTACCAAACACCAGGCGTTGACGTCCCCTACTGCACGATCTACGACGAAAACGGACGCGAAAAGCTCCCCAACGGTCTAGATCACCGTGTCATCGGTTACTTCACCAGTTGGCGTACCGGGGCGAATGACGCCCCACGATACCTTGCCTCCGACATCCCCTGGAACAAGGTCAGCCACCTGAACTACGCGTTTGCCCACATCAGCTCTAACGGTAAGGTCTCGGTCAACGAGCACGCCGCAGGCAACGCAGCGACCGACAAGACCTGGCCCGGTGTTGCGGGTGCTGAAATGGACCCCGAGTACCCGTACACCGGCCACTTTAACCAACTGAACAAGTTCAAGAAGCAAAACCCCGGAGTCAAGACCCTCGTCTCCGTTGGTGGTTGGGCTGAAACTGGCGGACACTTCGACGTTGATGGCAACCGCGTTGCAGACGGCGGTTTCTACGCCATGACGCAAACGCAGGCAAAGATCAACACCTTTGCTGACTCTGCAGTTGACTTCATCCGTGCCTACGGCTTCGATGGCGTAGACATCGACTACGAGTACGCGACCAGCAACAGCAAGGCTGGAAACCCAGACGACTTCCACATCTCTGACAAGCGTCGTGGACAGCTCTGGGCTGAGTACGAAGACCTCATGAAGACCCTGCGTGAAAAGCTCGACATCGCAGGCGCCGAGGACGGTAAGCACTACATGCTGACCATTGCAGCCCCGGCATCGGGCTGGCTGCTACGAGGCATGGAAGTACACCAAATCGCTCAGTACCTCGACTACGTCAACATCATGAGCTACGACCTGCACGGAGCATGGAACAACTACGTCGGCGGAAACGCAGCACTCTACGACGACGGTAAGGACCCAGAACTTGCAGCAGGTGGTGTCTACAACGCCTACTCCAACATTGGATACCTCAACACTGACTGGGCAGCACACTACTTCCGTGGTTCCATGCCAGCAGGCCGAATCAACATCGGTGTGCCGTTCTATACCCGCGGTTGGACAGGGGTAACCGGTGGTGAGAACGGGTTTGGCGGATCGGCTCCACTGCCAGATCAAACCAAGTGCCCAACCGGTACCGGCCCATCATTGGGAGGTAACTCCAAGTGTGGTGCGGGAGCGGTGGGAATCGACAACCTGTGGCACGACTCAGACCCTCAGGGCAACGAGGTTCCTTCAGGTGTGAACCCAATCTGGCACCTGCTCAACCTGCAGAACGGAATCGTTGGTGACTACGTCGGCGCGTACAACGTACCTGACACGATCACCGGCAGCTACATCCACCACTTCGATGACGTGACCAAGGTTGAATGGTGGTGGAACAACACCACCAAGACCTTCATCACGGGTGACTCGGACGCTGCGATTTCGGCGAAGGCCAACTACGTAGCGGACAAGGGCCTTGGTGGCGTCATGATCTGGGAGCTTGCGGGCGACTACGACTACAACGCTGACAAGGGTCAGTACGAGATGGGCTCATCACTTGTGAACCTCATCCACGACCGCCTGTCCAACTCGGCACCGTACGGTGCGAGCAAGGCGAACGTCGAGATGCCAACCCAAGCGATTGACCTGCAGGTCGAGTACTCCGAATTTGCTCTCGGAGACAACAACTACCCAATCAACCCACGGGTGACCTTCACCAACAACTCCGACATCACCATCCCAGCTGGTGCGGTCATCACCTTCGACACCGCCACAAGCGACACCGGAGAGATGGGCGAACAGAGCGGTTGGGGCATCACCAAGATCGCTTCCGATCACACGGGAAGCAACGTTGGTGGACTCAAGGGTGACTTCCACACCTACGAGTTGAAGGTTCCAGCAGGTGGTATCGCACCAGGGGCTTCGGCATCAACCAAGTTCAGCTGGCGCCTGCCGATGACCCAGATCTCTAACCTGCGCATCGCATTCGGTGGTGACACCTACGCAACCCTGTACGACCTGCCACGAGGTGTAACCCTCGCATCTGCCCCAACCGGCGGCGGTAACGGTGGCGGAAATGGCGGAACCTGCAGCGCCGCTGCATGGAACGCCGCCTCCGTCTACACTGGCGGCCAAACCGTCTCCCACGGCGGTAAGGAATACACCGCTAAGTGGTGGACTCAGGGCGACGCACCTGGCACGAACGCAGTCTGGGACGAGACTCGTACCTGCCGCTGACATACAAGGAGGGGCCTCCTAACGTGGGGAGACCCCTCGTCACTAACGCACGCTGCATCTTTCCGAGGCGCAGCGGGGACAAGGAGAGACATGACGGGAACAAAGAAGTGGATGAGTGGCGTCAAAAAGACGTTTGCACTCGCGGCCGCAGCTGCGGTTGCCGCCACGATGGTGGCGACACCAGCCGCATCAGCACCAGCAACACAAAACGACTCGACGGCGGGAACGGTTGTGAACGGCTACCGTAACGTCGGTTACTTCGCGCAATGGGGCGTGTATGGTCGTGGATTCCAGGTTAAGCACCTCGATGTTTCGGGTGCTGCCGCTGACCTGACCCACATCAACTATTCCTTCGGTAACATCCACCACCAGACCTTGGAATGCTTCATCGCAAACAAGGCTCAGGGCCAAGGCCCCAACGGATCTGATGGTGCCGGTGATGCGTGGGCCGACTTCGGTATGGGCTACACGGAAGCCACCTCGGTTTCCGGTGTCCGTGACGCGTGGGACCAGCCTTTGGCTGGATCGTTTAACCAGCTCAAGCAACTCAAGGAAAAGCACCCTCACCTGAAGGTGATGATTTCTCTGGGTGGGTGGACCTGGTCGAAGAACTTCTCACGTGCGGCAGCTACACCTCAAGCGCGGACCAAACTGGTCAAGAGTTGCGTCGACCTGTACATTCGTGGAAACCTCCCGGTCATTGATGGCCGTGGTGGACCAGGAACTGCGCTCGGCGTGTTCGACGGTATCGACATCGACTGGGAGTGGCCCGGCAGCCACAACGGCCTTGAGGGCAACTACGTTGATGAGGTCAACGACCGCGCTAACTTCAAGGCGCTGCTGAAGGAATTCCGTAAGCAGCTCGATGAGGTTGGTGCCCAGCACGGCAAGTACTACGAGTTGTCTGGCTTCCTGCCAGCCAACCCGGACGACATTGAGGCCGGTGGTTGGAACGACCCAGAGAACTTCGAGTACTTGGACTTCGGAAACATCCAGGGCTATGACCTGCACGGTGCATGGGACGGCCAGCTTGCTGGACACCAGGGGAACCTGTTTGATGACCCGAACGACCCACGCCCAGCACACCGCCAGTTCAGTGTGGACAAGGCTGTCCAGGAATACCTGAAGACCGGTATTGACCCGAAGCAGTTGGGTATTGGTCTTGCTAGCTATGGTCGCGGTTGGAAGGGCGTTACCACGTCTGACCCATGGGCCTCCGCCAACGGTGCGGCGCCCGGTACCTGGGAAGCCGGTAACGAGGACTACTTCCGTTTGATCGAACGCGGTACGGACTACTACGACCCCGAGATTGTTGCAGCATGGAACTACAACGGTGACCAGTGGTGGTCATACGACAATGAGCGTTCGACCAAGCGTAAGGCTCAGTACATCATTGACCTGCGACTCGGTGGTGGCATGTGGTGGGAGACCTCCGGTGACCGCAACAACGAGCTGATCAGCGTCCTCGCTGACCAGCTGCGTAGTGGTCAGCCTGGTGACGTGATTGACCCCGTGGATCCGACTGATCCGACCGATCCTACGGACCCGACTGATCCGACCGATCCGACCGATCCTACGGACCCAACTGATCCGACCGATCCTACGGACCCGACTGATCCGACCGATCCTACGGACCCGACTGATCCAACGGACCCAACCGACCCAACCGACCCAACCGACCCAACCGACCCAACCGACCCGGTTGACCCAGGTCAGTGCGCGGCAGCGGCATGGAACGCGGGATCCGTGTACACCGGCGGAAACACTGTCTCGTACAACGGCTCGGAATACCGCGCCAAGTGGTGGACCCAGGGCGACACTCCTGGTGCCAACGCAGTGTGGGAACTTATCGGAGCGTGCTCGGATGACGGCACAGAGCCAACCCCGGACCCGACAAACCCTGGTGGATCCACCACCTGGGTAGCGTCCAAGGCGTATGTTGCCGGTGACACGGTCCAATACGTGGGTGACACATACCGGGCCAAGTGGTGGACCCAGGGCGACGAACCTGGTTCGTCTCCGTGGGGACCTTGGGAGAAGGTCAACTGATCTAGTCTTCCACGTGTGAATGTGAGGGACGGGCGGTCTGAGTTCGAGAGAACTCAGGCCGCCCGTTTTCGTGTGTGGAGAGTGGCAGCGGTTGGTGGTGTTGATCGATGAGCCAAAATTTGTCCGGTTGGCTAGTAAAAAGTTCAGGATGTGGACTGATTTCGACCCTTCGATGCTGCGGCGAGATTGGCTAGCAGCACCTAGCCGTAGGCCGACATCTCAGAGCCCAGCCGTATCGTCGGCAATCTTTATGACCAGTGCGCGCGCCAATACTGTGGCGCGATGTGTGCGTCCGTGTTCGCGGCGCGCAGCGTGACCGCTGCGGCTGAGGCCCAGTGCGGATTGCCCAGTGCGGCGCGTCCGATGGAGATTGCGTGGGCCTGTCCGGTCACGAGAATAGTTTCGGCTTGGTCTGGATTGGCGACGAGTCCCACAGCGCTCACGGCAACGTCCAGGTCCGCGAGTGCCTGGGTGAGTTCGAGGGCCAGAGGAACCTGATAGCCAGGGCCAACCGGAATCTTTGACCCGGCGACGAGGCCGGCTGAGGACACGTCAACCCAGGTGATGCCGTGGTCTTCGGCGAGTGTGCGTAGAATGTCCGCGGTGGCCTGAACGGTCCATCCTGCCTCGTCCCAGTCGGTTGCGCTGACACGGATACCGAGTGGCTTGTGCGCTGGCCATACCTCACGAACGGCAGCGGTGACCTCGCGCAGCAGGCGGGTGCGGTTCTCCTCGCTTCCGCCGTATTCGTCGGTGCGGGTGTTGGTCAGGGGTGAGAGGAACTGGTGGATGAGATAGCCGTGCGCGGCGTGGATCTGTAGCACGTCATATCCAGCCCGGTCTGCACGGCGGGCTGCATCTGCGAATCCTTCGATGACGCGTTCTATGCCTTCTCTGTCGAGTGCGGTTGGATCGGCGAGACCGGGGAATACCGCCTTATCGGTTGGGCCGAATGCCTCCCAGCCGCCCTCGGATACCGGGACCGTGCCCGCGTCGAAACCGGGCAGGGTGGGGTAGGTCGAACCCTTGCCGCCCGCGTGGCCGATCTGTAGACCGGCTGCTACCCCGAGTCCGTGTACCATCTCGACGATGCGTGCGTGTGCGGCTTCGGTTGGTTCATCGTAGATGCCGAGGCAGCGCGGGGAGATTCGCCCCTCAGGTAGCACGCCCGTCGCCTCGACCACCACGAGCGAGAAGCCTCCCGCCGCGAACGAACCGTAATGCTGCAGGTGCCATGAGGTTGCCACGCCATCTTCGCCGTCTGCGGAGTACTGACACATGGGGGCCACGAACGCTCGGTTGCGTAGTGCGAGGCCCTTACCGTCGGCAGCGGACAGGGTGATGGGGGAGAACAACTTACTCATGGTGTTTCCTTCTCAATGTTTAGTTGTCACCTGGTCGAGTGCGGATTAAAGAAACCCGACGCCGTGGGGTGAACCTTCGCGCGGCAGTGAATATTCCGGGTGAGGTCTTTTGGCGGCCGTGGACTCGGGTTACTGAGTTTCCTTGGACCCAGATGCATCAAATCCTGCGGGCAGGTGCTTACGCTGTTCCGCATCGAGCCACGGCTGCATGAACCACCACAGCAGGAGCGCGCCACCAAGGCCCAAAGCTGCCCCCGCCACGGTATCGCTCAACCAGTGGGCGTTGGTGAGGGTGCGCTGCCACATCATTGCCAGTACCAGCGCAGCGCCAATATATGGAATCGCGGCCCGCAGTCGCTTCCACTGCCATGGCACGAGCACGAGGAACATGACCGCGAACACGGCGGCAGCCGCGCTGTGGCCCGAGGGAAACGAGCCATGATCAACGGGGAACACAGAAGACCACAACTCGTTTTCCAGATCATCGGCCGGCCGCTCACGGTTGAACAGGTGCTTGAAGCCTTGCACGAGCCCACCGGCAACCAGTGCGAGACTCAACCCTGCGAACAGTGCATGCCAATAGCGTTTGAACACGAGGCACACGATGATCAGTACAAGGCAGATTGCAACGGCCCCGATCGTGTCAAAACCGTGTTGCAGGGCCAACGGAACAAACCACTGGTAACTCGCGTCACCCGGTGCCGCACCGATCAGACCACGCCACGTGTCATCGATGTTCTGGATGTAGTCGTGCGTGACGCGGTTGAAGGCCAAAAGTGCAACAATGCCGAAGACCGCGAAGTACTGCACCGCATTGATGAGGCGCTGCAGATTACGTTCAGGGGCCGGAGAGGAACCTGAGCCCTCTGCGTTGTTGCTGCCGGATGATGTGCGGGAACCAGAACTCATGGACAAGACTCCATCGTTGGGGACGTGTACACGAAACGCTACATCAACTCGACGTCACCGTCGTCCACGCCGTCTAGGTTCATGTCGCGGGTGCGAGACTGGCGAGCATCGTAACGCAGCGTGATCGCTCCGAGGATAGCGGCTGCAAACGAGCCGATGAGGATTGCGAGTTTCGCGGCGGCTGTGTGCTCGGAGTCAGGGAAGGACAACTCCGCGATCAACAGCGACACCGTGAACCCGATACCGCACAGCAGGCCAACAGGCAGGAGGTCGCGCACGCCAATGCCCTGCGGCAAGCGCAGCGGGGTCAGCTTTGTGACCAGTGCGGTCGTACCGAGAACCCCGATAACCTTGCCCAACACCAGCCCAGCGGCCACCGCAGTGAACACCGCCTGCCCGAATACATCACTCAGCGAACCCGTTCCAACAACGGTCACACCAGCGGCAAAGAACGCAAACACTGGGACCGCGAGGCCCGACGAAACCGGCGTAATTACCTCGGCGTACGTGTGAGCGCGAGCGTGGGACTCGTCGAAAATCTGGCGGGCCGGAACCACGAGTCCGAGCAGAACGCCGGCGATCGTGGCATGCACGCCTGAGGCGTGCATGAGCGCCCACGCAACCACGCCAACCGGGACGAAGACCCACCAGCGTGCCCACCGCGTGCGCGTCAGATACGCGAACACCGCAACTGCGCCGAACGCCGCCAGCAACGCCACGAAGTTGAGGTTCGACGAATAGAAAACGGCGATGATGATGATCGCGAGAAGATCGTCAACGACCGCGAGAGTCAATAGGAACACGCGCAAGGCGCGGGGGAGGCCCTTGCCGAACAGAGCGAGCACACCCATCGCGAAGGCGATGTCCGTGGCGGTGGGAATCGCCCACCCATGGATTGCGGACGGATCGCCGAGGACATTGATGAAAAGGACGAACAGGGTCGCAGGAATAACCATGCCGCCAACTGCGGCGATCATCGGAACCGCAGCCTCACGCGGCCGCGACAACGAACCCGTGACAATCTCCTGCTTGAGTTCAAGCCCAATGACAAAGAAGAAGATCGCGAGCAGGCCGTCCGCTGCCCAGGACGCAACCGAAAGATTCAGGTGCAACGCTTCGGGTCCAAAGCGGAAGTCCGCAAGCCCGTGATAGGCATCGCGCCACGGTGAGTTCGCAACCGCAAGGGCCAAGAGTGCGGCACCAACCAACAGCAGGCCGGCGAAGGTATCGCTCGCGAGTTTCTGACGGAGCTTGTCCATGAAAAGTCCTTTTGGGTAGGGGACATCGGTCAACGTCGACCAGACTTCCCGACACACCAACAGCCAACTTTACGCCCGTTGGATCGTGGGCGCTGGGTCGCAGTGCTGTGACCTTGCCTGCTTCCTTTGAGAATGCACTTTTCTGCACCGGCATGCAGTGTGAGTGCGCCTTGTCTGGGCGGTTTGCGTGGAATGTCGGAGGGCCCACGTACTGTTGAGTCGACACTTGTTACGGACAAAGCAGTGCAGCGGAGCGCAGGGACGACGCGTAGCGAGTTCCTGCCGGAGCGTAACTGATGTAGTTCGTAACTAACAACGACTGATACTGGTGCGGTCCACGACACTCCGCGCCTTACTGAACCGAGGTAAACACGCACATGATGGGGCCTTCGCACGCCGTGACCGGAGCCGCCGCCTGGCTATTCATCGCAGCAAGCGTGCCAACAACCCTCGGAGTGGTTGACGGAGTGGACGGTCCAGCGCTCGGCGTCGGGATGCTCGTTGCCGCGGGTGCAGCGCTCCTGCCCGACATAGACCACCGCAACGGAACGATCGCGCACTCCCTTCCACCCATCTCCGGTTGGGCGGCCCGTGTGACCGAACGACTCTCGGGCGGGCACCGTAAAGGAACCCACTCACTGTGGGGGCTTGTGATCGCCGTGGCGTGGGCCTACCTCGCAGCGGTTATAGCTATCCCAGTGGGGCACGGGAACTCGTTCTATCTTGGTGCGGGCATCGCTTCGGTACTGCTGTGCTCGTTCGCGATCCGTGCGCTCGAACTCGTTGAGGGTCGGCTCATGCTGTGGATCGTGAGCATCGCGCTGGCCCTCACCGTCGTGCTGTACGGGGCCGATAATTGGGCGTGGTTTCCCGCTGCGCTCGCGGTCGGTTATGCGGCCCACCTTGTTGGGGATTTCCTGACAGTGGGAGGAATTCCAATATTCTGGCCACTTGTTCTGAAATCGCCTAAATGGTGGCGCAAAGTACCCATTCTCGCGAATGTCTGGAAAGCAAGCGGAGCTATTTCCGTGCCCATTCTTGGGAAGTCCGGATCAACTAGAGAAAAGATGCTCATAGCGATCCTGACAACCTGGATGGTGTGGGTCTGCATTTTCGAATGGACCGGATTCAACGCGCTGGCCTGGATCGCGCCGCTTGCCACTGCTTAGCGCCCCGAGGAGGGTGTAGTTGCGCTGCATGCTGGCAGGTAGGACCTATGGTCCCTTCTCAGCTACGCAATTACCAAAATTCTAGGGAAAGCCTTCCAATCTCACCAGCATGGTGAGTAGTATCCGTATAAGTGTTCTTTGGTTAGGAGTGAAGAATGGCCCGCTACGGCGAGAAGAACTACCGCATCGGTGTGGATGTAGGAGACCGCTCAGTCGGACTTGCTTGTATTGAATTTGATGAGCAACAAATGCCCATCAATATTCTGCGAGCTGTGAGTTTCCGCCACGATGGAGGACTCGATCCAACAACCAATAAGACCCCGAAGTCTCGGAAAGAAACCGCTGGAGTTGCGCGGCGCGTACGACGTATGCGTAAACGGCGTGCTGCCAGGCTCAAGAAACTCGATCAACTATTGGTATCTCACGGATTCCCAGTTATCGACGTCTCACAAGGGGAAACGTATGAATGCTGGGAATCGAGGGCGCGATGTGTAGAAGGGTTCATTAGAGACGAAAGCGAACGGAAAGAAGCGATCTCACGTTCACTCCGGCACATGGCGCGACACCGTGGCTGGCGCAATCCGTGGCTTTCATGGAACGGGTTCACCGAGGTTGAAACGCCGACAACCCAGCACAAAGCAAACCTCTCCTCTGCTAACGCCAAACTTGGGCTGGAACTCGATGAGGACGCTACACTCGGACAAATCGCGGTCGCTGCTTCGCGCACGAACTATGTTCTACGGCCCCGCGACGCGCATAAACGGAAAAACGAATATATTCTTTCCCACCAGGTTCAGCAGGCGGACCAGTTACACGAGCTCCAACAGATCCTGGCTACGCAGGAGGTCCCTGAGCCCATTGCGGGTAAGTTGTGCAAGGCCGTATTTGAACAGGTGCGGCCGTATGTGCCGGATGAGAACATTGGCCGTGACTCGCTACCAGGAATGGGACATTTGCGTCGCGCCTCCCGCAGTTCGCTTGCTTTCCAAGAATTCAGGGTGCGTGCTGCCGTAGCGAACCTGCGGGTCAAAGACAGCCCTCGATCGAAGACCTCACGACCACTCAACCTAGAGGACCGACTCTCAGTTGTTGATCTGCTGATGAACTGGCACGAGGAAGGTGCTCCGGCTTGGGCAGACGTGGCTATCTTGCTGTCAATCGATGCGAACCTGCTAGTTACACCAACTTTCGAGGAATCACTGCTAAAACTTGCGCCCTACGACAAGACATCGCGTGACTTTGAACAAAAACTCACGGCCTCGAACCGCAAGAAACTCTTCACACCAGTCCGAGAGTTCTGGGAAGAGACCACACCCGAGATGCGGGAACTCCTTATCGAGTTCATCAGCTCTCCTACTGATGATGTCTACGAGATGGCGGACGAGTCAGGTCTGTCGGACGCGCTCAACTCATGGAGTGATGACGTCAAAAGCGCGCTGATGGACACAGATTTTGAGTCCGGTCGTGCAGCCTATTCCCTAGAGAGCCTACGAAGGCTCAACGCACGGATGCGCACCGAGCCGGTAGACCTCCACGAGGCTCGCAAACTTGAGTTTGATGTCGATGATTCATGGCAGCCACCGCTCCCTTCCCTGGATGAACGAACTGGCCAACCAGCTGTAGATCGAGTTCTTACCATTGTGAGACGCTTCGTCATGGGAGCTGTTGATAAATGGGGTGTTCCGCAATCGATTGTGGTTGAGCACGCACGTGAAGGCTTCATGGGAGCCGCCGCCCGCGACGATTTGCTGAAGGAGATCAGTCAACGCACGGCCCAACGGCACGATGTTGCACGTGTCGTGGCGGGGCTCGGAATTGAGCGACCTAGTTCAAGAGACATTCTGAAATACGAATGTATAAGGCGACAGCGTAACGGGTGTGCATACTGTGGCGGAGAGATCGGTCAGCGTAGCGCCGAATTGGACCACATCGTGCCACGTGCGGGTGGAGGCAGCAACGCTCGCGACAACCTTGTAGCAACCTGTCGTCGGTGTAACGACGCAAAAGGGAGAACGCCGTTTGCAGTGTTCGCATCTTCTGGAATCGTTCCCGAAGCAGAACTGAGGGAAACCATCCAGAGGGTCCGTTCTTGGGACTGGCAGCGCAACGAACAACGCATCAAACAACGAATGATTAACAGGCTCAAACGGACCGAAGAAGATCCCGAAATCGACGAACGTTCGCTAGCCTCGACATCCTATGCGGCAGTTGAAGTTCGAGCACGGTTAGCCGAGTATCTTTCCCGACAGACGGGTGAGGTCGAACGGCATAAGATCGAGGTCTACTCGGGTGGAGTTTCACGTGAGGCGCGACGTTCCGGACAAATTGATTCTACGATCCGTATCCGCGGAAAGAACGAAAAAGACCGCTTTGATGTGCGGCACCATGCGATTGACGCCGCAGTCATGACACTGCTGAACTCGTCCATTGCGTTAACCCTGGAGGAACGTTCTCAGCGGAGACGCACGGCTCACTTGAACCCGCGGATTGACCCAAACGAGACTTGGCGTGAGTTCACTGGACGCTCTGTGAAAGCCCAAGAACGGTTTGCCCTGTGGCGTCAGCAGTCCTACAAACTTGCTGATCTACTCGTAACCGCAATAGCCGATGATGCGATTCCCGTTGCACAGCAGCTTCGTCTTGGGCCCAGCCGCGGAGCTATCCACAAGGACACCATTATTCCATTGGCTGCGAAAGCCGTTGGGGGCGAGTGGTCTCGCACCGATCTCATGCGCATTGCTGACCCAGAGGTCTACGGACAGATGCGTGCACTAGCCAGCACGAAACTAACGCTCCCTGCGGACGCGGATCGTTCCGTGACGTTACGAGGAAGCACGGTCCTCACCCGAGAGCGAGAGATACCCGTTTTTGCGAAAGCAGCCGCGTCAATTGTGGTCAATGGCGGCAGCGTTGAGATCGGTGAGCAGATTCATCACGCCCGCGTGTACCGGTGGAAGAACAAACGGGGAGAGTTCGAGTTCGGAATCCTGCGAGTGTTCGCTGCGGAACTTCCTTGGCTTCAGCGGCAGGCAAACAGTAAAGACATTCTACGGATGTCTATCGACTCGCGTTCGATGTCCTACCGTGACCTCCAACCGGGCGTGATGGCCAAGATTGAGTCCGACGAGGCTGTCGAAGTCGGGTGGTTAGCCATGAACGATGAGTTGGTATTGGACGTCCCGGGGCTTGCAGCGGGTACTGACAAACTTGCGCATTTCCTCCGCCAGTACCCTGAGTCCCGTTGGAAACTTGATGGGTTTCCTAGAAATCGTCAACTGCGCATCCGACCGCTCTATTTAGCAAGAGAAGGTGCGGGTGAAATGGATGAGATTTGTGTGGATGTCCTTACTCAAGGCGCAATTATCACTGTGAGCGGTTCCTTGGTTCGCGTTTTGGAAGTGGTTCGTCGTGATGGTATGGGCACTGCACGCTGGAGGAGTTCTTCTCGTAACCTGCCAGTGTCTTGGAACCCAAGCGATGAGTCATAGGGTGAGTTGATATGACCAAGTGGCAGGTACTCGATCTCATCTCCCACGAGGGTTATGTTTCTGCGGAACGTGGCTCCTTAGTGGTGGGAGAGGTGCGGGTGCCTGCCACTGATCTTGGTGTTGTACTGCTCGGGCAGAAGGCCTCGTGGGGCTACGGGTTGGTTCATAAAGCCACGCAGTATGACTTTGCGGTGCTTATCTGCGACTGGAGGCAGGTGCCTATAGCCTATCTTGCTGAGTGGTCGGATAACACGCGAGTCGTCGCTCGCCATCGCGCGCAAGCAGAGATGACGGAACCGCGTAAGAAGAACGCGTGGAAGAGAATCGTTGCGGCTAAGGTGCTGTCGCAAGCGTTATGCCTAGAACAACATCAGAAGCCGGAAACACGCCTGCTGCGCAACTTAGCTAAGCAAGTTAGGTCCGGGGACCCAGAGAACCTTGAGGGGCATGCCGCCGCAGTGTACTGGAGGGCTCTTTTTGGCACAGATTTTAGGCGCAATCACGATGCTCCAGATCTGATTAACGGTGCGTTGAACTATGGGTACACCCTTCTGAGAGGCGTGGTTATCCGTGAGTTGGTGGGGTCGGGGCTTTGCCCGTCACTTGCGCTGTTCCACCGCAGTCGTGATAACACCTTCGCTCTTGCGGATGACTTGATCGAACCCTTTCGACCGCTTATAGATCATCAGGTTGCTAGCGTCTGTGACCGTTATGAAACGCTTGATCGTTCGATGAAAGCGGACCTAGCGGCAGTGCTTGGTGCGCCTTATGGAATAGAGGGGCAGAACGTAAACACATCGGTGCGTGAGGCTTGTCAGAGCTACGCTCGCTATGTTGAAGGTGACTTAGCCTCTTTCAAACCACCACTGTGGTCTAGGTGAACGAGCGGTGGCTGATCCTGTGTGGACGATGGTGATGTTTGATTTGCCCACAGTCACGAGGCAGGAACAGCGCGCCGCAAATGCGTACAGGAATCTCTTGCTTGATGAAGGGTTTCTAAGGGTGCAATGGAGCGTCTACGCGAAGTATTTCATCAACAGTACGGGTTTGGCACGGACCTTGATCCGACTCAAGCAAGAACTGCCACCGGGTGGTGTTGTACGGGTTCTGAAGTTCACGGATACGCAATGGGCTGCGACTCTCCGCATTGAGAACGTGGTTGGTGACGATCCATCACCGGAAGCCCCGCCTCCGCAGTTGCTACTGTTCTGAGGAAGAAAAAGTGGGCCCTTGCGGGCCCACTGAAGAAGTCAGACCTTTCGGTCTTTGTTGAGAATTCGTCACCTTCTCTGTTGTAGAGACTAACCTATGTGGTTTACAGAGGCAAGGCCTCAGATTTTGCTTCCAACGGGCTAGTCTCGGGACGATATGCTGCGATTCCTCGCAGAAAATCCACCCAACTTCGGCTTGTTAGTGGCCCAAAATCAAGGTTCTTAGGCCACTAACAAGTCTAACTGGGATTACAGGTGACGATTCCCAACATTGGCACGCCGTCCGCGTAGGCTTCTTCAAGTCTAACTGGGATTACAGGTGACGATTCCCAACAGTGGTTCACGGGTGCCGGTGACGGCGCCAAGTCTAACTGGGATTACAGGTGACGATTCCCAACACCTGGCAGGCCTATCCTCTGGGATCCCCAAGTCTAACTGGGATTACAGGTGACGATTCCCAACTCCCCCGCGTCGAGGCGGTCTCTTTCCTCAAGTCTAACTGGGATTACAGGTGACGATTCCCAACGCTTAGACGTCGCGCAGGACTACGACTCCAAGTCTAACTGGGATTACAGGTGACGATTCCCAACGGGTCGTTTAGAGTATCGACGCATGTCACAAGTCTAACTGGGATTACAGGTGACGATTCCCAACAAACTCTCCGACTTATGGGACAAACTTTCAAGTCTAACTGGGATTACAGGTGACGATTCCCAACTGCTCAGGGAAGCGTGTGCGAATGAAATCAAGTCTAACTGGGATTACAGGTGACGATTCCCAACTGGCTCGGTGTGACGCGGCGGCGCTCGACAAGTCTAACTGGGATTACAGGTGACGATTCCCAACACTTCCACCTCATCCACGAGCACAGCGTCAAGTCTAACTGGGATTACAGGTGACGATTCCCAACTTGAGCGGGTCGAACACGTACTGCTTGACAAGTCTAACTGGGATTACAGGTGACGATTCCCAACCTCGAATCACACGATCCACGCGATTTTCCAAGTCTAACTGGGATTACAGGTGACGATTCCCAACAAACCGCGTATGAGCAGCAAGAACAATTCAAGTCTAACTGGGATTACAGGTGACGATTCCCAACATGTTGGGGGCGGTGTCGTGTAGAAGCCCAAGTCTAACTGGGATTACAGGTGACGATTCCCAACAGCCCAGATCCTACCCCCACTGAATCCGCAAGTCTAACTGGGATTACAGGTGACGATTCCCAACACCTGGTCGTTGAGGTCTAGCCGTCCTGCAAGTCTAACTGGGATTACAGGTGACGATTCCCAACATGGCCAAGCCGTGGAAGGGCGCGTTAACAAGTCTAACTGGGATTACAGGTGACGATTCCCAACCTGGATTTATCGCCGCGTTCGCTGCCGGCAAGTCTAACTGGGATTACAGGTGACGATTCCCAACCGTGGAACGTGATCAAGCGCGCCAACCTCAAGTCTAACTGGGATTACAGGTGACGATTCCCAACAGGTCGTTTTCGGCGTGGCGGCGAGCTGCAAGTCTAACTGGGATTACAGGTGACGATTCCCAACAAGGCGGCACCGGCCCGTACACCTTCAACAAGTCTAACTGGGATTACAGGTGACGATTCCCAACTCTGCCAATTCCTCAGCATGATTGGCCTCAAGTCTAACTGGGATTACAGGTGACGATTCCCAACCAGAGTCCGCTGAGGAATGGGCTAAAGCCAAGTCTAACTGGGATTACAGGTGACGATTCCCAACACGGACGACATGAAATCCTCCAAGGTGGCAAGTCTAACTGGGATTACAGGTGACGATTCCCAACAAACGATGTCGCGCGGTCTTGCTGGTATCAAGTCTAACTGGGATTACAGGTGACGATTCCCAACGAGAAAAGGGATGGTCATGAGCGACGGGCAAGTCTAACTGGGATTACAGGTGACGATTCCCAACTTGTGTTTGCTGTGGGCGGTAACCTCTCCAAGTCTAACTGGGATTACAGGTGACGATTCCCAACCGAAAGCGTGTGCATACGCCTTAAGGGCCAAGTCTAACTGGGATTACAGGTGACGATTCCCAACAAAGGAGCCTTCTCGTGTTGGTGGAACGCAAGTCTAACTGGGATTACAGGTGACGATTCCCAACCAAAACGTCGAGCAAGAGTGGATCGGCTCAAGTCTAACTGGGATTACAGGTGACGATTCCCAACCGCGCCCCGTGTAGGACGGCGGAAACGGCAAGTCTAACTGGGATTACAGGTGACGATTCCCAACAGTCGGCGGGAAGTTCGTCGCCACCCGCCAAGTCTAACTGGGATTACAGGTGACGATTCCCAACGCTCCAGGAGACGTGCGCTGGGCTCAAGCAAGTCTAACTGGGATTACAGGTGACGATTCCCAACCGCTCGCAGGCGGCTTGTACGGGCCGACCAAGTCTAACTGGGATTACAGGTGACGATTCCCAACACAGTTCGGTAGAGGACTTTGAGGCGCACAAGTCTAACTGGGATTACAGGTGACGATTCCCAACTAGGAAAACTACTCACAGACGCAGAATACAAGTCTAACTGGGATTACAGGTGACGATTCCCAACGAGGACTTGAACGGTAAGCCAATCGACTCAAGTCTAACTGGGATTACAGGTGACGATTCCCAACGGGAAAAGCCGGTCAAGGTTCGTTTTGCCAAGTCTAACTGGGATTACAGGTGACGATTCCCAACTCTCAGTCACCTACGTTATTTATGGTGCCAAGTCTAACTGGGATTACAGGTGACGATTCCCAACCCACGCTTCGCGAACTCAAGCGCCCGAGCAAGTCTAACTGGGATTACAGGTGACGATTCCCAACGGTGGCCTTTGGCGGCTAGGCGGGCGGTCAAGTCTAACTGGGATTACAGGTGACGATTCCCAACAGATCTTGTCCTGGGGCACGGCTAGTCGCAAGTCTAACTGGGATTACAGGTGACGATTCCCAACAAAAGCAAGTTCAAGAGCTGGAATGGCGCAAGTCTAACTGGGATTACAGGTGACGATTCCCAACCTTGCTTCCCACTTGTCACGACGCGCTCCAAGTCTAACTGGGATTACAGGTGACGATTCCCAACGGTGGCCTTTGGCGGCTAGGCGGGCGGTCAAGTCTAACTGGGATTACAGGTGACGATTCCCAACAGATCTTGTCCTGGGGCACGGCTAGTCGCAAGTCTAACTGGGATTACAGGTGACGATTCCCAACAAAAGCAAGTTCAAGAGCTGGAATGGCGCAAGTCTAACTGGGATTACAGGTGACGATTCCCAACCTTGCTTCCCACTTGTCACGACGCGCTCCAAGTCTAACTGGGATTACAGGTGACGATTCCCAACGATTGAGGTATCAAGACGGCACGGAAAACAAGTCTAACTGGGATTACAGGTGACGATTCCCAACACCTTTCGGGGGTGGCCCTGCGTACCGCCAAGTCTAACTGGGATTACAGGTGACGATTCCCAACCATAAACGGCGGTCTCGGTCAAGGTCAACAAGTCTAACTGGGATTACAGGTGACGATTCCCAACCGACAATCGTCTGATAGCCAGACGAGAACAAGTCTAACTGGGATTACAGGTGACGATTCCCAACAAGCACTCGTACGCGACCTACTCCGATCCAAGTCTAACTGGGATTACAGGTGACGATTCCCAACACGATGTTTCAGTCTCGCCTACCTCGGGCAAGTCTAACTGGGATTACAGGTGACGATTCCCAACTTGCAGGGCATCGAGTTTGCGTTTGCCACAAGTCTAACTGGGATTACAGGTGACGATTCCCAACGTAAATCGAAGCGCCCTAACGAAGTACGCAAGTCTAACTGGGATTACAGGTGACGATTCCCAACAGATCAGATTCCGGCCATTCGCCTCGTACAAGTCTAACTGGGATTACAGGTGACGATTCCCAACTCGATCGCCTCGAACGCTGCGACCATCGCCGAGTATCTTGCGAAGCATGACGCGATTGAGCGCGTGTACTACCCAGGGCTATCGGACCACCCGGGCCACGAGATCGCGGCACGGCAGATGCGCGCATTCGGTGGCATGTTGTCCATCGCGTTGAAGGGTGGGGCCGCAGCAGCGCTGAAACTCGCTGAGGGCACCGAACAGTTCACGTTGGCTGAGTCCTTGGGCGGCGTGGAATCGCTGATCGGCTACCCAACCGAGATGACCCATGCGTCGGTGAAAGGCACCCCGCTTGAGGTTCCCGACAACATCATCCGGTTGTCCGTGGGTATCGAAGACGTTGAGGACCTGCTCGAAGACATCGAGCGAGCGCTGTCGCGCTGACCGTCTGAACGCTGATGCGGGCGGTTCCAACCGCCCGCAACGCGTGCACTAGAAGTGGAAGGTGGGTAGACCGCTTGCCGTTTCGGATTGACGACGAGTCGGTTGCACAGCCCTCCGGCCTCCGGTTGGAACGGTGGCAGTCCGTGAGAGTGGTTTCCGTCGACCCGCGGTATTTGGTGCTCGCAGTTGCTACCGGACAGAAAGCATGAACTGACCGTTCTGCGGCACCGATGCACGCAACTCCAGCACGCGTGCGTCAGGGTTGTCGCCAGAACTAGCAGTATCCTCGGCTAGTGGTTCGAGTTCCACATTGGCAAAAGTAAAGGGTATTCCCTGACCGGTCCAGAACGAGGCTCGATCCATCAACTGCGCATGTACGTGTGGTTCACTCGAATTGCCGCTGTTCCCGCATGATCCGATAACTTGCCCAGCAGCGACCACATCGCCGATGGATACCTGAGCGCTGCCTCGCTTCAGGTGTGCAACGGCCGCGAACACGCCATCGTCGGTGCGGATGACCACGTGATTTCCCACGATGTTTCCGGGGCCACCCGCCTCGCGTAGAGCTCCCTCGATCATCATGTACACAATACTCAGCGGGTTGGAACGTGCCCGGTGATCACGCCGCCAGTCGGATACCTTCACCACAGTTCCGCTCACCATGGCGTGTACAGGTTGATCGAATGCGGGGTATGCAGTGTTGGCTCGCATGAACGTCCCGCCAAATTCCGGCCGTGTGTCAGCGGCAGGTTCATGCACTAGGTCGATTGCGTAGGCCTGCCCGTACATGCGCACACCGTGGCTTGGCACCCTCGTGGACGGGCTGTTCAGCGCCATCCAGCGTCCGGCAACCGGAGGCATGACCTCCCGTGGTGCAGACTGCGGCAGTGCTTTCTTGCCGAATACGATAGTCAGGAAGCAGACAACAAACAGTGCGAGGGCCACAAGGACGAGCGTGAGCCTGATCGACCGCGCAGGTCCAGTATCGAACCAGTCACCGATGAGAACGTTCCCGATCAGCACGGCAGCGACTGCGTAGTACATGATTCCGCGGATGCGATACAGCGCGAGCATGAGCGATTTCATCGTTCTCCTCCCATCACGCATGCGAGCAGCGGCACGATTCGGTTGGCGGGGACCTCGTATAGTCCGCGTCCAGCCTGGCGCACCCAACCAGTGGCGATGAGTTGGCGCAGATGGTGGTGTAGTTGTCCGCTTGTGCCGTCACCTAATGCGTCCGTGAGCTCTGAGGTTGTTCGCGCTCCGTTCAGAATGTGCCGGAGCAGGTTGAGTCGCGCCGGATGGCCGAGTGCCGCAAGCGCATGCGCTTGCTCGGCCCAGTCGTTCTCCAGGAGGCTCTCGCTGCCAGCGGTTTGTTGCCACGAGACAGTTCCGCCCGTTGGTAGGTCCATATTGCCGACGAGCATGACGGCCCCGCTCTGAGTCGTCTCGTCCTCGGGTCTGCGGCGTGTCAGTCCGTTGAGTGCCCAGAAACTGTCGTTGTCGGCGTGCGTTTGCGGTGTATGGGCCTCAAGGGCTGGTCCACTGTCTGATCCTGTGGTGTGGGATTCAAGCGCGGTGACTCGTGCGCTGAGCGCACGCAGTTCGTCACGTAGTTCTGTCAGATCGGGCGCATTTAAGTTCTCAACCATTCTTCAATAATACGTAATTACGACATTTCTTGCCAGGGTTGCCCCAGTCTTGTTTTCTGAGAGTGGGCTCGGCCTGCTCTCAGTACCGCACATGTGGGCAGGTCCCGCCCATGCCCTGGCGTTGAAGAGCGCAACGGGCTGCCACGGTGAGGTGTTGCGTGAGCGTATCAAATCGTCGTAAATCCGATGAATGCTACTGTGCGCCACCACTAGTTGACATTGCATACTAGTAGGCAATACCTTTTAGTCAGGAAGAAACATATGGAGGGTTCCAGTGCCACCATCCAAAAAAGATCCGCAACTCCTTAAAGGCGTGCTGCCGATGCTGATCCTTGCCGAACTCGCCAAAGCACCGACCTACGGTTACGACCTCGTGCAGCGGCTACAAGGGCAAGGGCTTGAGGACATTACCCAGGGGACGGTCTATCCACTGCTCACGCGGCTTGAACGCGAAGGCCTGTTGACGTTTGAACTCGTCCCATCGCGCAGCGGGCCCGCCCGAAAAAACTACGCCATCTCACCGACAGGTGAGCAGGAACTCCACGCAATCCACAGTGCGTGGCAGGCACTCAACACCGTTGTTAACCGGATTATGGAGACAGACGATGAGTAACCAGCACCAGGCTCCATCAGCGCTCACCTTTGCAGACAAGACTCGCAGGGAATGGTACTTGTTCACACTAGAACTGCACCTGGTTGGTATGCCCGACAAGAAGGTCAAGGAGATCAAGCATGGGCTTCGCGGGGAACTTACTGCCGCTGCGCAGGACGTTGGGATGCGCGGTGCGATCCGCCAAGCAGGGAACGCGCGCGTCATCGCCGCCGAGTATCTCGATGCCCATGGCACCAAGGTTCCCCGTGTGTGGGCGGGCAGCATTGCCCTGGCCGTATTGCTGTACGGCTGGCTGCTCGCGGTCATTTCGCACCTTGACGGCATGATCAACGCTGTCGAGCAGTTCGATGTGGTTGCACCGACAACGGTGACTTCCAGATGGCTCCTCAGCGAGTTCTATGTTGAAGTGTCGGCTGACGGGATTGAAGCGTTTGGACTGATCGGCACGACGCAAACGCTCGTGGTGACGCTCGCGGTCTTTGCCGTTGTGTCGCTTGCGGTCGCACGAGTCTGGCGAGTCTGGCTTCGGTAAAAGTCCTGATTAGGATAGCCATCTGGGGCTGCCAGAGCCTAGGATGAGGGGAATGGCGGACAGCCGTACCTCGAGCCTTAGGGAATCACCATGGACGCGTATGCGACACAAAGCTCAAGCCTAGATCGGGCTCCCAAACCACAGGCTGTGAGCGTCATCGTACGGATCCTTGCTGTGGTTGCGTTCCTTGTCGTTGCGTTGGGTGTGCTCCGGTGGGTGGGTTCCCTCATTGTGTTCAGCCTAGATCCGTTCATCCTCGGGTGGGCTTTCGACGGGTTCCACACGCTGTCAGAAGCGGCCATCGTGCTCGGCCATCTCGGTGCATTAGCGGTGCTCGCGTGGTTGCTTCTCCAACCAGATGCGTCGAGTAAGGCTCAGCGTGCACTTCATGTCTCGGCGATGTTGTGGGGAATCGCTGCCCTCGGGCGTCTCGTTTCTCTCATCGCCGGCATACCCAGCCTGCGGGAGTACAGCCCGGAACTGTTGCCCTACGCGTTCACGATGTTGCCTGCCGCTGAGATCGCGTTCGCACTGTTGGCGCTTGCCGCGGCAGGTATCGCGGGCGTTAAGGCGCGGCAGGGTGAAGATGCCGGGAGAGCAGCAGCGTATTTACGCGGCGCGCTGGTCTGCATCGTGCTGGTGTGGGTATTTCCCTTGATCGCCTTCATCCCGTCTTCACGGGTCGCTTGGTTTATGGATGAGACCGCTTCTATCGCGCTTCAGTTGGGTGTCCTGACGTTGAACACTGTGGCGCTGCTCTTTATCTATTGGCTGGTCAAAGGTTTCCTTGACGGCGTGGCCGGGACTGTTCTGGCGACCCGAGCCAAGCTCGTTGCCGTGGCGCAGAGCATCTATTTCGTCGCAGTGTTTGGGGTGACGAACTACGCGGTATGGAGTCTCCTAGGCTCGGAATTCAGGGTCAGTATGGTGGATACTCCGGGACTCGTACTGGCGGTGCTCGCGTGGGCATACGCGGCTCATATCTGAGCACAGGTGCGTTAGCCACCCGCACAACCCACCCATTTTTCGACGAAACCACCCACATAACGGGTGGTTTCGTCGGTTTTGGGCGGGTGCGTTTGCTGGAGCAGGTTCTGAAGCCGCTACACCCTACTCGTATGGTGATTTTCCGGGATCAGGGTGGTTTTATGTGTAACTGACTCCGGAAAATCGTCATGTTGGTCTGTGGTTGGCGGGCCCGCGACTAGATTGGCGACGAGTCGGTCACGGCTCTACCCCGTCTCCGGCTTGGATTGTGGTGCGTTGGCCCGACGAAAGTACTGCTGTTGGACAGGAACGCTCGGGTAGGGTGAAACCAGTAACTACCGCGAAAGGGTCCGCCATCATGAGTAACTCCACCCCTCCTAACCCATATGGCAATGATCCGCGCCAATCTGGGCAACCACCACAGCCCAACGTGAATAGACAGTCCTACCAAGGACAAAATGCTATGCCGGGCCAGAATGCTTCCTCCAGTTCCTCGACCGGATATGTAGGCCAAAACCAAGCATCGCAAGACTACGGTGTAGCCGATCAGTTCGTTGGCCAGAACTCAACCAACTACGGCGTCAACGCCCAGAACTATGCACCGGGCATGATGGACCCGAACCGACTCGGGTATGGACCAGACAAGTCACCTAGCTCAAGCCGTTTGCTGGCTGGGGCCATTATCGTCATCTTCATGCTCGCGCTGGGGTTGATCCTGTTCCTCGTAGCATCGCCGAGTACCCCGGAATCCCGAGTTCCAGCAGGCGCGGAGGCGACCACGACGGCGCCGGAAGCCACCGAGGTGGACCCCTCGCCGCACAACACAGATGACGCGACCGCAGTTCCAGAAGACGAGGTTGCAGTGGACGTTGACCGTGAGCGCGAAATGATTGAGGCCCTTGCAACTCTCGCGCGCCGTGATGCCGCTGACACGCACGCGATTGGTGCGGTTGACGCCCCTGTGGTCATGATCGAGTACTCCGATCTCACCTGCCCGTACTGCGGTAAGTTCGCTCTCGAAACCCTGCCGCAGATCATGTCGGACTACGTGGAACAGGGGTTGGTTCGCCTGGAGTGGCGTGACCTGCCGATCTTTGGCGAACCATCGCAGAATGCGGCCCTAGGCGGGCGAGCAGCGGGCGTGGAGGGCAAGTTCTGGGAGTACCAGGATGCGTTCTACCGGGCAGGCATTCCACGCGAGGAAGTCACCCGAGAAGCGGTCCTTGAGGTGGCGCAAAGCATCGGTATAGAGGATCTTGCTGCGTTTGAGGCGGCCTTCGAGAACCAAGACTTGCAACAGGCAATCGCGAACGACTACCAGGAAGGGCAGCACATTGGCGTGCAGTCCACCCCAACCTTCCTCATCAATGGTCGCCCGCTCATGGGGGCCGCACCGTACGAGGACTTCAAGGCAGTCATCGATCTAGCCCTGTCCGAACAGCAATAAGTTCCAGAGCGAGGGATGCGGCACATGCAACGATCCAGAGGCTAAACGATCAAGCAAAGAACGCGTCGATCTGGTCGAGCGATTCAAGAGTCGCCAGAACCGCCTGGGCAGCCTCAACGCCCTTGTTCTCCCCGGTCGGATCAAGGCTGGCGCGTTCGCGAGCCTGCTGGTCGTTGTCACAGGTAAGGACTCCGAACCCGACAGGGACTCGAGAGCGCGAAGCGATCTCGGTCAGACCAAGTGTCGCAGCCTGGCAGACGTACTCGAAGTGCGGCGTCCCACCGCGAATCACCACACCCAGGGTGACAATGCCATCGAACGAGGCCGACTCGTCGGCAATGGACTCGTTCCTGTAGACCGCATGCGAAACCGCAACCGGCAGTTCGAAGGTGCCAGGCACGCGCACAAGCGCATAGGTGGCACCAGCCTGCTCAATCGTGCGAATAGCGCCTGCGATCAGGGCATCCATGACAAGGGTGTGCCAACTCGCGGCAACGATGAGAATCTTACGCCCCTGTGCGGACGGGATAGTACGGGGGCCGTTTCCAGTGCTCATGGTGGAACCTTTCGTAACCAGAGAAGATATGTGAGATGGCCGTGCGGTAGGTCGGCGGAACTACCGCACAGCACTAGTTGGGGACAGGATGGGTGGGAATCGCACGGAGCTGGTTCCCACTGTGGCACACCGAACGCGGCTGTGTGCCAGGAGAAACTAGTGGGGGAGGTGCCCCATACGTGCAAACTTGGTGTCGAGGTAGGCTGCGTTCTCCGCCGTCCGCCCAACCAAGATGCGCTCGGTTCGGGCTACCGGAATCCCCTCCCATTCGAGTTCTGCGGCCTTTTCAGGATTGTTGGTCAACAGCGTGATCGGAGCATTGAGTTCGGGATAATCGCCCGTCAACTGATCCAAGATCGCGGTGGCCGCACCGTATTCGCGGGCATCGGGGGCGAAGCCAAGTTCGGTGTTCGCATCAACGGTGTCGCGCCCCTGTTCCTGCAGTGCATAGGCGCGAATCTTGGCCGTCAAGCCAATCCCACGGCCCTCGTGTCCGCGCAGGTAGATCAGGACGCCGCCGGCCTGTGCTATTCGATCAAGCGCATGATCCAACTGCGGACCGCAATCGCAGCGTTTGGAACCGAAGATATCGCCGGTCAGGCACTCCGAATGGACCCGCACCAGGGTTCCAGGAACCGCACTCACCAAAGCTACGTGCTCATGTCCAGTCACCTGGTCCTTGAACACGTGCATGTCGAACTCGCCATGCACCGTCGGCAGTTGGGCACTTGCGGTGAGGCAGACACGAGAGGCAAGGTGTGGGCGATGGCGGATACGTCCAGCGTCATGCGTTTCGGTCTGCTCGGCGACACCCGTCTGCTGAGCGGATGTGGTCGAGCCGGAATGCACCTCCACGCTCTGCGTGGCCCGGCCATCATCCTCTTGGACCCACTGAATGATCTGGGCGATCGTTACCAGGGGGACGTCCTCACGGAGAGCGAACTCGCGGGCCTGAACCAGTCGCATCATCGAACCGTCTGGGTTCACCAACTCCGCGATGACGCCGACCGGTTCCAATCCGGCCAGACGGCACAGATCGACCGACGCCTCGGTATGACCAGGACGCTCCAGTATGCCGCCCTCCACCGCCCGCAGCGGGAGCATGTGCCCAGGCCTGATGAGATCTCCTGGAACAGCGTTGGGGGAGGCCAACACCCGAGCGGTGCGGGCACGGTCCCGCGCGGAGATACCCGTGGTCACGCCGTGGGCGGCATCAACAGATACACAGTACGCCGTGCGCAACGAATCCTGATTGGTGCTCACCATGAGCGGAAGATCAAGCTTGTCAGCGTGCAGCCCGGTCATTGGTACACACAGGTAGCCAGACGTGTGGTTGACTGTCCACGCAATCCATTCGTCCGAAACAGCCTGGGCCGCAAGTACCACGTCCACCTCGTTTTCGCGGTGGGTGTCATCGGCGACAAGCACTGGGCGCCCCTCACGCAATGCGTTAAGGACTTGAGTTTTAAGAGTGGTCATCGGTCATCTCTCGGTAGCGAATCGGCGGTGGGTATCTGGACGGCAGGTGCTTCCGAGGCTGTTGGAAACGCTGCTGTGGGGATCGCACCCGCAGCGAGCAACCGTTCCACATACTTCGCGATGACATCCACCTCAATGTTGACGCGTGACCCCTCGCGCAGGTCACCAAGGATCGTGTGCTCCAACGTGGTCGGGATAAGAGAGACCCCAAACCAATCCGGCCCAACCTCCGTGACAGTCAACGACACTCCGGCCACCGCAACCGATCCCTTGGACGCCACATACCTCGCAAGCCGTTCCGGAAGGCGGAATCTCAGGTCAGTCCAGGCCTCTCCATCGTTCCGCGACTCAAGCGTTCCCACCCCATCCACGTGGCCCTGCACGATGTGCCCGTCAAGGCGGGCCGAATGTGTGATGGCCGGTTCAAGGTTCACGCGGCTACCTGGCTCAAGCTCCCCGAGAGTTGTGTGGCGCAGCGATTCAGGCATGACGTCAACCGTGAACGATCCGTCGGACCCGAAACTCGTCACCGTCAAACACGCGCCATTGACCGCTATCGAGCCACCCAGCGCGGTGCCCTGCACGGACTGAGGCGCAGAGATGGTCATGTGCACGTTGCGCGAGACTGTGGCATCGGAATCTGTGGCCACGATCGTCCCGATTTCAGTGATGATGCCGGTAAACATGAGTTTCCTATCGGTTGTGGTTCTGGTTGGGGGTGGGGTCTGAGAGTGCGTCTTGGGGTTCGTCTCGCATAAAGCGCAGGAACACGTCGTTGCCGCGGCGCTCGCAGTGTACGAGCGAGTACTCGTGGGCCTGTGCCAGGGTTGTGATGCCTAGGTCCTGGACCGCGGGAAGCCCGGCCCCGAGTAGTTTGGGTGCAAGGTAAACATGCAGTTCATCAGCCAGTCCCGCGCGGATGAACGCGCTGACCAGGGTGGGGCCGCCGTCTATCAGGGTGGTCTGCGCAGAGTTCAGGTCGAGCGCCCGCACCACATCGTGCGGATCATCCGAACGCACATGCAGCACACTGGCGCCCGAGGCGTAAAGCCGCGCTGTCGTCGCCAATTGCCGGCGTCCCACCACGACCCGCAGGGGTGTGCGGGTCGCCAGTTCACCGCGGGCGGTGAGTTGCGGGTCGTCTGCGAGCGCCGTTCCGGTTCCCACCGCGATCGCATCCACCTGCGCACGCAACTCATGCGCATGCTGGCGAGCAGACTCGCCGGTGATCCACTGGCTCGTGCCGTCCTGCGCGGCTACCTTTCCATCAAGGGTGCTTGCCCACTTGACGACGATCCGGTTGCGTCTCGCCTGACTGCTTACGTGGGTGCGTTCTCGCCACGGCGCGATGAGCGCAGCGCCGGTATCGCTCAGAACCCCGCCGAGTGTTTCGACCCCTGAATCACGGAGCATCCGCGCACCGCCTGACGCGGTAGGTGTGGGATCGGGGACCGAGTACAGAACGCGAGCGATCCCGGCATCAATGAGCGATTGGGCGCAGGACGGAGTGCGGCCCGTGTGTGCACAGGGCTCAAGCGTGACAACCGCAGTCGCACCAATAACGCTGATCCCGGCACTACGCGCCTGAGCGAGCGCCGCAGCCTCCGCATGTGCTGTGCCCGCACCCTGATGCCAACCTTGGGCGAGCACTGTGCCACCAGGGGCGAGGATCACGCAACCCACGCGAGGATTGGCGTCCTGAACTGGCCCGTTCTCCGCCAACTCGAACGCGGCATGCATCGCGGACAACTCGGCGTGAGTGACACCGCGAGGCTGGAACTCGCACACATCATGAGGCGACCCAGACGCAGGCAGTGGTGCCTCACGAACCGGTGCGAACATGAAAAACCTCCCCGGACTCACGTTCCGAGGAGATAAACAGGTAGGAGAATCTGCGTGGCATGCGCTCGCGCGCTGCAACGGCTAGACGGCGTACCGCCGCACGCTGTGTGAGCCCTGTCGGCTGCCACTCGCGCAATAGCGAGAACACAACCACCAGGAACATACGCGTAGGCGCTCACCGGTTGCGAACCACGTCTGCTCTGCGTCAGCGGGTCTACACTTTGCGGTAGCCCTGCCTATGCTGCACTTGAAGTGTCCGCAACAGTTTCTCCCATCCGGACTTTAACCGTCGGTCCCGGAATTACACCGAGTCAACCTTGCCCACTGAAGGGAAAGGGTCGCGGACTATCACCGCCGGTTCGGACTTTCACCGACCCCGAAACTGTATTTTTGTTGCGAACTGTGTCCGTTAAGCTGTGACAGGATTACGCTTTGCGGTAGCCCCGCCTTCGCTGCGCTTGACGTGTCCGCAACAGGTTTGATTACTGTGCCATCGTAGACCCGACTTGTGTGCGAACAAAAGCCCGTCTCACGATGGCAACGAATGTAGCCGTAGGGTCTCGAATGCCCCACCACCCGATGGTCACATTTGGTTCCACCTGGTTACATTCACTGGTTAGAGCAGTTCCCTGCGCAGTTCTCCAGCGGAACGAACATCGAGCAGACCAGGCGCAATGTCGAACACGGTCTTCGCGCCGAAGTCACCTGCTTGAGCCAGACGGTAGGCCGCGCGAGCGTAGGCGACGAGAACCGAGGCGGTGAAACTGGGGTTGTCCGCCAGGGTGAGGCCATACTCGATGACCTGGCGGTGCGCGGTTCCGTCCTGAGCCACTGCGCCATGACCGGTGTCGCCCGACCGCATCACGAACCCGCCGTGCGGCATGGAGTTGTGCTGCTCTGCGAGTTCCTCGGCGCTGATGAAGTGAACGGTTGTGTCATAGTCCGCGAAATAGTTGGGCATTGACACGATGATTTCACGCACCGCTGCCGCATCGGCGCCTTCCTCAAGCACTACGTAGCATTCGCGGGTGTGCTTTTCACGCGTGGAAAGTTCTGGCTGCTCACCGTTGCGGACCGCCTCAATCGCGGGCTGAGCTGGAAGGGTGTACTGCACTCCTGCTGCTACGCCGGGCACACGACGGATTGCGTCGGAGTGGCCTTGGGAAACGCCGCGGCCCCAAAACGTGTAGGTCTTGCCCTGCGGCAGGATCGCCTCTCCGTACAGGCGGTTGAGGGAGAACATTCCGGGGTCCCAACCGGTTGAGATGACCGCAGTGTGCTTCGTTTCAAGTGCAGGAGCATCAACCGCGGCGAAGTGTGCTGGAACATTCGCGTGAGTGTCGAACGAGTCAACGATGTTGAACAGCCCAGCCAGTTCAGGGCTTTGCTGAGGAAGGTCGGAGGCGGAGCCCCCGCACAGGATCATGACGTCAACGTCGCCGGTTCGCGCGGCGAGGGTGTCCCATGCGAAAACCTGGGTTTCGGGCTGCGCTGGGCTCACGGTTGCGGGGTCGCGGCGCGTGAAAACGCCAACGAGTTCCATGTCAGGGTTCTGCGCAACCGATGCCTCGACACCTCGACCTAGATTTCCGTAACCTGCGATGCCGATCCTGATCTTGTTGCCCATCTTCACCCCTAGCGTGGTACCCCATCAGGGGCGTCAATCTACCTGAAACGCGTAAGAAATATATCCGAAACGCGCAGAAGCAAATGTACCGCAAGTCAAGTAACCCTCGTGTCCGGGTATCGAAATCCAGTGTTGCGGCGCTGCCGTCGATGTTGCGGTAAAAGATGGGGGCACCGCCGACACAACCGCAACAGTGCCCATTGCACCGCGAACTGTGTCCGTTACGCTGTGGCAGGTCTACGCTTCGCGGTAGCCCTACCTCCGCTACACTCCCGTGTCCGCAACGGTGCGCTGGTCGCATAATCACTTGCACCGGGGGAGCTTTTCCCGCACGCTGGTGACACAGGTCGATTACTGCTCGTGAGGTGCCCGCCGTGAAACTGAACTTCCCGCTGTTCGATGAATCATTGAACAGTTCTCACGCGATTGTTCTCGCGCAACTGATTGGCAGGCAACGGAAGCAGGACGTCCAGGAACTGCTGCTTCGCCATGCGGCCACCCATAACCCGGCCGAGGGTGCCCGTGAGTTGGGCCTGTTCTATGACGAACACGGTAAGAACAAGAAGGCGGCGCGCTACTACAAGATCGCGCATGAGGCAGGGGACCGGCTCGCCACCGCATATCTGGGCAAGCTGTACTACATGTGGGCGTGGGGCATGCATGAGGAAGAACGGCTGCTCCTCGCAGAGGAGTACCTGAACGAGGTGCTAGATCTGCCATCGGTTCCGGCGACGCTGGCGCACACGCTATGGGAGTTGGAACGATACGACGAAGCGGAGTCCATTCTGCACTCCTTCGCCGAGCGGGACCGGGAAACTGCAGAGTGCGCGATCTTCTACAAGGTTGTTGACACCCACGAGGCGATCCGGCTCCTTGAACTCCACCGCGACCGCGGCCATTTAGAAGTGCTCGGACAGCTTGGCAAGCTCTATGCCAAGCAGGACCGTTACCAAGAGGCGCGGGCCGCACTTGAGGAGGCAGTCATCCTCGGTGACCATTCCGTGCATGGCCGTCTGGCTAAGGTGTTGTGGCACTTTGGCGAGGAAGATCGTGCGATCAAACAGTGGAAGAAAGCGGCAAAGCGCGGTGACCGCAGTGCGCGCCGGAAGCTGAAGAAGATCCGCAAGAGCCGCCACGCCTAACGCATCCGGCTGGAACCGCACGCTTAAAAGGTGCAACGCGACCGTATCGTCGCCAATTGCCGACGAGTCCTCGTCTCCCAGCCAAGGGTTTCGTCTCGGTGCAACGGACACATCGCAACGGACTGTGGGGCGTGTGGCAGTCGCCACCCGCCCCACAATAGGTCCCGGGATTTACGCGAAGCGTTCCGAACGTTCGGCGATGCGCGCCTGGTGTGTGGCAGCGTCCCACTCGTACACGGTCTTGCCGTCGATCAGCACGACTTCCGGGCGTTGCTGAGCGTCGAGCGGGTCGCCACTCCATACGACCACGTCGGCGTCCTTACCGGATTCGAGCGAACCGATCCGGTCATCCAGTCCCATGAACCGGGCGGGGTTGATGGTCAGGGCTTCGAGCACGGTCTGGGGTGAGGCACCGTCGCGGACGGCCAGCGATCCCTGAAGCACGAGCCGGTCGATGGGCACAACCGGGTGGTCGGTCGTGATGGCGAGTTGCACTCCGGCCTCGGCCATTTCCACGAACTGGCGGATTGAACGGTCTCTCAACTCCACCTTGGAGCGTGAGGTGATCATGGGGCCGAAGATGACGGGGATGTTCTTCTCGGCGATGACATCGCGGAGCTTGCCGCCCTCGGTGCCGTGGTTGATCACGAGTTTGTAGCCGAACTCCTCGGAGAGTCGAATCGCTGTGGCGATGTCGTCATGGCGGTGGGTGTGCTGGTCCCACACGAGCGTGCCGTCGAGGACCGCTGCGAGGGTTTCGAGTTCGAGGTCGCGCTCGAATGGTTCGCCCTTCTCTTCAGCGGCAACGCGTTTGGCAGCATAGTTCTGGGCTTTCACGAATGCCGCGCGCATGACGTAGGCGACGCCGAGGCGAGTCGATGGCATCTTGTCTTTGGAGCCGTACACGCGCTTGGGGTTCTCGCCGAGCGCTGCCTTGACGGAGACTTCGGCTTTGATGACCTGCTCGTCGATGGTGCGGCCACCCCAGGTTTTGATGGCGCAGGTGCGACCGCCCACGACGTTGCCGGATCCTGGCTTGATGACGGAGGCAGTGACTCCACCGGCGAGGGCATCGCGGAAGCCCTCGTCCTCGATGTTGATTGCGTCGAGTGCCCGCACGCCCGGTGTAGTGGGCTGGGTCATCTCGTTGGTGTCGTTTCCAGCGGGGCCGTTGGCTTCCTCGTCGATACCGATGTGTCCATGCGATTCCACGATTCCTGGCGTGACCCACTTGCCGGTCGCGTCGATGATGTGCGCGCCGTCTGGGATGTTGACTTCGCTCGTGGGGCCGACCTTCGTGATCTTTCCGTCCACGATCAGGATGGTTCCGTTGTCGATTGGCTCGCCGGTGACGGGCAGTACGCGGCCGCCCGTGATTGCTGTTGTGTGAGTGCTCATGTATCTAACCTACGACTGTTACGGACAAAGTAATGAAGTGGAGTGTAGGGGTGTCGCGCAGCAGGCCCCTACCGGAACGGGAAGGAACGCAGTTCGTAACCAATAGGCACTAGTTACGGACAAA
>DALZEF010000005.1:0-121571 GCA_031979385.1 Timonella sp. | reverse complement strand
GTAATGAAGTGGAGTGTGGGGGGTGTCGCGGAGCAGGCCCCTACCGGAACGGGAATGAATGCAGTTCGTAACCAATAGGCACTAGTTACGGACAAAGTAATGAAGTGGAGTGTGGGGGGTGTCGCGGAGCAGGCCCCTACCGGAACGGGAAGGAACGCAGTTCGTAACAGACAAACGTCTGTTGTCGGATAGGGTAGAGGAAGGCTGGCGCTGAAAGTTTCACATGTGAAGGATTTTGCAATGACTTTTGTGCTGCGCGCGCCCAGGATTCATACCGGCCAGCGGGTTCTTGACGATGCTTGGCTGGCCGTGAGCGAATCGCACGTGGTCGCGCTCGCGTCCGGTCCAGTTTCCGCTGAGTTCTCCGAGGCGCCAGTACGCGACGTGCCCGGCACGATTGTGCCCGGCTACATTGACATCCACTGCCACGGCGGTGGCGGCGGCTCGTTCGCGGGCTCGGGCGAAGCGGCCCTGACCGCCGCACGCACTGCGTTGCGCACCCACCTGCAGCACGGCACCACCACGATGGTGGCCAGTTTGGTCACGGGGATTGTCGACGATCTGGCAAGTACAGTGCGCACGCTCGGTTCGCTTGTGGACAGCGGGGAACTTGCCGGTATTCACCTTGAGGGGCCGTGGCTGTCGGTTGCTCACAAGGGCGCTCACGAGCCGACCCTGCTGATCCCGCCAACCGAGCAGGACATCGCCACCATCTTTGACGCTCACCCCGGTGCAGTGAAGATGGTGACCATCGCACCCGAGGTTGAGGGTGGCATGGAGGCTGTGCGTAACTTCGTGGCCCGCGGCGCTATCGCTGCTATTGGGCACACGGATGCCTCGTACGATGATGCCGCGGCGGCGATCGATGAGGGCGTAACAAACGTGACGCACCTGTTCAACGCCATGAACCCGATCCACCACAGGATTCCCGGCCCGATCATCAAGCTCCTTGAGGATGACCGCGTGACCGTGGAACTGATCTGCGACGGAGTGCACCTGCACCCCGCAATCATCAAGCATGCCGTGACCGCTGCGGGCAAGGGTCGAGTCATCTTCGTGACCGATTCGATGGACGCGACCGACATGGCCGATGGCGACTACGTTTTGGGGTCACTCGAGGTCAGCGTGGACAACGGGGTTGCCCGACTCAAGTCGAACGGGGCAATCGCAGGATCCACCCTCACCATGGAGCGTGCCGTGCAGTATGCGGTGACCGAGGCTGGCGTGGACCTGGGCGATGCGCTCGCAGCGGCAACGACCACTCCCGCAGCCGCGCTCGGACGTACTGACATCGGGCATCTTGAAGCCGGAGCGCTTGCTGACATCGTCATCCTCGACGAGGGGCTCAACGTGTCGCAGGTGTACCGCCGGGGAGAGTTGGCCGTCGAACGCTGACCTCTTGGCTTCGACACGATGGATTTTCGGTGGATAGAGGTTGCTGATCTGTGGGGATCAGTCCCAGTTCACATCGGGGGAGCGGTAGAACTGGTAACCCTGCTCAGCCCACACACGACCGTGCGAGGGCAGGGAAGCCGTGAACTCGTCGTAAATCCGGGACGAACCCCACGCCACTGACGCGACGCCCGCGATACGCGGCAGGATGAGGGTGGTCAAACCCTCGAAAGTAGGGATCACCTCGGTCCAAATTGCGGCCTCAACGCCGATGATCTTCGAATCGGGAACTGGGACGGCCTCCTGCGGCTCCCAGTCAAACGTGTTCCGCAGCGGCAGCAGCCCCGCCCAATCCACACCAATGTGGAAGTCATCCTCAGGGCGCTGATCAAAGTAGGTGTGCGGCGCAGGACTCGCGATCACCATGACGTTCGGGTCGTTGACCAACGTGGCCACGTTGTCTGTGTTGAACTTGGCGGTCCAGAACTGTAGTTGCGTGCCCTCGGGAACAGTTGCGCCAGCGGTCTCATGCCACGCCACGACCTTCTTGCCGTGCTTGGTCACAAGCTCGGCCAAGCGAGACATGAACTTCTCGTACTCCTCGCGGCCAACCTGATGTACCTCGTCACCGCCGATATGCAGGTACTCACTGCGCGTGCGGCGAGCAAGTGAACCGATGATGTCGTCCAGTACCTCCCACGTCTTGTCCGAGGTCAAATCGATCCACGAAAAGCCAACGTCCGTGCCGCAATAGTGCTGGCGAGGTTGCTTGTCCGGGGAGATCTGAGGGTAGGCAACGAGCAGGGCGTTCGTGTGACCCGGGAGGTCCACCTCGGGCACCACTTCAATGCCGTACAGAGCGGCGTAATCCTGGATATCCTCGTAGTCGGAGAAGGTCAGGTACCCGCCCTTGCCTCCGCTCGTGTCGTTCTCCGCGGCAATCTTGGTCAACTCCTGGCGTCCGTCAATCTCGATGCGCCAGCCCTGGTCATCCGTGAGGTGAAGATGAAGCCGATTGATGTTGTAGCCCGCGATGATATCGATGACCTGCATGATCTGCGCGGGAGTGTAGAAGTGTCGGGCGATGTCAAAGCTGAAGCCGCGAACTGGGTAGCGTGGCGATGAAGTGGCCTCGAAGTATTCAAGATCAGGGGTGTTGTGCGCCTGGATGAGTGCGTTCACTGCGTACAGAGCCCCACGTGCGTCAGCAGCCTTCAGGTCGATTGCACCTGCGGTCACGGAAAGGGAGAAGCTCTCGGGGGCAAGTGAGCTGTCTTGCGTGACGGAGACGGTGTAATCGCATTCTTCCGTGCCGGGTATGGGGAGGGAAACGGCCATCGCCTTCGCGCTTGCGCCCGCGGCCCAAGGGGCTAGCTGTAGCGCCAACTGTGCAAAGGCATGCGAGGTCAAGGGTGCTGCGGGGGTTCCTGATAGAGTCAGGTTCTGAGGACGGGGAACAACGTGTAACGCCAATGTAAAACTCCGTTGTGAAATCGTTATAGAAACTTGCCCAACTAGTTGAAAATCCCGCTTGACGAGACTTAGTAAGTAAGGTGTACTTACTATATGACATCGACCGTCGGAAACACAGCACTACGTTCAGCGCGTGGGCTATCAGCTCAAGAATCCTCCAAGGTTTCTCTGGCTGACGTGCGGCAACGCAATCGCGCACTCATCCTGCAAGCCCTTTACAAGGGCGAGCCGCAAAGTCGCGCAGACCTAGCTCGCGCAACTGGCCTGACTCGTGTCACCGCCTCCGATGTGATCTCGGAATTGCTCGAACTCAACCTCGTGGAAGAAGTTGGGCAACGCTCAGAGACGCGAGTGGGAAAGCCAGCCACACTCGTCACCGTGAAATACGAGGCCCACAACATCGTGGCCCTCGAACTATCCGACGAACAAGAGTTCCGAGGAGCGGTACTTACTCTGGGCGGCGACATCATCAAGCGAGATTCAATCACGCTCGATGGTGAAAAGGGAGACGGCGCGCTCAAGAAGGTACTCCAACTAGCGCGCCGCCTCATCAAGAAAGCACATGCGCCGGTACTCGGCATCGGGGTGGGGACTCCGGGTGTCGTGACTGCTCAGGGAGTTATTGCTTACGCCCCTAACCTGGGGTGGTCGAACCTGGATCTCTCATCTGAACTTACCGCGCAGCTTTCGCTCCCCGCCTACGTCGCCAATGACGCAGACACCGCAGTACTTGCGGAAAGCACCTTCGGTGAAGGCAGCGTTTCCGGTCTGATGCTCGTTCAGATTGGCCACGGTGTTGGAGCCGGAATCCTCTGTGACGGACATCTGCTCCGAGGCCCCGACGGAACCGCCGGGGAAATCGGACACACAAAAGTCACAGACGCCGAGATCGAATGTTCCTGTGGTCGGAACGGATGCCTCGAAGCGCTCATCGCGGCGCCCCGTCTACGAGCCCGCCTCAAAGATGTTGCCGAACCACAGCGATCTGAAGAACTCACACAAGCGGGCACGATGCTTGGACAAGTGATTGCGCCAGTGGTGCAGGCACTTGGCCTGTTTGACTGCGTGCTGTACGGCCCTATGGAACTGCTAGAAGACCCATTCCTAGAGGCCACGAAGACCACCGTTAACGGCGCCACCAGTCACTTCTCTGACCGGATGATCACCGTACGGCTATCAGCCTTGGGCGGTGACGGTGTGCTATCAGGCGCCGCCGCTCACGTCCTTGGCGGAGAACTAGGGCTGATCTAAAACCCTCGACCCAATCAGCCCGGGAAAGGAAAATCATGAAGCTCGCTCGTCTTGTAGCACTCGGTGCTGCGGCTGCGCTTGCCCTGACCGGATGCTCCGACGCAGAAGCACCCGAAGAAAACCCATCATCGACCGAAACCAAGGCTAGCGATGACGCACAGATCGGTGGTTCCGTCACCGTATGGCTTGCCGGTGAGACCGACACCCCTGATACCGCAGTCGAACTGCTCAAGGAGCAGGCGAAGGCGAATCACGGCATCGACGTCAATGTTGAACGCATCGGCTGGGGCGACCTGCTTCCACGCGTTCAGACCTCGATCGGTGACGCATCGACCACGCCAGACATCGTGGAACTTGGTAACACCCAAGTCCCAGCATTTGCAGCAGCAGGTGCATTCTTGGACATCACAGGCCTGTGGGATGAACTCGGTGGCACCGACCTCGGTCTGCCTGGATTCGTTGACGGTGGAACCTACGACAACAAGCTCGTCGCGGCACCCTACTACTCGGGTTCCCGCGTCGTGTTCTACAACACCGATGACGTGAAGGAGATCCCAACCAACCTTGACGAACTCAACACGCTAGCGGCAGAACTGAACAAAGACGGACACTCCGGCTTCTACCTCGGTGGACAGGACTGGCGTAACGGTATCTCGTGGATCTACGCCAACGGTGGCGACATCGCGAAACTTGAAGGCGATCAGTGGGTTGGTACCCTCTCAAGCCCAGAGTCCATCAAGGGCCTCGAGCAACTCCAGGAGCTCTACACCAACGGAACCAAGGCAGCTAAGGACGCAACCGACGCTGACACCTGGGTGCCTTTCAACGAAGGTAACGCCTCGATGTTCATCGCTCCAGGTTGGGCAGCAGGCCTGATCGAGATCGACAACTTCTCGGCATTTGCGCTCCCAGGCAACGACGGCAACCCAGCGCCGGTCTTCCTCGGTGGATCCAACATCGGTATCTCCGCGAAGTCCCCAAACCAGGAAGCTGCACAGGCTGTTCTGAAGATCATGCTCGGTGAGGAGTACCAGAACATTCTTGCAGTCGCAGGTCTGGGAACCATCTACCCGCAGCACGCTGAACTCGCCGCAGACGACCCAGTCAAGGAAGCCTCCGTGGCATCTGCAACCAACGGCAAGGTCACCCCGGCTTCGCCTAAGTGGGCCTCGTTCGAAGAGACCAAGAAGATGGAAGAGCTCTTCTTCGAGATCGCACAGGGCGGTGACGTGAAGGAAATCGCGGCTAAGTACGACGCGGTCCTCAACGACGCACTGAACTAATCTCACACACTAGAGTGCCGGGGAGCGCGCCCGTGATACGGCGCGTGACCCGGCACTTTGGTTTTGTCTGGAGGCATGCCAATCATGGCAGATCACAATCTTGCTGCGGTCGCAGTTACGGGTGATGAACCCACAACTAGTGACCGCGACCCGATGGAGGTTCGGCTGAACAAGCCAAAGCGTTCCATCGGCCCCTACCTACTGATTCTTCCAGTCGTCCTCACACTGGTAGCAGCGCTCGCTTACCCCCTTGGGCGCCAAATCATCATGTCCTTTCAGGGTTTCGGGCTGGCGCAACAGCTCGGTACCGCACCGCCGGAGTGGGTTGGACTTGATAACTACAAGGCGATCTTCACTGACAGCGCTATCTGGGCGATCATCATTCGCTCGCTCCTCTTCTGTTTTGTCAATGCCGGTGCAACGATGGTTATCGGTATCGCCCTCGCGGTACTCATGACCAAAGTAACGAACACGGCACGCATCATCCTGAGCACCGCGTTGCTCTTCGCCTGGTCGATGCCGGTCATCGCGGCGATGACCGTGTGGAACTGGATGTTCGACTCGGAATATGGCCTCGTCAACTGGGCGTTGCAGAAACTTGGCTTCGACTTCGCCGGTCACTCTTGGCTGGTTGAGCCACTCTCGTTCTACTTCGTGGCAACTGTCATCATCGTCTGGATGAGCGTTCCCTTCGTCACGTTCTCGATCTACTCGGCTCTCACGCAGGTTTCAGACGAAATGCTTGAAGCCGCACAACTTGATGGTGCGAACGGTTGGCAGCGTTTCACTCAGATCATCATGCCAACGATTGCATCAGTCGTGGCAGTGGTTTCCGTGCTCCAGGTGATCTGGGATCTACGTGTGTTCACGCAGATTTACTATCTCCAAGGTGTTGGAGGATTGCCATCGAAGACGGATCTGCTCGGAACCTTCATCTACCGGATGGGTATCTCGCAGGCCGAGTTCGGTATCGCATCTGCGGTTGCACTCTTCGTCCTCGTGTTGACCCTTCTGGTTACCTCGGGATACGTCCGCTCGCTGTTTAAGGAGTCAGAATGATTCGCCGTAGAGCGCTCAGCGCGCTAGCAATTGTCCTGGCAGTATTCTGGTTCTTCCCGGTCTATTGGATGTTCAATACTTCGATGCTTCCAATGTCCAGGGCCCGTACCTCCAACCCATCGTTCCTCCCCCTCGGAGGAGATTTCTCCGCTTACGAACGCGTGGTGGACGAAAGCTTCTGGTCGTCGTTGCGGCTTAGTCTTTCCGTCACACTCGTCGTTGTGTTGGTAGCGCTTCTGTTCGCGTTCCTGGCTGCGCTGGCGGTCTCGCGTTTCAAGTTCCTGGGACGCAAGGGCTTCATCCTCACGATTCTGATCGTGCAGATGATTCCAGCGGAGGCTCTCTTCATCTCGCAGTACAAGATGCTGCAGGGATGGGGCGTGCTGAACTCGGTTGCAGGTCTGTCAATCGTGTACGTCGCAGCGGTCCTACCGTTTACGGTGTGGATGCTTCGTGGCTTTGTGGACGGCGTTCCACGCGACCTTGAGCAGGCTGCTCAGATCGACGGCTGCACACCGACGGGAGCGTTTTTCAGGATCACCTTCCCGCTACTTGCCCCAGGTCTCGTGGCATCCGGTGTTTACGCCTTTCTCCAGGCGTGGAACGAGTTCACGCTCGCAACAGTTGTGATGAGCCCGTCCAACACGACTCTGCCGCTGTGGCTTCGTGGACTTGCCGTTCAGACAAACCAGGCTGTCGACTGGCCCGCAGTGATGGCCGGTGCCGTACTCGTGGCACTGCCGGTCATCGTCTTCTTCATGTTCGTCCAGGGACGTATGACCTCTGGTCTCGTCTCAGGTGCCGTGAAGGGATAGAGCGCTCCGTTACTTAGCCGTGGTGCGGCGCTTCGCACCCTCGAATACAGAGCGTCGCACCGCGAACTAAACACCAGGTCACGTTGGTGATCTTTGTGAAAGGAATAAAGGTGGAGATCTTCACCAAGGAAACGCGAGACGAACAGGCACGTCTCGCCGCAGACATCATCGAGCAGGTTGTACGCAGCACAACGAACCCTGTTCTTGGCCTCGCAACGGGGTCCTCGCCCCTGCCCATCTACCAGGAGCTGATCCGTCGCCACCGCGAGGAAGGCTTGTCCTTCGCGCATTGCAGTGCTTTCACCCTCGATGAATACGTGGGTCTCCCGAAGGGGCACCCAGAGTCGTACTATGAGGTTATCCGCAACGAGTTCACACGCCATATAGACATCGATGACTCCCGCGTGAATTCTCCTGACGCCTCAGCCGACGGTGTTGCGACATCGGGGGAGCGCTATGAGGCTGCGATTGCAGAGGCGGGCGGCGTCGACGTACAGATTCTTGGCATCGGTTCGAACGGCCATATCGCATTCAACGAGCCGGGATCATCGTTTGACTCGGTCACTCGAATGGAAGAACTGACGGAACAGACTCGTCTCGACAATGCACGGTTCTTCGATTCGCTTGACCAGGTTCCCACCCACGCAATGACTCAGGGCCTTGCCACAATTATGAAAGCCCGCAAGATCGTCTTGATTGCAAGCGGCGAAGGCAAAGCCGACGCGGTTAAGGCGATGGTGCACGGGGAGGTGTCCCAACGGTGGCCAGCCTCGCTGCTGCAGAGGCACGCCGACGTAACGGTTGTGCTGGATCCGGCGGCTAGCAGCAAACTAATCCCCGCTGCAAGCAACTGACATAACCGGAGTGGTGCAAGACATGGTCAAAATGGAGACTAACCCGCTTGTGGTGGCACTTGATATCGGTGGTACCAACAGCCGCGGTGAAGTGCTTCCATGGGCTGAGGGGGCGTTGGGCACGCCGATTGCGCGGGCCAGTTTGCCGACTCCGGCAGGAGACGGCGACGCAGTCCTGGCCACGATTGTTGGTTTGGTGCGCGGCCTGCTGGATCAACTCGGTGAGCAGGGACGCGAGCAGGTAGAGGCAATCGGCGTTGGGGTTCCGGGCATTCATGACGATGAGACTGGAGTGGTCAGGCTTGCCGCCAACCTCGGGTGGGTCAACCGCCCGGTCGCACAGGAACTGACCGATGCCCTCGGGCTCCCCGTGTATCTGTGCCACGATGTGACTGCAGCGGGGATTGGGGAGCAACGGCTGGGGGCCGGATGCGGTGCGCCGGACACACTTGCGGTGTTCCTGGGCACCGGGATTGCGGCGACGATTGTCTCGAATGACAAACTGATTCGCGGTGGCATGTTACACGGCGCACGTCAGCCAGCGGGGGAGATCGGCCACATGCCTATCGTCCTTGATGGCCTTGAGTGTGCCTGTGGACAGCGTGGTTGTTTCGAGATGTACTGTTCTGCCAGCGCCTTTGGTCGCATCTATAGCGAGCATCTGGGCGTGGACCCAGAAGGTCCAGAGGGTAAGACCTCAAAGGATCTCGTCGATGCCCTGCCGCATGATCCGACAGCCCGCGAGGCCTGGGATCTGGCCACCCGCTACCTCGCGCATGGCCTGCTGAGCGCCGCGATGGTCACTGGACCAAGCCGTATTGTCCTTGGCGGCGGGCTTTCGGCCGCAGGCGAGGTACTGACCGATGCGGTGTCGATGCACTTGAAGGAGATGGCCAAGGTTCTCCAAGTGCCAGAGGTCGTGCTGGCTGAACTGGGACCTCGAGCCGGAACCTTGGGTGTTGCACTGTTGACACTTGACCGGCTGCTCTAAAGCTCACGTCACGGAAGGTATTGGCGCTAGTTCGGGGTGCGAATGCTCAACGTGACGTGTCCGCGGAAGGTCTGCACCCCATGAGTGCGGACCTTCCGCTTTTGAATGCCCAGCGTGAGCGTGTTTTGCGGTGGCAACCAGATTGGCGACGATTCGGCAACATCGTTCCCTGCCCCCTCCCGACTCAGCAGGGCTGGGTCGGAAGGAGGAGCTCGACTGCGTTATTCGTCGGCAAGCAGGCTGCGCTACAGCGCAACGCCCATCCAACTCGTGGCGCGCCAGCTGGTGCCCGAAGGCTCCATTGAGACAACGCCCGTGTTCACCACGGGATACTGCGCGAACAATTCCTCGGTGAGATTCTTGCACTGCACCCCGGACCACAATGAGATGAGCGCTCCGTGTGCCACGACTGCGACGTTCTCGGCACCTGTTGAGGAGACCTCGTCGAGCGCTGCTATGAACCGTTCTAACACTTCGTGTCCATTGGTCCCGTTGGCCAAGCGCACGTCGAGATCACCAAGGATCCATCGTGTGATGGTGCTCTGATATGCGGCCCGGTCAGCAGGCTTCGTGCTCATCTCCAGATCTCCCGCTGAAATCTCTCGGAAGCCGTCCAGCACGTTGATCTCCAGACCCTTGGACTGCGCAAGTGGTGCTGCGGTTTGTTGGGTGCGCAGTGCAGTCGATGCCCACACCGAGTCTAGTTTCACGTGTGAAAAATTTTCGACGAGGGCCAGCGCCTGGTCGTGACCAGTCGGCGTGAGTGATGGGCCGGGTATCGCGGTGTCGAGCGCACCCGTGACGTTTGAGGAAATCTGACCGTGACGGATGAGGTGTAAGTGCTTCACAGTGTCTTCTTAATGTGGCTCGTATAACTTTGCGGGAAGCCTATCAAGGCGGCTCAAGAGACCTTATCAGCGGCGATGAATCAGGGCGGAATGATGGCGAAACTTCAGATGAAACGTATCTACGACGCTCCCACTGACAAGGATGGATTCCGGGTGCTCATAGACCGGCTGTGGCCGCGCGGCGTCAGCAGGGAACGGGCGGGTCACGGAACAATCTCCTAGTGGTCTGTGGGAGTGTCGCTACAGGTCATCGAGATGGTGTACCCCATCGGAAAATGAGACGCACTGGTTACGAGTGTCGGAGGCTCGATATAGGCTGATCCCAGCTGAGATGAAGAGCCTTCTGGTTGCCATCTCACGTGAATCACGCCGCACTGTGGAGGCCAGATGCTCAAGAGGATCAAAAGCGCACTGTCGAAGGTCAAGGAATCGACAGAAAGTGGAGGATTGGACCAGCCGGTCTCCGGCAAGGGATCGAGTAGACGCTCGGGTCCGAGCAAAGAACTCACACATGCGCTCTTCCCTCTTGAGGCATACGACCCCGAACTGTTCCGGAGAGTTGTTGACTACGTGCACTCTGGCGATGGACCCGAGGTGCTGCTTGACGTTGAGTCGCAGCCAGCAGAACCGTTGACGGGATTCCTCGCTGCACCGGGCCAGTCCCGGTACTGGGTCGATTTCCCGGAGGAAACCATAAAGAAACTCAAACCCTGGGGTGTGAAAGACTACCGCGACGGTATCGCGAAGGTGCGCGGCGCGCGGCGCGGTTTTTACCTCAACGAGCCTGACCTAGTGCGGATCGCACGTTTCGGTCGGATCATGGCCGCAGTCGGCGAGGGGCCGAACAGGGATCTGCCGAGTATCCCCGCATGGCTCCATGCACTCGTGAACGATTTCGCATCCGTCATACCGCTTGAGGGCAAGGAGGCCAAGTCCTATCTCGGTGCCGGCTCCCGTATCGCCCCTCGGTTCATTGAGAGACTCGTGCACAGCGAGGACACCGAACTCAGCACGGAGCAGTTCGTCGCCCTTCTCTTTGAGTCAGGCGGTTATTCGTGGGGGATGAGTAGACCACAGGAGTTTCATGGTGTTTCCGAGTTCCTTGCGTCGCGTGGGGCGGAGGTCGATGGGGCGGCACTACGTAAGGAACTGTCGCTCGACGGGCTTGAAGAACTGCTCAAGATGCTCAAGGAGAACGGCGCGGCTGCTCAAGCGTGGAGTGGCGTGCTTGGTGGTTATGCGATTGACAGTTCGAAGCGACTTCGTGTCGCTGCGCTCGATGTTCTGGGAGACCTTCCCCTAGAGGTTCAACTCGGTGTTCTCGACCAACCCCTCATGACGGTTGCCCCGGCGCGAGCGAAGGAACTGCTGGAGCACCTTGTCACGACAGAGAAGGGCCGTGAACTACTGGATCGGGCTATCGAGGCAGGTGCCAAGGTCAGTAAGGTCGCCGCAGAGAAAAAGCAGCGGCAAGATGCAGTTGACCTCGTGAAAGAGCCTGAGGTCATAGAACTTCCGCCCTACGAGCCGATTCGTAGAACCGTGGACGAAACCGCTTTGCGCAAGGAACTCGACAAACTTGTCGAGAGCCGACGCAGCAGCTCGGGAGACGACCACTGGCAGCGCTCAATGCGGACTGAGGCTCAGAAGATCAAAGGCAGTGATATTGATCAGTTCATTGCGATTCTGCGTGGAGATGAACCACGGACAGCGCTAGAGAAAAACACTCTCGTCAAGGCGATCGGAATCGGGCCGCTCCTGTATCAAGTGCGTTCGATCGGGATGTATGGGGCGCTTCTGCTGACGAGCGCGGACAGTCACTTCCACCCATGGGTACTGCAGAAACATGTCGATCCGGAAGCGGATCTGCGAGCAATCTACGATGCGCTTCGGGCATTCGGCAGGGATCTCAGCGACGCCGCAAATCTGTATCGTGCAGGAGCAGTTGACGTAGAACGAGCCTGGCCGTTTTTCGTGGAACATCCGCAGGTGCTCGAAGGATGGTTCGCAGGAGACCTCAACGAACAGAAAAACCTCAATCAACTCATTCAGAGTTTTCCGGCGCTGCCACAATCAGTGCTTGAGATTCTCGCCAAATTCGCGCTCGGCGATGGCGTCATCGCACGTAGGCAGGCACAGCATCTCTTGACAGGACATCCTGTGGCCGCCACGCTTGCGCTTCAAGGAATCGACTCGGGCACGAGCGCAGTAGCCGCGTCGTGTGCGCAGTGGTTGGCAACGATCAAAGACCCCGCGGTGCTCCCGGAACTCACAAAGCGGGTGGAGAAGGAGAAACGCGATCTTGTGCGTGCCGGACTGCTCAGTGCGATTGACGCCAGCGGAGGCGATACGAGCAAGTATCTATCGCCCGAACGGTTGGCAGCGGAAGCCACCAAGGTACTTCGAGCCAAACTGCCCAAGTCGCTTGACTGGCTGCCGTTCGATCTTGTGCCAACGGTCCACTGGCGTGGAGGCGAAGTAGCGGATAGAGACCTCATCAAGGCGTGGATCGTGCTCGCGGATAGAACCAAGAACCCCGATGGGTCAGGTTTGCTCGCCCGATACCTCGGCCTGCTGGAACCCCATGATGCCGAAGAACTCGGGCGATTCATCGTGCAGGCATGGATCGCCCAGGACACGGCCCACCCAAGTGAGGAAGACAGCCACGAATATGCGCGGGCTCACGCGCAGCAGCGATATGACTGGGCCCAGCAATCAATGGAACGAGGTCGCAAACGCCCAGAAGGGCCGTACGAGTGGGAACTCACGTACGAGAGCTGGACGCTTGAGGACTTCCACAAGCAACTGTTCCGCGAACACCAGAGCACCTATCTGGGTAGCGCCCAGGCAGACAAGGGTCTACTCGGATTCTCCGTGACGATCCCAGGAACCGAACTTGGGCAGATGGTGCAGTCCTATATCAAGGAACACCGAGTCCGCCGCGCTCAGGTCGAGGCCTTGACGTATGCGCTGTACGGCAATGGGCAGCAGGGCGCCCTGCAAGTGCTCATGGCCATTGCCCGACAACACCCGCAGCGGACCGTCAAGGAAGTTGCCAACACGCTCGTTGCGCGTGTCGCGGAAGATCGAGGATGGAGTCCCGCAGAACTTGCGGACAGGACCATCCCCACGGCTGGTTTCGATGAAGACGGCCTGCTCAGACTGCCGTTCGGTTCGCGGGAGTTCATCGGGCGCATGACTGGATCCGGCACGATCGAGTTGACGAATCCCGCGGGCAAGGTCATCAAGGCGCTGCCCAAGCCCAATGCCGGTGATGATGAGGAACTCGCAGGAGAATCACGCAAGGCACTGACCGCAGCACGTAAGGAACTCAAGGCGGTTCTGGGGATTCAAAGGGCACGTCTACACGAGGCCATGTGCGCCCAGCGGACCTGGAAGGCCGAGGATTGGACCCTCTACCTGCGCAGGCATCCAATCCTTGGTCAACTCATCAGCAAACTCGTGTGGCTTGCGCAAGACGGTGAAACCACTCAAACGTTCCGTCCGACAGAAGACGGCGATCTGATAAACCTGAACGATGACTCCATAGAGCTATCAGACAGCGCGCTCGTCAGCGTTGCCCACCGAGCGCTCATGAGTGATGAAGACGCAGCCGCGTGGCAGGAACACCTGTCCGACTATGAGGTCGCTGCACTGTTTGATCAGTTTGGTGCGAGTGTCCCGCAGTACAACGAAGATGCGAACTCACTGGAAGACCTCAAGGGGCATATGACTGACACGTTCAGTTTCCGTGGTGTGGCGACAAAACGCGGTTATCGTCGCGGTCAGGCCGAAGACGCCGGGTGGTTCAGCGAGTACACCAAGGAGTACAGCGAACTGGGAATCACAGTGCGTATGGAGTTCACGGGTTCCTATCTCCCCGAGGACAATATTCCGTGTGCAACCGAATCGGTGTACTTCAGCAGGGGGCGTAAAGATCTGAAGTTGAAGGATGTCCCTAGAATTCTCATTGCAGAGGCCTATGCAGACTATGTGGCGCTTGCCGCGCTCGGCCCGTTTGACCCCAAGTACCGCGACAAGTCAGGAATCTAGATGACGCGCTCATCCACCGGCACCGATGTCAGCGGGACAGATGAAGGGGCACTCGCGACGGATCAGGCGGTAGCACAAGAACTCAAACCACCGGCCGAAGTCCGATTCGCTCATGAACTCGAGGCGCTCGCCAAGCGTGATGTCGGGCTTGAGCGCGCCGTGCCACCCGGCTGGAACCTCAGCCCGAAGGCGGTCAGAGAGTTTATCGTCGGACACGAGGAAGCCGGGGTCACCCGGAAGTTCTATGGCGATGATCCACTCGTGGACCGGGCCATCGTATCGCTGCTGGGGCGTCAGGGGCTCATGCTCGTAGGCCCTCCGGGAACCGCAAAGTCGATGCTGTCGGAGCTGTTGGCAGCCGCGATAAGCGGCACCTCGACTCTCATGGTTCAAGGTTCAGCGGGAACCACTGAGGATCACGTGCGTTACTCGTGGAACTATGCCCTGCTCATCGCAGAGGGCCCAAGCAGACGTTCCCTCGTTCCGTCCCCGATCTACCAGGCGATGGTGGCGGGGAAGATCGCACGATTCGAGGAGATCACACGGTGTGCTCCGGAGATTCAGGACACCCTGATCTCAACCCTCTCCGAGAAGCAGCTCATGATTCCCGAACTCTCTGATCGAGTGTCCGCTGCCCCTGGGTTCAACGTGATCGGAACCGCAAACCTCAAGGACCGCGGCGTACACGAGATGTCCGCCGCGCTCAAACGCCGATTCAACTTCGAGACTGTGCACCCCATCAAGGACAGGGCGTACGAGGCCGAACTCATTGTCAAAGCCCTGGACACCGAACTCGGCGCTGACCGTCCGCCTCTTGCTCCCGATGTACTCAACCTGCTGGTGACCACGTTTGCCGATCTACGTTACGGTGCCACAGGAGAGGGCACGCCCGTCAAGGTTCCAGGTGCGGTCATGTCAACGGCGGAGGCCGTCAACGTTGCCGTGGCGGCATCAATGTCCGCCACCTACTTTGGCAATGGAACCGTACAGCCCACCGACATTGCGCAGCAGATAGCAGGTGTGGTGCTCAAGGGTGAAGACGAAGACACTCGGAAGATGAAGCACTACGTGGATAACGTTGTGCGTGAACGAGCGCGTTCGTCACGCGACTGGAAAGAGTTTTTCAAGGCCTCCGAGGTCTTGTGGAACTAGTGGACAACGCTGCGCCCCGACTCACCCGATTCCTTAAGTCACTGCGTGCGTGGCGGGAAAAGGGCATCGTTTTCGTACCTATTCGGCATCACTCGCCCGGGTGCTCAGGAGCTTTGACGCGCCTCCTTGACGAGGTTAAACCCTCCCAAGTACTCATAGAAGGGCCGCGCGAATACTGCGCACTTCTACCGGCGCTGAACAGCCAAGATACGGTTCCTCCGATCGCAGTGCTGTCAGTGTCCGATGGGTCAGCTGCGTTCTATCCGCTGGCGTCTTTTTCACCGGAATGGGTTGCGCTGCGTACGGAAACGGTCAACCCCAAGCCCTGCAACTCCTCATGTCTTTTGCGCGCCGCCACCACCAACGCAGCGTCCAAGAAAACGCAATTGCTCTTATTGAACAACTTGCAGAAGATCGTGGATGGACCACAGAGGAACTGGCAGACCGGACCATCCCAACCGCTGGCTTTGACAGTGACGGTGTGCTGCGGTTGAGCTTTGGGAAGCGTGAATTCACTGGGCGTATCGCAGCAACCGGACTCATCGAACTGACAAACCCCGAGGGCAAGACAATCAAGTCACTGCCTAAGTCTGCTTCCTCAGACAATGAAGAGCGAGCATCCGAATCACGGAAACAGCTGACCGCCTCGCGCAAAGAGCTCAAAGCGATCGTGGCAGCGCAAACGGGCCGGCTCTACGAAGCAATGTGCGCGCAGCGTGAATGGGCAGCGCAAGACTGGACAGAGTTCCTGCTCAAGCACCCGATCATGGCTAGCTTGGTCTCCCGAGTCGTGTGGGTAGCGACTGCCACGGGCAAGAGTGGGGCTGAATCTGTGGGAAACACGGACCTTATCCTGTTCCGACCAGTGCAAAACGCTGGTATTACTGGCGTGGACGGTGGTCTCGTGGGAGGTTTTGTCGGCGTGGACGGTGGTCTGATCGGCGTGGACGGCGAGCCAGTGACTCTGCCAGACAACGCACGAATTTCCGTGGCACACACCGCAATATTGTCCGCACAAGACACATCCACATGGATACAGCACCTTGTGGATGACAGCATCACTGCACTGTTCGACCAGTTCAGCAACGCTGTCCCGGAACTATCGGATGCGCAAACCCGCATCGCCGACTTGCAGGGTCACCTCACCGACTCGTATTCGCTGCGCAACACCGCAACACAGCGAGGATACGTGCGCGGAACCACCCAAGACGCCGGCTGGTTCTACAACTACACCAAGAATTTCCCGCAGGCAGGTACCAGCGCACAGATCGATTTCACGGGATCATTCTTGCCAGAGGAAACATTGCGTGTGCGCTCAAAACGCTGTCTTTCCACAACCGCAGGGGAACCATTGTGCTGAGCGAGGTACCTGATGTCCTCCTTGCGGAAGCCTACGCGGATTACAAGGCGATCGCGGCCTTAGGTGAATTTGATCCAGACTGGGAACAGAAAACGCAGTACTAGAGCGGGGCATTACACAACGATGAGCGCGGCACCAACTAGGTGCCACGCTCATCGTTTTTAACTCAGTCTTCTGGGAGTAGACCCGTTTCAGGGTCAACGTCGGCTAAGAACTGGCGAATCTGGGACACATGAAACTCTCGTGGGAACGTGAACTTGGTGGCACCCATAACGGCAAGGCTGAACCCGTAGTCCTTGTTTGGGCCGGTCAACCAGTCATAACTCGCACCGTCACCATCAACAGTGATGCGGAACCGCTCGCCTTCAACCTCAATGGTTTCTACGCGTGCAGTCGAGTTCTGTGCGTTCTTGTTCTTAGCCATCTCCCTATTGTCTTGCGTGAGGACGCATCCTCACCAACTGGTAGTGCGACTACCTGCGGAGTGGAATCGTCTCAGGGAATAAAACGGCTAGTCCCCACCATATTCTTTAGAGTGACAGAGGGTCGCAGTAGTGTACGTTCTTGACAAAGAGACACAACGCGCTGGCTGCACCTAACTGGGAGACATCGAATGTTTGAACGCCTCAAAGAAGCACTACAGAAACGTTCAGAGACACAGGCACATAGCCTTTCTGCCGCTGGTAACGCGAATGCTTCGGCGAAGGTTGGGGGACCAGCTGCTGCACAAACCTTCACCGGTGCTAAGCAGCGGGGTAAGCCCAGTAAGGAACTTCGTAACGCGCTCATCGGTTTGAAGTTCTACGACAAAGAACTCTATGACGATGTAGTCACCTATGTTCACGATGGCTCTCGACCAGAAGTCTTGACCGCTATCGCAGCCAACACAGACCCGGAGTTTACCCACTACTTCACTATGCCTGGCCAAGTAACCACGTGGTTCAGAGGCGACCTATCTTTCAATGAAAAACTCAGATCATATGGCATGAAGTCAACCGAAAAGGGCCATTTTGAGTACCAGTACACGTTGCTTGAGAACCGAAGAGTCTTCTATGAAAACGAGACCGACCCTTCAAGGGTGGCTCGAATGGGACGCGTGCTCGCACAAGTCGACAACGGGCCAAACCGACCCATCATACTCTCGCCCCCCTTTGTGCATGCTCTAGTCAACGATTTCGTGGCCGTTGCACCGGATTCTCCAAACCGGCAAGCAATGCACTTCGGAGAACGATCAAAGGTCACGGTTGGCCTGCTCGAAGCAGCAGCACGCGCCGAAGACTCAACTATCGGGCCCCACGCAATGATCGAGCTTTTGTTTCAACGCGATACCAGCTGGTGGGGAAATGCTCCGTTGCCGTCTTGGATCTCAGGCGCGGGCACATACGTGGCCGCGCACATCTCTGAACTTGATCCCGAGGCAGTGTCTAAGTTGCTCAGCGCATTTGGTAAGAGCGATTTACTCAAATGGCTTCAAGAACAGCCAAGCGTGAGAGCGGGGGCACACTCCCTGCTTGCGGTCTTTGCGGGTGACAGCGCGAAGACAGTCCGTGAAGCCGCAATTGAGATCGTGAAGTGCCTTCCTCCCGACGCCATGGTGCAAGAACTTGAGACGGTGGTAGCAAAACTTCCTGCCTCGCGCGCCGGAACCATTGTCGATTTTTTGGCACACAGCGAGCAAGGTCAAGCCGCTATCGGGCGGCTCATTGACTCGGGTGCCAAAGCTTCGTTGTTGGCTCAGCGCGCCCAGGAGCAGTTCGCTGCAGTGACTGAAAACATTGAAGAACCAGAACTGGAACTCCCGCCTATTACGCCGTTGAAGCAGGTGGATGAGACTGCCCTGCGCGAGGGTATCAAGGCGTTCTTGGCACGCGAGATTGCATTTGCCCACGTCGAAGACACGTTCCGTCGTGAGCGTGCTGCGCATGCTCAAAAGATCACGGATAAGAACATCAGCGATTTCATTGACGTGTGCGTAGGGCGCTCTCGGCCTGGGCCAAATGGCAAGTTCTCTTCGCTACCAGGAATTTCAGAAAATAGACTGATCCGGTCGGTGAAGCAACTACCATTTGCACTTGCCGTTTACCTGCTCCCCGCAACAGGGTACGATTCCTGGCTCCTCCGCGGAAAAGTCGAACCAGATATGGACCTGCGCGCGATGGAGTACGCGTTCAAGGTTCGCGGACGCACTGATTCCGTCAGCATTTACTACGGTGAATCAGGTGTCGACGCAGAGCACGCATGGCCTTGGTTCGCACAGAACATAGCCGCGCTGACAGAGCTAATGGACAGCGGAGCTGACGGAGCTGAAAAGGCAGTCGACATCATTGATCAGTTCCCAGTTATCCCAACTCAGGTACTCCAAATGTTGGCGTCACGCGCAATGGGAACATCCAAGATCGCGCGAAAGTATGCGCAACAAGCGCTCAATAAGCACCCGGCTGCGCTGGCCTTGGCGATGCAAGGCTTAGAGCACTCTACGAGTGATTCCGTGATTGCCGCTGCGCAGTGGCTCGGAAAGCAAAAGAATCCTGAGGGGATTGCCCCGCTCACCGCAGCCCTCGCACGGGAAAAACGCGAGATTGTTCGTGCTTCTCTCTTGGGGGCGCTGACGGAACTAGGCGCCGACTTGAGCGAATATCTAGATCCTCAGAGCCTGCTTGCAGCAGCGACCAAGGGCCTCAAGGCGAAGATCCCAGCTTCATTGAGCTGGTTCCCGTTCGACTCAGTGCCTGCGGTGCGGTGGAAAAACGAAGATCCGGTGGCTCCAGAGATCATCAAATGGTGGATTGTGTCTGCCGTGAAAATGAAGTCTCCAGATGGCTCGGGCATCATCGGTATCTACCTTCAACTACTCCACGAGAATGATCGGGCAGCGTTGTCCAAGTTCGTGGTCCACACGTGGATTGCACGCGATACAGTGCGTCCCTCCGAAGCCGAAGCCCGCGCGTACGCGGAGCAACTGGGCGGCCGTGAATTCCAGATCGCCCAGGAGCACCTTGCAGACCAGCAGGCTCTTCCCGATGGTCCACACCCTTTGATTGTTTCCCAGGCGGCCTTGCCACTTGAGCATTGGGTGCGAAGACACTACGACCAAAAGATTTCCGAGCTCGTGGGAAGCGCGCAAACCGAGAAGGGTCTGCTCGCTTTTGGTGCTGGCATGCCAGGCGTCGACCTAGCTAACGCCTTCCACACCTACAATCGCAATTTCAAGTCCCGACGTGCACAGATTGATGCACTGGTGACGTCGTTATACGGAAACGGTCAACCTCAGGCCCTGCAAGCCTTAATGTCTGTGGCTCGCCGTCATCACCAGCGCACAGTGCAAGAAAATGCAAACACTCTGGTAGAACGGGTTGCAGAAGAGCGCGGTTGGACCACAGATGAGCTCGCTGACCGTACCATCCCAACCGTAGGTTTTGACGATGATGGCGTGCTGAGGCTGAGCTTTGGTGAACGCGAATTCACGGGGCGCATGACTCAATCCGGACTCATTGAGTTGTCCAACCCCGCAGGGAAGACAATCAAAGCGCTTCCGAAAGCAACGGCATCCGATGATCCCGAGCTCGCTGCTGAATCACGTAAACAATTGAGTTCCTCGCGCAAGGAAATCAAGACGCTTCTGGGCATCCAGACCAGCCGCCTCTACGAAGCCATGTGTGCGGAGCGCGATTGGTCTGCCGAGGACTGGACCCAGTATCTGCGGAACCACCCGGTGATGGCGCGACTTATTTCGAGGCTCGTGTGGGTCGCAACAACAGGCGGCGAAGCTGTGCTGTTCAGGCCAACTGATGACGGCGAATTGCTCAGTATTGACGATGAGCCGATCGAGTTCCCGCTGAACGCTCGGATCACTCTCGCACATGCAGTTGCCGTCTCAGATCAGCAAGCCGCTCAGTGGCAGCAACACCTCACGGACTACGAGATTGTTCCGCTGTTTGACCAGTTCAGCCACGCACTTCCAGAATTCGGCAACGCCCAGACAGTCTTTGACAATCTGCAGGGACACATGACGGATTCCTACTCGTTCCGGGGTGTGGTGACTAAGCGTGGCTACCAGCGAGGCCTGGCGGAAGACGCAGGATGGTTCTATTCGTACACAAAGGATTTCCGGCAACTTGGGCTCACTGCACAGCTTGACTTCACCGGCGCGTTCCTGCCGGAAGAGGACATCACCTGTGCCACCCGTACCCTGTCCTTCAAGAACAGACGCGGAGTCGTCCCACTAGCTGACGTACCAAAAGTGCTAGTAGCTGAAGCGTACTCGGACTATGAAGCAGTCGCCGCGCTCGGTGCATTCGATCCAGACTGGGAACGAAAGTCGGAGTATTAATCCATGTCACACACAGAACTTAAAGCCCCAGCCGAACTGAAACACGCCTCGGAACTGGAAGCTCTCAAATCTGCGGACCAGCAGCTGAGTCGCCCTATTCCACCGGGCTGGAACTTGAGCCCTCGAGCGGTACGTGAGTTCATCGTCGGTAATAAGGACCTCGGCGTGAGCCGGAAATTCTACGGCGACGACCCCCTGGTTGATCGTGCGATTGTGTCGCTCCTGGGACGCCAGGGGTTGATGCTGGTGGGGCAACCGGGAACCGCAAAGTCGATGCTGTCGGAGCTGTTGGCAGCCGCGATAAGCGGCACCTCGACTCTCATGGTTCAAGGTTCAGCGGGAACCACTGAGGATCACGTGCGTTACTCGTGGAACTATGCCCTGCTCATCGCAGAGGGCCCAAGCAGACGTTCCCTCGTTCCGTCCCCGATCTACCAGGCGATGGTGGCGGGGAAGATCGCACGATTCGAGGAGATCACACGGTGTGCTCCGGAGATTCAGGACACCCTGATCTCAACCCTCTCCGAGAAGCAGCTCATGATTCCCGAACTCTCTGATCGAGTGTCCGCTGCCCCTGGGTTCAACGTGATCGGAACCGCAAACCTCAAGGACCGCGGCGTACACGAGATGTCCGCCGCGCTCAAACGCCGATTCAACTTCGAGACTGTGCACCCCATCAAGGACAGGGCGTACGAGGCCGAACTCATTGTCAAAGCCCTGGACACCGAACTCGGCGCTGACCGTCCGCCTCTTGCTCCCGATGTACTCAACCTGCTGGTGACCACGTTTGCCGATCTACGTTACGGTGCCACAGGAGAGGGCACGCCCGTCAAGGTTCCAGGTGCGGTCATGTCAACGGCGGAGGCCGTCAACGTTGCCGTGGCGGCATCAATGTCCGCCACCTACTTTGGCAATGGAACCGTACAGCCCACCGACATTGCGCAGCAGATAGCAGGTGTGGTGCTCAAGGGCGAGGAGGAGGACGCCAAGAAGATGCGCCACTACGTGGACTCCGTCGTGCGTGAGAGAGCGCGTAAAGACAAGAAATGGCGCGAGTTCTTCACCGCCTCCGAGGCACTGTGGAACTGAAAAGCACGGTGGAACTGAAGGACAGCGGGGGAGACCACGCAGGCGCAGCGGTTCCAGACAGGCTTCGACGCTTCCTCGAATCGCTTGGACAGTGGCGTGAACGAGGCATTGTCTTCGTGCCCATTCGCCACCACTCGCCTGGATGTTCGCAGGCGCTCACAGCGTTGCTCGAGGAACTGGCACCGGCGCGCATTTTGATCGAGGGGCCGCGTGAATACACTGCTCTGTTGACCGCGTTGGGCAGTGACCAGTGCGTTCCCCCACTGTCGGTGCTCTCAACGAGTGACTCCGGAGCAGCGTTCTACCCGTTGGCACCGTTCTCACCGGAGTGGGTGGCGCTGCGATGGGGTATCAAGCACGGAGCGGTTGTCGACTTCATCGATCAGTCCTATGCAGATCAGCCGGACACCGACAACTTCGAGGTCCACACGCTGCAACGTGAAGCCCACCTGGCCCGCTCGGAAGCGCTCGCAGCGTTAGCCCGGCGCCTTGGATGCCGGGATCATGATGAGGTCTGGGAGCATCTGTTCGAGGTGCGCGGCACGCGGGGCACCACGCAATGGCGGGAGTTTTTCGACGAGGTGGCTGCCTGGTCCGGCATTGCACGCTGTGAGTATGGGAGGCGGGAACTCGATGCGGACGGCACGCACTCGCGTGAGGCAGTCATGCTTGCGGTGCTCGAACAGCACCTACGTGACCGAGAGTCGAGGAACGAGTCGGGTCCGGTTGTGGTGGTGACAGGTGGGTTCCATACGCTCGGCCTTGTGGACGCCCTTGATGGGCGGAGCGAAGGCTCCTGGGTTCGAGAGTTCCCGGTGAAAGGGCTCGACTCGCAGCGTGAAGCCTATCTTGTGCGCTACGACTACACCCGCCTCGATGGGTTGCGTGGCTATGGTGCGGGAATGCCTGCCCCCGGCTTGTGGAATCGGTCTTGGCAAGCGCGTACGAGCGGAAAGACTGCGCAGGAGTTCGTGTTGGGCGTGATCCTCGACGTGGTGGGTCGGGCGCGCGAGGAGGATGAACTCATTCCAACTGCGACAGTGCAGGCCGCAGTGGAGCAGACGCTGATGCTTGCGGACCTCCGTGATCGGGCGTGGCCCGGCCGCACCGATATCCTCGACGCGATGCTCAGTTGCTTCGTACGCGACGAGTTTGGGTTCACTGGTCCGCTTGCGGCTGCGCTCACGGATACCTTTGGCGGTAACGAACTCGGTCAGATCCCGGATAACGTCGCCTCCCCACCGCTTGTCACCGAAGCACGTGCGAAGGCACAGGGCTTGAGATTCTCGGTGGAGACCTCGCAGCCGAAGCAGGTGTCGCTTGATACGGCCCGAAAGCCTGGACACGTGCGCAGACGTGAGTTCCTTGCGCTCATGCGGTTCATCGGCTCAGGGTTCGCCACACAGATCTCCGGTGCCGATGTGGTGCGTGGACGCGATCTTGGACTGCTCTTCGAAGAGTGGGAATATGCGTGGACGCCCATGGTTGAATCCCGTCTGATCGATTTGAGTGCAACTGGCCCAACCCTCGACACCGCAGTGGCAGCGACACTTGCCCGCAGGCTGGCTGAACTGGGCGTCGATCCGCAGCAGCAGGCCCAAGGAGCACATCCCGCACAAAGCCCACAACCCGGAAACTCGCGGTCGGCACCACAGCCTACTGCTGGCGGAAGCACATTGCCGCACGCGCAGGCGGCAAAAACACCACAGCCAGCACAGATCGCGGGACTTATCTGTGAGATCGCAGCCTTTGGTGGGCATTCCTATCTTGATCGGGTGCTGGAACGCCTTGCTCACGTCATGAGCGAGGAACCGCACGTCAGCGAACTCGTAACGACCCTCCACACACTCGCCGATCTCGTCGAGAACCAGGGCCGCCTTGATCTCAGTAATCATGTGGACCAGGTGCAAGCGATTATCGTGCAGGGATTCGAGACCCTGCGATACCAACTTCCCACCGCTGTTCGGGTTGAGGGTGAGGATCGCGAACAGTTGGTGACCACGCTGATGTCAATACGTGACCTGTTGCATCGCGGCGCAACACCTGATGACGCGGCAGAAAACCTACGCGTGACGCTGGGCCGATTACGGGAGGACACCCGCACCCCGCAGCGGATCGTGGGCGCGCTCGTGGGACTCGCCTACGTTGATGGCGACCTCAGCCACACCGAAGCCATCGCACGTGTCGCCATAGCGTTCAGTCCTGTTGCCGACCCGGAAAGCCTGACCGAGTTCTTGCTTGGATTGATGCGGGTTGCGCCTGACATGGTGTTGCACAGCCCGGAACTCTTGGAGGCGGTGGACGGGCAACTCGCTCGGTTCGACGACCAGGCATTCCGTGCGGTGCTGCCTGACCTGCGCCAAGCATTCGGGAGCCTCAAACCGTTCGAAACGCACACTCTCGCGGGTAACGTGGCCAGACTTCACAACGCTCAGGTCGGTCAGATTGATGTGCGCTTGAACGCCGCGCCGCAGGATATCGCGTATGGCGCAGCGATAGAGAAGTTGCTTGCGAGTTCGCTTGAACGTGACGGATTGGGGGAGTGGGTGCGATGACACGGCAATACGAACCAGCGCAGCCGCATGAACCGACGTTTGCAGACGACCAGGCGATGCTTCGCCGATGGCGCCTGATCCTTGGACGTTATGCCGAATCGGAACTTCCCACTGCGCAGCAGGATCGCGAGATCGATCAGGCGCTGGGATATCTCTATGATCGCCAGTACACCTCCCGCGGGCACCGACACGGAACGGGGACACGTCCCGCAAAGACCGGTGGCGGCTCTCAGAGTTCTGCACCGACGGCGGTCTCGTGGCTGCATGCAACCCGCGAGTTCTTCCCCCAATCGACGTTCGAGCGCATGGAACGGGATGCGATCACGACCTACGGAATGGACGATCTGCTCGCAAACCCCGATACGGTGGAATCCCTGACGGCAGACCCGGCACTCGCAGCGACACTGCTGCGTATGCGCGGCAAGCTCAACCCCGAGACAGCCCAGGGACTACGCATCCTGATCCGCAAGGTCGTGGAGGATATCCTCGAACGACTCAAACCCAAGTTCGCCACGAGCCTGACGGGTTCGCGCCAACGGTTTAGACGCAGTTTCCACGCCTCTTCCAAGAACCTGGACTGGCGCAAGACCATTGCGGTCAATCTGAAGAACGTTGACCCAAACACAGGCCGAATGTTGATTGACGATGTGCGGTTCGTGTCGCGTCAGCGTCGCCAGAATCTCAACTGGGACGTCATCGTGCTGGTTGACCAGTCGGGCTCCATGGCACAGTCGCTCCTGCACGCGTCGGTTTCGGCTGCGATTATGTCAGGCTTGGCGGGCGTGAACGTATCGCTGTTGTTGTTTGACACCTCGATAGTGGATATGACCCATCTTGCGCACGACCCGGTTGAGGTGCTGATGACCTCGCAACTCGGCGGTGGCACGGACATCGCCCGGGCCCTTGCGTATGCCGAGCAGCGGGTCACCCAACCGAGCCGCACGGTGATAGCGCTGATCAGTGACTTTGATGAGGGCGGGCCGGTTGCCTCCCTGATCTCGACCACACGCCGTTTGGCGGAATCGGGCGTGACGATGCTTGGGCTCGCAGCGCTCGAGGACAACGGCACGCCCTGGTACAACGAGAGCGTGGCCGGGAGGCTTGCGGGAGCAGGTATGGATATCGCCGCGATGACCCCGGACCGGTTCGCGCAGTGGCTTGGCGAGGTGATGGCATGACCGTTCTCCCCGCATGGCTCGCCGCAACGGCCGCCCTCAGCGATGATGCGCTCGCTGAGTTGGGCAACAGGGGTCTGATTCGGCGGGCGCAAAAGATCGAGGTATCCCTCCTCGACGTCGCCGCCAAGCAGGTGAGCGTGACCTGTGCTGGAACGGACCAACTCGTCGTCAAGCTGGTGCCACAAGGGCCGCAACAGGCGGCCTGCCCATGCCCAGCGGCAGGGGTATGTGTGCACGTCATCGCCGCGTGCCTGTGGGCGCGCACGGTAGAACTTCCCGACGAGCCCGCACCTGCCGCCGCTCCCTCACCCACCAGCAGGGTTGTTGTGCGCGATACGCAGACCACTGTCGCGGCGGCGATCGTACGGGAACGGGGAACAGAATGCGAGATGGCCCAGTACGCGATTGACGTGGTGGAGGCGCTGCTCGGGTTGGGGCTATCGCATCTTTCCCGGCAGTCGCACGAGAGGTTGCGGGGTGCGGCGCAGCGCGCAAAGACGGGAAAACTGCGGTTGCTTTCCCTGCTACTGGAGGCTGCAGCCGGGCAGGTGGCCCAACTTGCGGATGATCGGGATGAAATAGATGAGAAGCAGGTGCTGTCGGCCCTTGCGCAGGTATGGGCCGCTGGGCACGCGATACTGAGGGCACCGCGTGATGCGCAATTGCCCGCTAATCTGCGTGGCATCGCGGACTCGGAAACCGTGGACACCGGAATGCTCGTACCACTGGGCGTGCGCTGGTGGACCAGCACGGCGGGGGCGCGCGGCTACACCGCCTACTGGTGGGACCGAGACAATCGGAGAGTGGAGACTCTGACCAATGGGCGCGCTAAAGGGACTGATCCGGGCTTCACCAAGTCGTGGACTGCGCCACTGCTCTTGGGGCGCTCTCTGGAGGTGATCAGCAACAGCACCATTCGGCTGGAGGGCGCGGAGCGAGACGGCACGGGGCAACTCAGGGCCACTGCACGCACGAGGATCGCTGTGGTAGATGCGGTGGAGGAACTTGACCTCACCGAGATATCGCGGCAGATCGGTGTGAGTGTGGACCCGGCAACTGTGGGATTTGGTCGACCTGGAACGCGTGTGCAGGTGATAGCGGTCCGCGAGACTGCACGTGAACTGTTGCTTGATGAGATCAATCAGGAACTTGTGTGGGTGGTGGTTGATCAGGAGAGGAATCGGCACGAACTACGTGTTGCAGCGGCGGGTGTGGAACAGAACGCCGTGACCCTGCTGCTTGCCTTTGAGCAGCACGTGAGGGCCGTTGTGGTGATCGATGGTGCGCTGCCTATTGCCGTGTTTGCTGGGAAGCCGCCACGAAACCTGTCACTCAGTTTGACTCGGGTGGCTGCGCCTCCTGCGGCCAGTACCAAGCGGGGACAGAAGAAGAACGAGGCGCTCGTTGGGAAGGTGCGTTCTGCGAGCACTGACGTGGATGCGGCCCGACGGGCGGAATGCGGGCGTAACGAGATCGAACGCTGGGCAATCCGTACGCGCGATGTGCTGACAGGGCTTGCGGCCACCGGCGTTGGGGACGGGTGGTTGCTTGGAAGGCGCCTACGAGAGCAGATCGATTCTCTGGCACTGCAAGCGGATGAGTTCGGACTGGCGGTGGCTGCTCGGCTCTTACGGGAGGTAGGGGCTGTCGAGGAGGGTGAGCGCAACCCGGCAGCGGAGGTCCTGCAGGCTGTGTTCGTGACGGAACGGATCGCGAACATCTCCAGGATTTCAGCCCTGGAGCCCTCTTAGCCCAAGGTCCTGTATAACCCAGAGGAAAATGCTGTTCATGCGACTCTTCCGTGGCATTTGAGTAAATAATTAGGTTAGTATACTTACTAACTCCTGAGAATTAGATTAGGATGCCAACTAATGACTAGGTGTCGATCGTGCGATGCACACTTCGCTGTTACCGACCGGTCAACGCCGACCACACATACATCACGTTAGCGAGGGAACAATGACGAACGCACCTTCCTCCGAGCCAACCATCCTAGAGACCACCGTTGCAGTTGTCCTAGCTGCGGGAGCAGACGCCGCCTCTCGGCAACTTCTCACCAGCCCTTTGGGTGACTCAACCGTCGCCGAGGTAGCGCTGCGGAACGTTCGCGCAGTATTCCCAGCCCAGCAGATCATCGTGGTCACCGCGCCAGGGGACACCGAACTGCGAGACCGTCTCGGTGCTGACCTCATCTACGTTGAACAGGCAGAATCTCTAGGAACCGGAAATGCGGTCGCCGCCGCGCGCGACGCCCTGCCAGCCGGCGCTGAGACCATTCTGGTCACCTACGCGGACACCCCGCTCCTACGCCCCGAATCCATCCGCGGTATCCTCAACCGCTTCGACCTGACCGGCCGCCAACTCACCCTTCTCTCCGCGATCGTCACCGGGGAATTCCCGCACGGGAACATCCTGCGTGGAGCGGACGGGCGCATCACCGAGGTGCTCGAACACGACGAGATCCCATCCACGGTTGAAGGCGTCACCCACGAGATCAATGTGGGAACCTACGTATCCAACGGCGTCAAGCTACTGAACCAGATTGATGCACTCGCGGCCACCGGCGACCACCGACTGACCTCCGTGGTCAAGCGCGCAATCGATTCCGGTGACGAAATCGAGACGTACCGCATCTACGACACCGATGAGGTCCAGGGCATCAACACGACCACGGAACTCGAAGAAGCCGAGTCCATCGTGCTCAAGCGCCTGTTCGTGCCACGAAAGAACACCGACACCAAGATCGTCTTTGGCACCGGTGGATGGCGCGCGGTGATCGGTGAGGGATACACGCTCGCCAACGTGCGTCGCCTCTGCCAAGCAATCGCAAACGAGGCAATCCGCAGTGGAAAGGATGCCGCCGGAGTTGTGATCGGTGGCGACCGACGCTTCCTTTCTCGCGAGTCTGCGGAGGCTGCCGCCGAAGTCTTTGCAGGCAACAACATCCCAGTGGTACTCCTACCCGACGACGTGCCAACCCCGCTCGTCACCTTTGCGGCCCCGTTCTTGGGAAAGACCTACGGAATCATCATCACCTCATCGCACAACCCACCTGAGTGGAACGGCATGAAGGTGTTCCGTGCGGATGGTTCGCTGCCGCTCGATGATGAGACCGACCGCTTCCAAGATGAAGCCAACGCGCTCACCCTCAAGGACATCGTCACCCTCGACCTCGCCGTAGCTCGCGCCGCGGGCATCGTTGTGGACCAGACCCTGACCAGTGAGTACGTGGACGCAATCGAGTCAATCATTGACGTTGAAGCCGTGCGCGGGTCAAACCTCAACGTCGTTGTGGACCCGATGTACGGAACCTCGCAGCTCACGCTTGGAACCATCCTGTCTGATATGCGTGTTCGTGCCGAGTTCATCCATGCTGCCCACAACCCTCTCTTTGGTGGCATCGCACCGGCACCGGATCTACAGCGCCTCAACGCCCTAATCTCCATGATCAAGGAGGGCAACGGCCGCTACGATCTTGGAATGGCCACCGACGGTGACTCGGACCGCATCGGAATCGTGGACGAACAGGGTGAGTATGTGTCGACCAACGACCTGCTGCTCTTGCTGTACTGGTACCTGCACGAGGTACGTGGTGAGAAGGGCGGAGTGGTCCGCAACCTCGCAACCACCCACATGCTCGACCGCCTAGCCGCCCACTTCGGCGAGGAATCCTTTGAGTGCAAGGTCGGATTCAAGCACGTCACGGCGGGCATGGACAAGATTGGTGCCGTGCTCGGTGGCGAATCCTCCGGTGGTCTGACCGTGCGCGGTTGGATCCTCGGCAAGGACGGAATCTTCGCATGTGCCCTGGTCGCTGAGATGCTGGCCCGCACTGGAAAGCGCATCTCGGAACTGCGCGAGATGATCTATGAGATCACTGGGCGTCTCTACTCGCTCGAGGCTGGCGTTCCGGCAACCCCGGACATGCGTGTTGCAGTGCCGCGTCGCCTCGCCGCAGAACCACTCACCCATGTTGGATCGTACCCAGTGGTCAGCATCGGCCACACCGACGGCACCAAGATCTTGCTCGAAAACGACAACTGGGCACTCCTGCGATTCTCAGGAACCGAACCAGTGCTTCGCATGTTCGTTGAAGCCGACTCCCCAGAAAAGGCAGAAGAACTGCTCGACTGGCTGCGCGGATTCGTGACCGCCTAAGCGCGGACAACCGACGGCACCCCTGAAACCGGGGAGGCCACCACACGGCACACCCCAATCAACCTAGCCACTCACCCCAAGGAGAACCGCAGCCATGAAGTACGGTTACTTCGACACTGCCAACGACGAATACGTCATCGAGCGCCCAGACGTTCCAGTGTCGTGGACCAACTATCTCGGACAGAAGAACTTCTGTACCGTTTTGTCCCACAACGGTGGGGGCTATTCGTATTACAAGAACTCCCAGCAGGGGCGCATCACGCGTTTCCGTCAAAACGGAGTTCCGTTGGATCGTCCAGGACACTACGTGTACCTGCGCGACGATGCGGACGGCGACTTCTGGTCGGTGTCCTGGCAGCCAGTGGGCAAGCCATTCGAAGGCGAAGGCGCTGCAACGTACGAGACCCGTCACGGCATGGGTTACAGCACGTTCTCCGTTGACTATCGCGGTATCTCCGCTGAGCAGACCGTGTTCATCCCCGTTGATGATGATGTGGAACTGTGGGACGTCAAAGTCACCAACACTGGCGACGAGGTTCGTACCCTGACCGTTGGCTCGTACGTGGAGTTCTCATTCCACACGATCACGATCGACAACCAGAACCTACAGATGTCGCTCTACGCCTCGGGCTCCAGCTACGAAGACGGCATCATCGAGTACGACTTCTACTACGAGCCGTGGACGTTCCACTACTTTGCGTCGTCGCAGACCCCAGACTCGTACGACTCGCTGCGCGACAACTTCATCGGCCCTTACCGAGATGAGCGCAACCCAATCGCCATCGAACGCGGTCACGGTACAAATGAGAGCGCAACCACCCAGAACCACTGCGGTTCGCTCCAGCACAAGATCACGCTGCAGCCAGGTGAGACCAAGCGCCTCGTCTACATGCTCGGCTACGGTTCTCGTGACGAGGCTGGCCGTGCGATGCAGGCTAAGTACTCCGACCTTGCAAACGTGGACGCGGAGCGCCAGAACCTGCGCAACTACTGGAAGTCCAAGCAGGCCAAGCAGTACATCAAGACCCCGCACGCGGGCATGAACACCATGATTAACTCGTGGACCCTGCTGCAGGCTGAAACCTGTGTCGTGTGGTCCCGGTTTGCCTCGTTTGTTGAGGTTGGTGGCCGTGTTGGTCTTGGATACCGCGACACCGCGCAGGATGTCATGTCCGTTATCCACTCCAACCCGGTCAAGACCAAGCAGCGCATCCTCGAATTGCTGCGCGCACAGGTCTCGCAGGGTTATGGTCTGCACCTGTTCGAGCCGGAATTGTTCGACCCAGATGCCGAGCCACTCCCAGACGTTCCCTCGCCAACGGTGGTGCCACGCGGTAACACGGCAGACCTCATTCACGGCCTGGAAGACACCTGCTCGGACGACCACCTGTGGCTCGTGCCATCGGTGCTCGAGTACGTGAAGGAAACCGGCGACCACGCGTTCCTCGACCAGGTCATTCCGTTCGCGGATGGCCCAGAGGGGACCGTGTACGAGCACCTCATCGCGGCAATTGACTTCTCCTCCAAGCATGTTGGCCAGAACGGTGTGGCGCTCGGTTTGCGTGCGGACTGGAACGACTGCCTCAACCTTGGCGGTGGCGAAACCTCGCTCGTGACGTTCCTCCACGCATGGGCTATCGGTGCTCTGCTTGAGGTGGCGCGCCCACTGGGCAAGACTGAGGATGTGGCTCGCCTTGAAGCTGAACGTGAGCGCATCGCTCAGGTCGCAGACGAACAACTGTGGGACGGGAAGTGGTGGATCCGCGGATACACTCGCGACGGCGTCAAGATCGGTTCGAGCGAGAACGCTGAGGGAAAGATCTTCCTTGAGCACCAAGCATGGCCAATCATCGCTGGCATCTCCTCGCAGGAGCAGGGCGAGCAGGCAATGGACTCGGTCAAGGAACTACTCGGTTCCGAGTACGGTTCGCACCTGAACTGGCCAGCCTTCCGCACCGTAGACGACACCGTTGGCTTCGTGACCCGTGTGTACCCGGGCATCAAGGAGAACGCGGCGATCTTCTCCCACCCGAACGCTTGGCCAATCGTGGCCGAGGCTGTTTTGGGCCGTGGTGACCGCGCAGTGGAACTCTACGATGCGATCCTGCCATACAACCAGAACGACAACATCGAGGTTCGCGGCGCTGAGCCATACGCCTACGTGCAGTTCCTGTACGGCCGCGACCACGAGTGGTTCGGTAAGGCCCAGAACCCGTGGCTGACCGGAACCGCCGGCTGGATGTACACGGCTGTCACCAAGTACATCCTTGGTATTCGCCCAGGTCTGGATGGCCTGACCGTTGACCCGTCCATCCCGTCTGCTTGGGATGGCTTCGAGGTCCGCCGTGAATGGCGTGGCGGTACCTACAACATCGAGGTCAAGAATCCTGATCATGTGGGCCGTGGCATCAAGTCCGTCACGATTGATGGTGTCGAACATGATGCGACCACGCCACTTCCAGTCCTCGATGAGGGTAGCGAAGTTCAGGTTGTCATCACTCTCGGCTGATTGATTTCAACCGCGCGCGGTTAGGCGAAACGGTGTGGGCCAGGCGGATAATCCGTCTGGCCCACACCGTTTTTGTATGCTTCACCGCAGTTGTGATGGTGCTGCGTCAGGAGTCTAGTCCTCGGGCAGGTACCCGGTCTCTGGGTCGATGTCCGCGAGGAACTGCTTGATCTGCGACACGTGGAACTCGCGGGGGAACGTGAACTTGGTGGCTCCCTGTACGGAAAGGCTGAACCCGTAGTCCTTGTTCGGCCCGCTCAACCAGTCGTATGAGGCCTCTTGGCCAGTGACGGTGATGCGGAATCGCTCGCCGTCTACCACAATGGTTTCACTGATAGCAGCTGGTTTCTTAGCCATGTTTCTCCAAAACTTGTGCGCCGAACACTGTCCGGCTCCCTCTAGATTAAGCGAGAGCGTTCGTGATCGCCTTCAAGATGCGCTTCTCCGACACCGATCCGTTCGTGCCAAGTTGTTCGGCGTATAGAGAGACACGCAACTCCTCGATCATCCACTTGACCTGGGCAAGCTCGGGGTTGTCTAGCCCTACGAGTCCACCTGAGTTCCGTTTGGTGAGCGCCCGCTCGAACTGCTCGGTCACGTTGCCGACCTTCCAGGTCAACTCGTTATCGCGATGCACGTTGTTGGCGGCCTTCTCGATCCGGTGGACCTGCGCCCGCAGGTAGCGTGCGAGGTGCCGCAACTGTTCGGCTGGGGTTGCCGAGATGAATCCGGGATAGATCAGAGACGCGGCAACCGCGCGAGCATCGTTGAGAGTGGCCAGTAACGCGAGCGACTTCGAGTTCGAAATCGTCACGTCGAGATCTCGGTACGCCGCAAGACCTGCCACGACATCGCCGACGATCCGGTACACCTCGTCTTCAATCCGTGCTTTCACTACGCGCACAGCCTCGGCATACGCCTCGGCGGAACGGATCGCCCCGGCCTCGGGCAGGAGCGCCTTCACCGCAGCGAACTGCACGTCCGCGACGAGTGCATCGGTGTTCCGGTACGGGCTGGCCGCGAGCGTCAACGCTTGGGTTCCGCTCCACCGCGACGTGATCCGACCAGGCTGCAGCGCAGCGTTGGCGAGGACGAGCCGCCACACGCCTTCGCGATGTTCGACGGCTTGTTTGGCAGAGTCAGCAAGGATACGTAGCGCAACCGTTGGTTGCTGTGTTTCCCTATTTTCGACGAGCAGGGCCGGATAGCCCCGCACCTCCAGTCCGCCGGGTCCCCGGCCCTCGACCACATTGGGCAGCGTGGCGTAGGCGTCGCCTTCTGGCCAGGTTTTGAGCGAATCGATTTCCGCTATTGCGTGTGTGATCGTCTCGGGTCCGGCCTCGAAACCCTGAGGGAGTGCGGCTTTCCGTCCGCGTTGGCCTGAGGACGATCCTGTGCCGGATGAACCATCGATGCGTGCGCCGGGTTTCCTGCTTCCGGGGGTGCCACCTGAACGTGACTGCGCCTCAGCAAGGGCAGCCCCCACAGCGCCACGCACCGCAGAACGAACAGCGTCCTCGGCATCCTTCGCGAGACTACGTTGCAGCGACTCAAGGCTCTTCGATTCGCCCAGCACCTCAGCGATTGCATGACGCCCAGAGCCACGCTGCGCGAACACGCGGAAGGTGATCTGTAAGTGCGGAGGCAAAATCGCTGACGCGACCGTATCGTCGTCAATCTCCAGGTATTTGAGCGCCCACACAGCGCGCGCGAAAGCGGCGCCAAACGGCTCAGCCATATCCCCGGCGCGAGCCATATCTTCCCAGGCCGGGGCGTTCTCGCGCAGCCACTGCGCGATCTTCGCACCCCAATCCGGCGCGGGCACAAGCTCGCGGCGCGTGGCCTTGGGCAGGGCACGAATCATCGCGACGCACAGTTCGTCGAGCATCCCTGGCACAAGCCAGTCGAAGCCCTCGGGCGCAACTCGGTTGAGCACCTGAATCGGGATGTGCACGGTGATGCCGTCTGCCTCGGTGCCTGGCGAGAACTGGTAGGTGAGGGGGAGCGTGACGTCGCCCTGCTGCCACTGCTGCGGGAACAGCGAATCATCGACAGCATCCTCGCCACCCTCCACAAGCATCTCAAGCGAGAAATCGAGCAGATCGGGAGCCTCGATGCGTGCCTTCTTCCACCACTGGTCGAAGTGACGCTGCGAGACCACCGATGCGGGTAGGCGCTCATCGTAGAACGTGAACAAAGTGTCCTCGTCGGCCACCAAACCGCGCTGACGCGAACGGGCCTCCAACTCCTCAGCCTGAGCGAGCACCTGCTTGTTATGCTGCACAAACTTGTGGTGCGTGGACCATTCACCGCCCACGAGCGCATGGCGAATGAACATCTCCCGAGCGTTCTCAGGGTTCACCTTCGCATACAACACAGGGCGGTCCGCAACGATCGGCACGCCATACAGCAACACCTTCTCGTGTGCGATAGCCGCGCCACGCTTGGTGGACCAGTGCGGGTCCGAGTAGGTGTGCTTGGTGATGCCCGAGGCCAGATGCTCAGCCCACTCCGGCTGGATGCGGGCAACATCGCGGGCCCACAACCGGGAGGTTTCCACGAGTTCGCCCGCCATGATCCACTCCGGTGGCTTCTTGGACAGGGGAGAACCCGGGAAGATGGCGAACTTCGCGCCACGTGCCCCAAGATATTCGTTGCGTGCCTGACGCTTTGCCCGGCGGTCCGCCGCAGTCTCACGACCAGTCTTGTGTAGCGACACCTGGTTCATCTCCTGCATACCGATCTGACTGAGCAGACCTGCAAGCAGGGAACGGTGAATCGTGTCGGAATCCCACACGAACCGGGTATCCGGGGTCGTGGGAGTGTCAGTTCCGCCGGGGACGCCTTGTGCTTGAGCTATGTCGTCGCGCAACGGCTGCGGTTGCCTTACGTCAGAGTCGATCCCCATTGAACGGGTCATCTCCCGCAACTGGGCAACCACATCCTGCCACTCGCGAACCCGCAGGAAGTTCAGGTACTCATTGCGGCACATCCGCCTAAACGCCGAGGAGGACAGCGCACGCTGCTGGTGGCGAATGTACTCCCACAGGTTCAGGTAGGTCATGAAATCCGAGTAGCCGTCCACAAACCTTGCATGGAACGAATCGGCCATCTCGCGTGACTCGGCGGGGCGCTCGCGGGGGTCTTGGATGGACATGACCGCAGCGATGATCATGACCTCGCGGGCCACACCGTGCTTGCCGCCCTCAATGATCATGCGGGCGAGGCGTGGGTCCATGGGCAGTTGGGCCAGTTGACGCCCTACCGCGGTGAGTTGGGTTCCGCTTCGTTTTACTGGTGCAGAGGCATTGGCTGTGGCCGAAGCGTTGGCGGACCCCGAGCCAGCTTTAGCCGCCCCCGGCCCCTTCGAACCGGTAGAACTCGACGTCAACGCGCCCAATTCCTGCAGCAACTGCACGCCGTCACGCACAGCGCGAGTGTCAGGAGCCTCAACGAACGGGAACTTATTCACGTCATCGGGGGTACGAGCAACACCCACGGCAACCATCTGCAACAGAACGGAGGCAAGCGAGGTCCGTAGAATCTCGGGCTCGGTGAACTCGGGGCGGGCTTTGAAGTCCTCTTCGGAATACAGCCGAATCGCGATACCGTCAGCGACACGTCCACAACGCCCTGAACGTTGGTTCGCGCTGGCCTGCGAGATTGCCTCGATGGGTAGGCGCTGAACTCGAGTGGCTTTGGAGTACCGCGAGATGCGTGCGGTTCCGGGGTCGATCACGTAACGGATGCCGGGAACGGTCAGCGAGGTTTCGGCGACGTTCGTGGCCAGCACGATGCGCCGGTTCTCGTGCGGTTGGAACACGCGATGCTGTTCAGCGGCGGAGAGGCGCGCATACAGCGGCAGGATCTGGATGTATCCAGCGGCTTTGGGGTCGTTGGCGCGCGGACCTAGGTGCCCACGCAGGGCTTCGTCCGTGTCATGGATTTCGCGTTCACCGGACAGGAACACGAGGATGTCGCCGGGGCCCTCAACCACGAGTTCATCGACGGCATCGCAGATGGCGGTGAGCATGTCACCATCGTCATCGTCGGTCAGCGGACGATACCGCAGTTCAACCGGGAAGGTGCGGCCTGAAACCTCGATCACGGGCGCAGGTGAACGCAGCGGACCATCCGCAACCAACTCGTCGTCAGTGATCGGCCCACCCGGCGCAAAGTGCCGGGCAAACCGGTCCGAGTCGATGGTTGCCGACGTGATGATGACCTTCAAATCCGGGCGCTGCGGCAGCAGGCGTGTGAGGTAACCCAGCAGGAAGTCGATGTTGAGGGAGCGCTCGTGGGCCTCGTCGATAATCAGTGTGTCATAGGCGAGCAACTGCGGGTCGCGCTGGATTTGCGCGAGCAGAATACCGTCCGTCATGACCCTGACCAGCGTCGAATCGGAGGACTGGTCCGTGAAGCGGACCTGGTAACCCACGATCTCGCCGAGCGTGGTGCCGATCTCGTGTGCGATGCGTTCCGCGACCGTGCGCGCCGCGATACGGCGCGGCTGCGTGTGCCCGATCTGCCCCTTGCGGCCCCGCCCTAACTCGAGCGCGATCTTGGGCAACTGCGTGGTCTTACCCGACCCGGTCTCACCGGCCACGATCACGACCTGGTTGTCCCGGATGGCGTTCGCGATGTCCTCGCGCCGCGCGCTGACCGGCAGCGTCGCCGGATAGATGATGGGCGGGACCTCGACGTTGGCGCGCTTCTCGGCGGCTTTGGCAAGCCGCGCAAGGTTCACGTGGCCTTGCGCTGGCGCCTGCTGGCTCGGCTGGTTTTTGGCACGACCTCGTGCAGATTTCCGACGATTTGGTTGCTTCCCATCCTCGGTCGCCTCGGGTTGGTGGTTGCGCTGGCGTTCTTGGCGCTTAGACGTTTTTTCCGCGCGCTGATCTTGCGTGCGCTGGTTAGGCGGGCTCTGGTTTGTGGTGCGCGCAGACGTACCTGCCGTGTCGGAGGTTTTCGGGGTGGAGTGATGCGGGCCGTTCACATGCTCCATTCTCCCAGCCTCCCATTGGGGTTCGATAGTTATTTATCGTTCAGCGGAAGTTGGGGTGATCACATGCCGTGGAAGTGCGCTCACAGCGACAATCCTCCAAAAGATCAACGATCATTCCCACAAGTGTTGATGCTGGCGAGACGGTGGGAGGCAGGTGCGTCCGCAACATTCCTGGTGAGGCTGTCGCCATAGTTGGCGCCTCTCATGGATGCCCGTGCATTCTTCGAGGTAACGCCAATAATCAGGACTTTAGTCCCGTGCTCTTTGGTGGCGACGTGTGCTGCGTGGAGGTTTTCTTCATGGGTTTCTCAGGTTGCTTGCATTTTCCGTTGTATGTGCAGGTGACAGACGCATATTCTCCAAGAAGTTTTCTTCATCTTGTCTTCTTGAGTGATAGTGGAGCGCTGTGATGCGTGGTGTGTTGACTGGTCGTGGCCGGATGTTTGCTGCGGGTGTTGCTTCGGTTGTGTCTGGGGCGTTACTGGCATCGTTGGTGGTGACTCCAGCGCTTGCAGCGCCCGACGATGATCTAGCGCCAGTGGTGGGGGAGGATTTTGATGATAGTGCTCAAGATTCTCAGCCAGAAGGACCGGGGGTTGAGGCTGAGGATGGTTTCTCAGCGCGGCTAAATGCTGTGTCCTCAGGTGAGCGCGTGGAGGACATTTCTCAGCGTACCGATTCGACGCGCACATACGCTAACCCTGATGGGACATGGAGTGTCGAAAACTATGGGACACCTATCCAGGCTCGTGATGATGACGGGCAATGGCATGATCTGGACTTGGACCTTGTCAAGCAGTCTGATGGGCGATGGGCACCAAAACACACGGCCGTGCCGACGTTTATTGGTGGCGATGATGTAGTCCATGTTGTTCTTGATGAAGATAATGAACACACAGCAACGTTGACGTGGCCTGATGATCTCGGTGAACCCATAGTTGAGGGCCCGGTTGCCACCTTTGCTGTCTCTGAGACGAGTGATCTTGTGGTGACAGCCACCTCGACGGGTGCAACGTATGTCCTGCGACTTCATGAAGCGCCCAAAGAGGCTGATCCAGTGTTTGGGTTTGGGCTGGAGACTCAAGGGTTAGCGGTTGAAGAGAAAGATAATCTTGTTCATCTTGTTGCTGAAGACGGTAGTGCGGTTGGCCAACCCTCAAACGTGTTGGCGTGGGATGCACGCACCGATGAGGCTGGTGATCCCGTCCAGATTGTGCAGCTTGATGCTGAGATTGCGGACAGCACTCAGATAAAAGACGGTGAGCATGCGGTTGTTGAGTTGAGCGCACCGGACGGGTTTCTCAATGACCCAGCTACGGTGTATCCGGTGATTATTGACCCAGCGATTTCGATTACTCGTAATGGTGATACGTGGATTCGTAAAGGAACGACAACACCGAATGTGTCGACACCGGGGTTGATGGTAGGTAACTCTTCAGATAACAACAAGAACGAAGCACGCGCGTACTTGAAGTGGGATTTCGCGGCTGTCCCGAAAGACTCGATTATCAAAAGTGCAACGATGGAGTTGTGGCAGTATTGGGCTGGTTCATGTGCTGCGAGTGTTAAAACGAACTTCCATCCGTTAGGTAACGCGTATAACAACAACACGGTGACGTGGGATACACGGGCTACGGCGAAAACAGATACGGGAGCCAGCGGTCATTTCACGGCCAACCGCGGTGGTGATGGGTGTTCGAACGTCACCAATGGGTGGGTGAGTGTTAATGTGACGGCGTTGGTGCGTAAGTGGGTGGATAAGTCACTAGCGAATCATGGCATGGTGCTGAACCCTCCGACTGATGATAAGGATAAGCGGGCGTTTGGTAAGCGTTTCTGCTCGATGAACCCAGACCCGAAAGCAACGAGTTCGTGTACGACTGATGCGCGTAAACCGAAGTTAACGGTCACCTACACTAAGGTCCCAGCCGCACCTAGCGCACCGACGTTTACTTCGACACGGGTAGCTGGTTGGTCGAATGCGGCGTCGTTGAGCGTTAGTGCGCGTGGTAAAGACGTGTATGGTGACAAGGTTAAATACACGATTGACGTGTTGAACGCGAGTAATGCGTTCGTGAAGTCGTGCACGACAGGTCTTGTTGCATCTAATGCGAGTGCATCGTGTCCTGTGACGGGCTTGAGTGATGGCACATATAAGTTACGTGCGAAAACGATCAATGAACACGCGCAAACGTCGCCGTGGTCGAGCACAACGACGCTTAACTATGATCGTAAAGCACCAGTGCATGTGAGTGTGTCAGCAACTGGTTATGCATCTAGTGGTGTGTGGCTCGATAAACTCCCTAGTTCTAATGTGTTCACGTTCACCTCGAATGACACCGATGTTGTGGCGTTTGGTGTGCAGAAAGATGGTGGTGCGTGGGTTGAGTATCCGGCTACTGGTGCAAAACCGAGCGCGAAATTGACGTGGAATCCGACGGGTAGTCATGTATTGCGTGTTGTAGCTATTGACCGTGCGAACAACAAAAAAGACGCTGTGACGTTTAGTTTCGGTAACGGCAATGCCACGATCCAGAGCCCTACGAGTGCTGGAGTGAAAACAACAAGTACGTTTACGGTCAAAGCTCAATCACCTGATTCGGGGTACACCGCGAATTCGGCCGCCGTGTACTGGCGTGTGCGGGGAAACCCGGAAGACCCTTCCTACTCCGCGACGTTAGGAACAACTCAAGGGTGGCAAAAGTCTAGTGCGAAGGTCACCACTAGTGCATCGAATGGCTTGTTGAATGCTACTGCTGTTTTTGATGCTGGCGAGACTGCCAAGAGTGTTGGCGGGGTAGATCGTTCGCGTCAGCACACAGTGTTTGATGTCCAAGTATGTTTTAGCTACGCTAGCCCGGCGAAAGTGCGGTGCTCGTGGACTGCTGATGTCAAGTCCCACGCCACGGTCACGTACGTGCCTCACGCGTTTGGGTCGAACTTCCCGGTTACTGACGCGGGACCTGGGCAGGTAGCACAGTGGACGGGTGAGTTTAATACCTCGACTACCGATATTTCCGTGCCAGGCTATTTGGGTGAACTCACGGTCTCGCGGTCGTTCTCGACGTTTAACAACGTTCAAGATGGCCCGTTTGGTCGCGGGTGGAAGCCGTCATTTGATGGTGTAGACGCGGGTGTTGCTGGGTTTGAGATCGTCGATGACACGGCTTTTGATGGCACGATCCTGCTTGTTGATGAGGAAGAAAACGCCCTGATCTACTCTCAAGGCGCTTCGAAGACTGCGCAGAAGGTCGGAACCTACACTGCGGTTGATGATGAGACCGCTCAGGTGGGTGCACGTCTCGAGATCAAAACGGTGTCCAGTGTCAAGAAGTTGGTCTTTACCGAGGACGATGGAACTGTCACAACGTGGACGCATGCTGGCGGGGGTGTGTGGAAGCCGGAATCGGTGATGGTTGCTGGTGACCCGTCTGCGACCCGGTTCACTCATGATGCCAGCGGTAACTTGACCAGGATTCTTGCCCCGCACCCCGACACGATCACGTGTAATCCTGGAGCAGAACAGCCCGGATGTCGGGTGCTGACGTTGAAGTACGCGAGTGTTGCGGGTAAGCCTCGTATCACGGGTGTTGACTATAGAGCCTACGATCCGGCACGTAACACGATGGTGACAACGCCGGTCGCCACGTATGCCTATAACAGTGCAGGTGACTTGACGAAGGTTACTGACCCCCGTTCGGACCTGTCGACCACCTACACCTACAAGCAGGGGCACTACCCTAACGTTGTGCACCTGACCTCGGTGAAACCTGCTGGGCTTGAGGCGTATACGATCGAGTACAAGCCCAAGGGTCAAAGTACTGATCTGTTTACTGATGGTGTCACTGCGGTCAAGCGTGGCTCCACCTATACGGACGCGTTCACCTATGACCTGAGCGTGGATGATAGCAAGCTGCCACGCATGGAGAAAGCCGATGTCAGTAAGTGGGGTCAAGAGACGCCACCGACGAAGGTGTTTGCCGCGTTCGGGCAAGACAGTGCTGGTGCTGCGAGGTCCTCGGTCACAGCTGATCTGCTGAAGAAAGCGGATATCACGTATACCGATGATGAGGGGCGTGTCATCAACACTGCCTCATATTCGGGTGGCGGCGGCGGTGATGCTGCGCGCTGGCTGTTCACGGCTACCCGGTTCGACAGTGCCGGTAACGTGATCCGTGAGTTGGATGAGCGTGGGATCGACCAGATACTGACACTCGTCAATGCTGGAGGCGCCGTCAATCCGGACGAGTACGCCACGATTACCCGCTACAACGCTGACATTAAAACTTCTTCTGCAGTGACGTGGGGGCCAACTGGTTCTCCCCAAACGATCCCTGCTGGTACGGTGGTCACTCCTGCCGCGACGTTGGTTACGGATGTGTGGGAGCCGGTGCGTGAGATTGTGGATGGCGATGGGCAGGTCACGTTGGCTCGTCAGCACACTGCGACAACCTATGATCAGGGCGCACCGAACCAGGGGGTTAACCCAGAAACAGGTCTGCCGTTCCGTCTTGCGACGACAACACGGGTGACACTCGCGCAGCCGGGCAGCGCGTCGAGCGACCCGAGTGTTGCATTACCGACGGATGAGCCGATATTGACTGAGCAGCGCATGGGCTATGACCCGGTTGATGGCGCATCGGTGACGGGGAAGACCTCGGGGTGGATGATCGGTGCACCGACAACCACGACCACCGAGAATGGCGATGCTGATATCACGGTCAAGAGTGTGTTTGATGAGCAAGGCCGCACGGTCAAGGAGATTGGTGCGGACTCGGACGGCTTGGATGCCGGCACGACGGTGACGCACTACTACGATGCGCGCCCAGCAGCTCAGGCGCCTGCTGGGTTGCCGAGCCGGTGCGCAAACACGCCGGCGTGGGCGGGCTTGTTGTGTCAGACAACTACGGGTGAGGCCACACCGTCTATCCCCGTTGAGACAGTGACGCAGTATTCGTACTACCTGGCTGCTGCGGTCACAACAGAAACATTGAACGCTGTGACTCGCACTGCCACGACAACGTTTGATGCTGCGGGACGTGTTGAGAAAACCACAACTACGGTGACAGGGCTAGCCAGTTCAACACCGCAGCCAACCGTGAAGAATATTTATGATGCCGCGACGGGCTTGCAGACTGAGACACAAACGTTAGGCAGTGGTGACTCGGTCACAGCTGCGGTCAAGACCCAGCATGATTCGTGGGGTCGGGTCGTGAAATACACAGACGAGCACGGTCAAGCAACAACGACCACCTACGATGGTGCTGGCCGGGTCTCGCAGGAGACCTCACCGAAGTTCGGGAACACAACCTACACGTATGACCCGTACAGCGGCAGCGTGATCGGGAAGCAGATCGCTGGGGTGGGCGATTTTACGGCCGTCTATAACGCGTTTGGCGATATTGTCTCCCAGACGCTACCTACGGGTGTCGTGCAGGCTTCGAGTTATGACCGTAGTGGTCAGGAAACCTCATTGTCTTACATCGTGACAGGTGATGAAGGTGAAGCATCGTTTGCGTGGATGATGCATCATGACGCGCTGGGGCGTATCAACCAGATCAGTGGTCCTGGAGGTGATGGGGATCGGGTGACCCGGTATGAGTTTGACCAGACTGCCCGTATGACCGCAGCCTATGACCAGATCGCTGATACATGCGTGACGCGTGACTATGAGTTCGATGTGGTGGGGCGCCGTACTGGACAGGTCACGAAGACGCAGTCGTGCACAGACGCTGGCACGCCGTCAACGAGTTCTAAGACGTGGAGCTACGATAAGGCTGACCGGATCCTCTCAGGCGCTAATGGTGTTGGGGAGTATGTGTATGACGCGTTGGGTCGTCAAACCAGCCTCCCAAGCGTTGATACCCCGCACGGCGAGAGCGCAGGTGACTTGACGGTTTCTTACTATGACTCGGATCTTGCACGGTCGGTGACTCAGGATGGTGTGACCACGACGTATGGCCTTGATGTCATGGATCGTCGCTCGACCTCGACCACGACTGAGGGTAGTGACACCTCGACCACGACGCGGGTGTATGAAGACACTTCGGATAACCCTGCATGGGCGAAAACCGTCACAGGCGGTGACACGAAGACGACGCGGTATGTGTCTTCTATCGCCGGGGATCTGTCGTTGACGTATTCGGTGGAAGATGAGTTCTTGTCGATGGGGATTGTTGATCCGCAAGGCTCGGTGGTCGCGACTACGAAGCAACAGGTCGTTGACGGTGGTACGACCACGGTGTGGAGTGGGTTGTCTCTGTTTGATGAGTATGGCAACCCGATCACGGCGAAGACTACGGATACGGGCGCACTCGATTATGCCTGGTTGGGTGGTAAAGAACGCGCTACTGACGCGACGGGTCTGGTCTTGATGGGCGTGCGTCTTTACAATTCAGTAACAGGTCATTTCACGTCCGTCGACCCAGTCAAGGGTGGGAACACGACCCGCTACTCTTATCCGCAAGACCCGATCAACAAGTACGACTTGGATGGTAATGCGTGGAATTGGCGTAAGACTGCGAAAAGCGTTGGTAGCTGGGCGTGGAAGAATAAGTGGGATATTGCGTTAACCGCTGCGAGTTTCGCCGTCGGAGTGGGTGTAGGTGTAGTCGCAACCAGAGTTGTCGCTAAGGTAGCTGTAAAGGCTGTAGCGAAAGTTGCTGCCAAGAATGCGCAGCGACGCGTCTTGCGTCATGTTAAAAAAGATACCCTCTACTATGGGAGAAATGCGGTGAAGAAGGGATTGGCCAGCCGTTCTTATCAAAGGAGTAGTTGGGCACAAAAACAAATTATTAGGCACGGTAAAGTAAGCCGTGATACCCGAGAAAAGGGATACTATCGTTTTGAGCACCGTGGCGGGCATGGAAAAACTAGTGGAACCTACCGCATGGTAATAAATCCAAAGAAGGGAGAAGTTCGTCATTTCGGTTTTCACAGGGATTAAACGGTTGTTTCAAGGCCAAAGACTGACCTTCCAAACTTCAGTAAAGCCTAGAGTTCATCCACCATTCGATATGGTCCTCGTTCAATGTTTGGATGACCTGAAAAGGTATCAGGAACGCGTTCACAGTGAGTACCTTGATGCTTCAATAATTGTGTCTGACTGTTTCGAACTTGATTACAATATTCATGGAATTATGTCTGATTGTAGGGTGACATACTCGCTTACAGCATTCGTGAGCGCTGAGTTCCGTATTCCTGCAGAGATAGAATCTGTACTCGCGGTCGCTATATCTGACAGCGTGGTCATAGGCGGAATTTCTGGAGCCATCGATATTGATCTTGGACAACTTTATCGAGATGACTCCGTGAGTGTTATCTGGACTGGTCGGACGTCAAGAACTCAGGTAAGTCTCTCGAATGGAGCAACTGTCTTCTTCGACGGCGACTCAAACATAGTGGGTGTGAGCGCAACATATGAGTCGATTGGATAAACACCCAGCCTCAATACTGTTCGGTTAGCGAACATACGATAAGGCTGACCGGATCCTCTCAGGCGCTAATGGTGTTGGGGAGTACGTGTATGACGCGTTGGGACGTCAAACCAGCCTCCCAAGCGTGGATACCCCGCACAGTGAGAGCGCGGGGGATGTGAGTGTTTCGTATTATGATTCGGATCTCGCACGTTCGGTAACCCAAAACGGCGTGACCACGACGTATGGCCTTGATGTCATGGATCGTCGCTCGACCTCGACCACGACTGAGGGTAGTGACACCTCGACCACGACGCGGGTGTATGAAGACACTTCGGATAACCCTGCATGGGCGAAAACCGTCACAGGCGGTGACACGAAGACGACGCGGTATGTGTCTTCTATCGCCGGGGATCTGTCGTTGACGTATTCGGTGGAAGATGAGTTCTTGTCGATGGGGATTGTTGATCCGCAAGGCTCGGTGGTCGCGACTACGAAGCAACAGGTCGTTGACGGTGGTACGACCACGGTGTGGAGTGGGTTGTCTCTGTTTGATGAGTATGGCAACCCGATCACGGCGAAGACTACGGATACGGGCGCACTCGATTATGCCTGGTTGGGTGGTAAAGAACGCGCTACTGACGCGACGGGTCTGGTCTTGATGGGCGTGCGTCTTTACAATTCAGTAACAGGTCATTTCACGTCCGTCGACCCAGTCAAGGGTGGGAACACAACCCGGTATGCGTACCCGCAAGACCCAGTGAATCAATGTGATATTTCAGGGCTCAACAGGGCTGCCTGTAACACGGCGCGCAAAACTATGGAAAATATCATGGATAGATTTTATAAAAAACAAAATGAACTATACAAGGATTCACTAAAATTGCCTCTGGCTAAGCCGGAGCGTGGGAAGAAGGGTACTGTGCAAGGCCATATCAGCCAAATCCTTGGATACCAAGCCGGCTTAAAGAATGCAATGGATGATTTTCATGTCAACAGGTGTAATCCGAAGTATGGTATGCGAATGCCTAAAGGAGTCAAAGCCGCTTCGACCGCAAAACTACCGTTAAATCCTTTAGTTCGATACAAGAACGGGAAGTTGACGCGTGTCACACCGTCAACTATTAGAGGGAGAGTGGGAGGTGTTACACCAATTGGATCTTCAGGAGGAACCGGGCGACCGCTTGCGAGGTAATGAAACAGATGAGGACCTTGCCCAGCGATGGGTTGAAAGTCAAAGGAATTCCTACCGTCATCGACTTCCACTCGATCCAGGGCTGACGATTGCTGTCATCGACAGGTTGGGGCTATATGAACGTGCGCGCTGCCAGCGCATGTTGGAGGTTTTGTGGCAGCATGCGCACGATGATTTCGAGCGTGAACTGGTTCTCGACGTCTTCCATGAGAGTACGGGGCCGTGCTTTCACCCGGACTATATTGCTGAGGAACTTGCATGGATAGAAGATGTTCTGCGTGATGCTCCTGAGCATATGCAGGCCTACTGGCAGAAACTAGACGCTGACCGGCCAACACAAACAAAGTGGGAGCATAGAGCGCGAGAGATGGCCGCAACTTTTCCACCAGATGAAGACAATCTCCCGTATATTCAGCAGACTCTGCTTTCAATGGGGATAGGTCCTGAACGGTTTGCGGAGTTCTGGCCATCATCGGACTATGTCCCTTACACTCCGGAAGAGTCAGCCGAACTTGAGATGTTTCTTGAAGAGAACCATCGTCGGCTGTTAGAAGGGGATCAGGGACCTTTCTGAGCGTAGCTGGCCCACTACTTACGAATCGTTATGCACGATGAGGCAGTAAACCGCCACGAGTACGTAAGACGGCGTGCCGATCCAGTTGATACGCAACGGGGTGCGCGCCGCACGAACGCCTCATCTCACATCCCGGTCACACCAACATCCGGGCCGCGGCCCGGGTGTGAAAGCAGCCACACAAAGTGGCCATAATGCAGGTAAAACACCACCGACACGCCTAGCGCAGTGACCTGGGTCGCAAGCCGAACAACACGGCCAACCGGATCGTCGCTAATCTGAAACAAGCAGTCTAGGCAGGCTGCTCATTGTCAACACGCCGGACTAAGTGCCAATTCGGCGGACAAAGGGGATTACATGACCTCGTCGCTTTCGCGTCGCATTTTCGCGGCTGCCGTCACCGCAACCCTTGCGCTGGGACTTGCAGCTTGCTCATCCGAGGGGCAGAACAACCCGGATACTTCAGAAGGAACCGCCACCCAAACGCAGAATGCAGGTGGAGACCTAGTTTTCACCATCGCTGGTGGAAACCTCGAAAACGGTCACATGGACCCGCACTCCAGCCAACTGGACGTGTCGGCGTACGTGAACCGCAACATCTATGACTCGCTCGTCGCACTCGACGAATCCGGCGACGTCAAGCCGTGGCTCGCACAGTCCTGGGAGATTTCTGAGGACGGTCTGACCTACGTGTTCACCCTGCGTGAGGACGTGAAGTTCCATGACGGAACGCCGTTCAACGCGGAGGCCGCCGTCAAGAACTTCAACCACATTGCGGCGGAAGAAACCGCGTCAGCGCAGGCGCTCGGCCTGCTGGGTGGTTCGCTGTTTGACGGTGCAGAGGCCACCGGTGACTTCGAGTTGACGCTGCGCCTCAAGGAGCCATTCGCTCCACTGCTCACCAACCTGTCCACGGCCTTCATCGGAATGTACTCGCCCGCGGTTCTCGACTCGGCAACCCAGGACGCGATCAAGGCTGGCGGTCCCGAGGTGTCGGTTGGTACCGGACCGTTCGTACTCAAGGAGTACACCCCTCAGCAGCAACTCGTGCTCGAACCGAACGCGGACTATGCGTGGGGACCAGACATTAAGACTGCGGACGGTTCGCTCGCCGACGGTCCAGCGAAGCTCGACTCGCTGACCATCCGCATCGTCCCAGAGGAATCCGCTCGCGTGGGTGCGCTGCAAAGCAGCCAAGCACATGTATCGGTTGACCTGACTCCAACGGGTACCTCGCAACTTCAGGGCGCCGAGATTTCCTCGGTTCCAAGCCCTGGTCTGCCATACTCGGCGCTGCTCAACTGGGAACACGGTGTATTTAGCGACGCAAAGGTCCGCCAGGCATTCGAGTACGGAATCAACCTCGACGCGGCAGTAAACGCTGCGTTCTCTGGCGAATACGAGCGGGCCTGGAGCATCCTCAGCCCCACCACGCCAAACTCCTACGACCCGTCACTTGAAGGTTCGTGGGCGTACGACGAAGCCAAGGCCAACACCCTCCTCGACGAGGCAGGCTGGACCGAACGCGACGCCGACGGCTACCGCGTCAAGGACGGCGAACGTCTGAGCGCCGAGTGGCTCTCGTGGCTGCCGTTCCCAGACGAGCGTCAGGCTCTCGTGAACTTCATGGTCGACGACCTCAAGAAGATCGGCTTCGAACTCAAGCACTCCGCAATCGAAGGCCCTGAATATCAGGCACGTTACGCGGATGCCGAGGGCAACATGATCCTCGACTTCGACATCACCGACTGGGGCTTCGCATCCCTCGACGCCGACATCCTGCGTCCGCACCTGCACTCGGCTGGCTACCAGAACGCCTCGAACGTGAAGGACTCCTCGCTCGACTCGCTGATTGAAGAGGCATCGTCGAATACTAACCTCGAAGAGCGCGCGCAACTCTACAGCCAGATCCAGAAGTGGAACGTTGAGCAGGTAGCGATTGTGCCGCTGTACCTGCCGAACTTCACCGTTGCGTCGCTGCCGTCCGTGCAGGGCCTCGCGTTTGACTCGTTCGGTTGGCCACTGTTCGCGGGTGCGAGCATCCAGTAATGCAGGCTCGCGGGTGGATTCGTCCAATTGCCCGCTTTGCGGGTGGGGCCGCGCTCGTTTTATGGGGCGCGGTCACACTCGCCTTTGCGGTGTTGAAGTTGGTTCCGGGCGATCCCGTGTCGGTCATGCTGGGTCCGCTGTCCTCCGCGACGCCCGAGGCACGGGCCGCTATTCGCGTGAGTTTGGGCTTGGATCGGCCCGTTATTGAACAGTATTTTTCCTATATTGGCCGCGTCCTGACGGGCGATTTGGGGCAGTCGTATCAGCAGGGGCGCCAGGTTTCTGACATCTTGGCGCAGGCTGCGACTCCCACATTGCTGTTATCGGTGAGCGCGCTCGGGTTGGCGGCCGGTTTGGCCGTTACGGGCTCGTTTATTTCGCGCCGCGGGGCTTTGCGACGATTCGTCGACTTTGTCGAACTTCTTGCGGTTTCAGCGCCAGTATTTTGGACGGCGTTGATCCTGGCGGCCGTATTCAGTTACGGGCTCGGATGGTTCCCGGTCATTGGCGGTTCGGAGGCTTCGCGTCTCGTGCTGCCTGCCATTGCGATGGCTTTGCCCATTGCGGGAACGCTGGGCCAGGTGTTGCGGCAGGGGCTTGATGCCGCCGAGGCTGAACCGTTCTCGTTGACTGCCCGCGCACGTGGACTCTCTCGGTTTGGGGTGACTGCAAAACATTCGCTGCGTCATGCCGGAACCGGCACGCTCACGTTGACGGGTTACCTGTTCGGTTCCCTGCTTGGCGGTGCCGTCTTGATCGAAACGGTGTTCGCTCGGCCGGGATTGGGGCGCGTCACCCTCGACGCGATCCTGGGCCGCGACATTCCCGTGGTGATGGGTGTGGTCCTGCTGTCCGGGGTCATATTCATCGTGATCAACCTGATTGTTGACCTGCTTGCGCTCGTGCTTGACCCGCGGTTGCGGCCGTCGAGGGGAGGAACGCTGTGAGTGCTTCGGCAACGCCGCCCGTGGTCCCTCCGCGCGGTGGGGGTTTTGGCCCGCGTGGATTACGTAGCCGGGCTGGGTTACGAAGTCCGGATGGATCGCATGACCCGAACGGATCACGCGGCAGCGCAACCAGCAGCGACCGCACCCGCCAGTGGGAAATGATCGGCCTGATCTTAGGGTTGGCCGTACTCGGGTTCATCGCCGTAGCGGCACTGTTCCCGCAGGTCATCGCCGCTGGTGACCCTAACGCAACCGACTCGTCGGCAGTCTTGATGCCGCCCAGCGGCGACCACCTGTTTGGGACCGACCAATCCGGGCGTGACGTGTTCACTCGTGTGGTGCATGCGGCCGGAACTTCGATTCTCGTAGGGCTGCGGGCCGTGGGGATTGCGCTGGTTGCGGGCCTTACGCTGGGGACTCTCGCGGGGCTTGCACCGCGCTGGCTCGACGGGATCATCTCGCGGCTCATCGAGGTCGTCATGGCGTTCCCGGAGTTCCTGATCGCGCTGCTCGTGGTCGCAATTATGGGGAAGGGGCCGAGCGCCGTGGCCATCGGCGTCACGATCGCGATCATCCCCGCCTACGTGCGTCTTGGCCGAATCTCCGCGCGCAGGCTGCGAATCAGCGGCCCCTACGAGGCCGCCCGTATCCTCGGGATCGGCCCGGCCCGCGCGGCAGTGCGGCACATCGTGCCGAACGTGGCCGCAACCCTCGTGGGCCTCGCCATCGTCGGCTTCGGTTCGGCAGTTGTGGCCGCCGCGGGCCTGAGTTTCCTTGGGCTCGGCGTGCAACCGCCCACCGCCGAGTGGGGACTCATGATGTCCGAGGGAAAAAACCAACTTGCGAACGCCTGGTGGATTTCCGTGTGTCCCGGCATTGCGCTTGCGCTCACCGTCATCGCGGTGACCACCGTGGCCAGGCCGCTGCAACGCTACCTCGAACGGGGACAGGCATGAAACCACTGTTGAGCGTGGCCTCTTTGGCTATCGGAGCGGGTGGGCGGCCACTTGTGCACAGCGTCAGTTTTGAGGTGTTGCCCGGCCAGTGCGTGGCCATTGTCGGCGAATCCGGCGCGGGCAAGACCATGACCGGTCGCGCCCTGATTGGGCTGCTCCCAGAAGGCGTCAGTGTCAGTGGCGGCAGGGTTCTGCTTGGCGACGATCCCCTCCCTGTGCAGGCTACCTCGCGTTCCGAGCGGGGCTGGGGGCAGGTGCGTGGGCGACGAATCGCAATGGTTACCCAGGATGCACTCGTATCCCTTGACCCGCTGCGTACCGTTGGCGCTGAGGTCGCGGAACCTGCGCTCGTCCACGGGCTTGTGCGTTCGGGCGGTCCTGCGCGGGCGCATTCCGTAGGGTTGCTTGAGCGGGTACACGTGCCTGATGCCTCGCGCAGAGCCGGTCAGTACCCGCATCAACTTTCCGGAGGACAGCGGCAGCGTGCGCTCATCGCGTCCGGGTTGTCGGCTGACCCTGATGTGCTGATTGCCGATGAACCCACGACCGCCCTCGACGCCTCGGTCCAAGAACGCATCATCGATCTGCTCGGCGAGGTCAAACAGCAGGGTACCGGTGTCATCCTGGTCAGCCACGACCTCACACTCGTGCGCAAACTGGCCGACTACGTGGTGGTCATGAAGGATGGTTTCGTCGTGGAACAGGGTGACGTGTCGGATGTGTTCGTTGCTCCAGCACATGAATACACGAAGGCGTTGATTGCGGCCCACCCCGACGGCCAGCCGCTCATGCTTGAGCAGCGTCTGGTCGATTCCTCCCAGACGGTTCTCTCGGGGGAGGGACTATCGGTGTCCTACCGTGTTGCGGGTGGAGCGTTTAGTGCACTCACTGATGTCTCCTTGAACCTCCACGCTGGGGAAACCGTCGGTCTGGTGGGTGAATCAGGCTCAGGGAAGTCCACCCTCATGCGGGTCCTGCTGGGAACTCAGCGTCCCGATTCCGGTGAGGTCACAGTGCAGGGGCGCCTGTGGAATAGCGGGACGGCTCGGATCCGTGAGAGCGAACGTCGAGCCCACCGCAGCGACATTCAACTCGTTGCCCAAGACGCCTATTCGGCCATGAACAAACGATGGTCAGTACACCGGATCATCGCTGAGGGCATTCCTGCTTCCGCATTGAAAGGGCTGAGGGGGAGCGCTCGACGCGCAGAGATTTCCCGGCGCGTGGCCTCACTCATGACCGACGTGGGGTTGTCTGCGGACCTAGCGGAGCGCCGTCCGGGGCAGCTTTCGGGCGGCCAACGGCAACGCGTGGCAATCGCCCGTGCGCTTGCATGCGAACCGCGCGTGCTGCTGTGCGATGAACCTGTTTCCGCACTCGACGTGACCATCGCGGCTCAGGTTGTGCACCTGCTGGCTTCCCTCCAAGCACGTACCGGTATCTCAATGATCTTCATCAGCCACGATGCTGCTGTGGTAGGGCAACTTGCGCATCGCATCATCGAATTGCGTGACGGTCGGATCGTTTCCTGACGTTTTATGAGAACCGATCTGTGGGTTTTCTCGCCATTCTGCGCTTCCGGGCGCCACAGAATGGCGAGAAACCCCACAGATCGGCGCCCACCGTCGCCTGACACCCCAACGTGGTCACCGCCGGTCACTTCGTGAACACCGTGTGGCAGCACCCGCCTAAACCGGAGTACGGTGCCATAGGAAGCCAGACAACTAGGAGGGGACCATGAGCATCACGCCAGACACCAAAGACTGGACGTGGGTTATCGAGCAGGAATGCCCAGACTGCGGGTTCAATGCCGCGCTGCTCACGCTCGATCAGATCGGTGACACAGCACGTTCCCAACTGCCACACTGGCGCGAGGTGCTCCGCCGCGAAGACGTCCGCGAACGCCCGAACCCCGGCGTGTGGTCCCCACTCGAATACGCTGCCCACGTCCGCGATGTCCACCAAGTCATGCTTGGACGCCTCAACCTCATGCTCACGCAGGAAAACCCCGGCTTCCCCAACTGGGACCAGGACGAAGCTGCCGAGACAGGAAACTACGCTGCGCAAGACCCGCAGCAGGTGCTCGCTGACCTAGAAACCAACGCCGAGGAGTTCGCAGCAGCCTACGATGCGGTGGAGCCCACCCACGCCGACCGCACCGGCCTGCGCTCCAACGGTTCCCACTTCACCGTGCTCACCCTTGGCCGATACGCAGCGCACGACCTCGTCCACCACGTGTGGGACACCCGCAACTAAAGGAGCCCCAATGCCCACCCCGCCAACAGGGCCGGACCACACTGACTCGACGCAACCACAGGACAACTCAACCCAGCCCGCAACACCACGGGAACGGGCGCTCGCGGCCTTGGAATCGTCGGAAATCGAATTCAGCATCACCGAACACGGGCCAGTCAACTCGCTTGAGGAGGCAGCGCAGGCGCGCGGTGTTACGCCGCGAGACATCGTGAAATCGCTCGTTGTGCGGGTCTCCGAGGGCCGCTACATCTTTGTACTCGTTGCCGGAAACCGGCAGGTGTCGTGGGCGAAGGTCCGCAAGGTGCTGGGAGTGTCGCGACTGCATATGCCTGATGCGCAGGAGGCCTTTGACGTGACCGGGTACGTGCGCGGCACGATCACCCCATTCGGTGCGCTGACACCTCTTGAGGTCATCGTGGACGAGCCAATCGCAGGGCGTAGGGTATCCATCGGTGCGGGTGCACACGGTGTGGCCGCGACCGTTGACGCGGACGCCATGATTCAGGTGCTGGGTGCCACCGTGGCCGATGTCGGCGAGGAGCGCTAGTTACCGGCTTTTTCGAGCTGACCGATGAGGTCATTGAGCGAAGCGACGATCTTGTCGCGCTCGGCTTCAACCTGCTTGAGTTCATCGCCGCTGAGTTGCGAGGTCAACCCATCAAGCGCGGATTTGGCCTCTTCAAGTTTCTTCTGGGCGTCCTCGGCGCTGGCCTCGGCGGAGTCCTTTTGGGCCTGAAGATCCTCAAGTGCGGCGCGCGCGTTGTCAGCGGCCTGCTGAGCGGATTCAGTGGCGGTTGATACTTTACTCTTCGCGTCCGCGCTCAAGGTCTTGGCCTGGTCCAAGAGTTTATCGCCCTCGGCCTTGAGGTCGGAGGCCTTCGATTTCGCGCTCTCGATTGTGGAGTTCAGGTTCCCTGCGAGCTCTGAGGCCTGGGAACAAGCCCCCAAGGTTGCTGCTGCAACGGTGACGACGAGGGCGCATGCGAGGTGGCGGATCCGAATTTTCATGCCTTCATTCTTACAGGGCTGAGCGGAGCTGTGCGACATCCGCGATGATCAGGTCGAGCGTGGCTGCGAGGGCCGGTGCATTGCGGGGTATGAGCGTTCGCGCGTACGTTACCTCGGCGTAGGTGGCGTCGAGGGCGGTGGCCGTTTGGGTGATCAGCTCTTCGTGGAACGAAGCAGCCAACTGGTCTGATGAACGCAGCTTTTCATGCAGTGCGAGCGATTGGCGGGCGGCATGCGCTGCGGAATCGATGGCATGGGCGATGGCCTCGCGTGCGCGGATATCGAGGTGCGTGGTCGCTGCCGCGGCGTCCTGCAGCGCCGCAGTGTGGATGGCTGCGTCGTTGGACTGCTTCGTGTGGGGATCGGCGTGGGCGGCAGTCGGCGCGAAGGGGATGGCTATCGCAAGGACTGAAGCCGCAAGACGAGTCGTCGTTGACTTCATATAACGATTATGTAACGGCGCAGATCAAATTGCTAGTGGTAGACGTGGGAATTGTGTGAACGAGGAGAGAACTCTCCGTGCCCGCCTCTGTGAGCCGGAAATATCCTGCTCGCGGCTTCACGGGTGGGCTCATGCCCACCCGCAAACGGATGATTGGCGACGAGCCCGCATTTTCCAGCGCGGGTTCCGGCTGTGCGTGTGACTGGGAATGTCGCAGGCACGCGATACGGTGTACTTCATGCGGATCGCACACACCTCTGACTGGCACATCGGCCGAACCCTGCACGGCGTTGACCTGCATGAGCACCACGCTCAGTACTTTGATCACCTAGTCGACCTCGTGCGTTCCGAACAGATTGATGCCGTGGTCGTGTCAGGTGACGTATATGACCGGGCCATCCCGCCAGTCTCCTCGGTTGAATTACTGTCGGATACGCTTGCGCGACTAGCCGACACCACGCATGTGATTCTCACTCCCGGAAACCATGACTCCGCGATCCGGTTAGGGTTCGGTGCGCAACTGATGCGCCCCAACATCCATATCCGCTCTAAGGTCGCCTCCGTAGCCGAACCGGTGGAAATTCCGGCTGTTCGGGGCAGCTCACCGCTGCTCGTATACGGCCTGCCATATCTTGACCCGGATGCGGCTCGGCCCGAACTCGCGCGGTGCTGCGGTCTTGATGGGCCTTTGGACGAGGGCAGTGTGAGCGTTGCTGATGGCGCTGAGGAACAACAGGATTCGCGGCCCACCATCGCACGCAGTCACGAGGCCGTTATGGCTGCAGCGATGGGGCTGGTTCGAGCGGACCTTGCTGTGCGCCGTGCAGATGGACGTGTGAACTCGCTCGTCATGGCCCATGCCTTTGTTGTCGGTGGACAGGCAAGCGAATCTGAGCGAGACATCCGTGTGGGCGGTGTTGATTCGGTTCCGGCGGGGGTCTTTGAGGGCGTTGACTACGTTGCGCTTGGGCACCTGCACGGAGCACAGAGGGTTTCGGTCCCCGGCGCCGTTGCTAGGTACTCCGGGTCCCCGCTTGCCTTCTCCTTCTCCGAGATGAACCACAGGAAGTCAACGGCGATTGTGACGTTCGGTGACAGCGGAGTCGTTGGCGAGCCAGAACTCATCGCGGCACCGGTACCCCGCCAGCTCAGCGAGGTCACGGGCACGATGGAGGACGTGCTCGGGGAGGGCGGGGCAACATACGTCGATGACTGGGTACGCATTACGATCACGGACCCAGTGCGCCCGCAAGAGATGAACGCCCGACTCAAGCAACGTTTCCCTCACGCGTTGGTCATGCAACACAGCCCAGCAGGTGCGCAGCGGCCACAACGTCAGGCAATTGCCGTGAACGCAACCACCGACCCGGCGCAGGTTGCGCGGCAGTTTGTAGAGGACGTTACCTCGCTACCGCCAACCGCTCAAGAACAAGCCGTTCTGGAACGTGCCCTTGACCAGGCTCGGGCAATGGAACGGAGCGCCTGATCATGCAGATACATCACCTATCGCTCAGCGCAGTTGGACCTTTCGTTGGCGAACACCACATCGATTTCGGGGAACTCAGCGCCTCTGGTCTGTTCTTACTGGAAGGTCCCACCGGAGCGGGTAAATCCACGATCATTGATGCGATCGTCTACGGGCTATACGGGTCCGTGGCCTCCAAAGAAGCCAGCGACGACCGTATCCGCTCGGACCACGCCGCCGATACGCAAGAAACCTACGTGGACCTGATCTTTGAGACCAGCCACGGAATCTTTCGGGTTCTACGCCAACCTGCCCGAATGCGCCCCAAGAAGCGTGGTGAAGGGCTTACTCGGCAGAATGCACAAGGCTTGCTCAGCCGCTTGAGTGTGGCGGAACTCGATCAGATCACGCAGGCATACGCTCAGGGAGCCGCCCCCACGCAGGTTGCGGAACTCGAAGTGGGGCAGGTCATCTCCACCCGGTTCGATGAGATCGGCCCTGAGATAACGGGTTACATCGGACTGACCAAGGAACAGTTCTCGCAGACCATCGTGCTCCCTCAAGGAGAGTTCTCCAAGTTCCTGCGATCAGTCCCAGAAGACCGACGACAACTCTTGCAGCGAGTGTTCGGCACTGAAATATATGAGCGCGCACAGGATCAGTTGGCGGCGCTCAAACGTGACGCGGAGAAACTGATTGAGCGGCAGCGTGTTGCCCGAAACGAGGCTGTCCGTGCGTTCGTGCAGGCCGTCGAGAACCCCGAACTCAACATTGAGGATCTACTTGCGGCAGAACCGGACACGCTGGGGGTTGTGCTCGAACAGGAGATCGCGCGACTGCGTGAGCGGGCCGAGGAAACCTCGGACAACGAGTGGGCTGCGGTCGAGGCTGAACGCATCGCCGCGGAAACCCTGCAATCCGCAAAAGACCAGGTGGCGCGGTTTGCCCAGCGCGAGAGGCTGCGCGCTGAACTGGAACAGTTGATGCAACGGGATGCGGAAATCACCACTGCTGAGACGCGCCATGCGCTGGCAGTGCGCGCCTCTTACGTAACCCCTTATGTTGACGCCGTTGACGCTGCGGAGGAAGCCCAAAATGTGGCTCTCAACAATTTCATATCCGCTGTCGAAGTCGCCCAAGATTATGCTGAACTTGGCGCAATGAATGGCGATATTTCGCAGGGCTCGCGTAGTTCGGTGGAGGTGTTCGCACGGTCGTTCTCCAGCAATCGGGTGCACCTGAACGAGCAACGAGACGCCGCTCAGCATGCTATAGGTGAGTTGTCCTCGCTGGTTTCGGTTGAAGCTGAGTTGCCGCGGCGTGAAGCATCACGTGAAAGGGACCGTTCCCGCCTGGAAGCCCTGAAAGAAGAGCAGCGAAAGGTCCTTGAACGTCTTCGCCAGCGCCCTGCGCAACGCGTGGAGTTGATCGAGCGCCGGGACAGTCTGAACTCGGTAGTGGCACACGTCCCGCAGGGTAAAGCAGCTGTTGAACGTGCCGAGGATATGCTCAAGACCCATACGCTGAAGGACACGGCTGCGCAGCGGGTGGCTGAGGCAACGGTTCAGGTCTCCAAACAAGCAGAGCACGTCGCTGCGGCTAATCAGCGTGAATACGACCTGCGTACTGCGTGGCTCGGGCAATTGGCCGCAACTGTCGCGGAGCAACTACAACCAGGCCAGCCGTGTGCCGTGTGCGGATCACTTGAACACCCGGCTCCGGCACGGGTAGACCCTGAATCGGCAACCAAACAGGACGTCGAGAGGGCGGAACACGAACGGCGCGAGTCAGAGAAACTGCTCGCATCCTTGCACGTCAAACAGGCGGCGGCAGAGGAACGCCTTAACGCACTGATTGAACAGACTGGATCGTCCACTCGGGAAGACGTTCAACGGGAACTCGTCGCCGCGCAGGAAGCACTGACCCGCATGCAGGCCGCGGAGCAAGACCTCAAGGCCACGGTGCGAGCACTCGCGGATCATGAGACGGAGACCAAGCGGCTCGAGGAGAGCGAGAAGAGTTCGGCCGTGGAACTCAGTGCCTTGAGCGCAAGGATCACGGAGCAGACAGTCGCGCTTGAAACGGACCGCGCTCGTGTGGCCGAGGCTGTCGCCCAGTACGCCGCGGAGGTTACCGCGTTCCACAAGGCATCTAACCCGGGATCCGCAGGGCAAGGTGCCATCTCACTTGCTCAGGTCATCGCGTTCCTCAAGGGGAAGGTCGAGGCTATCTCTTCCGTGCTCGCGGCACTCGAAGAACTACACAGTGCGCAGGGGGCCTTGTCCGAGCGGACCGTTGAACTCAATCGTGCCCTTGCCGAGCACGCATTTGACTCGGTGCAAGAGGTGCGTGCCGGTACTCTCAGCACGGCGGAACGCGGACAACTCTCAGAGCAAGTGCGGCGCTACCGAGAGCGAGTCGCGGTGGTCTCCGCCCAACTGGAATCTGCCGAACTATGTGAACTTCCCGAGACGCTGAGCATGGACGTCGATGCACTCAACAAGGCTCATACCGATGCGCAGGTGAAGGCGCGCCAAGCCGGTCACCTCGCGAAGGCCGCATCAAAAACTCTCAAGGACGGCGAATATCGTTCGACCGAGGTCAAACGCGCGATGGAACGACTGCACGAGGTAGACTCCGAAGCACGCCCCACCATCCGCATGGCAGAGATCGCTGCGGGAACCTCAAGCGACAACATCAGCCGCACCACTCTCGCAACCTACGTGCTAAAACGCCGTTTTGAAGACGTGGTAGAGGCCGCCAACACGCGGTTACGACAACTTTCTGAAGGTCGCTATGAGCTCGCGCGATCCGATGAGAGGGAGGATGTCGCATCACGTCGCACAGGTCTGGCGCTGCGAGTCATTGACCATGAGACCGAGAAGGAACGCGACCCGCGCACGTTGTCCGGAGGGGAAACCTTCAACGCCTCCCTGTCTCTCGCGCTTGGCCTTGCCGATGTGGTGACCGGCGAGGCCGGTGGCGTTGAGCTGGGAACCCTGTTCATCGACGAGGGCTTTGGCACCCTGGACCCCGAAGCGCTGGACCGCGTCGTGGCAGTGCTCGGGAACCTGCGTGACGGAGGGCGAACCGTCGGCGTTGTTTCACATGTGGAAACACTCAAGCAGGCAATCTCAGATGGCATTACTGTCACAAGGTTGCTATCTGGAGCATCAACGTTGACTGTGCGTGCCTGACCAGATGCGCTGGTAGCGGATTGTTGAGCACGGTGCTCGTCTTTGCACGCTGAGATGTATATCTACTTGCAGTCGCGTAAAACCATGCAGTGATGCACCCTAGATAAGTGGGCAGACATGGAGGACAAATGACTGAGGGCAGTAGCGCACCGACTAGACAGCGGGAAGTTTGGAGTGGCCAGGCAGGCTTTATCTTCGCTGCGATTGGTTCGGCGGTCGGACTGGGAAACATCTGGCGTTTCCCGGGAGTCGCCTACGAGAACGGTGGAGGGGCCTTCCTGCTCCCCTATCTGATTGCGATGCTGACCGCAGGGCTGCCGATCCTGTTCGTGGACTACGCACTTGGGAACAGGTACCGGGGTGCGCCACCTACAGTGTTCAGACGCATTCGCAAGCGTCTGGAATGGCTTGGCTGGTTCCAAACCACGATCTGTTTCGTGATCATCCTGTACTACGCGGTCATCATCGCCTGGGCCGCGAGTTTCGCGTTCTTTTCGTTAGACCTCAGATGGGGAGACGACCCTGCCGGGTTCTTCGTGGGTGACTTCCTGCACCTGACCGAGACGCCTGGAACGACCGTTGAGTTCGTGGGACCCATCGTGTGGGTGCTTCTCGCGGTATGGGCGGTCACGCTGTTCATCCTCGCCTCCGGTGTGCAAAAAGGTCTTGAGAGAGCCAACGTCATCTTCATTCCCCTGCTCGTGATTCTCTTTGGCACGCTCGTCGTGCGCGGCCTGTTCCTGCCAGGGGCCGTGGATGGTCTCAACGCCTTCTTCACCCCAAACTGGGCAGCGCTCGCTGAACCGAGGGTCTGGCTCGCAGCATATGCGCACATCTTCTTCTCACTGTCGATCGCGTTCGGCATCATGATCACCTACTCCTCATACATCAAGAAGCGGGACAACCTGACCGGTCCAGGGCTCGTGGTGGGGTTTGCGAATTCCTCGTTCGAGGTTTTGGCCGGTATTGGTGTGTTCTCGACGCTCGGATTCATGGCCCAGCAGCAGGGCGTACAGATAGCGGACCTCGAGGGAATCAAAGGCGTGTTGTTGTCATTCGTGACCTTCCCAGCGATCGTCTCTCAGATGCCGGGTGGGCAAATCTTTGGATTCCTGTTCTTTGCCTCGCTTGTGCTGGCCGGGTTGACATCGCTCATCTCGTTGCTTCAGGTGGTGTCGGCCAGCTTCCAAGACAAGTTCGGGTGGAACCCGCGTAAGGCAGCACTGATCGTTGGCGCTGTCTCGGCGCTGTTCTCCCTTGGCATCTTTGCACGTACTGAGGGCCTGCACGCTCTGGATACAGTCGATAAATGGGCTAACGAGGTTGGAATCGTCGGCTCCGCGGTCATCATGCTCGGCCTGCTGCTCGGATTGAAGATGTTGCCGGTGCTGCGAGACCACCTCAATGCGTACTCATCGTTCAAGGTGGGCAAGGTGTGGATGGCGCTTGTCGGAGTCATCATCCCACTCGTGCTGCTGGCCATGTTCGTGACCGAGGTGGTCAATGTCCTGCGAGAGCCTTACGGCGGTTATCCTGCCTGGTTCAACGCACTGTTCGGCTGGGGTGCCATCATCCTCATGATCGTGCTCACGCTCGTCTTCACGGCGATTCGGTGGAAGGAATCGCCGGACCAGTTCGTACCTGAACCAGAGATCATGGGTGAGCGGATCCACGCGGGGGCTGCCACATCAACGGGCGTAGCCGGGCAATCCCACGTGACACCGGGAAACGCAGAGAACACCACGCATGACAGTGAAGGAACCGAACGATGAACGCCAGCGCCATCATCATGCTGATTGCATCGACCGTCCTACTGTGGGGTGGGCTTGTTGCCGCGATCGTGCACCTGAACAGTTTCAACCGTTCAGACAAGGACTAGTTACGGGCAAAGTAGCGCGCAGCAGAGGGTAACTGTTTTGCGAAGCAGACCACTGGCGGAACGAAACGAACGGGAGTTCGCACCGAAATAGGCACTCTACTGCTTGGAGACGAGCCTGCCGGTGACGTTGTCCGGGCCTGTGGTGGGGAAACGTTCGCGGTTGCGTGCGAGTTTGGCCTCGGCCGCAGCCCCAAGATCCACCCCGAGCACATCGGCGAGCCGTACAAGGTAGATGAATACGTCAGCGAGTTCATCGCCGATACGCTCCTTGCGTTCAGGCGAGGCGAACTCAGCCGGGAGGTCAGCCTCGCGGACCCACTGGAGCAGTTCGGCGACTTCACCGACTTCGCCGGTGAGCGCGAGCACGAGTGATTTGGGATCTTGGAACTTCTCCCAATCTCTTTCTTGGGAGAAGGCCCGTACTGCTGCGGTGAACTCATCGATCCGTGTCATGACTCTAGCCTGCCATGTTTTTCCGCGAGGGCCGGTTCGACAGCGTCCCAGACGTGTTGGTGTAGAGACTGCGCGTAGTGCACCGAGATATGTTGATCGTCGCGGAATACAAGTACGTTGTTGATGACCGCGGGACATTCATCTGCGGCACAGAACCACGGAGTCGTATCGACAAACCTGACCTCGGGGACTAGACCGGCTGCCTCGACCTGGTGATCAACAGGCAGGGCCTCAACGAGGGGAACGCTGCACTTCTCGGGAGCGATGCGGTTGTTGATGACGCAGAACGTGGTTTCATCGCCTGGACGCATTCCCGGACTGTCCTTGAGTACGACAACGGGTATTCCGTGTTCGATGAGCATGTTCCAGCTTTCCGCAAGACCTTCTGCTGGCTTGGGAACATCAGGGTCCGAGAGGAACGGAAGCGCCGTGCGATTGGACGTGACCACGATATCGATAGCTGGATCTGCCAGCAGGCTCGCCATGGTTTGTTCGTTGGCCTTCTGGCAGGGGCGCCCGCGTTGATCATCGGAAACGCGCACCGCTGTGCTGAATGGGCAACTCGCATGGAAGTAGGTGATGATGCGAACGTCATGATTGCGTGCCACGATCTCTTCGAACGCGGGCAGGTAGTGCTCAATGTGCGAATCGCCGACCAGGGCAATCGTGGATGAGGCATCAGGGTTTCCGAACTCGCAAACCGGCGTGTGGTCTGCACTGATGGTCGATTTGCAGCGTCCTTCGGCACCGGTCGGCAGGATGTCGCGGGCTTGCGCTGGCTCGGGCACGAGGGCGGTGGGAGCATCGGCCAGGAATGCCGGATAGGAGAGTGAGCCAGGTTCAAGTTCGCTGGAACCGGACTGGTCGATAGGTTCCGAGGGATCAGTATCCCAAGGATCAGGTGTGGCAGGCAGGGACTGCGCTCCAACTCGGTCGCCTGCGGTCTCGATGAGAACCTGTGCCTCTCGCTCCAAGGATGATTCGTGAGCTACTGCGACACGGTCCACGATGACGGCAACAGCGATAACGGCCAGCGACCCGATCAGTCCAGCCCACAGGGTACGACGAATGTTCTGCGATGACATCGGCAGCCGAGAAAGTGGCCGGTCAACCCCGCGGTACAGCACGACCGCCCCAAGGACCGACCCCAGCACGAGTAAAACGTCCACCAGCAGGTTCCGCTCGACCATGCGGAAACCCGCAAACAATAGAACTGGCCAATGCGTGAGATACAGGGTGTACGAAATGTTCCCCAACCCCTGCACAACCCATCCACCCACAAACTGGTCAAGAAAACCCGAAGTGAGAGCTCGTCGCGAATAGATCACCAGTGCGCAGCCAAGCGTCGCGGGAATCGCGCCGATACCAGGGAAGAACGAGACCGGCGTGAAGAACAACGACCATCCGAGCAACACCCAGCCAGCACACCAGGCGAGAGTGGATGCCTGAGGCGTCCGCGCCGAACGGCCCCACACAGCCAAGAGCGCACCGAGCGCCAACTCCCAGAACCGGGTGCTGGGCAGGAAATAGGCTGCCGCGTTGCCAGTCGATACGAGCGCCGTGGAATGCGCAAGGCTCACCACGATCAAGATGCTGAGGGCGACAAGCAGCCACACGCGGATGCGCTGCGAGACATCAACCTGTCGTCTACGGAGGACAACCAGAAAACCTGCCACGAGCAGCGGAACGAGAATGTAGAACTGCTCCTCGACAGACAACGACCAAAAATGGTTGAACAGGCTGTTAGCGGCACCGTCGTTGAGGTAGTCCACCGAGGCGTTGGCCAGGTTGATGTTCTGTAGGTAGATGACAGACGCTATCGCGTCATGTGCCGCACCACGAATCAGATTGGTCGGAAGCAGCACCACAGCACACACCAGCGTGATGAACGCCGTGACATAGGCCGAGGGGAGGATACGTTTGATGCGCTTGGCATAGAACCTGGCGAAACCAATGCGTCCACGCTGCTGCGCCTCGCGCAGCAGATGCCCCGTGATGAGGAAACCGGAGATGACGAAGAAGATGTCCACGCCCACAAACCCTGCTGGAAGAACGTCGGGCCAAAAGTGGTAGATGACAACGGCCACAACCGCGAGAGCCCGTAAAGCTTGAATGTCCGCCCGAAGCGGTCCCGGTGCCGCCTTAACCGGTACGGCATCATTTCGCTGCGGTGAGATCGGGGCGTCGGCGATCTTGTGTGGAACAGGCATGATGTTCTATCTTTCCTGCTCAACTTCCTCACCGCTCGTTGCTGAGTACTTCTTCACAATTCCTTCAGCAATTTCCCATAAGAGCTGGGAGAATGAGGGTCAGGTCAATTCCTCGATCATGGGGTAGGCCTTCATGGTGCCTCACCGTTCAACTTCTTCCAGCGACGATTCGTCGGTACCCGGGCGCTCGCGGTCTTGGCGCGCCGTTTTGGCGGCGTGTTTGTGCTCGCACTCGCACAGCAGGCGGAGGCCCGAACCGAATATGCCGATGAGCCTGCTGCACCTGCCAATATGCTCGCAGATGAGCGGATTCACGGCGAGGTCGTTCGAGGCTTGGCCACGCGTAGCCGTCGACGCATGTCCGGAACCTTCCGGGCTGCGGTCTTCGGCGCGAATGACGGATTGGTCTCGAACCTAGCCCTCATCCTGGGTATCGGAGCATGAGTGAGCAGGAAGCCCTTGACCATGCCGCGAGTGTTCTTGCGGACTACACGCACGGGTCGATCTTGGCCGAGGACATCGATGCGGCTGAGCACGAGGCGATTGGAACACCGTGGGGCGCGGCGCTGTCGAGTTTCCTCTTCTTTGCTTCAGGTGCGTTCATACCGATTGTCCCGTTCCTGTTCGGGGCGCAGCAGTATGTCGCCGTGGCGCTCTCCACGAGTCTGGTGGGGATAGCACTCCTGCTGACTGGCGTCTGTGTGGGTGTTCTGTCAGGTTCGTCCCCGATGAGACGGGCACTGCGACAACTTGCCATAGGCCTGGGTGCCGCGGCAGCGACCTACGCTTTGGGCCTGGCGTTCGGAGGTGGCGCCTAGGCGTCGCGGGTCTCGAAATAGACCTGCCCGTTGCTGTGTAACCGGACCGCCGTGATCTCAAGTGGTCCGGAGCGGGTGTTGACTCGAATCGTGCCCCCGGCCGAATGCGTTGACGGTGAGCGCTGCGCAAGAGCCTTCTTGGTTGCAACCGCATTGGTAAGCAACTCAAGTACCTCGTTCACGTCGAGTGTTGCTGGTTCACCTGACTCGGAGCCCGGTGCCGAGCGCGCAGAACGAACTGGAGTCTGAGAAGGACGCACTCGTGGTGATGTCGCGCCAGCAGATGGAACCTGCGGGACCTGCGTTTGGGGAGCCGATCGCTGTACCTGTTGAGATGCCACACGCATGGGGACGCTGCGTGCTGGAGCGATCGAGGAGGAGACCGTCTGTGTCGTGGAGCCCTGGTAGCCAACGGGCTGGCCAGTTGGCGCTGCCTGCGGGACGGGGCCATTGTCAGTAGCCGGCGCACCCACGGGTCGAGTCTGAGACGTGCGAACTGGCGACGGAGCAGATGAGGCGGACACCGGCGACGCCTGACTACGCTGGACCGTCGGAGCTTGGACAGGCGCTGGAGAGGTCATCGGCGTGGTTTGTGCTCCGAACCCGTGGTAGGTGTTCGGGGCGAGAGGAGCCGAGTACACCTCGTTGGTTGAGGGGGCGGCACCCTCGTAGAGGACCTGAGCGATCTCAGAGGTAAACAGTGCTGGTTCTTCCTGTCGTGACACCTGTACCTCGACAGCCTCTGGCCTGCGGATGGGCGCGGAGATCGTGTCCTCAAGGACGGGCACCTCGAAACCGAGTGCCTCAATGGTGCTGCCCGCAGCCCTCGTGGCTGTAGCCGGAGGACGGAAGTTATTTGCAGGAGTTTCGTAGGGGTGCGCAGCGCGCCTGGACGAGGCGGCTGCCGACCCGGCGGCATGAGAACTGTCGCGTCTACTCAGCGAGACATGGGGCGCAACCTGCTTGACGCGGTTGACTTTGGTGTGCGGACGCTTGAACGCGGAACCGCCCGAGATCGAAACCTCGTAGAAGCGAAGCGACTCGATAGCGCTCTGGCGGATGTGTTCGACGGAACTGCGGCTGTATCCCTGGCCTGATGATGATTCGAACTCCAGCGAGGTAAGTTCTTCGGCGGTGATTCCGCCTTGCAGGAATTTGCCCTGGCGTTCATAGTGCGACAGCGTTGCCACGAGGCGGTCCATGAATAGGTCAACCTGTGCGATGTCAACGGCGTCGCGTAGGGAAACGCTGAATTGCCGGGCGGCGGCAGCATCAGTGGAGGTGAGCATATGCATAGCCTAGTGGCGCGGGGCGGTCCGTGGAAACGGTCAATGTATGGGGACTTTGCACCAGAATGGGATTTAGCCCCGTCAACTCCTCATGTTTGCGAGGTATGTCCGTTTATCCTAGCCCTTGCGCATGAGCCGTCTACGGTCGATGGGGTGTTTTTCGTCCGGATCCACTCTTTTAAGGATATGTATTCGGATGAAAAATGCCCCATCGACCTGGGCGCAACCAAGGCAACACCGTACACAGGCAGCGGGAGGACACTATGGACGGGGCACGTTGCGGAGGTTCGACCGAGCCATGGCCACGACCTCACCGAGACCACCACCGAGCACTTCCTTGCTCATCGCAATGGTGAAGCCAGCGACCTGTCCAGCGGTGATGGTGGGTGGCATGGAGAGTGCGTGGGGGTCGGTCACAATGTCAATGAGCGCTGGGCCGGAGGTTGCGAAACTGGACCGCAGAGCGTCCTCGAGTCCTGCCGGTTCCTCGACCCGCACGGAGTGAATCCCCAGTGCGGCAGCCACGGCGGCGTAGTCAACCTCAACGGAGTCCGTCCCAAACGACGGCAGACCGTCCACCAGCATCTCAAGGCGCACCATACCGAGCGTGGAATTGTTGAACACCACTATCTTGACTGGGAGATCGTACTGCTTGATGGTCAGCAGATCGCCGAGCAGCATGGATAGCCCACCATCCCCGCACATCGCGACTACCTGACGTTCTGGGTCGGCGAGCGCCGCTCCAATCGCATGTGGCATCGCGTTGGCCATGGACCCGTGCAGGAACGACCCGATCACGCGGCGTCTGCCATTGGGAGTGATATAGCGCGATGCCCACACGTTGCACATGCCGGTATCCACCGTGAACACGGCGTCGTCGCTGGCAATCTGGTCTAGGACATCGGCCGCGTATTCGGGATGGATGGGCACGAGGTCTTCGGCGTTCTTCCCCTTATACGCCCCAACGACCCCCTTCATCGCCTTGAGGTGCTTCTTGCGCATCGAGTCGAGGAAGCGACGCGAACCCGCTGGTTCGAGGAGTGGCAGCAGTTCCCGGATGGTTTCACGGACATCACCGACCACGGCGACGTCCAGTCGGGTGCGTCGCCCGAGGTGCCGAGGATCGATGTCGATCTGGGCGGTGGGGATGTCGTCGGGAAGGAACTGATCGTAGGGGAAGTCGGTTCCAAGGAGCAGCACGAGGTCACAGTTGTGCATCGCTTCGAAGCATGACCCGTAGCCGAGCAGACCAGACATGCCCACATCGAATGGATTGTCGTACTGGATCCATTCCTTTCCACGCAGCGAGTGTCCGACCGGGGCTGCAATGCGGTCGGCCAACTCGATCACCTCGGCGTGCGCGCCGCGCACCCCTGCGCCCGCGAAGATGGTGATCTTCTGTGCGTCGTTGATGGCCTGTGCGAGCGTCATCAACTGTTCGGGGGATGGGATGATCCGTGGCGTGGCCGGATTGAAGTCGATGTTTGGCGCGCTGACCGGTGCTTCAAGGCTCGCTACGTCTCCCGGAATGGTGAGTACGGCGACGCCGGGACCGGAGAACGCGTGCCGGATCGCTGAGGGAACGACGCGTGTAGCCTGCTGTGCGCTGGAGATCATCTCTGAGTACACGGAGCATTCGGTGAAGAGCCGGTCAGGATGCGTCTCTTGGAAGAAGCCGGTTCCGATCTGGTTGCTTGGGATGTGGCTTGCGATAGCAAGCACGGGAACCCGCGACCTGTTGGCGTCGTACAGTCCGTTGATGAGGTGGAGGTTTCCGGGGCCACAGGACCCAGCGCATACAGCCAGCCGCCCGGTCAGTTCAGCTTCGGCGGCAGCTGCGAACGCCGCGACCTCTTCGTGCCGCACCTGAACCCAGCGGATGTCTTGGCCGTCCTTCTGGGCGCGTCGTACAGCGTCAACGATTGGGTTGAGACTGTCCCCGACGATTCCGTAGATGTGCTTCGCGCCAGCCGCGACAATCTGGCTTACGAGCAGGTCAGCAACGGTTTCTGTAGCCTTCTTAGCCATGTCACTCCCTTAGATAGTCCGTCATTCCATCCTTACGCGGATATGCGTGTACCGCATGTTCAGGGCCGATGACGGTGTGATTCCGAAGGGAATCACGGATACCAATTGGCGACGATCTGGCTGTTTCCAGCCGCAACCCACCTTCGTTGGGTGGCTGAGTCGATGGGTGGCTGCCACCCGATGGGCTAAAAATAGTCCGGATGCACTGACTTTTTGTGCATACCTGGGCCAAAAATAGCCCATTGGTGTGGACCTGCTGGAAAGCAAAAGGGTGTTGTGCGCTGGGCGCACAACACCCCTCAGGGAGAACTGCCCTATTTCATGTACTTCTTGTTGATCAGATCCGTGGCAATGTCTGTCGCGGCAATGGTCGATGCCGGGGCAATCGTGCTGGAAAGTGCGGTGGCCTCTTGAACCGCCGACTCGTCGTCAAGCAAATCCACGGTGGGGACCTCCTGAATCTGGTGCGTGGTGGTGCGCGTGCGGAACGTACGCATTGCAGCCAATGCGATGACGACCTGAACCAAACCGGCGATCACCACAACGGAGAAACCGGAGTGTGCCCCGGCCTCGTCAATGCGGACCCCCGCAACGGACGAACCGAGCGAGACGCCAACACCGAGCGCCGTACCAACCCAGGTAAGCCCCTCGGTCAACTGGCGTGGGGCAACCACAAGTTGAATGACGTTGTTGCCGTTGATCAAGGTGGGGGAGATCGCGAAACCAGCGAGGAACATGGTTGCTGCGAGCATCCACAGGTTGGTGGCCACGAAGAAGAGGCAGACCATGACACCGAGGGCGACGATGCCCGCGACAAACCGCTTCCACAGCGCGGAACCCCACTGACGTGCGCCATAGAGCAAACCGGAGATGCATGAACCCAGCGCGAACACACCGAGGACCACACCAGCCAAGCCCTTGTTGCCCTGCTCCTCAGCGAAAGCGATGGTTGCAACATCAGCGGCACCAAAGATAACGCCGGTGCAGATGAACACCGCAATAACGGCAATAACCGCGGGATTGCGCAGAACCGTCGGTACCTTCTCGCCAAGCACAGGCTTGATGACCGGAGGTTCCGTGTCCTTTTGAGCCAAGAACCAGAACCCGCCAACCACCATCAGCACGATCGGGACCACGAGGCCAGCCCACGGCGAAACCGACGTCGCAAGAACCGTAGCGGCGATCGGGCCGATCACGAAGATCATCTCGTCGATTGCCGACTCAAGCGAATAGGCCGTGTGCAGGTCGCGAGGGTTACTCACCGCATGTGACCAGCGGGCGCGGACCATAGCGCCCACCGCACCAATGGTGGCACCGGTCAGAATCGCAAACAGATACAGCATCCAGTGCGCCTGATGCGTTAGCGCGGAGAGCACGAGAGCGGACAGCGACACACTAGACACGACGATGAACGGGCGCATGATGCGCGCCTGCCCGTACCGGTCCACGAGCTTGGCGATCTGCGGTGAACAGATCGCCTGGGCGATGACATACGCGGCAGAGACCTTGCCACCAAGGGCGTACGAGTTGTACAGCACCTCGATCATCAAGATGATGCCGATACCCACCATGGACATGGGGAAACGAGCGAATGCGCCAGAGATCGAGAAGTTCCTGGCGCCGGGAATTGAATAGACTACTGCGTACGGGTTGCGCGAAGTTTTGGTCGCGGTTTCAGCAGACGAGTCTTCGGTAGTTGAAGATTCATGAAACACCCTTCTAGTGTCTCACTATTCGCAGTTTTGTAACGGTGATGTGCGGCACCGTCCAAGGTGTTCTGGCGCATGGAACCGCTGTTTTAGGCCGAATATGGCACGATGGAATTCTAGGTGAACTTTGTTAACTGATTGGTGGGTGCATCATGGCTGATGGTGTGATTGAAGGCTACGAGATTATTCAGGTCGAGGAGAGCAACCGGTTCGTGGCTCGCATGGACAACGGAGTTGAGGCTGGGTACCTCGAGTACGAGTTGCGCGGGCAGGGACTGTTCAACAAGGTCCTGGCGATCCCACACACTGTTGTCAAGCCTGAGTTCGGTGGCCGAGGCATCGCCTCGGAACTCGCGTCCGAGGCATTCTCATGGGCTCGAAAGATCGGCGCGACGGTTGACCCGATCTGCCCGTTCATCGCCAAGTACATCGAACGTAACCCGGTCTACCAGGATCTGCTCGCGTCCAACCAGTAAGTTCATAACCAAACTGTCCTTTTGGGTGTATCAGGGACTTTAGCCCGTCACCCTCCAGTACTACGGGCGCGCCCGTCATATCAACCCCAGGGATGATGCCGCTGACCAGCGATAACGGGTAATCTTCAGAAGAATCTGAAGGAGTAGACCGTGACCGTTTGGACCAAGATTGTCTTCCCGGCTATCAGGATCGTCATCTGGGCGATCATCGCAGGGGCCCTCGTAAAAATAGCTTTCCTTTCCACACCGCAGGCTCAGAATGCTGACGATGGGCTCATTCCCACAAGTGATTTCTCGGCACCCACATATACAGTCGAGACCGCAGATATCGTCAACAACGTTGAGGTGACCGCAACTGTTGTGACAGACCCAAGCGTTGAGGTGAAGGCCGGTTCAGAGGGATACCTCGGCTATTGGGCAGTGCCAAACGGCGCAGACGTCATCGAGGGGCAGCCCATCGCGGAGATCCGCAAGCCGATTATGAGCCAGGCACGTGAGGACGAGGACGGAAACGTCATCGAACCAGCAGATACCGGGCGGTTCACACGGCAGACACTGCACGCTCCACTCGCCGGAAAACTCAAGTACGTCGTTGAACTCGATGATGAGGTGACCAAAACGACCGTTGTCTTCAGCGTTGCCCCGCAGACCCTGTCAGTCGAGGGCGATCTGAGCCCCCAGGACCGCTACCGCCTGCTTGACGACCCAAAGAAGGCAGAGGTGAAACTCGACGGCGGGCCCGCCCCATTCACATGCAAGAAGCTTGCCATTGGAAATGACGTCATCGCCGTTGAACCCAACCCGGAAGACGACAGCGGCGAGGACTTCTACGGCTACGAGGGGCAAGCACAGAACGACAGCACGACAGCGGTCAAGATGCGTTGCCCAGCGCCGAAGAAGGTGCGTCTCTTCGCCGGACTCACCGGAACCATGACCGTCCTTTCCGGTGAAGCCAAGGGCGTCGTCGCTGTACCGATCACAGCCGTTCAGGGTGTTCTGGAGACCGGACGCGTGTGGGTCATCGATCCAGCCACAGGCGAGGAAGTCGAGCGCGACATCAAACTTGGATTGTCCGACGGCGAGATGATCGAGGTCGTTGAGGGACTCGAACAGGGCGATTCCATCAGGCAGTTCGCTCCGGGAAACATGGAGGAACTCAACCCTGAGGAAGAAGGCATGATCTGGTGACCTCGTTGATCTCGCTGCGCAACATCACGCGCACGGTATCCCTCGCCGACGGCTCACCGCTGCACATCCTGCGGGACATCAACCTTGAGGTCGAGCAGGGCGAGTATGTGTCGATCGTTGGGCGGTCCGGTACCGGAAAGACCACCCTCCTCAACATCCTCGGGATGCTGGACAAAGCCAATACCGGAACCTATCACCTGAACGGGGTTGACGTGTATGGCATGGGCGAACGACGCCGTACCAGACTGCGCGGCAACACCTTCGGGTTCGTGTTTCAGCAGTTCAACCTGCTTCCCAAGCGCAACGCCCTCGAGAACGTCACGGCTCCACTCTTCTACGGAAAAGGAAGCCAGTTCTGGCGGCGAAACTCAATCGCGGAGGCTGGCCTGACCCGGGTCGGACTTGAACAGAGACTCGAGTCAATGCCCGGACAACTCTCGGGTGGTGAACAGCAGCGCGTCGCAATCGCCCGCGCACTCGTGCGCAACCCGGCAGTGATCCTCTGCGATGAGCCGACCGGCGCGCTCGACGTCGAGACGGGCGCGCACATCATGGCAACACTGCAGGACGTGGCACACCAGAACAACGCGGCACTTATCGTGATCACGCACGATCTGTCGATCGCGGAGAAGGCAGACACCCAGTACGCGCTCGCAGACGGCATGCTGCACCTCGTTCACAGTGCTCGGGAGGTACTCGCATGAGCGTACTCGTCGGCTCCCTGATCGAGGCGTGGGACGAACTGCGTATCCACAAGCTCCGCGTACTGTTGTCGCTCGTGGGCGTGGCGGTGGCCGTTGCCGCGATGACCTCGGTTCTCGCAATCGGGCAGATGCTCGGCCAAGCGAACACAGAACTCACGCAGAAGTGGAACGGCCGCGACGCAATGCTCACGGTGAACGTCAATGCTTCCACGGAGCGGGGCATGAAGGAAGTTCCCGAAGCGATGAAGGCATTCGCGGAACGTTTCCAGGTCGCCTACTCAAGCCGTCTCAGTTATTCATGGAATACACTTATCACCGATTCGGGTCAACTGGAGAGCGAAATCCGGGTCATCGATCATGCCTACAAGGACATTCATAACCTCAAGGTGCTGTCGGGTGCTTGGTTCGGTCCGGGAGACACACAGCGTCTTGCTCCCGCGATCGTGGTGAACGAGGCCTACTTGCAGCAGACGGGAACTCCGCGAGACCTGTCCGTGCAGCCTAAGATCGCTATCTCGGGCACTGATCGCAACCATGACCTTGTGGTGATCGGAGTCGTCCCTGACGAGTGGGACGGGGACACGCCGCGCATCCATATTCTGTGGGACTCGTATGTCCATATGTTTGCAGCTGACGCGAACGCGATGAGTAGTCTGTACCCGCAACTGGAGATGTGGCTCGAACCAAACGCCGTCGAGGAAGCCACCAACGCGGCGAAGGCGTATTTCAAGCCGTATGTCTCCGATGATTGGGGCATTGAGGCGTGGAACAACCAGGACATGATGGGCGAGCAGGACAATTTCATGGACACGTTCCAAACGATCGTGTTGGGAATCGGGACTCTGATTCTTGCGATTGGCGCCTTGTCGCTCGTGAACATCTCGCTCGTGACGGTACAGCAGCGTATTCGCGAGATCGGTATCCGTCGGGCCTTCGGTGCGACAACGGGGCGAGTGTTCTTCTCGATCATGATGGAATCCGTGGTGGCGACGTTCATGGCTGGGTTCATCGGGGTCCTGCTCGCGGTGATCGTGGTGGGCCAGTTCCCGATCGTGGAGGAACTCATGGGGATGCCCATCGAGAATCCTCCACCGTTCCCGACCGGCGCTGCGGTGACGGGTCTGGTTGTGGCGACAATCATCGGTGCGCTCGCGGGACTGATTCCGGGTCTCGTGGCGACCCGCATCAAGCCGATCGAGGCGATGCGCGCAGCAGGCTAGTTTCGGTGCTCGTGTTGTGTGAGCAAATTTGATTGGCGACGAGCCGGGGCCATCCAGCCCCGGCTCGCGTTTATTACGTACAACTTCAGGCGATGTTTCGGTTCTGTCGGCACTGTTGCCACATAAAACCGGAACAGTGCCGACAGAACCGAAACAATGGACCTAGAGAGGAGCGGTGCAGGAGCAACAAATAACTGGCCCAGACCTGCTGCACCTCTATAGGTTTGGACCCATGGAAGAACTAGACAGCGAAAACGTTGACATCACGTGGGAAGACGCCCGCGCCGCAAACCTGGCCAATTGGAACGAACGCGTAGCCATCCATGTGGAGGCTTATGGACTGAACGCATTTAGGGACGACCCACACCATATTTCGAGTGTGGTCGCTTACGATCGCCCATATCTTGAAAAGCATTTGGGCCACACCGTTGACGGTCTCGACCTAGTGCACCTGCAGTGTCACATTGGAACCGACACGCTATCCTTCGCTCGACTTGGCGCACGCGTTACCGGCGTGGACTTTTCCCAGCCAGCGCTCGATGCTGCGGAGGCGTTCGCGCAGGAACTGACTCTCCCAGCCACCTGGGTGCAGGGCGATGTGCTGGAAAGCGCCCGGCTCGTCGCAAAGCAATTCGATGTCGTGTACACGTCAATCGGTGCTATCGGATGGCTGAAAGACTTGGAGAAATGGGCGCAGCAGGTCGCTGAACTGCTACGGGACGGCGGACTGTTCTATATCCGTGACGGGCACCCGAGCCTGTACGCGCTCGACGATCAGACGTTCCCGCCGGTGGTGCGCTACCGCTACTTTGAGAACGGGTACGCACAGAGCTGGGACTCGGACGAAACCTACACGGGTGGCGGCACTATCACCTCGACGCGGACGTACGAGTTCCCGCATTCAACCGCCGAGATCATCAACTCGCTGATCGCGGCGGGACTGACCATCGAGGCATTCTACGAGGGCGACACGCTGCCGTGGGAGTTCTCGAAGGAGATGGAACGCCTGCCGGATGGCAACTTTGCGTGGCCGGGCGCTCTGCGGGCGGCTGTGCCGTGTACGTTTACCGTGGTGGCCCGTAAGAACTAGCGCCATACTTTGAGAGTTACCAAAAGTGCACTCTCACGTACTGAGAGTGCGGACTAGTGCACTCTCAAAGGAGAAGAAGCGGTGCGAGTGCGCCGGTAGCAGTTATTAGATTGCCGACGATCCGGCTGGTTGACCGCGAGTGCTCGATTTTGGTCGGTGGTTTGGTGTTGAAACGAGTCACCATGAAAAAGTTCAGCGGTATCGCCGTGGCTACTCTCGTGCTTAAGGGCCACCGGATTATCCGGTGGCCCTTTTTCGACACCAAAACGCTAGGAACCGAGCGCCTCGGACACGACCTGCTTCGCTGATTCCTGCACCTGCTTGAGGTGCGCGGCGGAAACGAACGACTCCGCGTAAATCTTGTACACGTTCTCGGTGCCGGACGGGCGGGCCGCGAACCACGCGTTGTCGGTCGTGACCTTCAGGCCGCCAATCGCCGCGCCGTTGCCGGGAGCCTCCGTGAGGCGAGCGGTGATCGGATCGCCAGCCAGCGAGGTCGCGGTGACCTGCGAAGGCGACAGTTTGGACAGAGTTGCCTTCTCCTCAAGCGAGGCCGGGGCGTCGACGCGGGCGTACCAGGACTCGCCGTACCGTTCCACCAACTCGGCGTGGTGCTGCGACGGCGACTTGCCGGTCTTGGCGATGATCTCGGAGCCGAGCAGAGCGAGGATCAGGCCGTCCTTGTCGGTCGACCAGACGGTGCCGTTCTTTCGCAGGAAGGACGCGCCAGCGGACTCCTCGCCACCAAACCCAACCGAGCCATCGAGCAGACCGGGCACGAACCATTTGAAGCCGACGGGAACCTCGATGAACTCCCGGCCCAATCCACCGGCGACCCGGTCGATGAGCGCAGAGGACACGAGAGTCTTGCCGATCGTGGTGTTGGGATTCCAGTCGGGGCGCGCGCCGGAGTACAGGTAGTTGATCGCGACCGCGAGGTAGTGGTTCGGGTTCATCAGGCCAGCGTCCGGGGTGACAATGCCGTGGCGGTCGGAGTCGGCGTCGTTACCGGTTGCGATGTCGAACGCATCGGAGCCGCGAACCTTCTCTACGAGCGATGCCATGGAGTAAGGGGAGGAGCAGTCCATGCGGATCTTCGCGTCCCAGTCGAGGGTCATGAACGCCCAGCGAGGGTCGACCTGGGGGTTCACCACAGTCAGGTCGAGTCCGTAACGTTCGCCGATTGCACCCCAGTATTCGACGGCGGCACCGCCGAGTGGGTCGGCGCCGATACGCACGCCGGCATCGCGGATCGCGTCGAGGTCGAGCACGTTGGCGAGGTCATCAACGTAGGCGCTCAGGTAGTCGTGCCGCTTGACGTAATCGGAGGCCTCGGCCTGCGCGAGCGAGAGGCGAGGGACGTTGCGGAATCCTTCGTTGAGGATGTCATTGGCGCGGTTGGCGATCCACGTGGTTGCATCCGAGTCGGCTGGTCCGCCGTGTGGCGGGTTGTACTTGAAGCCGCCGTCACGGGGCGGGTTGTGGGATGGGGTGACCACGATTCCGTCGGCGAGGCCAGGTCCGGTGGTGCGCACGCCCTCTGCAGTACCTGCGCCGTTGAACAGCAGAATCGCGTGGGAGACGGCGGGCGTTGGGGTGAACGAGTCGCGGGCATCGATCATCACGGTCACGCCAGCGGCGGCCAAAACCTCGATGGCCGACTGCCAGGCGGGGAGCGACAGCGCGTGCGTGTCACGGCCGATGAACAGCGGGCCGTCTGTGCCTTGACCGCGACGGTATTCAACAATCGCGGCGGTCGTCGCAACGATATGCGCCTCGTTGAACGCCCGATCCAGTGACGAACCACGGTGACCGGACGTACCAAAGGTCACCTTCTGGGTCGGATCCGAGATATCCGGGGTGAGGTCGTAGTACGCGCTGATGAGCGCATCAACGTCGATGAGGTCTTCTGGGAGGGCGAGTGTGCCAGCACGTGGGTCCATAGGTTCGATTTTGCCATTACTTGACGTGGCGCGTGGTCCCAATCACGTATGTCTCACGAATTGGATTCTTTATTGCCGACGATTCCCCGACTTCCAGCGGATTCCTGCGCTTGGTGGACAGCCCAAGCCGGTAGGCTTGGACCCATGGCTAAGATTTCCACTGACTTTGTGCTGCGCCCCTTCGAGGGAATTCCCGCAGAGGCTGACCTCGTCGCTATGCGCGAGGTAGTTCCAGCAGCAACCATCAATGCTCGTACCACTGCGGAGTACGGCTCCCGTGAGTTCGTCATCTCGACGTCGCTCCCAGAGCAGCTTCCTGCGTTGCACCGTGAGGACGGCACCGTCATTCTCGCGCTGCAGACCCTTGCAGGTTCGGGCGACCTGTCTCGTGACCTGGCTGCGAACCTGCTCGACGCGTTCGAACTCGAGCCGGGCCTGCCACTGACTCGCTCCGAACTGCCTGGACCGGGTCCACGTCTCCAGGACGTGCTTGACCTGACCGCTCCGTTCGAGGTCGTCGTCCACGACAATTTCGACTACTGGATCGACCCGAACGCCGAGATCAACGCGGAACTTCGCGGTGCTCTGGATGAAGCAGCCGATTCCATGATCGACACCGTCAAGCTCACGACCGTTGACTCCGCCTACTGGTGCCGCATGGGTCCAAAGGAGTTCCTGCGCTGGAGCATGCCGTACGACGAGGATGCCGTCATCAACGGCATCGCCCGCCTGCACGCCAAGCGTGAGTCCTCGATCGATGGCGCGAAGTTCCTCGGTGCGTTCCGCTCGTGTGGAATCGTCATCCCAGTGTGGGAGCTCGTACGTGGTTCCGAGGCGGAAGACATTCAGGACGCGGTTGCGCAGTTCTGGAAGAAACTTCAGCCAGCAATCGAGAACACCGAACCACTCGATGCAAACGAGCGTCGTGCCCGCGCTGGCATCATTTCGCGTCAGGTGACCCTGCGCTAAATTAAGCGACATTTACGTTGTGGTTGGCCCTGTCTCGTTCGCAGGAGTGCCAACCACAACGTAATATTTTGTTCAAGAGTAATTCTAGGTTTCGTGAGGAAGTGTTTCGCCGTGAACGAGGGTCCCCGCTCCACTCCGCACACCGGAGGCACTCCCGTCGCGCGGATTCGCAGGGCTAAGTCAGCGTCGTCGCAGGTGGATGAGAAGCAGTTGAAGAAGCAACGTGTTGCGGTGGTCATTCCCGCCAAGGATGAGGCTCGTAGGATCGCGCAGACTGTCCGGGCCGCGAAGGCTATTCCGCACGTCGATCTGGTTCTCGTGGTCGATGACGGATCTGAGGACAACACTCAGGAAATCGCCCGCCAGGCAGGTGCGGTTGTGGTCCGCCACTCGCACAACCGCGGCAAGGCCGCTGCCATGGAAACGGGGGCCGCAGTTGTCGCCATGCGCGATGCGCAGGGTGGTCTGCCACGGTTGTTGCTGTTCATCGACGCTGATCTTGCTGAAACCGCCGTGAACACCGCCCCTTTGATTGATCCTGTCTTGAACGGCGAGGCCGATATGTCCATCGCGCTGCTGCCACCCCAGCCGGGTGCCGGGGGACGGGGCCTTGTGGTGGGTGCGGCACGTTCCGCGATCACCAAGATGACCGGCTGGACCCCCATGCAGCCTCTGTCTGGCATGCGCTGCCTCACCCGTGAGGCGTTCGAGGCGGCCACGCCGCTTGCTCGCGGGTGGGGGGTGGAGACCGGTCTCACGATTGACCTGCTGACCCAGGGCTATGTTGCGGTTGAGGTGGCCTGCGACCTCAAGCACCGCCCGTCGGGTAAGGACTGGAAGGGCACCCTGCACCGCGCCAACCAGTATCGCGATGTCCAGTTGGCCATCAGCGCACGGCGGCTCAAGAAGGTCACCCGCCTTGGCAAGAAGTGACGATTCCTCACTACCCACCTAAAAACTGACGAGACCCCAAACTCCTTGGGTGGTCTCATCAATTTTCAGGTGGATTCCACACCCAACTCTGTTTTCGCTTGCCGACGACCCTGCAGCAATCCAGCACCACCTCACCACCCAGCGTGGCTGGGTGGTGAGGTGTGAGCGCGGCTAGAAGTATCGTCGGAAATCACCGATTGCGGAGCAGAGTGATGAGGTCCTTCTTGTTGAGGCCGGAGTATCCCTCAAGGCCAAGGTCCTTGGCCCGCTGCTGAAGTTGTGGAACCGTCCAGTCCTCGTACGAACCTGCGTGCCCTCCGCGTGCCCCGACTGCGTGGGCGCCGTCTCGTGCGATTGCATTGGAGATACGTGCAGCCTTCTCCTCTGATGCGCCGTCCTCGCGAAGCGCGTCGTAGACCTCTGGGTTTTTGATGGAGTTACTGCGATTGCTGGAATTCTCGGGCATTGTGAGCTCCTTCCCGTGGAATAGGGCATTATCCACGTTAGTCCCGTACCTGCGGAACTGCGCGTTGAGCGGCGAGAGCGGATGTAGGCTGAAGAATATGAAGAGCCACCAACTTGATCTGATGACGTCCGTGTCCACTCCCACGTTTGATCCTTCCGGAAGCGTTGTCGTGTTTGCCGCGAGCCGCCCGAACTTCGCCATCGACTCCTACACCGGCCAGTTGTGGCAGGTGCCGGTGGCGGGGGATGAAGCGCCGCGCAGGATCACCTCGGGTAAGCGAGATACCGCGCCTCAGTTCTCCCCGGATGGGAAGTCCATTGCGTTCCTCCGCCCCGACGCCAAGAACCGTCCACAGATCGCTATTGTTGATGCACGCGGAGGAGAGGCACGCGTTATAACGGACCGTGCCCTCGGAGTGAACTCGTTTAGGTGGTCTGGGGACTCAAGCCGCATTGCGTTCACCTCGGCTACCCCAGAGTATGGACGCTACGGCACGATCGACGGCGTTGCGGCAGGCGCAGAGAACCCACGCAGGATTACCGAACACAAGGTGCGCGCAAACGGTGCTGGCTGGGTCCTGGACCGTAGGCCTGCACTCTACGTTGTAGAGGTTCCTGCGTTTGAGGAGGAGCCATACCAGGCTCCAACCGGACGGGTGAAGGACCTCATTGCACGTGCAGGCCAGGACGAGCCACAACTCCCCGGTGAGCATCCCGTTGGCGATTCAGTGCCCAAGGCGTTGCTGCTCTCCGACCCACGCTATGCGGTATCCACGCCGGTGTGGGGCCTAGATGATGAACACCTCTACTTCTCCTCTGCCCAGCATGAGGGAGCCGACGACGATCTGCAGAGCGCAATCTACCGCGTCGCCCTGGCTGCAGGAGTCGAGTTCAAGGTCAACGAGGAACGCGAGGTGGAGGCGCCCAGAGCTGAACTTATCGTTGGCGGCGGCGAGAAGAAACTGGGCCTGCACGCACCGGCGTTTTCATCGGACTTCTCCACCTTGTATGTCCTTGGCCAGGAACTCGGCGAGACCGGATACGACTTTGTCGCACGAAACACCGGTGTGTGGGCTGCCCCCGTGGCAAGCCTTCCCGTGGGTGAACCACAACTGCTCACCGACATAGAGCACGTTGACTACGGCGATGTGCACTCCACCCTCGTCACAGACGGCGAGGGTGTGCTTGCGTTTGCGCGCGTGCGTGGAGCGGGACAACTCCACCGAGTCACCGCAGATGGCACCGTTGACATAGTCTCCGAAGGACACCGAGTCATTACCGGCGCTGCTGTGGCGGATGGCAAGATCGTCGTCTCGTACACGGACCCAACCACACCCGGCGAGGTTGCAGTGGTCGCGGGAGAGGACCTTCGCACCCTGACGAATTTCGCGGCGGATCTGCGTGAGCGGACAACCATCACCAAACAAATCGAGTTCGAGGCGACATCCAAGGACGGATACCCGGTCCACGGCTGGATCTTCAAACCTCAGGGTGAGGGCCCGCACCCGGTCTTGCTCAACATCCATGGTGGACCTTTTGCCGACTACCAGTGGGCCTACTTCGACGAAGCCCAAGCGTATGTGGCGGCGGGATATGCGGTTGTGCAGTGCAACCCCCGTGGCTCAGCCGGTTATGGGCGCGATCATGGTGTCGCGATCCGCCAGGCGATGGGTACCCTCGACATGGATGACGTGCTGTCGTTCTTCGAGCAGGCGGTTGCTGCGAATCCTGAGCTTGACGGTGAACGCGCGGGAGTGCTTGGCGGATCATATGGCGGATACCTGACCTCTTGGATCATTGGGCACGATCACCGCTTTAAGGGCGCCATTGTGGAGCGTGGTTTCCTTGAACCGTTCTCGTTCGTTGGTACGTCCGACATCGGCTGGTTCTTTGCGGGTGAATACACTGGCACTGATCCAGAGCATGTGCTTACGCAGTCACCAATGGCCGTGGCCAAGAACGTCACGACCCCCACCCTGGTCTTGCACTCCGAGGAGGACCTGCGTTGCCCGCTCGAACAGGCGCAGCAATACTACGCCGCGCTTAAGCGGGCAGGCGTTGACACGGAATTCCTCGTGTTCCCCGGTGAGAGCCACGAACTCTCACGCACCGGTACGCCGTGGCACCGGATGCAGCGCTTTGACGCGATCCTCGAATGGTGGTCGCGGCACCTGCCCGTCAACTAGAGCCACCAGCACCGCATGGTGATTTTCCGGAATCATCAACTAAGAAAAACCACCCTGATCCCGGAAAATCACCATGTGGGCTTTCGCCCACTGACGGTGCGAGCGTACTCAGGGATTGGCGACGAGTCGGTCACGCAGACACCGTCAACGTTGCGTGCTGTGGTGCGCGAGTTGGATTGGTGATCTCAAGGATCCAGCGCGCATAGGTCGCGATGAGCAGCGGTACCAGCGTGCCAAGGCCGATACCCAGAATCACGACCGATGAGTCGTTGACGAGCGTGCCGATTGCGATGATGACGTACACCGAATAGATCGTGGGCATGAACATCGGCGTGTCCGCGGATAGCTGACGTAGCGGAACACCGTTGGTGATCCAGTGATACGGCGCAAGTGCATCGGTGTCTTGAGCCGCCAGCCGTACCGGGCGGCCTAGTACGATGATCAGCACCAAGACGGCCGCGATGGCTACAAGCGACAGCGGGTTGGTGAAAGTGGACAGGCCTGCACCCAGCTTGCGGCCGACGACCTCGAAAAATCCGCCGTCTATGACGGTGTCAACGAACCTGCCAAGGTGAGTGCGCTCGTCGGCAGGGCGCAGCCAATCCACAATGGCGAAACTCGATACGAGCACGCCTGCGCCAATCAGCACTCCAAATACCTTCTTGAAGTTCAGTGTGGTGCCCAACGCCATGAGCGCGAGCAATGCGAAGGCAGGGAACAGTGCGGGCGGTCCGCCGAAGTCGGCGCCAAGCGATGGGAAGCCATCCATGACGATCGCAAACACGCCGATCGCGGACACGACAAGACAGGCGAGTTTTCGGCGCCCAGTGACAACCAGTGAGTTCGCTATCGCTCCAGCGAGAAGCGCGGTAGCCACACCGAACAGTGTGAACGCCTGGTTGTTGAAACCATAGAAGCGGCCACCGACCATTGGCTGAACGCCCATCAGGGAAGCCATCTGCAAGGTTGCCCCAGTCGCGATGTCCGTGGCGAGCACCACGCTCGTCACGATGGAGAAGATGGCGATAGGGCCAAACCGCCAAGCCCGCCACGCAGGTGTGAGTGCCACCGCGATGATGATGACGATGATAAGTGCGATGAGCGCGTAAAGCGTGAGGGTCGGGTTGGGGGAGCGCCACCACGGGAAGATGTTCGCGATCACCGCCCCGATCGGTAGCGAGGCGATGGCGATTCCACCGATCTCGCAGGCCCGGATGATCTGGCGTGAGTGACGAGCGAACCAAGAGTCACCTTGTGCGGTGCGGCGCAGGAAATGACCGGAGAAGATGTAGGACACGAGCGCGAACAACGCGATGTTTGCGATGCAGTAGAACGCGAAGAATGACCCGACAAGTGGGCGAGCGGCAAGGACGTGGTCTTCATCATCGACCAACTGTGCGATGCGTTCGGTTCCGGTCGCCGGTAGGCTCTCATAGCCGATTCGAGAACCGACAAAACTTGATCGCGCCTGTGAGTAGTCAACGTCAAGTAACCCAAACACAGTGGGGGGAAGATCTGTCGCCTGGTTGTATCCCGACTGACGGGTCGACGGAGAGGAGAGATAGTTGCCCTCAACCCCGGCACCAGCCATGGCCAGAATGGAGATGCGCGGAGCGCCGAGTGGATCCGCCAACGAGGCGAGCATCACCGTAGTGTGGGTAAGGCCGGGGTCATTTGCGTAGATCGCACGGAGAGTCGCCTCGACCCGAGCATCGAGTTCGGTGATCTGCGCCGTCACGACAGCCCCATTGGCTTGAGCGGTACGGGAGAGCCGCACCTGTCCGGCATCGACGACGAGAAGGCGGCTATCGCCTTCGAGGCTGTCGAGCGCGCGCGCGGTCTGGGCGGTGAAATCGGCGGCCTCGCTTGGACGCGCAAAAAAAGCGCCAGCGACGCTACCCTCGGGGGTTGCCAGAGCAATTGCCGCCCCAGGGCCAAGAGCCGCAGCGGACACCGACGAGTCAGCGATGACCTCGCCGAATGACCCAAGTTTGGCGTTGTACTTCTGGTTCGCCACCGCCGTGAGGTAGTCGTCCCAGTGCGGCACCGCCACTCCGCTCTGTCCAGGTGTAACCTCAGTCGCTGAGTCGGTGCTGTCCGCTGGAGACGGCTCCTCGAGGTACCGGCATGCGCCGCCGGCCCCGTTGATTGAGTCTCCCGCACGATTACCGGCGGATAGCGCGAGCCAGCCATCAGTTGGGCACGTCGAGGTGTAGACGTTGCGGACGATCAAACTACCCACGGCAGACGCCTGACTGAACCGCGCGATCGCGGGTGTCGCCTCAGGCGTTATGTCGGTCCAACGAAGCCCTGACGCCCCGATCAAGACGACTTGGCGCTGCGGTGCGTCACGGGGGTCCGTCTCAGCCGATACCGTTGCGGAAGACCCGTGAGCGACTGGGGCCAGAGTAATCGAGACCAGCATGATGGCCGCCGCACACAGTGTGCTGAGCACAGTTCCCACGTGGCTTCCGATGCGAGATGCGGGTGCGGCGTTACCGCGCTCGCGACTGTTGGAACGTGTTGCGGGCGCAGTGATTTCACGGCGGGAACTGTTTGGAAGCACCTCACCAGCGTAGTAGATCGGTGTGGGATGTTGCCTGACAAATAGGGCAGAAACCGTGAGAAAGCGGTGTGGCTGAGGGCCCGTAAATCTGAACGTGTAGGAAATTACTTCAATGTGAGCATCATCAATGCGCACACTGAAGTAAAAACCCACAGATTCAACGTGACGCGAGCGAGAACTAGGGGAGGGTTCAACCTAGGTGGCTTGCCTGGCCGTGGGAAGGGCCAACTTAGCGCTGATCGAGCCGCGGCAGGGGAGCGCGAACGGTCAGCGCCTTCGGGTCGACCCAGGTACGCACGGTCTTACCGCGGCCCACGATGTCTCCATCAACCTGAACTGCGGCACCGCCCTCAACGCTCACCTGAACCCGTTTGGCCTGAATGTGGTCGATCCGCCCGACCTTGATGTTCTGGGATGACTGCACGCCCACACCCTGCAGCATGACCTCGCCAAACAACTGCACCCATCCGGCGATGCCACCACGGGTGTCGATTGCGGCGATGTCGTGGATGCCATCGTCAATCACGGCGTCGGGGATCAACGTGATGCCACCAGGCAACTTCCCACAGTTGCCCACCATGAGGCTGCGCAACTTGGTCGTGAACACCTTGTTGTCGAGCGAGATGCGGGTGGTCATACGCGCGCCATGCAGGTGCCGAACACCGGCGACGAAGTAGGCGAGCCACCCGAGTTTGGCCTTGAGGTTTGCGTCGGCGTCCGCAATCATCGCGGCATCGAAGCCAACACCGGAGATGACCAGAAACAGGTGTTGCTCAGAACTGGCAGGATTTGACTCACCGGACTCCAGGCGCAACTGAGCCCGCTCCCTACGCGACTCGCTGCGGGTCGTGGCTACGATCTTCTTGAGCCGCTCATGCTCCGAGGAATCGGGCTGAGTCACCTGCAGCCAACCAACGTCAATGCGCCGGTCAGCACCGTTCATGATGACCTCGAACGCATCGTCCATCGAGGTCACGGGAATATCGAGATTGCGGGCCAAAAGATTCCCGGTGCCCACCGGAATGATGCCCATTGGAACATCGGTCGTGGTGAGGTGAGTCGCCACGGCACGGACAGTGCCATCGCCACCCATTGCGACGACGATGTCAGCACCGGACTCCACAGCCTCACGGGCCTGGCCAAAACCGGGGTCATCCACCGTCGTCTCCAGCCAGAGCGGCTCCGGCAAGCCCTCGGCCTCGCATCGGGCCAGCAAGGCACCCTTCAAACTCGCAACGGAGCCCTTCGAAGGGTTCGCAACAAACGCCAAGAGTGGGCCGGACGTGGAAGTTGACGGATCGTCGTCAAGCACAACCGAGATCGGTTCGGAGCGCAACGCGCGCAGAACCCGTAACTCCCGTAACACAATCACACCAACACCCAGCGTTGCGAGCAACAGGATGATTGCGACAATGAGCAGCCAAGATTCCAACGTCATACCTCTAAGGTACTGCCCCGGCCACCCGATTTGCGCGTCAGCGGTAATCTAGTGGGGTGATTGATCTACGTATCCTCCGCGAAAACCCAGACCTAGTACGCCAGAGCCAGATTGCGCGCGGCGATGACCCAACGATCGTTGACGCGATCCTTGAGGCGGATGTGGTGCGGCGATCGTCTCTCGTTGAATTCGAGAACCTGCGCGCCGAGCAAAAGACCATCGGTAAGGATGTCGCCAAGGCACAGGGCGACGAGAAGGCAGCGCTGCTTGAGCGCACCAAGACCCTCTCCGCCGAGGTGAAGCGGCTCCAAGCCGCCGCCAATGAGGCAGACGAGAAACTGAACTCGATGCTGCTGACCATCGGCAACCTCATCGACGGCGCGCCAGCAGGTGGCGAAGAGGACTACATCGTGCTGCGCCACGAGGGTACCCCGCGAGATTTCGCGGCAGAAGGCTTCGAACCGCGCGACCACCTTGCTCTTGGGGAAGGTCTCAAGGCCATCGACACCGAACGTGGCGCAAAGGTCTCCGGATCGCGTTTCTACTACCTCACCGGAATCGGTGCGCGACTCGAACTAGCCCTGCTGAACGCAGCTGTTGACCAGGCGCTACAGGCCGGATTCACCCCGATGATCACCCCGACCATCGTGAACCCGAACGTCATGCGCGGAACCGGATTCCTCGGCGCACACGCGGACGAGATCTACTACCTGAACGCAGACGACCAATACCTCGTGGGTACCTCCGAGGTGGCGCTCGCGGGCTACCACATGGACGAGTTCATCGACCTTGAGAATGGTCCGAAGCGTTACGCCGGGTGGAGCGCCTGTTACCGCCGTGAGGCCGGTTCGCACGGCAAGGACGTACGCGGCATCATCCGCGTGCACCAGTTCCACAAGGTCGAGATGTTCTCGTACTGCAAGGTCGAGGATGCCGCGGCCGAACACCAGCGTCTACTCGCGTGGGAAGAGGAGATGCTCAAGAAGTGCGAGCTTCCGTACCGCGTGATCGACACGGCTGCGGGCGACCTGGGCTCGTCTGCGGCGCGTAAGTTCGACTGCGAGGCGTGGCTGCCGACCCAAGAACGCTACCTGGAACTCACCTCGACCTCGAACTGCACGACCTTCCAGGCCCGCCGCCTGAATGTCCGCGAACGTGCCACGGTGGACGGCAAGCAGGAGACCCGCACGGTTGCGACGCTCAACGGTACCCTCGCGACTACGCGCTGGATCGTCGCGATCCTTGAGAACCACCAGCAGCCGGACGGCTCGGTGCGCGTCCCAGAGGGTTTGCGCCCATACCTGGGTGGCCTCGAAGTGCTGGAGCCAGTTGCAGGTGTCTGACACTCCGTTACTCATCGGACTCGACATTGATGGCACCATCATGTCGCACGATGAGTTCATCTCCGCTGAGGTCCGCGCAGCCATCACAGAGTTGCGGCTGCGCGGGCATCACGTGGTGCTCTCGACTGGGCGCCCGCTCGTGGCGACCCTGCCGGTGCTCAAGGAGTTGGGCATCGACTCTGGCTGGGCGGTGTGCTCGAACGGGTCCGTGACCGCCCGACTCGATAAGTCCCTTGAGGGCGGCTACGAGGTGCATCATGCGGTCATGTTTGATGCTGCCCCCGCTGTGGCAGCGTTGCGTTCCTACATGCCTGATGCGGTCATTGCGCTTGAGAAGATCGGTGTGGGTTACTATCTGAGCGCCGAGTTCGGGTCGACCAAACTGCACGGCGAGTACGAGATCGTCGACGAGCCCGCCCTTGGGGAGGTGTCGACCGCCCGCGTCGTGGTCGCCCGGGCCGCTCACGCTGCGCGTGAGTTCTCCCGGCACGTGGGGGAGTTGGGCCTGCGCGACACCTACTACTCCATCGCAGGCGAATACTGGATGGACCTCGCGCCCGAGGGAATCACCAAGGCATATGGCATGGAGCGCTTACGTCTCGAACTCGGTGTGGCTGCCTCTGACACGGTTGCGGTGGGCGATTCCGAGAACGACATCGAGATGCTGTTGTGGGCGGATCGCGGCGTGGCGATGGGGCATGCCGAGGCCTCCGTCGTGGCGGCATCTGACGAGGTCACCTACCCGATTATCGACGATGGCCTCGCGCCCGTGCTCGAAGGGCTGCTGGGGAAGTCCCAGGCCGAATAGGTTCGTAGCCGGTAGGCTCGGATGCACGGGGTCAATGTGCGGCTTTGCCGTTCAAGCGGGCTGTGGCCTGCGGTGGGGTAATGTGGCCGACGATAGTTCGCAGAACCTGGCAACGACGCTTTGGGGGGAGATGACACACTAATGAATCAGACTCTCGATGAGGTCGCGCGCAGGGCAGGCGTCTCGACCGCGACGGCATCTCGGGCACTGCGCGATCTCCCCAGCGTACGTGGGGAAACAAAAGAACGCGTGCAACGGGTGGCGCGTGACATGGGCTACGTCATCTCTCCCTTCGCTTCGACGCTCGCGTCTGGTCGCACCCGCACGATTGGCCTACTCACCCCATGGGTCAATCGCTGGTTCTTCTCGAACGTGATCGAAGGCGCCGAGAAAGGGCTACGGCAGGTCAACTTTGATGCGTTGCTCTACACCTTCCATGAGGCTCCCGGACAGCCGCGGAATCGCGTTGATCCGCAGGTGCTGCGCAAGCGCGTAGACGGTCTGCTCATACTGGGCATGCAACTCGATGAGGATGAGGTGCTGAGCCTGGAGTCGTTGGAGTTGCCTATGGTCTTTGTCGGGCCAGGGCACCCGCGGCATCCAACGGTTGGGGTCGACGACTTCGCTGTTGCCCAGATGATCATGGCGCACCTTGAGGAATGCGGACACACTCGCGTAGCCCACATTGCAGGCCCCGATCTGGAACAGTTTGATAACTCACCCTCGGCCGGTAGACACGCGGGATGGAAAGCCTGGCAGGAGGAGCGTGGACGGCCCTGCGACGACACCTGGTACCACTACTCGTCCTTCGATCGCACCGGGGGCTTCGAGAGTGCGATGCTGCTGTTTGACACGCACCCGGACATCACAGCGATCTTCGCCGCAACGGACGACCTTGCCATCGGAGCGATCCAGGCGGCTCAGGCACGAGGGCTGCATGTCGGAACGGACATCGTGATCGCTGGTGTGGACGACGAAGACCTGGCTGCTTATCTGGGCCTGACAACTGTCCATCAAAACCCCCGCGAACAAGGACAGCGGGCTGCCGAGATGCTTCTTGCGGCGATGGGCGGGCAACCCGCTCCACTCGTCACGTTTGGTGAGATCTCACTCGTGGAGCGAGCGTCCAGTGGGCGGAATACTGTCCGACTGGTGAACTGAAACCAAATTGTGACCGCGTTACATTCTTGTCTCGTCGAAGCCGCTAAAACCGCTTAATCTTGCGATTGCGTTACGGTTCTTTTTTCAACAGGAAGCTTGGACACCCCAAATGTAGTCTGATCGAGAGGATGAAGAGAGCTTCTCGGACTTGCAATATTGTCATGTAAGCGCTTGCATTTGTGACGTGGGGTACAGCACTTACTGTTCCCTGAAGCCTCTACAAGGATGTGAGGAAGGTTCAATGAAGACCACCACCCGCAAGACATTCGCACTAGCGTCGGCCATCACCCTGGCGGCCACACTCGCGGCATGTAGTTCGGACACCACCAACGAGGGCGACAACAACGGCGGAGGCACAGCCGCCGACTGCTCCGCGTTCGAGAAGTACGGCGACCTCTCTGGCAAGACCGTCAGCGTCTACACCTCGATCATCGCCCCAGAAGACACACCGCACATCGAGTCGTACAAGCCATTCGAAGAGTGCACCGGTGCCAAGATCAACTACGAGGGCTCGAAAGAGTTCGAAGCCCAACTGCCAGTGAAGCTCGCAGCAGGAGACCCGCCAGACATCGCGTTCATCCCACAGCCAGGCCTGCTTAAGACCATCGTCGAGCAGTACGGCGACCAGATCGTTCCAGCCTCCGCAGGCACGGTCGAGAACATCGACCAGTACTTCGCCGAGTCATGGAAGGGCTACGGTTCGGTTGACGGAACGTTCTACGCCGCACCACTCGGCGCAAACGTGAAGTCATTCGTCTGGTACTCGCCAAAGGCCTTCGCGGAACACGGCTACGAGGTTCCAGAGACCTACGACGAACTGATCGCGCTCTCAGACAAGATCGTGGAAGACGCTCAAGCCAACGCGACCGGTGCAAAGCCATGGTGCGCTGGAATCGGCTCCGGTGACGCAACCGGATGGCCTGCAACCGACTGGCTCGAGGACATGATGCTGCGTACCGCAGGCATCGAGAAGTACAACGACTGGATCAGCAACGACCTCAAGTTCGACGACCCAGTGGTTGCCGACGCACTCGCAAAGGTGGGTGCGATCCTCAAGAACCCTGACTACGTCAACGGCGGAATCGGAAACGACGTTGCCTCCATCGCAACAACAGAGTTCCAGGACGGTGGTCTGCCAATCGTGACGAGTGGCCTGTGCTTCATGCACCGCCAGGCATCGTTCTACGCCGCGAACTGGCCAGAAGGAACCAACGTGTCCCCAGACGGTGACGTCTTTGCGTTCTACTTCCCGGGCCTGACCGCAGACTCACGACCAGTACTTGGCGGTGGTGAATTCGTTGCTGCCTTCTCCGACCGCGAGGAGGTCGCCGCATTCCAGGCCTACCTGTCGTCCCCAGAGTGGAGCAACGCCCGAGCAGACGCCACCCCAGAGGGCGGCGGTTGGGTATCCCCCAACTCCGGACTCGACCGTGAAAAGCTCAAGTCAGACATTGACAAACTGTCGTTCGACCTGTTGGCTGACACCACCCAGGACTTCGGTTTCGACGGCTCTGACCTGATGCCAGGTGAAGTCGGTGCAGGTTCATTCTGGACTGAGATGACTGCCTGGATTGCACAGGACAAGTCTGACGAGGCAGTGCTGAAGGCTATTCAGGACTCCTGGAAGTAACACTTACGAAAAGGTGAGTGCACGCGCGGCGGACCGGGCTGAAAGGCTGGTCCGCCGCGGCTCGTCCAACTAGAAAGCTGTCGTGCACCGCATCGCTGAGCACGTGGGATACGCACCCCATCCTGTTTCAGTCTTGGACAAACGCTTGAAGTGTCACTCATAGCCGGGAGGAAGCGTGACTGATTTTCTGCGCGCAGATACAACCGCGGACAAACTCATACTGATGTTGTGCGCGATCGCCCTGTTTGTCATCATCATGGCGGTCATTCTCTTAGTAGTCGAACGTATTCCACGAGCTCCCCGCTGGGTTCTCGTGCTTGCGTTCCTTGGTCCAGCGATGCTGGCAATCGGATTTGGTCTGGTGTACCCAGCCCTTCTGACGATTCGTTCGTCCTTCTATGACCGAACAGGTGAAGAACTCGTTGGGTTCGATAACTATGTCAGGGCATTCTCCGATTCGTCGTTCCAGCAGATCCTTCTCAACACCCTCATGTGGACGCTGGTCGTGCCGGTTGTGTCCACCCTGGTGGGTCTGACCTATGCGGTCCTCGTTGACCGCACGCGATTTGAGAAGTTCGCCAAAACCCTGATGTTCATGCCAATGGCGATCTCCATGGTCGGCGCATCCATCATCTGGAAGTTCATGTACGAGTACAGGGACGTGCTAGTCGGGGTTCCACTTGACAAGCAGCCACCGCAGATCGGTCTGCTCAACCAGGTGTTGCTGTGGCTCGGACTCGAACCCCAGCAGTTCTTGCTCCACGGGCCGTGGAACAACCTGTTCCTCATGATCGTGATGATCTGGATCCAGTCAGGTTTCGCAATGACTATCCTGTCCGCCGCCATCAAGGCGATCCCTGATTCGACGGTTGAGGCGGCACGTCTCGACGGTGTCAACGGCCTCCAACTGTTCTGGCACATCACCATCCCCAGCGTGCGCCCGGCAACCGTTGTCGTGCTCACCACGATCGCAATGGGAACCCTCAAGGTGTTCGACATCGTCCGCACGATGACCGGTGGAAACTTCGGAACGGGTGTGATCGCAAACGAGTTCTATACACAGTCGTTCCGCCAGAACAACCAAGGCCTTGGCGCCGCCCTCGCGGTGATCCTGTTCCTATTTGTGATTCCACTGGTTGTGTATAACGTCCGCCAGATGAGGAAGACGGAGGAAGTGCGATGACCGCAGCATCAGATGCAGTTGTGCCAGAGGCGGCCGGAGGACCGGTCATCCCCACTCGCGGCAAGAAGATCGAGAACCTTGAGGTGCGCGCGGACAAGGTAAGTAAGACGCTGTCGTCACGGGCGGCATCCTTGATAGCGATCCTTATCGCTGTCTTCTGGACGATCCCGACCCTCGGATTGCTCGTCACCTCGTTCAGGCCAGAAGCGGACATCGTGAAGACCGGATGGTGGACCTGGTTCACCAACCCGACGTTCACGCTGGACAACTACACAGAGGTTCTGACCGGTAGCCGCTTCCAACTCTCAACGTTCTTTGTGAACTCGTTCGTGATCACCCTTCCGTCTGTGGTAATCCCGATCACGCTCGCACTCTTGGCCGCGTATGCTTTCGCGTGGATCGACTTCAAGGGGCGCAGCATACTGTTCATCGCGGTGTTCGCACTGCAGGTCGTGCCGATCCAGGTCACGCTGATTCCACTGCTCAGCACCTATGTGAACTGGGGCATCAACGGCACCTTCCTGACGGTGTGGCTAAGCCACTCCATGTTCGCGTTGCCGCTCGCGATCTTCCTGCTGCACAATTTCATGCGGGAGATCCCACGTGAACTTGTGGAGGCAGCTCGTGTGGACGGCGCTGGACACGTGAAGGTGTTCTTCCAGGTGCTCCTGCCACTTCTGGTTCCGGCGATCGCGTCGTTCGCGATCTTCCAGTTCCTGTGGGTCTGGAACGACCTGCTCGTGGCTCTGGTGTTTGCCGGTGGCAGCCAGGACGTCGCACCGCTGACGGTGCGCGTCGCGGAACTGTCGGGTACGCGTGGCCAGGCCTGGTACCTGTTGTCCGCGGGTGCGTTCGTTTCGATGGTCGTTCCGGTCATCGTGTTCCTCGCCCTGCAGCGCTACTTCGTTCGCGGGCTGCTGGCTGGCTCTGTGAAGGGTTAGTACTTGGTGGTGAGGGGTTAGTACTTGGTGGTTGCGAACTGTATTTGTTGCGCTGCGGTAGGTGTTTGCTTCATGAAACGCCTACTCTCCACCGCGCTGCCCTGTCCGTAACGCTGTGCTGGTAGGTGCGCGGCTCGTCGTCAATCTGATTCACGACGAGCCGCGCACCTGTGTGTGCGTCACCATCTGTTGCAGGCAAGTGGGGGAAGCCCACTGGCCGTATGGGCACCACGGATATCCTGTCCGCTACGAGGTCGCGATGGAAACGCCACCGCGTGAATGGAATCGTGTGGCGTTCATTCAGTGGGCATGGGGAGAACTAGCGCTTCCTCTCCCGCGATATTTTTGGGATAACCACCAGACTCGAGTGGTGGCAGCACTCACAATGTCTTCGTACACCCGCCAGCGTGCCCGTGGTCGTGACTGAAGTCGGTTCACTCGAGCCGCAATACGCCCGAACCACCGGGTGACAGTGGATATTCTCTGGGCGGTCGTAGAGCCGCAACACTGCTTCTCTCCGGGCTGTCACCACCAACAGCGAGCGTGGGCTCAGCAAACATCAGGCTTTCCACATGGCAATGATCTGGTGGTGTTGATACGGGCGGAATAAGTGAAACGCGTAACTTTTTACTCAGGTCAGTAAAGGTATCCCTGCGCGGAATATTGAAATCTAGCCACTTGAAAGCCTACGCTTAGTCACTGACTAGCACATTCAAAGTTAAGGTTTGGCGCACGCCTGCCGATAATACAAGAGCGGACACTCACCTGTGCCCGTTCGTTTAGAAAAGGATTTGGAGGGACCAAGGATGCTTCTCAACCGCTTGAGCGTTCAGAACAAGATCCTTGCAACCCTGGCCGTTCCATTCCTCGTCATTCTCGCGGCAGCCGCAGTGTTTACCTGGGTGTCCATCGATAACTGGCGAGACGCGAACCAGGTGCGTGATGTGAGTCGCTTCGTGGGTGACGCGGAGGAACTTGTTACCGTCATTCAGGCGGAGCGAGACGCGGCAATTGCGGGCCTTGGCTCTCACACTCCAATGGTGAGCGAAGGCGAGGAAACGCCCGAGGCGACCAGCGAGGCCGCAGCGCGCTTCAACGAGATAGTTGCACTGCGCAACCAGGCTCTTGAAGCACTCGACTCGAATTATCCGGCAGGAAGCTTTGACCGTATTCCGGACCAAGCCCAGCAGGCCCTCGAAGACGCCCGCTCGCAGTTGCGTGTCGGACTTCTGCGAGCGGAGGAATTCGCTCGTCGAGGTTTCGTGACCCCGCTTGCGCTGGCTAAGGAATATGACGACACAAACGGGTTGATGTTCCGCTTCGTCGCAACCCTCGGTGACACCGCGTCCGCCCGCTACGTGGGAACCACGACCTCCACCTATGAGTCGCTCTACCGCTATCAGGACCGTATGCGATCCGAAGCGGCACTCATCGGACAGCTCCTGACTTCCAGCCGTGAAATGGGCGACGACCTCGCAACCGCCCGTGAACGTGACGTCGCACTGCGCACTCGACAGGTAAACGACCTGCGTGTTGAGACCATTCAGGACGTGACCAGTGCCCGTATCCAGGGACTCGACCTGCTGCCATCCTTCCCCTCGTCCTACTCCGCGGTGCGACAGCTTGTTGCCAACGGACAGGCGCGAAGCGTCTCCGCCTTCCACATCGATAACTGGTCGCAGATCTCCGGAGACGCGATTGACCAGATCACGCCTCTCCGTGAGACCGTGCGTGAAGAGATGGAAAAGGCTGCCCTCGACAGTGCAAACAATGCGCGCACCCAGGCAATCCTGACGATCCTCGGCGTTGTCCTCGCCGTTGCCGCGTCGCTTGCGATCGCATATATCACCTCGCGTTCGATCACCAACCCGTTGCGCCACCTTGCACGTGCCGCAGACCAGGTCAAGAACGAGTTGCCGCGCCTGGTCGAGCAGATGGCCGTACCAGGTCAGACCCCCGACTTTGAACTCAAGCCGATTGAAGTGGAATCTCGAGACGAGGTCGGACAACTCGCAGCATCGTTCAACTCGGTCAACACCACCACGATTGACGTTGCCCGTGAGCAGGCTGCACTGCGTGGTTCCATCGCTGAAATGTTCGTTAACGTGGCACGTCGTGACCACGTGCTCCTCAACCGTCAGCTCGGCTTCCTTGATGAACTCGAGCGTGCTGAAGAAGACCCGAACACCCTCGCAAACCTGTTCCGTCTCGACCACCTTGCAACTCGAATGCGTCGAAACTCCGAGTCGCTTCTCGTGCTCGCAGGCATCGATTCTGGTCGACGTGTCCGTGAACCAATGGCGATCTCGGACGTAGTCCGTACCGCATCCTCGGAGATCGAGCAGTACGACCGAATTCAATTGGATCTGCAGGCAGACCCACTCATGCTCGGTCACAACGCGCTGAACTCGGCTCACCTCATCGCAGAATTGCTGGAGAACGCCACCAACTTCTCCGAGCCACACACCCCGGTCGAGGTCACGACGGCGCTCTCCAAGCACTTCATGACGGTGACCATCCGTGACTACGGTCTGGGAATGAGTGACCAAGACATCGAAGAGGCAAACCGCAAGGTCGCCTCGCGTTCCGCAACCGACGTCGTCGGCGTGCAGCGCGTGGGTCTGTTCGTGGTCGGTCGACTCGCTGACCGTCTCGGGGTACACGTCGCCTTCTCGCGACCAGCAGATGGTTCCGAGGGAACAGTCATCGTGCTGTCCTTCCCATTCGCACTCTTCGCGGACCTGTCCGAGCAGCCACTACCGCAGCCAACCGACCCACTGAGCCGCGAGAACCAGCAGGCTGCGCAAAACTGGCTTCAGACTGAACCGGAGCCTGAGGTTGTCCAAGAGGTCAACCTCGAGGCACTGACCGATGGCACCACCCAGACCGGTATGCCGAAACGACGCGTTTCCGCGCTGCCTCAGGCAGAGGCGTTTACGCCAGAGATTCCGACCGAGCAGCCGGTTACGCCAACAGGTCTGCCGAGCCGTGGCGCTGGCCACATGACCGGCCCAGACCTGCACGAGGAAGACATCGTTCTACCACCGTTGCAGACACCGCTCGCACCCGTCGTCTCGGAAGACAGCGACGTGTCCTGGGCGCCTGCGACGGCGGCCGCTCCCGCCGCCAGCCTGCCGACTCGTCGTGCCTCGGCACAGCCAGTCATTGACTTGGCACAGGAAGAAGAGGTCAAACCGCAGGCCCCAGAACGACGCTCGGCGATGTTCTCGAGCTTCCGTTCGTTTAACCCCAACGATCTGGCCGCGGCAGACGATTCCTCCGCGATGGCTGGGGAGCAACCACAACAGGTCGATGCGTCATACGTCGAACCTGACACGGCGACCTACGAGACTGGCTTCGGCTCAGCATACGAGCCCACAGTCGCCCCCGGTGGCTATGAGCCCCTCGGCGGACGTGAGACCGCCAGCCACCACACTGCCGAGGCAGTGCCGTCTGAGGAACTTCCACCAAGTTTCGAACCGGCAGCACAGGTCGCCTACGACACTCCTCCAAGCTTCACCCCGGATGCGGTCGAGGATGCACCATACGCGCCATCAGCTCTGAGCGCCTCGTCGGGAGCGGAATGGGCAGAGCGGTTTGCCAACCTGCCGACCCGCGCCTCACGTGCGCGCGAAGCACGGATGGCTGAGTTGAGCTCGCCAAGCCCAGCAAGTCCCGAGGAAATCGAGCACAGCGCACAGGCCCCGGCACAACAGAACGCAGACGACATCTGGGTTCCCACATTCGCGAATGGTGCGGCACCGCAGGAGCAGTATGACTTTGCACCTGCGTTTGACGAGAACGCTCACGGTGTCGCCGCAGACGAACACAGTCAATATGCCCAGGCTGGCGAGTATGTTCCACAGCAGCCCGAATTCCAAGGCTACATGGAACAGCCGGTCGGCTACCATGATGAACCTGTCAACACCGAATGGCATGCCCAGCAGCCCGCAATGGTCGAGCACCAATACCTTGAGCAGCCTACCGTTGCCCAAGAGCCAGTGTTCGCACCACAGTTTCCAGATGCTGACGTGAACCCTGGTGGACAGCAATTGCCGCCATCGCATCCATTCACACCGATTAGCGCCCCGTCCGTCGCCTCGCCGTTGGATCCAACGCTCTACAACAACGCGCCAGTCGCATCGTTCGCCGATGTGGTGGCCGATGTTCCAGAGACGAAGGCAGCACCTGCGAAGAAGGGATTCTTGGCGAAGCTGTTCGGTAAGAAGGACAAGACGGTTCCTGCGGCGCAGGCACCTGTCCAGCAGCCGACCGGTCAGACCTTCCCGCCAGTTTTCGGAACTCCTTCCACGGCAGTGACGGAACCAGGGCAGCGGCCAATGGACGCACCGTTCGGTTCTTTCCAGCCAACGCCAAGTCCACAGGCAGGTGGCCAAACCGTGCCGGCATCCGCATACGGGGTAGCGCAGGCTGAATCTCAACCCTCCGGCGTGGGTACTCAAGCACCGAGCTTCAACACCACGGGTGCAGGTGCCATGGAAGCACCAGCACAGAGGTCGTTTAGGCCAGCGCTGACGCGCGATCTTCCGCAGCGTACCGGTGCGGCGCCAGAGCCAGGACAGGTATTTGGCGGACAACAGCCATTCGGCGCCGGTGGAAACGGGGCAGCGGATCCGACCGCTGGCCCATCGGGTTCCACGACATCGTTCTCACCGGCAGTCGCATCGCCAGCGCCAGCAGGGACCTCATACTGGGAGCCGCCCGCGGCCTTCGGACAGCCAAATGCACTCGCATTGCAGTCCACGATCCAGGAGCAGGCGTTCGCTGAGCTGAGTGAGTTGTCGGCATACCGGCCGAATGCCGTCTCAGCGGGTGGAACGAACCTCACGCGCCGTGTCCGCGGAAACGTCGAAGGACCGCAAGACGACCCGAGCGCACAAAAAATCAGCCGCGACGCAGCAGAACTGCGTTCTCGATTGTCCGCCTTCCAATCCGCAACACAGCGCGGACGTCAAGACGGTAACCATTCACCTGAGCAGGGGGCCCAAGCTAGTGAAGTACAAGCAGCACGTGTGCCTGACTCGGTAATCCCGTAACCACCACTCGTCGAAGACACACTTAAGGAGAAAGTATGAGCACGCTGAGCACCGAGGCAACTAACTTTGGATGGTTGCTCGATAACTTTGTGCGTACCGTTCCAGCCACCAGGCATACGCTCGTGGTATCCGCGGATGGACTTCTGATGGCGATGTCAGACAACTTGGACCGCACTTCAGGCGACCAACTTGCGGCAATCGTCTCGGGTATGTCCAGCCTCACCCGCGGTGCATCCCGCCAACTCAACGGCGGTGCGGTACGTCAGTCAATCGTTGAGATGGACAACGGATTCCTATTCCTGATGAACGTCTCGAATGGTTCCGTTTTGGCCGCAGTTGCCGACTCGAACTGCGATGTGGGCCTGATCGGCTACGAAATGGCTATGCTGGTATCGCGTACCGAAGCAACTCTGACACCACAGCTCATCTCCGAGATGCGGGGCTCCCTTCCCGTAGACGGAGCGACCCGAGCGTCGCTTGGCTAAGGGATAAAGATGACTCAATCAGCAGGCCACCCGGAGGGTGGACAGTACGAGGTCTCGACCGTTCGCCCTTATGCGGTGACCGGCGGCCGCGTGCGGTCCGCGACTTCTAATCTGCCTCTCGAAACGCTCATCGAGGTACTGCCCGGCGCGGTATCCTCCACGGGACTGACCCCCGAGAAGCGAGCAATCATTCAGCACGCAGCGAGCAACTACGTTTCGATTGCTGAAGTATCCGCTTTGCTGCGGATGCCGCTGGGTGTCGTCCGCATCTTGATTTCCGACCTGGCGGATGAGGGCTATTTGAAGGTCCACACTTCCACGCCAGTTAATGTACACACAGGTCACGGCCAAAACCCTGCCATGTCCCTAAGTGTTTTGGAGAGTGTTCTTAATGGTATTTCAGCCCTCTGAAAACGGCACGCAGGCAACGGCTGCGCCAACAGTTGTCAAGATCGTCATCGCCGGTGGCTTCGCGGTCGGTAAGACCACGTTTATTGGTTCCATCTCAGATGTGGAACCGCTGAACACCGAGGCCGCGATGACCGAACACTCGGTTGGTGTTGATGACGCTGGAGGAGTCACTGATCGCAAGACGACCACGACAGTGGCAATGGACTTCGGACGTATCGAGTTGCCCGGTCCACTGTGGCTCTACCTGTTTGGTACCCCAGGTCAGGATCGCTTCCTGTTCATGTGGGATGACCTGGCTCGTGGAGCTATCGGTGCTGTGGTTCTGGTGGACACTGAGCGTCTTGAGCAGTGTTTCCCGGCGATTGACTACTTCGAGTCCCGCGGTATCCCATTCGTCGTCGGCGTCAACTGCTTCGACGGTGTGGCCAAGCACCGCCTCGAGGATGTTCGCGAAGCGCTTCAGGTGCCAGCACACGTGCCGATGCTCTACACGGATGCTCGCTCCCGCGCAGCTACCAAGCAGACGCTCATCCAGCTTGTGCAGCATGCGATGGAGCGCTTGCAGGTAGCGAGTCGCGCATAGCCTTCACGGCTACCTGATGCGCTGGGTGGTTACGCATAGTGTCGCGCGCCACCGTCGTCGGATTTCCAGGTAGCGCCGTGGCATGGCACAATAGTTAGGCGCTTGTTGCTGGCTTCGGCCAGATGGCACAGTGCAAAGGAAGTGTGGCAGAGCGGCCGAATGCGCCGGTCTTGAAAACCGGTAGACCTCAACAGTCTCGCGGGTTCAAATCCCGCCGCTTCCGCAGAGGAGGGCCCGCATTCCATCATGGAATGCGGGCCCTCCTGTTGTCCCTTGGGTTTTTACTCGGCGCTGGCCTCTTCGCCTGCTGTGCTTTCGTTCTCTTCAGGTTCGATTGCACGGATCTCGTTTGCAACCAGAACAACCTGCTCCTCGTCGTTCACAGCCGTCTGACCCTTTGGCAACTTGAGGTCCTTGACGTGGAGGATCGTTCCGGCTTCAAGGCCATCAACGCTGACCTCCACATGCTCTGGAAGGTCGCTCACAACTGCCTCAATCTGGATCTTGAGGAGTTCAAGTTGGACTCTCACTCCGGCGGCTGGCTCCCCAACGGTAACAACCGGTACCTCGACAACCTGCTTCTCGTTTGCCTTCACGGCGAGGAAGTCGATGTGTTCGATGACGCGTCCGATGGGGTCGCGCTGGATGTCCTTGATGATGACGTTCTGGCTCTTGCCTGCGATATCGAGCTCAACCAGTGCGGAGCGGTTGTTCTTAACGGCAAGGAACGCCTCGTGTCCGTCGAGCAGGATGTGCTTGGCCTCGCCTCCGTGAGCGTAAACGACGGCTGGGATCTTTCCTGCGCGGCGTGCTTGGCGGGCGGCGCCTTTGCCGAAGTTGTCACGGATCGATGCCTCGAGTTTGATGTCTGCCATTCTTCGCTCTCTTCCATAACGGGACGGATGGTGAGCAGGCGGCGCTCACCGGCTCTATCTACACTAGCGCGGACCCGACCTTTGCGCAGGACATAGCGATGTGGGCCAACACCCATTGACCGCTGGGTCACAAAGGAGAGATTACCCACACGTTAGGTATACCAATAGCTTTCGTGTTGGGTCGCGTCGCGCCAAAATCTATAATGAGAGGTGGGATGTATTGATTCTTCCCGCAAGTCAGGTGCCGTCCACCATCAGATCCGGGCGGGCCGTACGGGCACACCAGTCCGACTAATTCCATTCACTCTCTTACAACGTAGGTGAAACTTCATGAAGCGCACTGCCGCTATCGCAGCTCTTGCCTTGGCTCTTCCACTTCTAGGCGCTTGTTCCGCCGATGAGGAGCCAGGTGCCCTTTCGACCACTGAGGCCGGGCCAAACCAGACCCAGAACCGCGAGTACAAACTCGCAGACGGCACGACCATCGAATACAACCGCCTTGCACCACTTCCAGCTCAGATGGAGGCAGACCTGCAGGCTCGTCTCGACTCGGTTCTGTTCGAGCCAGACGTAGAGGCTTACCTCGAAGCCGCGGCAACTGAGGCGGGTGCCGGTCCAGACACCGACAACTTCCTCGCATTCAAGGCTGAGGCAAACAAGATCGGTCAGGATACCGGCAAGTACGTTGGTGCGATCATTCGCGCCGTTCAGACCTGTGGTGACGAGTCGGTTGTCACTTGGGCTTTCGCTGCCCAGGACCGTAACGCACCTCAGTTCCCGGAATGTGGCTCAACGGATGCCAAGGCCGAGGCCGCTGAATTGGCTGAGCAGTACCTCCCGGCTGCTATCGGTGGCACTGAGGCATGGATCGTCCTGGGTCAGCAGAGCAACCAGTGATGTAGCGCCTTCTCTGCGGCAGCGTCCAGGGACGCTCGTTGCGAGGACTGGTCTCCACCTACGGGGCAGGAGACACGTGGGATGTGCGTCGGCTTAAAGAGCCGCCACATCCCACGGTTGTATCGGCGGTATCCCGATTGCCGACGATCCCTTCTGTTACGCTTTCGACTCCCGTCGGATGAAGCGTGTGGCATTCTCATCCCTTCTAGTTACCTGTTGGGCATACGTGGGTTGGGTTGGTTTGGCCAAGGCGGACGAGTGTTCTCCAGGTTCTGCTCCTGCTTCTGCGCTTCGCCTAGCTTCCGCCCTAAACTCGGTGGGCTGTTTTACGTCCGAGCGCGTGGTTTTTCTGAGCACCTCCGGGCACTTTTCGCCCCATCGGGTGTCCCCGTGTTTCTGGTGAGGTAGGGCCGATCGGCCAGCAGCCAACAAAATAACTCGATAGGGGCACAACTCACGTCCGAAACCCCAGGAAAAGTTGCTATGTTGAAGGTGCAGTCGGTGCATCTACCTCTGCACGACCGAAAACCAGGGCGGTCGTCCCAGTCTCATACACAAGGGGTAGTGCGTGCGGCACGCGAATACTCGGAAATCATCAGGTGTCGCCGGAGCGATCGGTGTGCTCGGCGAACTTATGATCACCGCCGGGCTATTGATCGCCGGATACATTGTGTGGAACATCTGGTGGGACTCGAACCAGTCCGCCGCAATCGCGCAAGAGCAGGTGCGTGAGTTCCAGGAGACCTTGACGGTGGCCCCGCAAGAGGTTGCGGAACTACGTACCGATGACCCGCCCATTGAGGTCGGCGTGGCCCACGGGGAAACCTTTGGCGTGCTTATCGTGCCAAAGTGGTACAACCTGACAAACAACACCATGCCCATTCGAGAAGGCACGACACCGGACGTGCTCGACCAAGCGGCCGCAGGTCACTACGTTGAGACCGCGATGCCCGGAGAGATCGGGAACTTCTCGCTTGCAGGACACCGCCGCAGCCACGGTAACTCCTTCCGGTACGTGAACGTGCTTGAGGAGGGTGATCAGATCATCGTGGAGACTCGAAACACCTGGTACGTCTACGAGGTCGAATCCCATGAAATCGTGGACCCGAGTGCGATTGAGGTGATCGCACCGGTACCAGGACGGCCCGGTGAAGAGCCGACAGAACGTTATCTGACGCTCACCACCTGCCACTCAGTGACCGTCGGAGAGTGGGGCAACGATCACCGCTGGATCACTCACGCCAAGTTCGTCGGTTGGATGGACCGCGCCGACGGCACGCCTGAACAAGTCTTGATGGAACCGGGGGTTCTCTGACATGTACGCAGCTCTATGGCGCATCCTACCCGGCCCCACCTGGCTCAAAGCCATCGAGGCCCTGGCTCTGCTCGGCGTTGTCGTATGGGCGCTCTTCACGTGGGGCTACCCCTGGATCGAGGAGACCTTCATCGACGCAGACCCGAATCTGGGTTAAAGAAAGTGACCGCCGTCTACGCGCAGGTCCGTGTCTGGGCGCTCTCCTTCACCGGAACGTTCGAGGACTTCCCGTTCGGTCCAGAGACGGCTGTGTTCAAAGTGCAGGCAAGTGAGCACTCAACGCCCAAAGTGTTCGCATTGCTGTGGCACACCGAAGCTGGCTGTCGGCTCAACCTCAAGTGCGAACCCGCACTCGCTGAGCGATTGCGCGAAACATACCCGCAGATCACGCCCGGGTATCATATGAACAAGAAGCACTGGAACTCCGTCACGCTGCCCGGCATGTGGGAGGAACTCGACGCAGGCCTCAACGCGGCGCTGGTGCAGGACCTTGTCGAGGACTCGTATGACCTCGTGGTCTCCCAACTGCCGCGGCGGGACAGGCACCTGCTCGATTGGCATCCCAGTACCTAAATCACCCAGTCGCGCGCAGACCACAAACACCCAATCGGGTACTAAGTCTCACGCCAACCTGCACCAACGCAGGTAGTGTGTAACTGTAGTTGCTAGAAGCGTGAGTCGAGTATCCGCTCGGCTTCCAAGCTGCTGTGAGGGGCAGCGAATGGCCACCGCTTCCTTGGTGAGAAGGAACGGTGTCTAAGAAACCGTGGGGCCACCGGAACATCCGATGGCCCCACGCACAGTTTCCCAGCCAGCCGCACAACAGTGCGGTGCGGCTGGAACATGGGGAATCGTCGGCAATCACTACGACCACCCACCTCAGCGGGCGCCTAGTGCTCGCGACCATACCAGCGCACCGCGGACAACCTCGCGGCTGCCACACAGTACAGGGCATGATTGAACGGTGGATGCGGTCTATTCTCAGGAATCTAAACTCGAACCGATCGGGCTCATCCGAGCCTCGCGCACGGTCGTGCGCACTGGAACGATGCTGCTCGCAGCTGGAAGCGGCAGTTACCGCGTAAAGTCCTCCATGAAGGCGCTCGGGCGAGCGCTCGGAATGTCGGACGTGCACGCCCAAGTCACGATCAACGAGATCACCGCGACCTGCCACCGTGGGCCCATGTACCGCACCGAGGTTGCACAGGCCGCCACCATCGGCGTGAACTCCGACCGCATCAAACTCATCCAAACGTACTGCGAGGCGCTCGAACCCGCGGACGAAACCACCAGTCCTGAGGAAATCGCCCGCAGGCTCGACGACGCAGAAGCGTTCCTTGACGCGGCCGAGGCTAAACCCCATCTGTACCCGGACTGGCTGAACTCGCTGTGCGCAGCGATCGCGTGCGGGGCGTTTGCGTTCCTCAACAACGGCGGACCCGTCGAGATCGGTGCGGTGCTCATAGGGGCCTTCCTCGGGCAGTACTCGCGCCGACTCATGCTGCACCGCCACCTCAACCAACTCGCAGTCGCAATGATCGCCGGTGCGGTGGCCTCCATCGTATATCTGGGGCTGGCGCAGGGGATGTACCTCGCAGGCCTCGTGGAATCCATCCACGAGGCTGGATACATATCCGCTGTACTCTTCCTCGTCCCCGGCTTCCCACTCATCACAGCAGCACTCGACCTATCGCACCTGGACTTCTCCGCAGGAATGTCCAGGCTCGCCTACGCCCTCATGATCATGATCTCCGCGGCCCTCTCCGTGTGGGCCGTCTCGACGCTGTGGGGTCTCAACCCGATCCCGCAGGAGAAACACGAACTCGTGCCGTGGGCCCTGTTCGCCTTCCGGCTACTTGCCTCTGCACTCGGCGTATGGGGATTCGCGATGATCTTCAACTCCCCGTTCATCGTCGCGGTGGTTGCCGCCGGAGTCGGAATGATCGCGAACACCGCGCGTCTGGTCCTGATGGATGCGGGACTGTTCACCCAGGGTGCCGCATTCTTCGCCGGACTCATCGTGGGGGTCCTGTGCAACCTCATCTCGCCGCGCCTGGACATCCCACGGATCACCCTGTCGGTACCCGCAGTGGTCATCATGATCCCCGGAGCCGCAGGCTATCGCGCGATCTACTATCTCAACGCAGGGGACACCCTTCAAGCGCTCGCCTACGGGGTGGAAGCCGTGTTCGTCGTGATCGCCGTGGCCGTTGGACTCACCTTCGCACGCACGCTCACCGACCGGAACTGGCTTGTGACCGGAAAGTAGCGTGACGGCGCCGTAAGGTCGGTGTCGTTACCCGGTGATCAGGCTCGCTGCACGTGCTGGGCTGCCCTGATGCCCCTAGACGGTGCGGGCCATGTCATTTTGCTTTTACCACCCAACAACAGGTAGCCTTAACACGCTCACAAAATAACCCGTGGGCAAGGAGACGTGCGAGAGTGGCCGAATCGGGCACCCTGCTAAGGTGTTAGGGGCGCAAGCCCCTCGAGGGTTCGAATCCCTCCGTCTCCGCCATTAAGGATTGTCGAAGCCCCGACCAGTAAGAACGATAACGCTGGTGGGGCTTTCCTTATTTACTCCGTACTTTCAACTGGGGTGCGATCCATGGCGGTACCCGTCCACCTTTCAGTTTTATTCTGATTAGCGACGAGCCCTCCAGTTAGTTCCTCTCCTCCCGACCCCAGCCGGGCTGGGTCGGGAGTGGTTGCGGTGGGCGGTCGTATCGTCGCCAATCAGAAGGCAGTGCTCTCTGCCCCCGTCAGACGGTGCTTAGTGGAAGTTCGGTGAGGTTCCTAGCACAGGACTGGGTCCAGTGTGCGGCCCGTCAAGTTGCAGGTAGGGGTTAACTTCCCATGAATGCGATGTAGTGCGGTTGATAGGGTCGTAGGGTTTACTGCCCACACCCGCGAGAGAGGCTTTATGCGAGCGCGTTCCCTTCCTGCTCTAACCGTTCTGGTGTCACTGTTACTCCTTGGATGTGGAGGAGCGGAACCTCAGCCAAGCGTGGATAGCCCGACATCGCAGGAGACGACTGACGCACCAAGCGCTGTGTCGATTCCCGATACTCCTGCTGGGCAAAAGGTTCAGTGGATCATCGACATGCTGGAATCAGAGGCAGACGTAACGCCTGACCAGTGGGAAAACGAACTCGATCCAACATTCCTCGCGGAAGTCTCTGCCCAAGACGTGGCTAATCTCGTGAACACCAACCTGCGCCCGGCTCGCCCCTTTACCGTGACGAACTATCAGGGCACAGACAGCGAAGCGACCGCTACCTTGCAGGGAACGTTGGGCGAGCCGTTTGCGGTGTCCGTTTCGTTAGGGCCAGACCAAAAGATCACCGGGCTGTGGTTCGGCCCGCCCGCAAACACTGAGTTTCAAGAGCCTACGTCCATAGATGAACTCAGCGAACGTCTCCAAAACCTTCCGGGTGAAGTAAGCGCGTTGATCCTCAAGGACGGTGAAACGGTACTGGACCTTGACGCCTCAACGCCCGCACCCCTCGCATCGATCTTCAAACTCTACGTACTGCTAGCGGTCGGGCAGGCGGTGGAGAGCGGCACTTTGACCTGGGATGAGGAACTCACGCTCAGTGATGAACTGCGTAGCCTGCCGTCGGGTGAACTCCAAGATGAACCGACCGGAACGCGAATAACGGTTCGGGATGCTGCGCTCAAGATGATCTCGATTAGTGACAACACGGCAACCGACCTGCTGATTGATCGACTCGGACGGGAGAGCGTGGAGCAGGCGGTAGCGGACTCTGGTCATCATGATCCGGCGATGCTGCGCCCATTCCCCTCAACCGGTGAACTCTTCACGCTCGGATGGGGCGACCCAGAATACCGAGAGCGATGGAACAATGGCGACGAAACGGAACGTCGAGCCGTTCTCGATCAGATCGCCGGTGAGCGCATTGCGGTTGAAGCCTCGGCGATCACTGGCGACCCGGTGTGGGCGGATGGAATCGACTGGTTTGCTTCTGCTGCGGATATTGCTGCGGTTCACCATACGCTTCAAGCTCTAGACTCTGGGGAGATTCAGGAAATCCTTGCGGCGAACCCTGGCGTTGAACTGGGGCAGTGGTCGTACGGAGGGTTCAAAGGTGGATCGTCACTGGGCGTTCTGACCGGTAGTTGGCTACTCAAAGATAGCGATAGCAGCGCGACGGTTGTTCTGCTCTACCGTGGCGACGATACGGAGGCAGTTGCTGGTCAATTGCAAGAATTCTTTGGGCTGGCCCAAGCTGCTATTGGGCTCCTGCAATGAGCGGCGGTCCCTGGGCACTGATTGCGCAGAGTTTTCGGCCAGTGCGCATAAAAAGAACCGCCGCCCAGCCGGGCCGCGGTTCTTCTAGGTAACGGCACGACTCAGCGCTCAGGATTCAGCTAACCGTGCTGGGAAACCACCTGTTGCGATGGGCCCCCAAGTCTCGATTGTGATGCGGATGAGCGATTTACCCTGAGCGCGCATCGCTTCACGGTATTCGTCCCAATCGGGGTGTTCTCCCGCGATGCAGCGGAAGTATTCCACCAGTGGTTCCACGGCATCCGGAAGGTCGATGACCTCGGCGGTTCCGTTGACTTGAACCCACGCGCCCCCGAACTCATCGGACAGTATGCACACGGAGGCCGCACGGTTGCGGCGGAGGTTCACGGCCTTTGCACGGTCAGGGTAGGTGGAAATAACGATCTGACCCTCGTTGGAAAGCCCCATTGTCACCGGTGACATCTGTGGGCTGCCGTCTACGCGGGTGGTCATGAGAATTCCGTTGTGGCGTGGACGCACAAACTCTTCGAGTTCCGCGCGGTTGACTGTGGTGTTTGTTGCGATCTGTCGTGCCATGCGTGAAGCCTCTCAGAGCGGCTAGGGGTTGTCAACGAGCCGTTCGTCTGGGTCGAGGACCGGCACTGTGATCGTGTATTCCTCACGGCGGTCTTTCCAGCGGAGGTGGCCCGTGATTTCTTGTGCGGCGGCGACAAACGTATCGAGGGTTCCCGCTTGACGGAGTTCTGCGAAACTCTCGAACGGTTGTGCCCCGAATTCTGAGTGTACGGTGTGGGCTTCGCCTTCGACGGCGGTGTCCTGAGGGGAGAGGGTGACCTCAAGCGGTGGGTTGAGGGTGGTACCCGTGCTGGTGAACTGCGAGAGGTCGGACTTTCCAGTCACGATTATTTCGAGGTCTGTCAACTCAACGTCGGAGGTGTTGGTGACCTCCACTTTGTGCTCAATCCGGTCCTGGTCGTCTGCAATGGTTGCTGGCCAGACAGTGATTTTGAAGGGTTTGTTGCGCATGATTGTGGGTTCGTCTTCACTCGTGCCTTCCCACGGGTGGTGTACGGCCAAGATGGCGGGCGAGCATGCGGCCAGCATACTGAGCGCGAGGATCACGCTTGCGAGGGCGGTGAGTGAACGTAGTTTTGTGTGCATCGTGGCCTCGCGTCTGTGGTTGGGGTTTCATTCCAGCAGATTTGTTGGTGCCTGCCAAGAGGTTTTTGTGCAGGTAGTGCGTGAATTTATTGCCGACGAGCCCGCACCTCACAGCAGCATCCTACCTTCTAGGTATCGGTATATTCCGATACCTATCTGGTATCGGAAAAACACGATATGATGATTGTATCGAGAATTTCCGATATTTGAGGTGTTTGGGGTGAACATGGCGCAGCGTGAAGCGCGATTACGGGTGCCTGGAGACTTCGGGCTTGCCTTGCAGCAAGCGCGCATGTCTCGCGGGCTGTCACAGGCCGAACTTGCCCGGCAGATTGGCGTGAGTCAGAGCGCGGTGAGTGAGATGGAAAACGGTAGCGGAACAATCTATTTGCGCAGGCTACTGGAACTCGCTCGGTTGAGTGGCCTGGAGTTCCACGCGACTTGGAGTGATGATGCGCCTAGCCGTTGAATTATATGGCACGTTCCTCGGGACGTTGGCCGGAGATCTGCGAACTTTTGATTTCCAAGTATCGGATGAAGGGCTAGACACGTTTGGTTTCAATAGCCCTGTTCTCTCTGTCAGCATCCCGCTCGTGACGCAACAACGTCGTGATCATGCTGCACGGCGTCGAAACTGGTTTGCCGAGTTGCTTCCTGAGGGAAGCCAGTATGAATATATGTTGGCCTTGGGTGCACTCCGACGCGGAGACACGGTCGGGTTTCTCGCGCGTTTTGGGCGGGACGTGGCGGGTGCCTTACAGATCTGGGATATCGACGATCCCACTGAGCCAAAGACGCCCCAACTAAGAGCGCTTACTTCAGCACAGGTAAGGGGGCTTCTTGAGGACCCCGCATCGGCGCCGTTGGCTAATGCACAGGATGCTGGGCGATCCTCCCTCGGTGGTGTTCAACCCAAAGTGGTTCTTGTGCGCCAAGATTCTGGATGGTTCCAAGCATTGGGCGGATATCCGACCACCCATATCCTCAAACCGCAGTTGCAGGGCTCGCTCTCGAGCGTAATTTTTGATGAAGAGTACGGTTCGCGGATCGCGCGGCGACTGGGTTTAGCGAGTTTCAGTGTTCGGGTTGTTGACTTCGACGGACTCAACGCCCTCGTTATCGAACGCTTTGACCGCGATGGAACGCGCCGGGTGCATCAAGAAGACTTCAGCCAGGTACTTGGAGCGCACGGTAACGAGAAGTACCAAGAACTGGGTGGTGTCGTGTCCTTGACCCGGGTTGCTCAGGTACTCAAGAGATCCGCGCCCGCAGAGGACCTGCAGAAATTTGCGCAGATGGTTATCCTCAGCGTGGCAATCGGGAACCTCGATATGCACACAAAAAACCTAGGCCTCATGCACCCTGAACAACAGGAAGTGCGATTGGCTCCAGCCTACGACATAGTGCCACAGGCTCATTTGGGCACGGATGGAAAGCTGGCGCTCGCGGTCAACAAGAAGTATTCGCACGCGGCACTCGAAGTAACTGACATCGAAGCTGAGCTGACCGGTTGGGGTCTTCGCCGGACCTCTCAGCTCATAGAGTTGGCGCTGGAACATATCAGCGAGGCAGTTGCTGAGGAAACCCCACTGCCTGGTGCACACCAGCGGTTGCAGGATGACATCACACAGTTCGTATCAAACCTGCAGAACCGAAAACCGGTTGGTAAACCGATGTAACGCCTGTGTCGGCGTTGTTCCCCATTTTAGGGAAACAGCGCCGAAACAGCCGCAACATCGGTGTGGCATCTGGCCGGTTGAACGTTATGCGCCGTGTAACTCCATGACACGGTCAACGGAGCCTGATGAGTTTGCGTTCGAGTGCGACGGAGACTGCTTGGGTCCGCGAATCAGCCCCCAGTTTTGTGTAGATGTGCACGAGATGGGTTTTGACTGTTGCCTGAGAAACGAACAGTTGGGCCGCAATCTCCTTATTGGAATGGCCTCGTGCTAGGTATTCAAGGATTTCTAGTTCACGTTCCGAAAGTGCAGGTGAAGTGTCACTCAGGCGGTCCACGAGCCGGTCGGCCACGCTCGGAGACAGGGCTTTTCCTCCGCCTGCGACTCTGCGAACGGCAGCCAACAACTCCGTGTCATCGCAGTCTTTGAGGAGATATCCCTGAGCGCCAGCGGACATGGCGGCAACAATGTCTGCATCGGTTTCGTAGGTTGTGAGCACAAGGACCGGTGCTGCGTATCCGAGTGCTCTCATCTGCGTGATTGTTTCCACGCCGCCCAAACCAGCACCCATCTGTAGGTCCATGAGCACAATGTCGAGCGAACCTCGCAGTGATTCGTCGGCTAAAAGATTCAGGGCTTGGCGGCCATCACTGGCCTCGGCAATAACCGCGACCTGACCCGAGTCGTTGAGGATGGCGGTAAGGCCTGCGCGAACAACTCGGTGGTCGTCAACGAGCAGCGCCCGAATCACGCCAGTCGCTCCTGGCTCAGACAGAGCGGTCAGGGGAGTGTTGATCTCAGACATCGGTACCTTCATCCTCGTCACATGCGGGAAGATCAGCGCCGATGCTAGTGCCAGTGTCCGCTTGAACCGAAACCCCTAAGTCAGGCACACGCGGCACCGAAAGCGTTACTACCGTTCCCTCGCCGGGAGCGGACTCGATGGACATGGTGCCCCCTAACTCTTCGACGCGTTGCCGTACCGAATGGAGTCCGAAGCCAGAGCCGTCAGCCCGGAACGGACCGAGGCGAGTCGAGGGAACAAACCCAATCCCGTCGTCGTAAATATCGATTGTTACCTGCTCAGGGAACACCGCAACCGAAACCACACACTGTGTGGCGCGCGAGTGCGTGAGCACATTCGCGAGCAGGGAGCGTACGCCGCGGGCAAGGCTGCGGCCCGTGGCGTCGGGAAGGATCAGCGGACCGTCGCTGAACCGGCAGGTGAAAGCGAGCGGTAGACCCGTTGCCGTTGCGGTGCGCCCAGCGCCAGCAACCGCGAACTCAAGGTCAGCGCGCAGATCGAACGAGCCCACGCCCTGCAATCGAGTTACAAAATCGCGGGCCTGCGAGAGGTTCTCAGCTGCGGTGTCGGCAATGATTTCTAGCCGTTCACTCACCGCAGACGCCTGTTCGCGGTCCAACGCCGTGCGAGCGGAGCGAGACAGCAAAATGATCGAGGAAAAACCCTGCGCAAGGGTGTCGTGAATATCGCGTGCCAACTGCTCCCGCTCCGCTATCCGCCCGGCCTCATGCTCGGCGCTCGCCAACTCGGCGCGAGTCTCCTCCAACTGCCGGATTGTTTCCGCCTGCACCCGCGACACCTCATACAGGCGCTGATGCACCCAAAACATCACGAGTGCGGCCGCCGCACCAAACGCCGGACCAAGCCACAGCGCAATCGAAGGTTCCGGCGAATGACGGCTCAGCGCGTACCCCACAAACAGCGTCATCAACACGACCGACAACTTGCCCGTGCGTAGCCCCAGAACCTGCAACACCACAAAGAACAGCGGGAACGCGAGCCACGCGAAGTCACCAGATGCCCAAGCTAGCGCCGCCCACATCACGACCACAACACCCAGCCATGCAAGCGCGCTCCGCCTGCTCACGGTACGGCCCACGAGCGAACGCCGATGCTCCACTGCTGTCCCCACCAGATACAGCACCCCAAGGGCCAGCGCGCCGCACGACACCAAAGCGGCCACGGCGGGGGCGTGAGAGCCGCCCACCAAGACGCGTGCGATGCCCACGCCGAGCAGCGCCGCAAACGACACGTGCAGGGCGACCCGCATCATGCGCAAGGTCAGCGACAGGTTGGAAGCGAGCGCGGCGTTGTCTGCTGGGCCGGGTTGCGCAGTGTCGAACACAGATCCTCCAACCGGAACAAGACGGGACAAGACGTGACAAAAACCGAACAGGCAGACGGGTACAGGCTCAAAAGACCCCAGAGCCAGCCTAAGCGCGCACGCGCACCCGTGTCATCAACCATTCGATTGATTGCCGCGTCAACCTCATGACCGCAACCAATCGACTTTTTGCGCGATGCCCCGCACACCCCTGAACAGGAAAGGTAGAGGGTGGAAAGGACACAGACATGAAATTAGGTCTCAAGGATATTCTGTTCGCTCGGGGACGGTTCGCGCTCATGGCGGCTGTTGTCGCGTTGATCGCGATGCTCCTCGTTATGCTCACCAGTCTCACGGCTGGCCTCGCGCACCAGTCCACCTCGGCGGTCAAGAGCCTGTCCGCTGGCCGGGTGGTGTTTTCGCTGGCTGACGCCGATACGGAGAGTTTCACCGCCTCCACGATCACTTCGGAGCAGCTTGCTAGCTACCGCGATGCGTTGGGTGAGGAGGTGTACCCGCTTGGGGTGTCGTCGGCAAGGGCGCGTGGCACCAGCGATGGCGAGCGTGGCGGTAACCTAGGCGCGGCGAACGTCGCGCTGTTCGCAGGTGAGAGCCTGCCGGGGCAGACTGAGCCGGGCAGCGGCGAAATCTGGATCGACCGGGACACCGCGAGTGACCTTGGCCTCCTTAGCGACGCCCAAGAACTCATCGACACCGCCGCGGTCTCCGTAAACGGGCAACTATTCCCGCACGTCACACTGATGGATGCGGCCTGGTATTCGCACCAGCCCGTCGCGCGGATCGCGCTCGCGGACTGGCGTACGGTCGCACATATTGCCGACGATACGGCCGGCACCGTCTTGCTTCTCGCGCCTGGCACGGTGGCTGGGTTGGGTGATAATGCGCTTGCACAACTCGAAGCCGACACGAACACGTCCGCTGTGACTGTTTCGCAGTCGCTGCGTGCGCTGTCGTCGTACTCGTCGGAAAATGGGTCGCTCATGTTGATGCAGGCGTTCTTGTACGGTATTTCCGGTTTGGTGATCGCGGCGTTTGTGGCGGTATGGACTGTTCAGCGCACCCGGGACATCGCGGTGCTGAAGGCGCTTGGGGCGTCGACCGGTTACGTGATCCGCGATTCGCTGACCCAAGCGCTTGTGATCACTGTGCTGGGATCCGTTGTGGGCGGGGCATTGGGCGCCGGGCTTGCTGGCCTGGTGTCGAACGTGGTTCCTATTAACCTGACCGCGTGGACCGGGATCTTGCCGGTTGTGGGCATTACCGTGATTGGTGTTGCCGCGTCACTGGTGGCTGTCCGCCAAACCCTGAAAATCAATCCACTGCTTGCTTTGGGAGGCAACTGATGAACCCGCTCGAACTGGTTGGCCTTGGCGTCACGTACCCTGATGGGGACTCAACGTTGGACGTGCTCAAGGATGTGTCGTTGACGCTGCGACTCAGCGAGTTTGCTGCCCTGACCGGTGAATCAGGTTCCGGTAAGTCCACGCTCTTGACCGTCTCAGCACTGCTCACGCAGCCCAGCGTGGGTACTGTGTTGATCGGTGGAACTGATGCGTGGCAGTTGACTGATCGGGAGCGCACTACCCTTCGCCGCGAAAAGATTGGGCTCGTGTTCCAGCAGCCAAACCTGTTTGCTTCGTTGAGTGCGCGTGAACAACTGCTGGTGGCTGCCGATGTGCAGGGGAAACTGCGGCGTGGTTCGGCTCAGGTAGCGCAGGGGCGGGCCGATGAACTGCTCGAACTCGTGGGGCTGGCCGATAAGCGTGACCGGCTTCCCCACCAGTTGTCGGGCGGTCAGCGCCAGCGCGTGAACATCGCTCGGGCACTCATGAACCGGCCCGAACTCCTGCTCGCAGACGAACCCACCTCGGCCCTCGATGAGGACATGTCCGCCGAGATTGTGGGACTCATTGGCACGGTAGTTCAGGAAACTGGCGTTGCGTGCCTCATGGTGACGCACGACAAAACCCATCTGTCAGGCTGTGATCGGGTGTTGGAGTTGCAGCGCGGACACCTGAACTAGTGCGACCTCAATCGCGGCTCGCGGCGCGGTTCCCGCAGGCGCGGAACTCGTGTTGACCGGATACCCAGAGATCCGTAGCGACTACTTCCTCGAACACCGTGAGGTCGGCATCATCAACGTGGGCGACACCGGCACGGTCACCGTTGATGACGAGACCTACGAACTCATCAAGGGGGCCTGCCTGTACTTGGGCTGCGGCCTATTAGCTCTAGCGTTGCTGAGGCGGTGCGGTCGAGCCTCGCACGATCAATTCCGTGGGAATCGGCAGATTGGTGGGTGGGGCGGGCTTACCTGACTCGATCTGCTCGAGAACAATGCGTACCAACTCGCGGCCCATCTTGGGGAAGTCCTGCTTGATCGTGGTGAGCGGCGGCGCGGAGAACTCGGACAGCGAAATCGCATCGAATCCGACGATCGAGACGTCCTCGGGAACGCGGCGGCCATGCTCGTGTAGGGCCCGGATCAGGCCAAATGCCATCTCATCGTTGGCGCAGTAGACGGCTGTGACATCAGGATCCCGGGCGATCTCCTGGCCTGCCTGGTAGCCCGACTGTGCGGTCCAGTCGCCCTGCCAGGGCGTGGGGGGTTGAATGCCGAGGCTGAGCAGGTGGTTGTACCAGGTGTCCTTGCGGTCCGCTGCCGGGTGCGACTCGGGGTGTCCTGCGATGTGGTGCACTGTGCGATGTCCGAGGCTGAGCAGATGTTCCACTGCGTCAATCGACCCCTGCACTTGGGTGCTGAGCACGGATGGATACTCGCCGCGAAGCCGGGAGTCGCTCACGGCCACCGGGAGTGCCCGTGGGACGGAAAGGCCCCTGCGGACTGAGTCCCCTGCGTGCACGATGATGAGGCCGTCAACCGTCTGGTCAAGCAGTTTCTTGGGGTCGTTGAGACGTTCGCTCGACTGGGGCTGATGCGCCTGGAACAGGCTGATGGAGTAGCCGCGTTCCTCGAGTGCGTCGGTGATGCTCGCGATGGTCAGGGTCTCGCCGGTGCGTTCGAACCGCTGGCTGATGACTCCAATGGAGTGGAACTTGCCGTTGCGTAGGGCGCGGGCAGCCCTGTTGGGGGTGTAGCCCAGTTTGTCCATCGCATTGACAACGCGCTTGCGGGTGTCCTCTTTGACTGGCTGGGAGCCTGTGGAAACACGCGACACGGTCTGCGCGGACACGCCTGCGAGTCGGGCCACATCTTGGATTGAGGGGCCTCGGGTTCGTGTGGTGTTTCGTTGCATCCCGTGCATGTTGGCGATCATAGCAACACTATCGTCACAAGGAAATGTTACGTAAACATTCCCTTGCTTTGTGTCTCCGTCGCCGTCGTGATCGTTATCTTTTTGCAATTATTGCGCTCTTGCGCTGTGACCTCTGGAGCGTAGGATGTTTACGTAAACATCTGAGGTGTAAGTCACAAAGTGGCTGAATCTAGCGGATTGTCGCGGCGAATCAGAGGCGCTGCGACAAACACACGAGTCAAGGATGCGAACCACCCTCCGCTCGATTGAAACGCCCCAGTTCCGTATTCAAAGACGAAGTACACGGAAGGAAACACCCACCATGAAGAGCACCAAGAAGCTGTTTGCGATGGCGGTAGCCATCGCACTACCGGCCACGCTCGTCCTGACCGCATGTGGCGGCGACGACGGCGAGACCCCGGGAGGAACAGGAAACAGCGGTGACAACACGCTCACCGTGTGGACCTGGGACCCAGCCTTCAACATCTATTCGATGCAGGAAGCCGAAAAGATCTACCAAAAGGACCACCCGGACTTCAAACTCAACATCGTCGAGACACCGTGGGACGACCTGCAGACCAAGCTCACCACACTCGCTCAGTCACAGGAATTCGATGAACTGCCCGACATCTTCCTCATGCAGAACAACGCATTCCAGAAGAACCTCATCAACTACCCGGACCTGTTCAGTGACTTCTCCGACTCGGGCATCGACTTCTCAGAGTTCCCGGATGGCGTTCTCGCCTACTCGGTCCTCGACGGGGTCAACTACGGCGTTCCGTTCGATGCGGGAACTGCAATCGGCGCATATCGCACCGACATCCTCGAAGAGGCAGGCCTGACCATCTCCGATTTCACCGACATCACCTACGAGCGGTTGATCGAACTGGGCGAGCAGGTCAAGAACGAAACCGGAAAGGCGCTCCTGTCCGGGGTGGCAGGTGAGGCTGACACCATCATGATGATGCTCCAGTCCGCCGGAGCGAGCCTGTTCGACGCGGAGGGCACCCCAACGATCATCGACAACGAGGCACTGCTCTCAGCGATCGAGACCTACAAGGTCCTTGTGGACAAGGGCATCTTCACCCAGGTCAACTCGTGGGATGAGTACATTGCAACCCTGGTCAACGGTGAGGTTGCAGGCACCATCAATGGTGTATGGATCGTTGGTTCGCTTCAAACTGCAGAGGACCAGAGCGGAAACTGGGACATCACCAACCTGCCAAAGCTCGACACGGCAGGTGCCACCAACTACTCGGCAAACGGTGGCTCATCGTGGGCGATCAGCTCCAGCGCGAATACGGAACTGGCCCAGGACTTCCTGAAGTCAACCTTCGCGGGATCAACCGAACTGTATGACACGATCCTGCCGCAGGCAGGTGCTGTGGCCAACTGGACCCCGGCAGGGGATTCGAGCGTCTACGCCGAACCACAGGAGTTCTTCAGCGGCGAGCCAATCTTCCAGAAGGTCGTCGAGTTCGGCTCCTCCGTGCCACAGAACAACACGGGCGCCTACTACTACGAGGGTCGTGATGCGGTATCGGCAGCCATCACCCAGATCATCGGTGGAGCAGACCCAGAGACCGCGCTGGCTGATGCTCAGAAGAATGTTGAGTTCGCAATGAACTGAGCATCGTGAGATGAGGCCGGGGAGAGGGATGAGCGAACCTCTCCTCGGCCCACCCATTTGATGCTCCAGAAATTTCGGACGAACAACACCGAAAGGTAGGTGTCGGCAATGGCGCTTGCACTGACACGATCAGCAAAGAAAAAGCCCAACTCCCATAATCTCTCACCGGCATTGACGCACAATGAGCGCCGCCGGAACCTCACCGGTTGGACGTTCCTGCTCCCAGCCGCGCTCATGATCGCGGTCATGAGCTTCTATCCGATGATTCAAGCCTTCATCCTGTCGCTACAGACAGGACGCGGCACCAAGATGGACTTCGCAGACCCGCTGTACTTCAACTACGCGCGTCTCCTTGAGGATGAAATCTTCATGATGACCCTGAAGAACACATTCATCTATCTGATCATCCAAGTCCCGATCATGCTGGTCCTAGCTTTGATCCTGGCTAATCTGCTCAACGACCGGAACCTGCGGTTCAAGGGTCTGTGGCGCACCGCCATCTTCCTGCCGTGTGCGGTCTCACTCGTGTCATATTCACTCGTGTTCCGCACCCTGTTTGCAAACGATGGGTTTGTCAATGATGCGTTGACGGGTCTAGGAATCGTAGACAACCCAGTGAACTGGCTTGGCCAGCCGGACACGGCGAGGTTTGTGATCATCCTCGGTCTGATCTGGCGCTGGACCGGCTACAACATGGTGTTCTACCTGGCAGCCCTTCAAAACATCGACTATTCAAGCCTTGAGGCGGCAAAGATCGACGGTGCCAACTCGATCAAGACGTTCTTCTACGTCACGCTGCCGCAACTCAAGCCAATGATCCTGCTCACCGCGATCATGTCCACCAACGGAACGCTGCAACTGTTCGACGAGTCATGGAACCTCACCCGAGGTGGGCCGGCATACCAGTCGATGACCATGTCCCACTACCTGTACGAGGTGTCCTTCCAGAAGAACCCGAACTTCGGGTACGCCTCGGCGATCTCCTACGTGATCCTGATACTTGTCGCTGTGCTGGCGCTCGTTCAAATGAGAGTTGGTGATAAGCGTGACTAAGAAATGGCACCGGGTCCCCGGCTATGCATTCCTGACGGTGTTCGCGCTGTTCTCGCTGTTTCCCCTGTACTTCATGTTTGTGTCCGCAACGAACACGAGCCGCGATGTGCTCAACTCCAAACTGATTCCGGGCACACATCTGCTGAGCAACCTGCAGGCGCTCATGGATCAGACCAATCTTGGGGCCGCACTGTGGTATTCCTCGCTGTACGCGGTCGGCACGACAGTGCTGGCTCTGGTGATCTGCTCGATCGCGGGATATGGCTTCGAGGTCTATCACTCCAAGGGCAAGGACATTGTCATGGGGATCTTGTTGCTCGCGATGATGATTCCCTTTGCGGCAATCATGATCCCGCTGTTTCGGATGTTCGCGGACTTCGGGATGGTGAACTCGGCGTGGGCTGTCATCCTGCCCGCGGTTTCGACACCGTTCCTGATCCTGCTGTTCAGGCAGGCCTCGCGTAACTTCCCGCACGAGATCCTTGAGGCGGCGCGTCTTGATGGGTTGAGCGAGATCGCGATCTTCGCGCGCATCTATGCGCCAACCATGCGCGCGACCTATTCGGCCGCAGCGGTTATCACGTTCATGACGGCGTGGAACAACTTCCTGTGGCCCAAGGTCATCTTGGTCAAAAACGAATATCAGACGATGCCAATGCTCATCTCCAACCTGAGCGCTGGCTACGTCACCGACTATGGGGTCCTCATGCTGGCCGTGCTGATCGCCTCGCTTCCCGCGATGGTCATTTTCCTGGTTCTGCAGCGCAGCTTCGCCGAGGGCATGACAGGAGCTATCAAATGACGTTTCAGTATTCGCGGATTGCCGATCCGCTCTATGTCTCGGAGAACAGGGTTGGGGCGCATTCGGATCATCGCTGGTTTGCGTCCGCTGCGGAGGCCCGCAGCGGGGTGAGCTCATTTGAGCAGTCCCTGAATGGCCAGTGGCGCTTCCACTATGCCCCGACTGCCGACGAGTCCCCGGCCGGGTTCGAGAGCCCAGACTTCGATGTGTCGCTCTGGCATGAGATTCCGGTTCCGGGGCACATCCAGATGCACGGCTTCGACCGACCACACTACGCGAACACACAGTATCCGTGGGACGGTCACGACCAGATCATGCCGGGTCAGATACCTGAGCGCTTCAACCCGGTGGCGAGTTATGTCAAGAGGTTCACGCTGGAGACCCCGGTGGGCGTCGGCGAACGGGTGACGGTTGTGTTCCACGGCGCGGAGAGCGCGCTCGCGGTATGGCTGAACGGGCAGTACATCGGCTATGGCACGGATTCGTTCACGCCGAGTGAGTTTGATCTGACCGATCACCTGGCCGATGGCGAGAATGTGCTTGCTGTTCAGGTGTTCAAGTGGAGCGCCCACTCGTGGATTGAGGACCAGGACTTCTACCGGTTCTCTGGCCTGTTCCGTGACGTGGTGTTGTACCGGCAGCCAGTGGCGCATGTGCGCGACGTGCGGGTCAGGGCTACGTTGTCCGAGGATCTGTCGGGTGCGGAGTTGGCGGTGAAGGTGGAACTGACGGCGGGCAGCGCGGCGGTGCGGTTGGCTGATGGTCCGGAACTGCGGGACCTCGGTGATGGCACGTTTGTGACCTGGCTTGACCAGCCTCGACTGTGGAGTGCCGAGCACCCGCACCTGTACGAAGTCCTCATTGAGGTTCGGGACCCGGACGGCGGGATTGTGGAGGTCGTTCCACAGCGTGTGGGCGTACGCCGGTTCGCGCTTGAGGATGGCGTGTTCAAGATCAACGGTGAACGGATCGTGTTCAAGGGCGTCAACCGGCACGACTTCGGGCTCAACGGGCGGGTGGTCACGCGCGAGGAGACGGAGACGGATGTCCGTACGATCAAGGCGCTCGGGCTCAACTCCGTGCGGACCAGCCATTACCCGAACAACTCGTATTTCTATGAGCTGTGCGATGAGTACGGCCTGTACGTGATCGACGAGATGAACCTGGAGAGCCATGGGCTGTGGGACCGAATCCGCTATCACGGCGCACCTGACTCCGAGGCCGTTCCCGGTGACCGTCCCGAATGGCTCCCGGCCCTGTTGGATCGTGCCCGGTCGATGGTGGAACGCGACAAGAACCATCCGTGCATCGTGATGTGGTCGTGCGGCAATGAGTCCTATGGCGGTTCCAACCTCGCTAAGGTCACCGAGTACTTTCACGAGGTGGATGATCGTCCCGTCCACTATGAGGGCACAGCCTGGGATCCTCGTTATCCCGAGACCACGGATGTGTACTCGGAAATGTACACGCCTGCGGCACAGATTGAGGAGTATCTGCGGGAAAACCGCGAGAAACCGATGATTCTGTGCGAGTTCGCGCATGCGATGGGCAACTCGTTCGGGGCCGTGGACCGATATGTTGATCTTGCCTATCGAGAGCCGCTCTTCCAAGGAGGCTTCATCTGGGACTTCGCCGATCAGGCGATTGCGATGACTGATCGTTTCGGTCACCGGTTCTTCGGTTACGGCGGGGACAATGGCGAGGCACCGCACGATGGTGACTTCTGCGGCAATGGCATCCTGTTCGCGGACCACTCACCCAAGCCGTTCACACAAGAGGTCACCCACGTGTATCGGGACATCGTCACCCGGATCGAGCGTGACGCCCTGACGATCGAGAACCGGTACCTGTTCACTAACACCTCCGCATTTGAATGTGTGGTGACCTTGTCGCACGAGGGTGAGGAAATCGCGTCCGAAATCCTCGACACAGATGTTTCCCCCGGACAGGTCAGGCAGTACCCGTTACCCGTGACGATTCCATCTGGTCCCGGCGAATATGCGGTGGACGTGTCCTATCGGCTTCGTGCACCCCAGCGTTGGGCTGAGGCCGGCCACGAGGTGGCATGGGACCAAGCCGTGTTTGGCTCGTTTGTTTCCTCCCCCTCCGCCCCGACCGCGCCCGAGATTGTGGATGGCATCCACAACATCGGAGTGCACGGCGAGAACTTCACGGTGCTGTTCTCGCGCCTGTACGGCGGTATGCAGTCCTACCGGTTCGGGGGGAATGGACCCGAACACGAAATCCTGCGGGGCATGCCGACACCTAACTTCTGGCACGCACCCACCTCGAACGAACGCGGTTGGAAAGCGCCGTCGCTCGACGGGCAGTGGCTCCTTGCCAGCAGATACGCGGTGAGTGAGCGGGGACCAGACCAGCCACTCCTCGAGAGGCTCGAGGACAGCGCGCGAGTCACCTACACCTACGATCTGCCAACCGTTCCCGCAAGTCAGGCAGTGCTCAGCTATCGGGTGTTCGGCGATGGACGAGTCGCCGTTCAACTGACGGTGGACCCAGTGGATGGCCTTGCAGACGCTCCGGAATGTGGCGTGCTGCTTGCCCTCGACCCTGAGCTCGACCAGTTGACCTGGTACGGCGAGGGCCCCGAGGAAAGCTATTCAGACCGGCGTCTTGGTGCACGCCTCGGTGTGTACTCGGCTCCGGTGGCGACCCAGTTGACACAGTACCTGCGTCCACAGGAGGCCGGTAACCACACGGGAGTGCGGTGGGCAACCGTCAGCGACGCTCGCGGGCGGGGCATACGTTTCGAGAGTTCGGAGATGGAGTTCTCGGCACTTCCGTGGACCCCCTTCGAAATCGAGAACGCGCTGCACCACACGGAACTTCCCCCGGTGCATCGCACCATCGCTCGACCCGCGCTCATGCGCAGGGGAGTGGCAGGGGACGACGCATGGGGTTCGCAAACCCACCCTGAGTTCCGGCTGCCAACGGGGGAGAAGTTGGTCTTTGACTTCTCATTCATCGGTGTTGCAGGTTCGGTGTAGTTCTCATCTGGTCAAGTGCACAGAGCGCAAAGGAAGGGCCGGTTCCCACGAACCGGCCCTTCCTTATGTGCACGGACATCTAGCCTGGAGGTAAACGCCCGCAGTCTGTAACAGCTCCAATAACTCGCTCACCCGATGGGGCGTTTTACGTCCACCTGCGCACAAATTATTCGGGTAGACGGGCTAAAAACAGCCCATTGAGTCTCAGGGGATCGGGCTCAGTACTTGATCCCCGATACGCGTTCTTGGAGTCGTGCGGCGACCTGGGCAAGCTCAGCGATTGCCTGGTTCATCTGGTTGACGGTGTTCGCGTTGTCACCAGCGGCCTCGGCAACGCTTTGGATGTTACCCGCGATATCGCGTGATCCGGTTGCGGCCTCCGCGACGGAACGTGACATCTCGTTCGTCGTTGAGGTCTGCTCCTCGACGGCGGATGCGATCGTCATCTGGTAGTCGTTGATGGAGGTCACGATGTTGGCGATCTCGTCAATGGAGGTGACGGTCTCAGCGGTGTCGTTCTGGATTGTCTCGATGCGACGGGCGATATCCTCTGCTGCACGCGCGGACTCGGTTGCTAGGTCCTTGACCTCGGCGGCTACGACAGCGAAGCCCTTACCAGCCTCGCCCGCACGGGCTGCCTCAATGGTTGCGTTGAGTGCGAGCAGATTCGTCTGCTCCGCGATCGAGGTGATGAGCTTGACCACGTCGCCGATTTCCGCGGAGGACTTGCCGAGGCGGGCGACACGCTCGTTGGTGAGGTGTGCGACCTGCTGGGCGTTTCCGGCGACATTCGCTGCTTCGGAGGAGTTCTGGGCGATCTCGCGGATCGAGCTGCCCATCTGTTCGGCACCCGCTGCGACCGTCTCGATGGAGCGGGATACCTCTTCGGCTGCGGTCGCGACCACGCCGGCTTGGGCGGAGGTCTCCTCCGACCCGGTGGTGACGTGGGTGGCACCGGCTGCCATCTCCTCGGCAGCGGCTGCGACAGTGTTGGAGGATTCAACGATCTCCGCGACAAGAGTCTGCAACTGCTCCTGCATGACGGTCAGGTCTGCGGCGAGGCGACCGATCTCGTCGCTGCCAACCGTAGCGGATCGGCCGGTGAAGTCTCCCGTGCCGACCTGGGCCATGACCTGTCCGACATCCTCAACGCGGCGCGCGATAGTGCGGGCGATACGCAGGGAGACCACGATGGCGACCACGGAACCTGCGAGCGTGGCACCGATCAGGAAGATGTACGCGGAGGTCGCGTCGCTTGAGTTCTGCTGCATCTCGGCTGCGGCGTAGGCAACCTGTTCGTCGCTCTCTGCTTTCATCGCGTCCATGACGGCGGTGGTCGCAGGACGGACGAAGCCCTCGAACATTGCGAGCGCCGCGCTCATGTTTCCGGCGTCAACGAGGGGGAAGAAGTCCTGTTCGGCGATCCGATAGTAGTTGTCGAATGCCTCG
>DALZEF010000004.1:174331-192022 GCA_031979385.1 Timonella sp. | reverse complement strand
ATTCCATACCGTCTTATCGAAGCAAACCACACCACTGCGATCTGAACCACAATTTAACGGGGAATCGGAGAAGATTTAGGCGAGACTTTCCATTTTCTGGAGTGTCTCGCCGACATCTAAAATACTACGCGCTTTATACCGAGTTTTTCAAACGCGAAAACGGTGACCGTGCACACACCTTTTCGCTGCCCCACGCCGTGATTTCATGCAATTTCACGGTCCGGTGGCGACGACAAAACCACCGGAGGATCTAGACCAGCGGATAGACGAAGAACAGCGACGTCTCGAACTGCTGGTAGATACCGTACGGCGGGAGTTCCTGATATCCACGCGACCTATACAGACCCACCGACTCTGGTTGACCGCTCCCTGACACCAAGACCACCTGGTCAAAACCATGCGCTACCGCGATCCTGTGAGCCTCGTCGACAAGCAGATGCGAAAGTCCGCGACCACGGAACTCGGGGCGTACGAACACCTTGCGCATCTCGACTGTCCGGCCGGGGCCGAACACCTCCTCGACACCAGTCTGATCAACCAACGCCACACATCCAACTGCAGTGCCTTCCTCATCATGCATGACAGAGAAGGAAACGAGGCCTTCAGGAGCAGGTTCGTTCAAGGTCAGCGGGGAGTCATAGCGAGCGGAGAGATCGGCACTTTGCTCGTTGCGCAGTTGAACCGCATCAGGATTCTCCCATTCGACCTCTTGAATCTTCACAGAACACTCCTCTTGTCCAAGATGACGGTAGTCCGCACCCCGCAGGACCATACATAAGCCATCAACAGATTTTACGGACACATCTTGCCCGCGCAGTAGACAAAACCACTGTGACTCGACCAACCCAGCCCAAGCCCCAAGAAAACTGGCCGGTACCGCAGCAGGGCGGTACCGGCCAGTGATCAAACGAAACTTAAGCGTTTACGAGTCCACTCAGTACGGAGGTGAAGAAACCGAGTCCGTCGACTCCACCGCGAGCACTCGCACCGTCATCCACTCCGAAGCCTGCCTCGACAGCATGCTCAGGGTGCGGCATCAGGCCAACGACGTTGCCGCGTTCGTTGGTAATTCCAGCGATGTTACGGCGCGATCCGTTGGGGTTCCACCCCTTATACCGGAAGGCAACGCGGCCTTCGGCCTCAAGTTCATCGAGGGTGTGCTCATCAGCGACGTACTGTCCGTCCTGGTTCTTGAGCGGAATGATGATCTCCTGGTCCTTTGCGTAGTTGCGGGTCCACGCTGTTTCATTGTTTTCCACAACCAGGGTCTGCTCACGGCAGATGAAGGAACGGTGATCATTCTTGATCATTGAGCCTGGCAGCAGGTGAACCTCAGTAAGGACTTGGAAGCCGTTGCAGATTCCGAGTACCGGAAGCCCGCCGTTTGCTGCGTCTACAACCTTCTCCATGACTGGCGCGAAGCGCGCAATGGCTCCTGCACGTAGGTAGTCACCGTAGGAGAACCCACCGGGGAGCACCACGGCGTCAACGTTCTTGAGGTCGGCTTCTGCATGCCAGAGCGAGACTGCCTCCGCCCCAGCCAGGCGCACGGCGCGGGCAGCATCACGATCATCGAGCGTTCCGGGGAACGTGATCACACCGATGCGGGCCTGTGCTATTGCGGACATCAGGCAACCTCTCCGGATGCGTCCTTTACTGACACAACATCCTCAATGACTGGGTTTGAGAGGACGGTCTCTGCAGCTTTACGTGCGGTTTCGAGGATTTCCGGGGTGACGTCACCCTCGACCTCAAGCTCGAAACGCTTACCTTGGCGGACTGAAACAAAGCCTTCGAATCCGAGACGTGGGAGGGCGTTTGCAACGGCCTTTCCCTGTGGGTCCAGAATCTCGGGCTTTGGCATTACGTCGACGACTACGCGTCCCACGGGCACTCCTGTTGGTACGAGGAAATCCTTTAGAAAAGGGGTAGCGACCCCAGTCTATCTGTGATGCGCTCTGGTGCTAAGCCACGCCCATGATACGGATCGTTAAAGACTCTTCCGATTGGCGACGAGTCGGCTAGATAGCCGGACACTTGAGTTTTGTTTCGCTCACCATGAGAGCATCTGCGCGCACTCCGACTACATTGACAGTGCCTGACAGCGCACCCACTCATTCCACACTAGCCAGCATATTCGCAGGCGGCTGAGGTAGGTCGTAACCTTTAGAACTCGAGACCTAGGAATTTATATGAGCGATGCCGAATCGTCCCGCGAATCGCAACCACACGTTCCTGTGCTCGTGCAACCGGTATCCCAGGACCGGGGCTGGTCCAGTCTTGGTTGGGGAGTCGCCGCTTTACTGATGGTGATCTACTATCCGTTGGCGGTCATCTTCGCGATTCTTGCTATCAGCATCGGTTTTAATGTCTACCGGCAGGGTAAGTCCAGAGACGAGTGGCCAGCGGTCGTTGGCATGGCTCTTGGCGGCATGGCGCTTTCCAGCCCGCTGCTGCTCATAGCCACACCCTTCTTAGTGGCTACCTTCGCGTTCTAGCTGACACAAAGATAAGTACCGCAGCAGCTCTTGTCTTTGCCGGGGTCACTTCAGCTAGAGTTCGATGACTTGACCGGTCAGGCGAGTATAGGCCTCAATGTAACGCTCTTGGGTTGCCACGATGACCTCGGCAGGTAGTGCTGGCGGTTCTCCGGTGCGGTCCCATCCAGATTCCGGCGAGGCCAACCAGTCGCGAATGTACTGTTTGTCGAAGCTGGCTTGCGCACCGCCCGGCTTCCAGAGTTTCAGATCCCAGAACCGCGACGAGTCAGGTGTCAGAACTTCGTCCCCAAGTAGGATCTGACCGGTTTCAGGGTCGGACCCGAACTCGAACTTCGTGTCAGCGAGAATAACCCCACGATTTCGCGCGATTTCCTCCGCTCGGCCGTACACCTGCACCGTGAGATCCCGCAGAATCTCGGCAGCAGCCATACCCAAACGTTCCGCGACCTGCTCATAGGTTATGTTCTCATCGTGTTCGCCGACCTCGGCCTTTGCGGCGGGGGTGAAGATTGGCGCCTCAAGGCGCGATCCATCTTCCAGCCCTTCGGGCAGCGGAACCCCGCACACGGTTCCGTTGGCGTTGTACTCAACAAGCCCGGAGCCGGTCAGGTAGCCGCGTACTACGCATTCGACGGGGAACATCTCGAGGCGGCGGCAGATCATCGCCCGCCCATCGACCTCGGCGGGGACCAGCCCGTCGGTTGGCGATGACGACACTTCAGTAGACACAACGTGGTTGCCCACGATGTCGGAGAACTGGTCAAACCACCACAAACTCAGTTGGGTGAGGACCTTGCCCTTGCCCGGAATCCCGGGGCTGAGAACGTAGTCGAACGCGCTGACCCGATCCGATGCGACCACCAGCACCACATCGCCCAACGGGTGTGCTCCACCGAGCGTCTCAGTGTCCGGCACGTACAGGTCACGCACCTTGCCCGAATACGCGTGCTTCCATCCAGGCAGGTCAGCGGTGGTAACGTCCAGTCCGGACATCGGCTTCTCCTTGTGTATTACCGGTGAGGTTCATTGCCGACGAGCCGGTTACGTCCCGTCGACCACATACGTTGTGTGTGCGTTCGGCCGGGGCACCCAGCCGCGCTGGGTTACGCGTTCGCAGGTGTGATCTCGCCGCGCGCAGCCTTCAGTGCGATGTCGGTGCGGTGATGCGAACCGCGCAGGTTGATCTGCTCAACACCGGCGTAGACGCTTGCTCGGGCAGCGTCCAAGTCATCGCCCAACGCAACCACCGACAGAACGCGACCGCCGCTGGATACGAGGGTGTCGTCGGCAATCTTGGTTCCTGCGTGAAGGACGTGAACGTCCTGCAGGGCATTCGCCTCGGCGATGCCCGTGATTGGGTCGCCGGTGACAGGGGTGCTGGGGTAGTTCTCGGAGGCGATGACCACTGTGATCGCGGTTTGCGGATGCCATTCGAGTTCAGGGAAATCCGCGAGTTCGCCGCGTGCGGCAGCGAGCAGTAGCGCCGAGAGTGGGGTCTTGAGGCGAGCCAACACGACCTGCGTCTCAGGGTCACCGAACCGGGCGTTAAACTCAACCACGCGCGTACCCTTGCTGGTCAGTGCGAGACCAACGTACAAGATTCCAGCGAACGGGGTGCCACGGCGGCGCATCTCATCAATCGTGGGTTGCGCGATCGTGTCGATGACCTCCTGGGTCAATCCCTCCGGCGCCCACGGAAGCGGCGAATATGCGCCCATACCACCGGTGTTCGGGCCTTCGTCGTTGTTAAGCGCACGTTTGAAGTCCTGGGCGGGAGCGAGTGGGCGAACGTTCTCGCCGTCCGACACGACAAACAGCGACACTTCCGGGCCGTCGAGATACTCCTCGATGACAACCCGACCACCCTCGCCACGGTTGTCGAAGCATTCACGGGCATGCTCCAAAGCCACCTCACGATCCGAGGTGACCACAACGCCCTTACCAGCGGCCAAGCCATCGTCCTTGACCACGTACGGCGCACCGAAGTCATCAAATGCAACGTTCACTTCATCAAGGTTCGTGCAGACATACGGCTTGGCGGTTGGAACACCAGCTGCTTCCATGACCTCCTTGGCGAAAGCCTTGGAACCCTCGAGTCGAGCACCCTCGCCGGATGGGCCAAACGTTGGGAAGCCTGCAGCACGGGTCGCATCCGCAACCCCGGCAACCAGAGGAGCCTCGGGACCGATCATAATCAAGTCCGCGACCAGTTCCTGTGCGAGCGCCACGACCGTTTCAGGATCGTTGACGTCGATCGCATGCAAGGTGGCCACCTCGCCGATGCCGGGGTTACCCGGGGCCGCATGGATCTCGTGAACCAGGGTGCCCTGCGCAGTCTGCTCTGAGCTCAGTGAATGGACAATGGCGTGCTCGCGGGCACCGGAACCGAGTACGAGGATTTTCACACCGCGATTCTACCGTGATGCTCACTTCTCTCTCCTAGCCGTTCCACTTCGCGGGCGACCACCATGCGCACGGTGGCGGACTCATGCGCTGAAGTCCGCTTGGCCGTTCTCAACGCTTTTGAGCCATCCAGAGAGGATCGACTCCAGCGTGGCCCGATCAGTTGCTGACAGGCCTTCCAGCAAGCGGGCTTCATTTGCCATGTGCTGCTCGAAGGCACGGTTGATAAGTTCTAGCCCGTCAGGAGTCAGACGAACCGTGCGGCTTCGACCATCAGTCATCGAGGCTTCACGCACCACAAGATTCGCTGCCTCAAGACGGTCTAGCTGCTTACTGATTGCCCCCGAGGTGACCATTGTCTGCCTAGATAGTTCAGTGGGAAGCATTGTGAATGGCGCGCCATTCCGGCGCAGGGTTGCGAGAATATCGAACTCGCCCTCGCCCAGTCCGTGTTCCCTGTAAACCGCCACGATCTCGTGACGAAGATAGTTTCCCAGTCGGCTGATACGACCGATGACGCCAATCGGCGAGGTGTCGAGGTCGGGACGCTCGGACAACCACTGTCGTTGAATGTGATCTACGAGATCTTGTTTCACGGTGCCATATTATCGCCTCTCACCGTAATATATCTTCCATGGAAGGTAAATTGCGATGGGCGCTGATCGCAGCCGTGGCGCCAGTCACGTGGGGCCTCAACTACCTGGTGATCAAACAGTTCTTACCAGCCGACTTCTACCTGTGGGGGGCCGCGCTACGCGCCCTGCCCGCAGGCCTTTTCCTTCTGGTTATCGCGCGTCGACTACCGCATGGTGACATGTGGTGGAAGTCAGCACTCCTCGGGATGATCAACATGGCAGGGTTCTTCATCCTGATCTACCTGTCGGCACAACTCCTGCCAAGCAACATCGCGGCATCGGTCATGGCACTCAGCCCCGTTGCCTTCCTGTTCCTGGCCTGGCCCATGAGCGGAGAGAAGCCGACAGCCTACAAGTTTGGCCTAGCAATCCTTGGAATCATTGGCGCGCTCCTGATCATCGGCGGAGCGCAGGGCGAGGTAAACCCATGGGGTATCGCGTCATCCTTGCTCGCCGTCACGCTCACCGCATTTGGCTCCCTACTCAACAAGCGATGGACCGCCGGACAGCCCCTCCTTGCAACGACCGCGTGGCAACTCGTGTGGGCAGGACTCGCATTGACCATCAGTGCGGCATTTTTCGAACCGTTCCCACCACTGACCACGCAAACCCTCACTGGCTACTTCTACACGAGCATCCTCGCAACAGGGGTCGCATACGTTTGCTGGTTCGGGGCACTCGCGCGGATCCCTGCCTCAACCGTGGGCATCATCGGCCTTCTCAATCCCGTTGCGGGCGTACTTGGCGGAACCCTGATCGCTCACGAGGCCCTCGGTTTCGCACAGATGACAGGCATCGTCGTTGTGCTTGCTGCAACCTATCTCTCAAGCAAAGCCGCCAAGAACAGAACCCAGCGATAGCCTTGCGCAAGAAGTTCACCGACCCTCCACACGCCGTTCTGTGGACAACCCTAGACGGCTAACCTACGGTACCGTAGGGTAGGGAGCGTCAGGGGTTGTATTTCATGCTTTCTCCGGCAACACCAGCACAATTCCATGCAGTTTCCACGTTCGACGGAGAACCATATGACTACAACCACCCTTCTTCCTGCGCACCCAAAATCAGGCACGCGCCGCCGCGGCACAGCAGGAACCGCAAACTACACCCGCGTCATCGCGGAGATAAAAGAAGCCGGCCTGCTCAATCGCACCAAGGGTTTCTACATCACCCTGTTCATCGTCTTGATGGTTTCCCTCAGCGGCCTCATCGCTGGGTTCTTCCTACTCGGTGACAGCTGGTTCCAATTGCTCATAGCCGCTGGTTTGGGGGTCGTGCTCACGCAGATCTCATTCATCACCCACGAGGCCGCACACCGGCAGGTCTTCAGCTCTGGCCCCGCAAATGACCGTGCGGGCCGCATTCTCGCCAACGCGTTCGTTGGCATCAGCTACCAGTGGTGGATGAACAAGCACACCAAGCACCACGCAAATCCCAACACCGTGGGTAAAGACCCCGACATCGAACGTGACACCATCTCGTTCCAGGTTGAGGACGCGGTCAAGCAGAAGGGCTTCTCCGGCTGGCTGACCCGCCGCCAGGGTTACCTGTTCTTCCCCCTCCTGACACTCGAGGGCCTCAACCTGCACAAGCAGTCACTTGCCTACCTCTTCACCGGCGAAAAGGTGAAGAACCGCGGGCGCGAGATCACCACGATCATGATCCGCCTGACCGTATATACCGCAGTGGTCTTCTGGTTCCTACCCCTTGGTTTGGCCATCGCGTTCCTTGCGGTTCAACTCGCCGTCTTCGGGGTATACATGGGCGGATCGTTCGCGCCCAACCACAAGGGAATGCCGCTCATCGACCGGCTCACCACCGTTGACTTCTTCAGCAGGCAGGTGCTGACCTCTCGCAATATCGGAGCACGCACAACCACTGGGAACTGGTTCCTCGCGATGTTCTACGGTGGGCTGAACTACCAGGTCGAGCACCACCTGTTCCCGTCCATGCCGCGCCCGCACCTAGCGGCAGCGAGCAAACTCGTACGCCAGTACTGTGAGGAGTACAAGGTGCCCTACACGGTCGCCACGATGCGAGAGTCTTACGCTCAGGTCATCACCTACCTCAACAAGGTGGGGCTCTCCGGTCGGGATCCGTTTGAATGTCCCATGGTGACGCAGCTCCGCCCCAACTTCTAAACCACCTAAGCGCAAAAAGGGCTGGAACCATGTGGTTCCAGCCCTTTGACGTATGCATTCCATTCACCCACTGCCAAAGACAGTGAGCGTCGCAATCGGGAGTATCAGTCAACCAACTCGTGACGGATGATCGTGTGCTCACGACCAGGCCCGGTGCCGATCGACGAGATCCGCGCACCAGACATGTCCTCAAGCGCGAGAACGTACTTCTGTGCGTTCACCGGAAGATCCTCAAACTTCTGGACCCCGAAGATGTCCTCAGTCCAGCCTGGGAAGTACTCGTAGATGGGCTTTGCGTGGTGGTATGCCGACTGATCGGTTGGCATCTCGTTGTATCGGACGCCGTCTACGTCATAGGCAACGCACACTGGGATCTGTTCGATACCGGTCAGCACGTCAAGCTTGGTCAACACGATGTCCGTCAGACCGTTCACACGGGACGAATAGCGAGCGACAACGGCGTCATACCAACCACAGCGACGGGCACGGCCCGTCGTCACCCCGAACTCACCGCCGGTCTTCTGCAGGTGAATACCCATCTCGTCGAAAAGCTCGGTCGGGAACGGCCCCTCACCAACACGGGTCGTGTACGCCTTGATGACACCGATAACGCGGTCGATGCGGGTTGGCCCGACCCCGGCACCAGTGCACACGCCACCAGCGGTGGCGTTGGACGAGGTGACGAAAGGGTAAGTACCGTGGTCAACGTCCAGCATCGTGGCCTGACCGCCCTCGAACAGGACGGTCTTTCCCTCATCGAGGGCCGTGTTGAGCACAAGCGACGTGTCGCACACCATGGGGCGTAGGCGCTCAGCCAAGCCCAGCAGTTCCTGAACGATCTCCTCGATGAGAACCTCGCGGCGGTTGTACACCTTCACCAGCAGTTGGTTCTTCTGCTCCAGGGCACCCTCGACCTTTGCGCGGAGGATCTTCTCATCGAACAGGTCCCACACGCGAATACCCACGCGGTTGATCTTGTCGGAGTAGGTTGGACCGATTCCACGACCAGTCGTACCGATGCGACGCTTACCCAGGAATCGTTCGGAGACCTTGTCCATGGTGCGGTTGTACGACGGAATCACATGGGCGGAGCCGGAAATCAACAGCTTCGAGGTGTCTACACCACGGGCTTCGAGTGCATCGAGTTCCTCATAGAGAACCTCAATGTCGATGACAACCCCGTTACCGATGACCGGGATGACGCCTGGGGAGAGAATTCCAGAGGGAAGCAGGTGCAGCGCGTACTTTTCACCGTCAATGACCACGGTGTGCCCGGCGTTGTTGCCGCCGTTGAACTTCACGACGTAGTCAACCTGCGATCCGAGTTGGTCGGTTGCTTTGCCCTTGCCTTCGTCTCCCCACTGGGAACCGATGACTACTACGGCTGGCATTGGATGTACCCACTTTCGGCTGCCGCTGCGTATGCATGAAGAAAAGGCAGCCTTCGGATTCTGGGCCATCCTTCTTGGAAAGCCGGGCGGCAGACATCCCCGATTTCCCATACGAGTTTACCGGTCTTTTGCCAATTAGTCAGGGTGACATTGGCTAAGTTTCTGCGTTTCACGGGCCTGCCACCAGAAGCCCGCCGTGCATGGAAAAGATGCATACGCATGGGCCAACAAGTCCCGCCACTGGAACCACCCGCCCAGGCACTACTCAACGATGCATGAAATGGGCTACAGTAACCTCTACGTGCGGATTCACCCGGCAACGCCGACACACCCCTCTTGAGATTTCACCCATAAATCGGACAAACTGGGCGTAGACTTGCAGTATCTCCTCCATGCGTTCGGTAAGGAACAACATGCCCGAAGATCACGTGCACGATACCGCCACTCCCGCCTGCCCTCAGGTTCAGGTGCGGCTCGCCACGGACTCCGCCACGGTCGTCCTCTCCGGCGAATTTGGCCCAGAAGTACAGTCCTGTCTGGAGTACGCGCTACGGCAGCTTCGCCCAATCAGAAAGCCCGTCACCGTTGATGCACAAGACCTCACGTTCATTGCCTCATCAGGAATCGTGACGCTCGGTGCTTTCGCTCGCGCTCACTCCCACGAGGTGACGCTGCGAAATGTGACCCCGTCCATGCTGTTGATCCTACAGATCAGCACCCTCATAGACTTCGTGACCATCGAACCGGCACACCTGGCTCGCTGACCCCTCGGCGATCTGAATGCCCCAGGCACTTCGAACATAAATCGACTGAACCGCCACTGCCGACACCTCTCCCTTGGATCGCGGCTCGGCCTCTACCACAAGCCGGTGCGGACGCAAACAGTCCCCAAGACAAAACAGGAGGCATCCCCTCAATAGGGGATGCCTCCTGTTTTTGAGTTAGAAACCCGTCAGGACGTCATCACATCTTCTGACCGGCGGAACGAAGCTGCTGAGCTGCCTCGACAATACGCTGAGCCATGCCTGCCTCGGCGAGCTTGCCCCATGCACGTGGGTCGTAGGCCTTCTTGTTTCCGACCTCACCGTCAACCTTGAGGACGCCGTCGTAGTTGCGGAAGAAGTGGTCGGCAACCGGACGCGAGAATGCGTACTGGGTGTCGGTGTCGATGTTCATCTTGATGACACCGTTGTCGACTGCCTCGGAGATTTCCTCTGCGGTCGAACCCGAACCACCGTGGAACACGAGGTCGAATGGGTTTTCCTTGCCGATAGCAGCACCAACCTCGCGCTGAATGTCAGCGAGAAGCGATGGGCGGAGCTTCACTGCACCTGGCTTGTACACACCGTGCACGTTACCGAAGGTGAGTGCGGTCAGGTAGCGACCCTTCTCGCCCGAACCGAGTGCCTTAACGGTTGCAAGACCGTCTTCAGGGGTGGTGAAGAGCTTCTCGTTGATCTCAGCCTCGTGGCCGTCTTCCTCACCGCCGACAACGCCAACCTCGATCTCAAGGATGGTGCGTGCCGCTACCGAGAGCGCGAGGAGTTCCTCAGCGATGACGAGGTTTTCGTCGAGTGGGATGTTCGAACCGTCGAACATGTGGGACTGGAAGGTTGGGTTCTTGCCAGCCTTGACCTGCTCTGCCTCAAGCGCGAGGAGTGGGCGTACCCACGAGTCGAGGTTCTGCTTGGTGCAGTGGTCGGTGTGGAGCGCAATGTTGACGTTGTAGTTCTTTGCCACCTCGGTTGCGTATGCAGCGAGTGCGAGCGAACCTGCAACGCGATCCTTGATGGTCGAGCCCGATGCGTATTCAGCACCACCAACGGAAACCTGGATGATACCGTCCGACTCTGCCTCCGCGAAGCCCTGGATGGCTGCGGTGACGGTCTGGGAAGAGGTGATGTTAACCGCTGGGTAGGCGAACTTGCCTGCCTTCGCGCGGTCGATCATCTCTGCATAAACCTCTGGGGTTGCGATAGGCATCGAAAAACTCCTGAAAGAAGGGGATTGAAACGAATGTTCGCAACCATTTTGTCACAAACATTCATCTTCAATCGTAGGCCGTTCGACCCGTGAGCACTAGTCGCTGTCCGGTTGAGTTGCGTTGCCGCAGGCGTTGCCTGCTTTTTACTGATTACCGACGATTCGGCCAATTGAGAGCACTCGGCTATTCCGTGCAGAGCATGGGTTGCGCCGGTTTCGACTCTGCGCTGTCTGAGCCAAGCCTCGGTTCATCTTCCCAGCGAAAGCAGGCAGTTGTGAACGATTCGCGACTGCCGGGACTGAGCCGACCCCACTACGCGAGAAGGCTCCCGCACGCGACGCGCGGGAGCCTTCATTTGACTTTGGGTGGGGTTTTGTCAGCCCTGTCCAGCCTTGACTGAAGTGGTCTTGAGCTTGCTGACCTTGTACTTCTTACCGGACTTGGAAACCTCGAAGGTAAGACCATAGACCTTGGAGCCCTTGAGGTACGTCAAACTGCAGGCGCCCTTCTTACTGGTGATCTCCGCACAGGAAATCGCGCGGACATTTGCCTTTGCCTTCTTGTACTTCTTGCCGAAGTTGTTGATCTTCTTCAGGTTTGCCTTGGAACCCGTGACGGCGGTTGCCTTCTTGCCCTTGGCAAGTTGAGAGCCGAGGTTATGGACTGCCTTCACGTAGCCAGCAGTCTTACCCTTGTTGATCTTGAGCTTCTTGGACTTTTTGTTCCATGTGGCCGTCATGGTGCGGTACTCCGAGGTGTTGCCCTTGTACTGGAGCAGCGTACCGAGTTCGACAACGCCCTTCTTGGAGACGCTCAGAACACCCGAGAAGACATCCTTCCCGATAACCGAAGAGGACAGAAGCTTTCCCTTTGAGTTCGCGACCACGAGATGGTTTGTCGTGGTGTAGTCCTCATTGAAGCAGTGAACGGAGTAAACATACTCCTTACCCTTGTTCGGGTGAACGTTTCCCTGTTTTGCCTGGGCCTCTTTCGCGGTGAGTTTCTTTCCCCCATAGATACTTGAACAGTTCTTTGGAAGATCAAAGGACTTTGGCGCAGCCTGTGCTGCTACTGGTGCGGCAACAACCGTTGCGGCAGCGAGAACGCCCGTGATGACGAGCGAGGTGATTTTCTTCATGAGATTAAATAAACCATGTTTCACAGATAGTTCCTAGTTGATTCCTAGCGAATACGCACCTTGTGTTTTCTGACATGGAGCGCTGTTTTCCAGTCGAGCGGGGATGGGCTCACCCACCGCTAGCCACCGAAGGCATCCGCGACAACCACCCGGACAAAGGTTGCCTTGTACGTGGATCCGCTCTTGGTCAGATTGAACAGCCCGTAATGTCCCTTGTTTCCCTTGTAGAAAACGACCGCACACTTGCCCTTGGTTTTCGAGACGTTGTCGCAATACACGTTCTGCTGTTTGGCTGCCGCGAACTTCTTGCCGTGCGCCTTCAGTTTCGAGAGGTTGGCCTTTGCTCCGGTAGCCGCCGTGATCTTCGCCTTCATCTGTGCGGACAGGCTGTGGGTGGCTTTCACGTATCCGGGGATAGCCTCTTTGGTGACCACGGTGTTCTTAGCCTTGGCATTCCATTTGATGACGTACGGACGATCGTAGGAGACCTTCTTGTACTGATCGAATACCCGAATCTTGATACCGCCCGATGTGGATACACTCTTGAGTTCCGCGTAGCCCTCAGTTCTCTATGTGTATCTCAGGTGGGACCCTAGAAACGGTGCCACCAGTTCCCAAGAATATCCGTGGGATTGGGCTGAAACTGGCTGTTTTACGTTCTTCCGCCCGCCCGAACGATGGGCACATCTATCCGCTGGATATCAGCGTGGAATATCGGCATGCTGGACAATCCACGAGTGCATGGCAATCGCGGCAGCAGCACCAGCATTGATTGATCGAGTTGAACCGAACTGCGTGATGTGCAGGATATCGGTCGAGATCGCCTGCGCTTCAGCCGTCAACCCTGATTTCTCCTGCCCAAAGACGAACACGGTGTTTTCTGGAAACTGGTATCCCTCGATGGGGATCGAGCCATCAATATTGTCGATTCCAATGACCTGCAGTCCAGCATTGTCCGCGTACTGCGCAAATTCCTCAGCTGATTCATGATGCCGTACGTGCTGGTAGCGATCGGTCACCATCGCTCCACGCCTATTCCAACGGCGCCGCCCGATGATGTGAACCTCTTTGACGGCGAACGCGTTGGCCGTTCGAACGACCGAACCGATGTTGAGATCATGCCCCCAGTTCTCGATTGCGATGTGCAACGGATGGCGGTGCTCATCCAAGTCCGCGATGATCGCTTCCATGGTCCAGTATCGGTACTGGTCGATCACGTTACGGCGGTCGCCATCACGCAACAACTCAGGGTCAAAACGCGGGTCCAACTCGCCCTCGTCGTCACGGGGCCATTCATGTTCTCCTCCGGGCCACGGTCCGACACCGACCACATGATCATCGCGGTTCTCGCCCTGGGCTTCCTCAGGTATTTCCAATGACAATCGAGCATTATTCGCATCCACCACCCATACATTGTGCCAAGGATGTGCCTCTGCCCGTGCACCTCCGTGTCCCAGCACGGCTCGATGGCGCAAAAACGGTCCGGATACCCATACTTTGTCCTCGTACCCGGATCAAAAACAGCCCACCGAGGCCGGTGCGCTGCTGGAAGCGTCCATGTCGTCGCGAAGCAGGTGGGTCACGCCCGACCACACTGAACGTGATGCTGGAAGCGTCCATGTCGTCACAGAGCAGCAAACGTGTGACTTACCCGACCAGACCTGCGAAACTGGATTCAGACAACCCCACAAGAAAGGGAGGCAGCACAATGACTCGAGTCATCGAATCCTGGCTGACCGATATGGACGGCGTTCTCGTGCACGAGGGTTATGCGATCCCCGGCGCACCCGAGTTCATCGCGAAACTGCGCGAAAAGGATCGTCCATTCCTCATCCTGACCAACAACTCGATCTTCACACCGCGCGACCTGCGCGCACGCCTTGCAGCCTCGGGAATCGACGTACCCGAGGAGGCCATCTGGACCTCAGCACTCGCAACAGCATCGTTCTGTGCGGATCAGAACCCTGACGGTTCTGCCTACGTCATCGGCGAGGCAGGCCTCACCACCGCGCTCTACGAGGTCGGCTACACCATGACAGAATCCAACCCCGACTACGTTGTCCTCGGCGAAACCCGCACGTACTCGTTCGAGGCGATCACCAAGGCAGTGCGACTCATCAACGACGGCGCACGCTTCATCTGCACCAACCCGGACGCCACCGGGCCTTCCCAAGAGGGTCCCCTTCCCGCAACCGGTGCGGTCGCGGCGATGATCACCAAGGCGACGGGACGCAAACCATACTTCGTGGGTAAGCCAAATCCCATGATGTTCCGCTCCGCGCTCAACCGCATCGACGCACACTCCGAGGTCACCGCCATGATCGGTGACCGCATGGACACTGACGTGGTTGCTGGTATTGAGGCTGGCCTGCAAACCTTCCTCGTCATGACCGGCTCCACAAAGGCGGAGGACGTGGACAAGTATCCGTTCCGCCCATCCTCAATCAAGGACTCAATCGCGGACCTGATCGACCTCATCTAATCTGTCGCTGCTCTCGCAGCGGGTACCGCATTATTGACGACGAGCCCCTGTCTTCCAGCGCATCGTGCGAAGGTGGACAGGGGCTCGTGTTGTTTTACGTTGCGGGTACGGCTCGTTAGGAAAGGTCGAGGTCTACTAGGTCGAACAGGTAGTGGTACGACACATCATGCGCTTCAATCTTCTCGCGCGCACCAGTATTGCGGTCAACGATCGTTGCTACGGCAATGACCTCCGCGCCTGCCTCACGGCAAGCTTCGATTGCGGCGATTGGCGAGCCACCGGTGGTAGTGGTGTCTTCGAGAACAACTACGCGGCGTCCCTTAATGTCCGGCCCCTCGATCTGGCGCTGCATACCGTGTGCCTTCGCAGCCTTACGCACAACGAACGCATCGAGGTCGAGACCACGCGATGCCGCCGCATGTAGCAACGCGGTTGCGATCGGGTCAGCGCCAAGCGTCAGTCCACCAACAGCGTCAATTTCACCAGGGCCAAGCCCAGCCTCTTCGAGGGCATCCAGCAGGACATGTCCGATCAGTGGTGCTGCACGGTGGTGCAGAGTCGCACGACGCAGATCAACGTAGTAGTCGGCTTCCTTGCCGGAAGACAGAGTCACCTTTCCGTGGACAACGGAAAGTTCCTTGATGAGGTCGCGGAGTTGTTCGCGGGGCGTTGGAGAAAGCACAGTATCAGTCACGCTTCCAAGCGTACCTGTTGGCGCACGAAGGATATATGGTCTCTCAACCTAGAGACATTGTGGAAAACGAGGGAACGCAAACGGCTGCGGTGGACGCTCTGGTTTTCACACCAGTGAGCGTCTACCGCAGCCTTTCAATGTTGGCTGGCGCAGGCTAGCTTCTCTAGCGCTGTTGCACCGTGTGGCGACGGTTTGCGATCACTGCCACGGTTCCGGCAAAAAGCAGGAAGAGCGCCGCGGCGAGGCCCGCTTGAATGCCTTCCACACCGGTGTTGCCAAGCACCGTTCCACTGGCGGTGTCACAATCAGTTTCCGCACCTAGCGTGATGCTAACGGTTGCTGGGTCCATTGCCTGTCCAGCCTCGTAGAACCCACCAAACGCATTGGCGCCCGCTGCGGTGAGAGTTACCGGAGCATTGCTCCACGTCACCTTGTTGCCGGACACAGACTTGTTGCCCGCAAGGGAGATGGTGGCTAGGTAGACTGCGTTGGCGCTTGAAGTCTCGCCTTCCACAGAGTTGGATACGATGTCTGCCACGATCGAAGCGCTGTTAGTTCCGTGGAACTGCACTCGAACATTACGGAATGTCGTGTCCATGATGCCTGCGTGTCCAGTGAAGTTCAGCGAACCACCGAAGCGTGCTAGACCCTTCGAGGTCTCTTCGTTGTACTTGCCGGTTCCACCGCTCCAGAGGAATGCACCACCACTCTGGGTTACACCCGAGGTAGTGATCTTTCCATCCGATAGGCGTGATACGTAGTTGACGTAGGACTGCTTGACACCCCAGCTGAGAGTTGCGCCGCTGATTTCACGAGCTACACAGGTTGAACTTGCCTCTTCCTCGTCGCCCTCGTCAATGGCGTCCACCGCAAGAACTTCAATGGAGACCTGCTGGATAACTCCGTTTGGCGCTTCCAGCGATAGGGTGTGCGTACCCGCTGGAAGATCCTCAGGCAGGGTTGCAGTTACGGTAACCACACCACTGGCATTGGCCGTGATGTCCTTCTTCAGCAGTACCGGTTCGGAGTACACATAGAGTTCGATGTCCTTGGTGTTTGAACCGAAGCCGTCAGCTGTGATTGTGAAGCGTCCACCTGGCTGCAAGGTAGTTTCGTCTGCCTTAGCCTGCTTATATGTACCAGGCTTGTTGGCAGTGACCGACTCGTTATTTGAGTTACCTGTGCCGGTATCTGGCTTTCCTGTGCCGTTGTCAGTGCCAGGCTTGTCTGTTTCAGGTAGATCTGACTTGTTCGAACCAATGGTGAAACTGATCGCGTCAAGCGCGTCACCAGTCTTGTAGAAGTCTGAGAATGCTCGGTTGCCGTCGGCTGTGAGCGTGACGTTACTTGCCGTGTAGCTAACGGACTTGTCCTTGTTTGTGGTCAGCTTTGCACCCGTAAACTTTGCAATCACGACACGTTGACCCGTAAGACTTTGGGTCGAGTCATTGAGGTTCAGCGAGTTGACCTCGAACGAGATTTCTCCAGCATTCGCGGATGTTAGTTTGATCTGCGGGTTGCTGAACTTGGAGTCTAGTTCCCCATCGTGACCGGTGAATCGCACTGATCCCGTGTAACTTACGGTGCCTTTGCCGTCTTTCACTGAGTTTGAATCCTGCTGGAAGGTGTAGAAGTCACCGTTATCTACGGCACCGCTTGCAACCTTTACTTCACCGTGAGCAATATTGCTCTTGATGTAGTTACGGAACGATTCTTTAAAGCCCCACGCAAACTTACCCGCTTGCTGCTGGACTACGTCCTCTTCCTTTGGTTCTTCAAGTTTGTCGGTACCTTCACCATCCTCACCTGGATCTTCAGAATTATCCTCGGCGAATGCAAGCGGCGTGAATGTCTCAAAAGCCTTTACCTTAGCCCCACCACCCGAATAGGTGTAAATACCAAAGTTCCCGTTGACTGAATCCTTCTTGGACACCTCAAACGTTGCAGTAAAGGTACCAGAAGCATCGACCACAATAGCTCCCGCACTCTCACCACCAACCTTGTTTACATCCGCAGCAAGAACAGCCCACCGCTGCGAATAATTCGGCGTACGAGCACTAGTCGAAGCACCATCGGCATATGACCACACATCTGCGAAGTCACCCAACACAACATAAGCACCCGTGAAAGTTCCAGCCAAAGGAGGACGAGTACCAAGCGCACCCTCATGCTCAGCCGTAAAGCCCGTACCCGTCACCGTGATCGTCTCACCCTCAGGATTCAACCCCGAAGTCTTCGACACCGTCACCTTAGGAGTCGGAACCGACACCTCCTCGGCGAATGCAAGCGGCGTGAATGTCTCAAAAGCCTTTACCTTAGCCCCAC
>DALZEF010000004.1:0-174231 GCA_031979385.1 Timonella sp. | reverse complement strand
GATTCAACCCCGAAGTCTTCGACACCGTCACCTTAGGAGTCGGAACCGACACCTCATCGGCAGAGGCGGGTGCGGCTACGCCAATTGCGGCGGTTCCCGCCAGCAAGGTAACAGCCGTAAGGCTTGCAACTACGCGCATTATCCGCGCCTTAAATCGGGTGAACACTATCTGTTCTCCATTGAGTACGGCACCCACGCGGGTGCGATCTAACACGGTGATTACAGCAATTGACGAGGCGGGCAAGTTTTAACTTGCGGGAACCAGCCCTTCACCGCTGAATCTGTACGTGATTGGTCTTCTTTGGTTATGCACGTGAGCCGCTCGTGGAAACTTACGCTTTCACAGGCAGCACACTCTGAGTTCAGCTAACGGTGAGCTTCTTCGCCGCGCTGGTCTTGGTGTTCAGGACCGACTTCGCGGTACCTGTTGGCGTGAACGTGGCTGTAACCTTTTGGTTTTTACCCTTGTTCAGGTTCTTTATCGTGATCGTGGCCTTCCCCTTGTTCGACGCTTTGAGTGTCTTGGAGAAAGATTTCGACCCAACCTTCACGGTCACCTTGCCCGTTGGCTTGGTGAGGCGTGAGGACTTGACTGTCACGGTAACGGTCGTGTTCTGAGACTTCTTGATCGAAGTCTTTTTGACTGTTGCTTTAACCGTAGGGGTGTTCTTGACGGTGACAGTCTTCGCGTTGAGGGCTTTCTTGGTGTTACCCGATGGCACGAAGCGGACAGTAACCTTTTGGTTTTTCCCGCTGTTCAGGTTCTGGATGCTGAAGGAGATTTTGCCTTTCGCGGCAGCCTTGAGGTCCTTGGTGTGTTTGGTCTTGCCTACCGTGATGGTGACCTTACCGGTTGGCTTGGCAAGTCCAGACTTCACCGTGACAGTTGCCGTGGATTTGGCAAGTTTCACGGAATAAGTTGGGGCAGCTTTAGCAACCTTCTTGGTTTTCGCGGTAGTGGACGAACCACTTGCGTGACCAGACTTAGAAGCGGTGACCTTAACGGAGATCTGCTTGCCTACATCGGCGACCTTCAGCTTGTATTTGGCCTTAGTCGCGCCCTTGATGGCTTTACCGTCACGGAGCCACTGGTATTTGTACGAAGCGCCCGATACGTTCCACGTGCCTTTTTTAGCGGTCAAGGTCGAGTTGAACGCTGCCTTACCGGAGATGGTTGGCTTCTTAGTCACCTTAATAGCAGGTGAGGCTGCTTTCACGGATTTTCCGGATAGCACGAAACCATCAAGCTCATCACCTGCGTTGTAGAAGCCCGCGAAAGCCTTAGCTCCTGCCGCAGTTAGTTTCACACCGGTCGCCGTGTACACAGCGGTTGAACCAGATCCGCTCTTCGAGTATGAGAAGTTTGCAAACTCGACAGCCTTAACATCAACTGCTTCAGAACCATTGAAACTGTGGACCTTGACATCAAGGTAGAGTTTCCCTGCTTTCGCGGTGTTGAACACTACCTTTGGGTTAGCAAGGCGCAAGTCAAGCTTTCCTGAGTGGCCGCTAAACCGAACCGTGCCACCAAAGGACGCGGAAGGCGTTGCAGCGGCAAGATTGTTGCTTGTAATAGGGAAACCGTAGATGCCTTCGACGGCACCTGCCCCTCCGCTTAGATTTGCCTGCCCCTTGGCGATTGGCCCGTTGACATAGTTCCGGAAAGATTCCTTGACACCCCACGTCAGCGAGTTGATGTCATTAGTTGCACCAGCAGCAGGGGCGGCGAAGCCAACTGCGGCGGTTCCCGCCAACATGGTGACGGCCGTCAGGCTCGCCATCGCACGCGTTACGCGCGCCTTAAATCGGGTGAACACTATTCGTTCTCCAAGTAGGGCACCCTGATGAGTGCAACCGAGCACGGTAGTCTCATAGACTGCCGCGAGAATATCCATGTGGAGAATATAAGGTTCGCCTTACCTAAAACAAGGCAGAGTTAGCGCCCACCTCGCCCACAGAAACGGACACACTCTCGCAACCAAGCTAGTCCAGCGAAACGCAGAATCACGCCGATTGTACAGAAAATGGCGAAGTTCTGCGCCCTTTCGTCACTTTGACGTTGCGTAAATCGCGCGCCCGGACTTCCCTCGAACATGGTCGCAACCAACAGGTCAACTTCGATACGTGAGCGAAGTCATACGGCCTCATCCACCAGTTGGACCAAAAGGCCCACGCTTTCGTATGCAGCACGGTCTAGCCCGGCAACTTCCTCACCGGAGCCCGCCGCGAACCTAGACGGGATGCTGGAACGAGGGACTCGTCGGAAATCAGGAAAGCAGAACTACTTCTCAGAACCGATCCGTCCAGCGCCGCCACCGGCCTGAAGCGCGCGCACAGCAGCGCGCGGCAAGGTGCGCAGCAGCCCGGATGCCACCTGATAGCGCAGCGACGGCGTAGAAATTACGGCACCGCGGCGAACATCCTGCAATGCCGTCGCAACAACCTGATCGGCGTTCAACCATGCGATTTCTGGGAAACCGGAATAGTGGATGCCGGCCCGCTCGTGGAACTCGGTGTGCACGAACCCTGGACACAGAGCGGTAGCAGTGACTCCCGTACCGTTCAACTCAACCGCGAGGCCCTCCGTGAAGGAACGCACCCACGCTTTGTGCGCCGAATACGTACCCGAAGCGGTCAACGCGGCGACAGACGATACATTCAGGATCGCGCCACGACCACGCTCAATCATCTGCTGCGCGGCGGCCTGCGATAACACCATCACCGAGTTCACCATGACTGCAAGCAGTTTCTCCTGCTCACCGATGTCAGAGGCCAGGAATCGCTTGTGAACCGCATATCCGGCGTTGTTCACCAACAAACCCACTGGGTTGTCCTGTGAGCGCAGTCGTTTTGCAACGACCTCGACCTGGTCGCGTTGCGACAGATCGGCGGGAAGAACCTCAACATGCACACCTGCGACTGACTCGATCTGCTGTGCGATGCCCTCGAGTCGCTCACGGTTACGGGCGACGAGAACCAAGTTGTGCCGCGCAGAAGCCAACTGCCACGCGAATTCCAGACCGAGCCCGGCGGATGCGCCGGTGATAAGAGCGGTAGCCATGTTCTAAGGCTAGTCGCCAACTGGCTGGTGTGGGGGCCGTGGCTCCAACTTTTCACAGAACTTGACGACAAAGCGGCCATATCTGAGCAGGGCATAGCCGATTCCGGCGAGGTGTCCAATGATGGGCATACGAATGTTGTGAGCTCCCTTGATGATCGAGTCCCGTGGCGGAACGATCGCATCGTGGATGCTGCGCAGGGAGACGAGTCGGGCGAGGACGTCAGCATCGAGTTGGTTCAACGCGGAGTCTGTCTCTTCCAAGGCGTCCTCGAACACCTCGTTGCGGTCCATGACCAGGTCGGGGATGATCTGGGGTCGATGGATCTTACCGCAGATCAGCACGGAACCACGCACATGCTCACCTACTCTCGCGAGCGCAGCCACCACTGCGCTGCCACCAGCAGAGGCACCCACCAGCGCCACCTGACGGCCCTGCGCACGCACTTCAAGCACGCGGTCGCATAGCGCATCTAGCCGGGGATCAAACTCGGCGTCATCGGCCCACCGCACGGTGAACAGCTCGGGCTGTCCGCCAAACTTGGTCCACGTCTTCAGCGCTGCACGTTGCAGTCGGTTCACCCAGTGCAGATGGTCGAACAGGCCTGGGATATAGATGATTGTTGTATTGGTCAGGGGTCTCATATCGCCGTGTGATGTGGTTCGTGCGTTCGGGGCTCTTAGGTAGGCTTAGATCATGCGCCTTGCAACTTGGAACATCAACTCAATCCGTGCCCGTGTCGATCGTGCGATCGCTTTTCTGGAACGAGAGAACATCGACGTCCTAGCCCTCCAAGAAACGAAGTGTAAGGACTCCCAGTTCCCGTTTGAGGCGTTTGAGGCAGCCGGATACCAGGTTGCCCACTTCGGGTTGAACCAGTGGAATGGTGTCGCGATTATTTCGCGTGTTGGCCTGGAGGACGTGGAGATCGGCTTCCCAGGGCAGCCGCAGTTCGGCGAGGAGCCCGTCACTGAGCCTCGTGCGGTCGGTGCCACGTGTGGCGGGGTGCGCGTGTGGTCGCTCTATATCCCAAATGGCCGCGAAATCGACCACCCGCACTATGCATACAAGCTCGAGTGGCTTGGGGAACTCAACCGTAACGCTAGACAGTGGATCACCGAAAACCCCGAGGCGAAGGTCGCCCTGGTCGGCGACTGGAACGTCGCCCCCCTCGACACGGACGTGTGGGATATCGGTTTCTTCGATGGCAAGACTCATGTGACTGAACCTGAGCGCAGTGCGTTCCAGGCCTTTGAGGCCACCGGATACACGGAGATCTCCCGAAAGTTCATTCCAGCGGAGAACACCTATACCTACTGGGACTACACGCAACTTCGCTTCCCAAAGAACCAGGGCATGCGCATCGACTTCGCGTACACCTCCCCTGCCCTCACCTCCGCGGTGACCGGGGTGACGATTGACCGGAACGAACGCAAGGGCAAGGGCGCTTCGGATCATGTGCCCGTCATCCTCGAGATCGCGGACTAATTCCGCAGACCGCTCAGTCCAACGTCTAGGGAGTCACTTCAGCGTACGGTCTCTCAACACGCACGCTGAAGTGATTGTCCTAGGCCTACGACCGGTTTGAAGCCGCCCCCACGGTCGCATGGGGACTACAACCACTTGACAGAGCCGTGAGACGCCCCACATTCTGCACAGCGGGCAAACCGCTGACCGGCGAATACATGAACCTTCACATATTCTGCCGTTATCAAGTCGTGACATTGCGTTCTCGTGCGTCTACTGTTGGAACGTCTCGATAACCCTTTGCAACACCTAAGTAAGCATCGAGATACCAGGATGATCGCCTAACGCTACCGGCATCCTGGGTCCTGGACTCAAACCGGTAGCGGTGGGGGAACCACTTGTGGCCGCGCAGCAACAACAACGCGGTCTTGGGGTGAAGCCGTAACGCGCACAGCGCACACGGCCGGGGCATACCTCGCTCCGAATCCGACAGCTCACTTCACAGGCGTAATTGAGGTAATTACGTATGCCAAGCACTCGCATTGACGTGCCTTCGCGCGCCCAAAATGCACCTGCGTCCCTGACTGACTCCGCTCACAACGCGAACAGTCCAACCCCTAAAGCACATAAAACAGGCTTTGGTCGCAGGATCTCTTCCATTGCACTCGCAGCGTCGGTTGCAGCATCAACTCTCGTAGCAGCCCCAGCGATACTTCAAACTTCCTCCGCCGCCGCGGTAGAAGCATCGGGAGCCGCAGCCAAGACAACCCCGGTAAACACCAGCGTCGCAGCCGCTGCCACCACAAGCGCAACGGCGACTCAGGTCAAGAACACCAAGAAGAAGGCGAGCGTCAAGCTCAAATTCTCCAAGAAAACCTGGACGAAAGGCACCAAGCCTGGCAAGCTAACCGTCAACGTTAAGGCTGACGGCAAGGCTGCCACGGGTAAGATCCAGGTGTTCTCGGGCAAGAAGCGTCTCAAGACTCTCACGCTCAAGAACGGCAAGGCTTCCTACAGGTTCTCCAAGAAGCTCACCGCCAAAAGGCATACGCTCACGGTGAAGTACATTCCGTCCGGTGCCTCCAAGAAGGTTGCCAAGACCACCACGGTCAAGTCGGCCATCCGGGTCAAACAGTCCAAGTCACAGAAGATCGTGGCCGAGGCGAAGAAGCACGTTGGTGTCCGTTACCGTTCCGGTGGCAACTCTCCAAAGAGCGGGTTCGACTGCTCAGGCTTCACCACCTACGTCTACAAGAAGGCCGTGGGAAAGAATCTTCCGCGCACCTCGTCCGCACAGCGTACGGCAGGCAAGAAGATCTCCAAGAAGAACGCCAAGCCTGGTGACATCGTATGGACTCCAGGGCACGTCGCGATCTACCTCGGCAACAACAAGATCATCGACGCACCTCGCCCAGGCAAGACCATTCAGGTACGCAAGATGTACCAGAAGAACCCCACGTTCATCCGCCTCTAGTGTCCTGCTCCTTAAGTTCGCGGGAGATATAAATAGGCACTGTTACGGAACGCAATTGACGACGAGCCCGCACCTTCGGCTGGAAGGTGCGGGCTCGTCGTCAATCTATATGCGCCCCGCGGGGCGCTTAGCCGCGCAGCCACGTGCAACTGTGCGGTTTGGCTGGGAACCACGTCCACTACCGTTCCGGTAAGGACTCGCCACGCAGTGCCCTTACGGCTCCGCTACGCCGCCTCGTTCTCAGCCGTAACAGTCAGGTGGTAGCCCTGCGACGTGACCGGCTGTGCATCCGCGCTGTAGTCCACGCGGACCGTGTCGCCATCGGCGACAGAACCCGCCAGGATAAGCCGGGCCATCTGATCCCCAATCTCGCGCTGCACAAGCCTACGCAGCGGGCGAGCACCATAGATCGGATCGAATCCGGTGTTCGCGAGCCATTCGCGAGCCGCAGGCGTGACCTCGACGGATATGCTGCGGTCAGCCACCCGATGTGCGATCTCGGCAACCTGAAGATCCACGATCCTGCTGAGTTCAGCCAGAGTGAGTGGCTCGAACACGACCGTGTCATCGAGACGGTTGAGGAACTCGGGCTTGAAATGCCCGCGCACCGCACCCATGACCGCTTCCCTGCGAGCCTCGCCGTCCAGCATCGGGTCGATGAGGAACTGCGAACCAAGGTTGGAGGTCAACACCAGGATGGTGTTGCGGAAGTCCACGGTGCGACCTTGCCCATCGGTCAGGCGGCCATCGTCGAGAACCTGCAGCAGGATGTCGAACACCTCAGGGTGGGCCTTCTCCACCTCGTCGAGCAGCACAACCGAATACGGACGTCGTCGCACGGCCTCGGTGAGTTGACCACCCTCGTCATAACCGACGTATCCCGGAGGCGCACCCACCAGACGTGAGACGGAGTGCTTCTCGCCATACTCGGACATGTCGATGCGGACCATGGCTCGCTCGTCGTCGAAGAGGAACTCCGCGAGCGCCTTCGCGAGCTCAGTCTTACCCACACCCGTTGGGCCGAGGAACAGGAACGAACCGGTTGGCCGGTTCGGGTCTGATACGCCAGCACGGGAACGTCGCACCGCATCGGAAACAGCCATCACAGCCTGGTGCTGGCCAATCAGGCGGATACCGATCTGATCCTCCATGGTCAGGAGTTTCTCGCTCTCACCTTGGAGCAGTCGTCCCACGGGCACACCGGTCCACGCGGAAACCACCTCGGCGATTTCGTTTGCGTCGACCTTGTCGCCCACGAGCTTCTGCTCGCTATCGGCCTGCTGCTCCTTCTCGGCGTTGACCGCTTCCTCAAGCTCACGCTGAAGACGAGGTATTTCGCCGTAGATGATCCGGGACATCTGTTCGAGGTCACCGTCGATGCGAGCGCGCTCAGCCTTCGCATTCAACTCATCGAGTTTCTTGCGGAGCTCACCGGCACGGTTCAGGCCTCCGCGTTCACGCTCCCACCTCGCGTTGAGCGCGGCAAGTTGTTCCTGGTTCGTGGCCAGTGCCTCCTTCACCTCCTCCAGGCGATCTGCGGCACCAGAGGCATCGGAGTCCTGGAGCGCGATCTCCTCAAGTTTCAGACGCTGGATCGTGCGTTCGAGGGTGTCGATCTCAACCGGCGAGGAGTCCATCTCCATCCGTAGCCGGGACGCAGCCTCGTCGATCAGGTCGATTGCCTTGTCCGGCATGCGTCGGCCAGTGATGTAACGGTTGGACAGCGTTGCCGCAGCGACGACCGCGCCGTCGGAGATCTCGACCCCGTGGTGTGCCTCGTAGCGTGGCTTCAGCCCACGCAGGATCGCAATCGTGTCCTCAACCGATGGTTCCTCCACCAGCACCTGTTGGAAGCGTCGTTCAAGGGCCGGGTCCTTCTCGATGTGCTCACGGTACTCATCGAGCGTGGTCGCACCGACCAGCCGCAGCTCGCCGCGCGCAAGCATCGGCTTGAGCATGTTGCCTGCGTCCATCGCGCCTTCGCCGCCAGCACCTGCGCCCACAACGGTGTGTAACTCGTCGATAAACGTGATGATCTCGCCATCGGAGTTCTTGATCTCGTCCAGCACAGACTTGAGTCGTTCCTCGAAGTCACCGCGGTACTTCGCACCGGCAACCATAGCTGTCAGGTCGAGCGCGATCAGGCGTTTGTTGCGGAGCGACTGCGGCACGTCGGCCGCGACGATACGCTGGGCCAGCCCTTCGACCACGGCGGTCTTACCTACACCGGGCTCACCGATCAGGACCGGGTTGTTCTTGGTACGGCGGGACAGCACCTGGATGACGCGGCGGATTTCCTCGTCGCGCCCGATGACGGGGTCGAGTTTCGCCTCGCGTGCGGCCTCAGTCAGGTCTCGGCCGTACTTTTCGAGGGACTTGTACGTGCCTTCCGGGTTCTGACTGTCTGGTTTCTTGTTGGCGCGCAGGTCAGGAAGGACCTTTTCGAGGCTTTCCGCGGCTGCACCGTGGCGGTTCAGGATGTCCTGCGCGTTTGTGCGCGTCGTCGCAATGGCGATTAGTAGGTGTTCTGCGGAGATATAGGTGTCGCCGTCCCGTTCAGCGCGTTGCGCGGCTTCCTGGAGCACAAGGCCCAGTTCCCGGGCGGCGTTCGGGCCGCTTGTCGACGATCCTGCCGCGCTGGGCAGCGCAACGAGCGCTCTGCGGGTGTCGCTTGCGATTGCCTGCGTGTCAGCACCTGCGAGGCGCAGCAGCTCGACTGCAAGTGAGTCCTGCTGTCCCACGAGCGCGCCGAGTAGGTGAATCGGCTCAACCTGCGGGTTGAGTGCCGCAGTAGCACTCTGAATTGCTTCGCTGAGTGCCTGCTGCGACATTGGGGTGTACTTTTGTTCCACTCTTCCTCCAATGGTCGTGAAGCTCTGTTCGTTGCCTACAACAACACCCTCAAAGTTGAGTCTATTCCACTCAACTTTGATCTTACTCAGTCTGCGGACATTTTCCGCTGTTTTCATCGTCACAGGTTTTCCCAGACAAAGGCAGAGTTCAGCAAAATTTAAGGCTTTTCTCACCCGGTAATAAGGTGTGATTACTTTGCTCATCCTTTACTGTTGAGCCATGAAAAAAACTTTTGCCGTAGCGTTCACCGCCCTCCTCGCGGTAGTCCTGTCAGGCTGTATGCGTATGCACATCGACCTAGTCCTCGAGGAAGACGACAAGGCATCGGGCAGCATGATCTTCGCCATCTCAGATGAGACAGCGCAATCTTTCCAGATGGAACCCCAGGCCCTGTTCGACATGATGATGCAAGAAGAATCCAACGACATCGCGCCCGAAGACGGCACGGCCGAACCTTACGCAGAGGACGGCTACACCGGCACCAAATGGACCTTCGACTCTCAACCCATTGACGCCAACGTTGGTGGCGGCGAGGACCTTACCATCACCCGTGACGGAGACGACTACGTCGTTACGGGCAAGTTCGACATGGGCGACGAAGGCGAGTTGGAAAGCGACCCCATGGCCGAAGCCATGCTGCAGGGCTTCGATGTCGCCCTCAAGATCACCTTCCCAGGCGAGATCAAGGAAGCCAACGGCGAAATCACCGGACAGACCGTCACCTGGACACCAAAGCCTGGCGAGAACCTCACGCTCAGTGCCCGCGGCAGCGCGGTCGCCTCTGGCGGAATCGGTGGCGGCGGACTGAGTCTCCCACTCATCCTCGGCATCGTCGGAGCCGTTCTCGTACTGGTGATCGTTGCAATCGTCATCGCGGGATCACGTAAGCGCGGCGGCAACGGACCCGATGGCCTTGATTACACCGCTGGCGGAGCATCCTACCCACCAGCAGGCGGAGTTGTACCCGGCATGACACCAGGCGCTGCACCGAACACCGTCTTCACCGGCCAGCCGCTACAGCCTGGCCAGCCAGTAGACCCAGTTCACGCGGACCCGGTGGTTCCAGAACCACAGTCGCCAGAATCGGGTTACACTCAACAGCAGCCACAGGCGCCCCAACCATACGCTCCTGAGGACCAGTCCACCCCAGCCCCGTACAGCCCACCAGCGCCGCCGCAGCAGTACAATCAACACCCAACCGACCCGCAGAACCCGGAGCACCCACAGCAATGAGCAATGCCGCCCACTGGAACCAAGACATCCTCGGACCCGACTGGGCGGCACGCACCATACCCCTGGGAAGCGACACTGAAGGCCCGGTCACCGCAACGCTAGTGCGTGCGGCGGCCGGGCCTCGGCGTACCCGTGCAGTGCTCTACGTACACGGGTTCGTCGACTACTTCTTCCAAACCCATCAGGCCGAGCTCTTCGAGGAACTCGGATTCGATTTCTATGCACTCGACCTACGCAAATACGGCCGATCTCTACGAGATGACCAGACCCCAAACTTTGTTGAAGACCTCGCCGACTATCGCGCCGAACTAGACCATGCGGCTCGCATCATTGCGTCCGAGGGCCACGAGGAACTCGTGGTGCTTGGGCACTCGACCGGAGGACTCATCGCGAGCCTATGGGTTGACGCCCGGCAGAATCTCAACGATTCCCACTCCTCCCGCGAGGCTCTAGGACTTGAGATCACGGCATTGATCCTCAACTCGCCGTGGTTCGATCTCAACAAGCCCTGGTTCCTGCGCACAATCGGCACCCGCCTCATTGCCCAACTCGCGCGCATCGCACCACGAACCGTCATCGGAAGCCTTGCCCCGCACTACGGGCGGGCGTTGCATGCCTCAAGCGGCGGCGAGTGGGACTACGATCTCGGGCTCAAACCCTTTGACGGTTTCCCCGTCCGGGCTGTCTGGTTCCGGGCCATCCGCCGAGGACACGCACGGATCGCTGCTGGACTGAACATCCACTGCCCCGTTCTGGTGCTCACTTCTGACCGCAGCGGTGACGCCGAGAACCACCACTCCGAACTCCTCACCACTGATTCCGTACTCAACGTCGAGCACATCTGGGCCGGCGCCGCCAACCTCGCAGACGACACGACGGTTATCCCCATCCCACGTGGCGCACACGATCTATCGCTGTCTCCCGAACCTGCACGTGGCGATTACTTCGAGGCCATCAAAGGCTGGCTGGCGGCCCGTCGGGCATGAAAAATCCGGCGCCGGGAAACTCCCGGACGCCGGATCAACGTGTCTAGCCACTACTTGGCGGGCGGCTTACCCTCTTGCTCGCGTAGCGCCGCTATGCGTTCCTCGATCTTGCGCGCAAGCTCCTGCTCAATCTCAGGGTTGTACTCCAACGCGCGTAGACGCTCATGATCGGCTTGCTGCTGATCCGCAGTCAACTCATCCATCGCGAGCAGTTCCTTACGCATCTGATCTGTGCGCGCGCCCGCGCGGCCCACCATGTGCGCGCCGACCGGAGCAGTGAACAACTGGAAGACGACAACCAGCAGCAACAGGCCGAATACCGACCAATTACGAACCCTCAGTGCCTCGGCGCTCACCATGAGGATCAGGCCAAGCGCCTGCGGCTTCGTTGCGGCGTGCATACGCGCCAACAAGTCAGGAAAGCGCAGGATGCCCACACCAGCGGCGAGAGTCAGAAACGAACCCGCCAGCAGGAAGATCGCGGCAACAACATCGGCAATGTTATCCCAGTTCACAGTTGCCCCCCCTTCTTCTCCTCCGCACGGCGACGAACTTCCTCATCGTGTGCGATCTCCTCAGGGGTGCGCACCCGGCGTCCATCCGATGGTTCGTGGGCGGCGAAACGCGACATCGTCACCGAACCAACAAAGCCAACGAGGGAAAGCACCACGAGAATCGGAAGGGTGTCCGTGCGCTTGGACAGCGCGGCCTCAAGGGCGATACCACCGATAACAACGGTTGCAAACACATCGAGCGCGATCGTGCGGTTCAAGCTCGTGGGCCCACGTTCAGCCCGGATAAGAGCGAGAATACCGGCGATCACCAGCATGATCGCGCAAATCACTCCAACGACAGTCACTTGTCAGATCCCTTCGTGTGGAGGGTGTCCCCTGCACCAGAAGTGCTCACAGAAGCATCCTCGGCTACAGACGACGTGGTCAGATGGCGAAGCGAGACGCCCGCCCGCTCAAGTTCGTCACGTGATGCGAATGCTCTCATCACGCGCGCTTCAAGGGCTCGAACATCATTGCGAACCTTGTCCGCGCCACCATAGCCTTCAAGGTCGAGCACATGTACATACAGGGTCTGCGTGATCGGGTGAGCCTCAATCACCAGCGAACCCGGCACCAGACAGGACAGTTGAGACGTCAGCGTCATGTACAGATCAGAATCCGAACGCAACTTCACGCGCACAATCGCACCATGCGGCGTCTTCCCGAACTGGAATGCCTGCATCGCCACCTGGAATGAGGACGATACGAGGTCATACAGGAATCGCCCAATGAGGATCAAGAAGAATCCTAGCCGGATACGACCGTGGAACTCGATCTGCGGCAGTGGCATGATGATGACGACGACAACGCCAAGAATGAAACCACCGATCACGTTACCCCACGACAGGTCGCCCCACAGGAGCACCCACACCACAACGAGCCACGCAATGGTTCCCCACTGGATGTTCTTTACGCGGTCTTTGAAACTCATTAGTTCACCGCCCCTTCCACATCAGCTTCCAGGAGATCTGACTCATCGACCGGTTCAGGGCCGTCGAGCGTGGTGGACTCACCCTGACCCCGTCCGTCAGATCCAAGAACAGCGGAGATATATCGGTCGTTGTCCATAAGCGTTGCGGCCGCACGATCCGCGTAGTCATAGAGCGGACCAGCGAACACTGTGATCAGCAGACCAAGAACCACCATGACGGTTGCCGGCCCAGTCATCGCCTTGGGGAGGCCAGCGTCTGGCAGCGGTTCTGTCACCGGCTGCCAGAAGGCCTTGTTCCATGCCTTGACGATCGCGTAGAGGGTCAGCAGAGAAGCCACGACCGATCCGATCACGAGCACGTAGGCGAGGCCCGTGCCCTGGTCCACACCGGCCTCGAGCAGCCCCACCTTTCCAAGGAATCCGGAGAACGGTGGGATACCCGCAAGATTCATCGCGGGGATGAAGAACAGGATTGCCAGGAACGGGGCCGACTTGGCCAGACCGCCCAGTTTAGACAGCGAGGTCGAACCACCACGGCGTTCGATGAGGCCCACGATCAGGAACAGTGTGGTCTGCACAGTGATGTGGTGGGCCACGTAGAAGATTGCCGCCCCAAGCCCGATCTTCGACCCGAGCGCGACACCGAAGATCATGTAACCGATATGGCTGACCAGAGTGAAACTGAGCAGACGTTTAATGTCGTCCTGCGCAACCGCGCCTAGGATTCCCACAACCATTGTGAGCAGCGCCAAGACCATCAGCACGTTATCGAGGCGCCCATCCGGGAACAGCAGAGTCTGCGTGCGGATGATCGCGTAGACACCCACCTTGGTCAACAAGCCTGCGAAGACGGCGGTAACCGGTGCGGGAGCCGTTGGGTAGGAGTCAGGCAGCCAACTCGACAGCGGGAAGATCGCAGCCTTGATTCCGAAGGCAAGCAGCAAGAGCGACTGGATGACGATCGAGACGCTCGGGTCGATTTCGGCCAACCGTTCACCGAGTTGCGCAAGATTCACGGTACCGGTCGCCGCATAGGTCACGGCCAACGCGATCAAGAAGATCAGTGACGATAGCAGCGCCACGACCACGTAGATCGCACCCGCACGAATACGTTCAAAGGTTCCACCGAGCGTGAGCAACACGTACGACGCCGCAAGGAGGATCTCGAAGCCAACGTACAGGTTGAACAGGTCGCCTGCGAGGAACGCGTTCGAGACCCCCGCCGCAAGGACCAGATACGTGGGGTGGTAGATCGAGATCGGGGATTTCCGCGAATCCGCGATTCCCTGTCCCAGAGAGTACAGGAGCACGCAGAGCAGCACAGTCGAGGACACGGTGAGCATGAGGGCGGCAAGTCGGTCGCCCATGAGGATGATGCCGACAGGAGCAGCCCATTCGCCGACGTTGACAACCAGTGGCCCCTTGTCCGCGGCAACCATCATGCCGCCGGACACGATGACCATGAGCGCGAGCGCGGTGATCGTGATGAACTGCTGCACCTTCGCATGGCGGTACATGGCCAGGGCAAGTCCCGCGGCAGTGAGCGGGATGACGACAGGAAGCGGCACGAGCCAAGCGAACTCAGTCATTCTTGGTTCCCTCCTCTTCCTGTTGTCTACGGTGGACCTCGCCCCACCACTCGGCCTTTGTCGCAAGTTCTGAGGCCCGGTCGGGATCGGGTTCCTTTGCAGCCCGCTCGCTGTAGTAGGCGGCGTAAGCGGCGGCCATCGCCGGGTCGTCGAGCTCCGAGGTGTCGGAGGTCTCATCGCGCACGTCCGCCGCGACTATCTCGGTGTTGAGTTCGTCATCGGAGGCGTCGGAGTCATCCGCACCAGCGATTGACGGTGCGTTCCGTGCGGCGATGCGTGCGATACGGCGGTCCTCAAGGTCGTCCTGGACCTCATCGTGGCCAAGCAACTGCCACGAGCGGTAAGCCATCGCGACGACAAACGCGGTCAACCCAAGCGTGATCACGATTGCGGTGAGGACCATCGCCTGCGGTAGTGGATCGCTCATCTCGGACTCGGGAGTCACTCCGGTAATCGGGGCGCCGCCCGCGCGTCCGCCAGCAACCATGAACATGAGATTGACGCCGTTGCCGATCAAGATGAATCCGAGCAGGACACGGGTCAATGAGCGCTCAAGGAGCAGGTAGACTCCTGCGGCGACGAACGCACCGATTGCGATGATCAACATGATCGACGGGGACATGTCGATCATGCCTGGGTCGTGTACCGCCGTTCCTTCTGCAAACACAGCGAATGGAAGGTGTGCCGTGGTCATCGGTGGGCTCCTTCCTCGATGCGTTCGCGTTCGGTTGTGGCAGCGGTGTCCATCTGTTTATCGATCTCGGCACCGAGTGAGCGGAGAATGTCGAGCACGACGCCGAGCACGACGAGGAACACGCCTATGTCAAAGAACAGGGTGGAGATCAACTTGACGTCACCGATCAACGGCAGCGTGAACTCCCAGATGAAACTCTGTAGCACGCTTCCGCTCAAGATCAGGGACAGCAGTCCGACACCCGCGGAGAGGAACAGACCCGTTCCGAGCAGCAGACCCGGGTGCACAGGGGCCGCCTCGCCCAGTTCGTATCGGCCACCGGCCAGATAGCGCACGATCAGGGCGATGCCCACAACCAGGCCAGCCGCGAATCCACCACCCGGAGCGTTGTGTCCCGAGAACAGCAGGAACAACCCGAACACGATCATCGAGTGGAATATCAGACGGGCCACGACCTCGAAGATGACAGATCGGCGCTGCGGGGCCAGGGTCGAGCCAGCACGCAGCCACTTACGGAACCGCTGCGTGGTCTTCACCTGAGCAGGGGTGGCCTTAAGACCCTCGCTCACGACCCCCTTCTTCCGAAGGGAGGCGTTCTTGTCGGTCTCATCGTGGTTGGACCAGACAGCTCCGGAGCCAACCTTCCTCGGTGCATTGTCCACCCGCAGAATCTCACCGGACCTGCGGCTCAGGAAGATCAGCGAGGCAACGCCCGTCGCGGCAACCAGGAGCACGGAGATCTCGCCCATCGTGTCCCAGGCACGCATGTCGACGAGGGCCACGTTGACGATGTTCTTTCCGCCACCGAACTCGTAGGCCTCCTGCGGGAAGTCAATTGACGCCCGCTGGTGGATACGCGCTCCCGGAACGATTGCGGCCAGCCCCATGGCCAGCGCACCGATGACGAGCGCGACGCTCAGACGGAGCCAGCGCGAGGCTTTGAGTGGTCGGTCGGAGAAGTAGGCGGGTAGACGGCGCAGCGCGAGCAGCATGACGACGAGGGTGATCGTCTCGACCAGTACCTGAGTCAACGCTAGGTCTGGCGCGCCTTGCAACAGGAACAGCATCGCCGTGGAGTATCCGGCAAACCCGACAAGAAGAACCGCCTTGATACGGCGGCGTGAACGCGCGGCCAGCACGACGGCCGGGATGATGATGATCACGGCGAACAACTGCGCAGGGGTGTCCCACAAGCGCACCTCGGAGGCGGACGGCAGATCATTGCCGAAGAACAGTAGTGACCCCGGACCAAGCGCCATCACGACAAGAATCGCAGAGAGGTAATACGGTAGCGAACCACGCTGGGTGATAGCGGTGAGGTCTGCGGCGAAGTTGTCGAGTAGCCGCATGAACCTGCGGTAGACCAGTTCAGCATCCGCACCGTGTGGCATTGCGGCCTGGAACAGTTCAATCGGGCGACGTACCCAGAACATCAGCGCGCCAACGCTCAGAACCGCGACGGTCAACCAGAAGCTGGTGCCAAAGCCAGCCCACAGCGTCAGGTGGCCTGCGTGTCCGGCCTGGTAGGTGTCAGCATGCGCAACGATGTACTTCTCAAACTGTGCTGGGAACAGACCCACAATCAACGAGAGCACCGCAAGCACAAGTCCTGGGACGGTCAGACGTGGACCCTGACGCTTGAACTCAGCCGGGTCCACCATGTCGGTGATGGATGGCTTGCCCTCGGAGGTGTACTTCGGAATCGCGATTGCCGGTGCACCCTTCTTATCCGCAAAGGCCCCCCAGCAGAAACGGGCACCATATGCGACAGTCAGCATCGAACCAACGACCACGGAGACCAGGACAACCGTACTGACCCATGGAGCCAGCGCGGGAACGCCGTCATGCAGAAGAGCCTCAAGTGCGGCCTCCTTCGCGACGTATCCCGCCAACGGCGGCACGCCGATCATGGACAACGTCGCCACGATTCCCGTGAACGCGACCATCGGCATAGCACGACCCACGCCCGTGAGTCGTCGCATATCGCGAGTTCCCGTCGCAGCGTCAACCACACCGGTGGTCAAGAACAGTGCGGCCTTGAACATCGCGTGCGACGCGATCATCGCGAGGCCCGCGAGCGCAGCGCTCTGCGAACCCAGTCCCACCATCAGCACGATCAAACCGAGCTGCGAGACCGTTCCATACGCCAGAATAAGTTTCAGATCATGTTGGCGCAGCGCACGATACCCGCCCAGGAGCAGGGTGCCACACCCCATGATCACGATCATCCACACCCACACCTCAAGGTGGGAGTAGGCGGGAGCGAAGCGCGCAACCAGATACACGCCAGCCTTCACCATCGCAGCAGCATGCAGGTACGCCGACACCGGAGTCGGAGCGGCCATGGCACCGGGAAGCCAGAAGTGCGTCGGGATCAACGCGGCCTTTGAGGCCGCACCGATCAGCAGGCACACGACGCCAGCGGTGACGGCCGCGCTCTGCGGCGGGTTCGCGATCATGCCGGACAGCGAGAAGCCGGTCTCCGCACTCACGCCAAGGATCACAACACCCACGAGCATCGCCAAGCCGCCTGCGGTGGTGACGATGATCGCCTGCATGGCGGCTCGTCGAGAAGCCTTCTTCTCAAAGTAGTGGCCGATGAGCAGGTAGGAGAAGACCGTGGTGAGTTCCCAGAACATGAACAACAGCATCAGGTCATCGGCGAGCACCAGACCCACCATGACACCGGCGAATGCCGTGAGAACGCCACAAAAACGCCTCAGGCCTTGGGCCGTGGGCGAGAAGTATACAGAACAATAGATCAGTACGCCAGCACCAATACCACCGACGATGAGCAGCATCAGCCACGACAGCGTGTCCAACCTGAAAGCGATATTGATACCGAGAGCCGGTATCCACGAATAGCTCTCAGCAGGATAGTTCCCCTCAAGCACACGCGAGGTCATGGTGAGCGCGTACACGGCGGCGCCTGCAGGGGCAGCAGCAACAACGAGGAAAGCCTTACGGCCAAACCACGTTACTAATGCGGGCGCAATGAGAGCCATGATCGCATGGGCAACGAGCAAAATCAGCACGTCCGCTCCGTCCTGTAGTGGGCGGTAACAAGAACACAGTTACGCACCAAGAACGGGGCAAGCCCGCGTCAAGTTCCAGTTTGGGAGTGCGATAACTTTCACAAAACGCATACCGAGACACGGTATACGACGAGTTGATTTTACCAAGCGCACACCGACCTAAGTCCCGATGTGACGTATTTAGGAGGTAAAAGTTCGCGAAACTCTACAGAGAGGCCGGGTCACGTAGAAACCCGTCCTGGTCCACAACCTCTCCTGCGGTCGCCGAATACAGCGACCGGGTAAGGCTACGCACAAGCGGCGTGATACGGGTGCGTCGCTGACGCAGTTCAAAGCTGGGAAGTTCACGATGCCAGTCCTCGAGGTCATCTGGAATCCATGAGATCCGGTATTCGATCACCCCGTTCTTGGCCCATTCAATGTTCTCCAGGATCGGTGGTAGCCATTGTGTTCCGGCCACCTCCACCGTGACCAGATCGCCCTTGGATGCCTCGTACACGAGCCCATAGGCGGTAACCGCCTCGGGTTCGGCAAGCGTCTGTGCATCGAACTCGTCTGCGGTGCGGTGCAACTTCTCGAGAAAGTCTGGGGCGAGGGCAACGAGTTCATCACGTACTTCCTGCGCCGCCTCGAGGTTTGGACCGTCCCATTCCACCTCGGTGGGCATGTACTGCATGGTTGGCGCAACGAGTTGGGCAAGACGCAGGGTTGCCTGGGGATCGAGCCATACGTCGCTGTAGACGGTCAGCTCCACATTGGCAGCGGGGTCAGGGGCGACGGAGCGATAACGCTCGGCACCACCGCCCAGGACCGCATCGAAGTGTGCCGTGCCCTCCAAGAAACGCGCAATCGAGACCAGAGAGGTCACCTGCCGGAACTCCTCGCGCACCGGCGTGCCCTCCGCGAAGATGCGTGCCAGTCCATCCCTGTCGCCCACATCCCGCATGGGTGCCTCGCCGCGTTCGCGCACGCACGTGAGCGCCCATACGAGCGTCGCCTGCGGTGGGAACTGTGCAGGATGCGGCTGCGTTTCAGGGTCTTTGTCGAGAGCACCCAAGTCGAGATGTAGAACTCCCGTGTCGAGGATGACGCCTGTATCCCCCATGCTCACAGCACCGGTTTCGAGCGAGATGACCTTCGACTGCGATTCCGGTGCGAGTATGCGCGGCGAGTATGGGCCATGCACGATAGCCCTCGGGGAAAGCCTGATCGTTCCCGGCAGGATCTCGACGATGTCACCGTCCACGATCTCTCGCGGCAGGGTTTCCCAGGTTGCGCGTGGTTCGCGGCACTGGAACAGAAACTCCATGTCGGAGGGGTCCAGGTAGTCGGGCAGGGTCAGGAAGTGCGTGACCTGAGCGCCCGTCCCAGCGCTGCGGGAAGGAAGGTCTGGCAGCGGTGTCGGTGAGAGCCGTAGTTGGGTCATTGGAGGTCTTACTAGTGCGCGTCAGGTTTGCCGGAGACAGATTCTTCTGCCACGGGTGCATCGGTTCCTGACACGTCGGTGACGTCACTGCGGTAGAAGTTCAGGTACGAGCGTGATGCTGTCGGTCCACGCTGCCCCTGGTAGCGCGACCCATACACGTGCGAACCGTACGGGTTCTCAGTTTCAGAGGTGAGTTGGAAGAAGCACATCTGACCGATCTTCATGCCCGGCCACAACAGGATTGGTAGAGTCGCGACGTTACTCAGTTCCAAGGTCACGTGTCCGGTGAAGCCTGGGTCGATGAAACCCGCGGTCGAGTGGGTCAGCAAGCCGAGTCGTCCGAGCGAGGATTTCCCCTCGAGGCGCGCAGCCACATTGTTGGGCAGGGTGACCTGCTCGTATGTGGCCGCGAGAACGAACTCACCTGGGTGCAGGATAAACGGGGTGTCCGCTTCCACCTCAACGAGTCGCGTCAACTCCGGCTGTTCTGTGGCCGGATCGATGTAGGGGTACTTGTGGTTGTCGAACAGGCGGAAGAACCGATCGAGGCGCACGTCCACGCTTGAGGGCTGGATCAGGGTTGGGTCGAACGGTTCGAGAGCCACCGTGCCCGCTTCGATGTGGGCTTTGATATCGCGGTCTGAGAGGAGCACTGTGTGACCATTCCTTTTCGACGAGCCGGTTGCGTTTCTTCGCTGGGTGCGGCCGCGTGGACGGCCGGTTCGCAGGTTCTGCCTCCTAGATTAGCAGCGCCACCTGCAACCCCAGGGGGCTTCTTGGCTTTCGGGGAGAGGTTCCACGCATCCCTCTCTCCGCGTCGGTGCCGCTCACTGTCGATGGGCTACTTTTGTTCCGAATGCACAGATAAATTCAGTGCACTCGGACACTTTTCGGCCCATCGGCCGTGGAATGGGACTCAGTCAGCGCTGGGTTCGACCGGATGGCAGGGCATACCCGACAGTGCTGGAAGTTGAGATGGGGTGTGATCGGAACCATATCGTTGCCAATTGCACTGCGTGCAAAATTGCACGTAGTGTAAACAGGTGACTTCAAAGGCTCCCGACACTACGCTCTCGCGACGAGAACGCAACAAAGCCGCGACCAGGGCAGCCATCGCGCAGGCCGCGCTCGACCTGGTGGCCGAGGTTAGCTACGAGAACATCACGATCGAGATGGTCGCAGCCCGCGCTGACATCTCTCGACGCACGTTCTTCAACTACTTCTCGTCCCTCGACGAAGCCCTCAACATTCAGGTGACCCGCGCCCTCGACCGCGCGATCGAAGCGCTCGACGACCACGCCTTCACCATGCCCATCGTCGACGCCACCATCCACGCCCTGCACTCCATCGCAGACCAGGACTTCCTCAGTTCCGTCGCATTGCTCTACTCACAGGGCTGCACCAACCCATCGCTACACGCCAACCGGCTCATCGCCTGGGAAGAGGCAATCACCGAAATGACCCGCAAACTCGGGCAACGGCTACCCAATGCGGACCCATTCGCGATCTCCGTCTTCAGCCACTCCGTGCTCGGCGCCTGCAACGCCGCGTTCCAACACTGGTTCGACACCGTTGACGGCATCCCAACCGAGGCCGATACCGCACGCCTCAAGGACACTCTGACCCAGGCAATCGAAATCATCAAAGATGGTTTCCCCACCATCGCTTCCATCAACCCCACCCCAACGCCCGCACAGAAAGACGCCTGACCCATGGCACAATTCCTGTACAAAATCGGTCTTGCCGCACACGACCACCGCAAGAAGTTCATTGCCTCCTGGGTCGCGATCCTCACGCTCATCGGAGTCCTCGCAGGAACCTTCATGGGCACCCTGTCCAACACGTTCTCACTGCCAGGCACAGAAACCGAACGCGTGCTCAATCTCATGCACGAGGAACTACCCGAACTCTCCGGTGGAAACGGCACCATCGTCTTCCAAACCAACGACGGTGAACCCTTCAGCGACGCGCAACGCGCAGCAATTGTCACTGCCCTCGAAGGCCTAGAGGGGCAAACGCCTGTGCGTTCAGTCCTGAACCCATTCGAGATGCAAGACCAAATCGACAACAGCGCACAAAACGTCGCCGACGGCGAAGCGGAAATCGCCGAAAACGAGAAGAAACTAGAGGAGGCCCAAGCCGAGGTCTCCGATGGTTCCCAACAACTCCTCGAGGCAGAGGAAGAACTGGTCGCCGGAGAAAAGGAAATCTTCGACAACGAGGCCAAACTTGTTGAAGGTCGAGCGCTCCTCCTCGCAGGAGAGAGAGAACTCGAAGACGCCAGGAAACAACTCGACGAAGCAGAGCAGCAGCTCGCAGACGGAGAGAAGGAACTGGCTGACGGGCGCAAACAGTTCAACGACGGGCGAGCAGAATACGAGGCAGGACTCAAAGAGTTCAAGGCCGGAGAACAACAGTTCAACGCCGGTAAGAAAGAGTACAACCAAGGCGTCAAAGAATATGAGGCTGGGAAAAAGCAGATCGCAGACGGCGAGAAGCAAATAGCCGCAGCCAAGAAGCAGTTGGCAGCCGGCACCGCAGAGTACGAAGCCGGAAAGAAACAATACGACGCTGGCATCGCCCAGGCTGCCGCACAACTCGGCACCAGCGGAGAACGGGCAACCATCGCCGCTGCCAAGGGCGCGCTGCAACAGATCTCCGGTGCGCTCTCCCAGATTCCTTCCCACAAAGACCTCCAGGACAGCAAGGCACGGCTTGAACAACTGGGCATGCAGGACACCCCTGACTATGCCAATGTGATCACGGCAATCGAGACCCGCACCACACTCGAAGCACAGCAGGAACAACTCAACCAACTCGTAGCCGCCTCGGTGGAACTGCCCAAGGCCGCCGCAGAGCTAGAGCAGGGCAATAAGACCATTGCCGAGGAGAGCGCAAAACTCGAGGCTGGGCGCAAGGAACTCAAAACCGCCGAGAAACAACTGACAGCCGCCAAGAAGGAACTCGACGCGGCGGAGAAAGAACTCAAAGCCGCTGAAAAGCAGTTGTCAGCAGCCAAGAAGGAACTCGACGCCGCCGAACAGCAACTCACAGACGGCGAAAGAGAACTGGCTGACGGACGTGCCCAATACGAGGCCGGGCTTGCACAATACAACGCAGGCGTCGCCGAGATCTCCCGCAACGAAAAGCAACTCGAAGACGGAGAACGCCAACTCGCCGAGGGGCGCAAGCAACTCGAAGAGGGCCGCACCCAGATTGAGGAAAACAAGCAAAAGCTCGAAGACGCTCGCATTCAGATCGCCGACGGAAAGAAACAACTCGAGGACGGCAGAATAGCGCTAGCCCTCGGCCTGCGAACGGTCGCGCTCACCGAGCCGATGTCCTTCATCAACAAGAAAAACAACACCGCGATCTCGCAGGTCATGTTCTACGGACAGCCCGAGTCGTTGACCGCTGATGAGCGCGCCGACATCCAGTCGATCGCCGACAGTGTCGAGGCTACTGGAGTCACCACCCTGTTCTCCAAGGAGATCCTCTCCGACCTCAACTCCATCTTCGGCATCACCGAGGTTATCGGGCTCATCATCGCGGGAATCGTCCTGTTCGTGATGTTCGGAACCTTCCTCGCCGTGGGACTACCACTTCTCATGGCGCTATCCGGTGTTGCAGCCGGTGTGGGTGGAACACTCGCGTTGTCCTCCCTGATCGACATGCAATCCATTACCCCGGCACTCGCGCTCATGCTTGGGCTCGCCGTGGGAATCGACTACACCCTGTTCATCGTCCATCGACACCGCACCCAATTGCTCGCTGGAATGCCCCTCCGCGAATCGATTGGCCGTTCCATCGGCACGAGCGGAAACGCAGTCGTGTTCGCAGGTCTCACAGTGATTATCGCGCTGTCCGCGCTCGTGGTCTCTGGACTCCCGTTCATCGCGATCCTCGGTCTGTCCGCGGCATTCACGGTGCTCATGTCCGTGTTGCTCTCCATCACGCTCACACCGGCACTGCTCGCGGTCATGGGCGAGAAGGTGCTCACCAAGAAGGGCCGTGCAGCGCGCGCTGAAGCCGTTGCCGCCACCTCTTCGGCAGTTGCAGGGTCCTCCACCGTGGCCCACACCAACGGTTCCAAGCCCTCGGCAAGCCTGTGGTGGGTCAAAACCCTCACCTCCGCACCATGGCTGGCAGCCCTCGCAAGCATCATCGTGCTCGGCGTTATCGCAATCCCTGTGGCGTCCATGAAGACCGCGCTACCAGATGGCGGATCTGAGCCGTACGGGTCCGACGCCCAGAGAGCATACGAGATTACCTCCCAGCAGTTCGGCCCCGGCTTCAACGGCCAACTGATCCTACTAGCCGAACTCGACAACCCCGAGGATGAGAATGCGGCAACAGAGCAGCTTCTCGAGGTGGCCGAACGCATCTCCAGGACAGATGGTGTGTTCGCCGCCGTTCCTGCCGCAACCAATCAGGAATTGACCTTCGGTGCGATCCAGATCGTCCCTGCGAGTGGTCCGGCAGACCCGGCTACCGAGGAGATCGTGCATGAACTGCGCGGCATGACCGACACCATCAAGGATGAGACCGGCGTGACCGCGCACATCACCGGTCAAGTTGCAGCGCAGATCGATGTCAGCGAAAAGATCAACGCCGCCCTACCTCCCTACCTCATCATCGTGGTTGGACTCTCGCTGATCCTCATGCTGCTCGTGTTCCGGTCAATCGTGGTTCCACTTATTGCGACACTCGGGTTCCTGTTGTCGCTTGCCGCAGCGTTCGGTTCCACCGTGGCCGTCTACCAGTGGGGTTGGTTCGGATCGCTCTTTGACGTGCACAACCCGGCACCGATCATGAGCTTCCTGCCGATCCTGCTCACCGGTATCCTGTTCGGCCTGGCCATGGACTATCAGGTCTTCCTCGTAACAGCGATGCGCGAGGCCTACGCTCATGGTTCATCCGCCCGCGACGCCGTCAAACAGGGCTTCAACCTGGCCGCTCCGGTCGTTGTGGCTGCGGCACTCATCATGGTGTCCGTGTTCGCAGGCTTCACGTTCTCGCACCTGACCATGATCCGTCCGATCGGGTTTGCACTCGCTATAGGCGTGCTGTTTGATGCGTTCGTGGTCCGCATGACCCTCACCCCTGCGATCATGCACCTGCTCGGCGACAAGGCATGGTATCTGCCAGCGTGGCTTGAGCGGATCCTTCCAGACGTGGATGTTGAGGGCGCAAAGCTTGAGGATTCCGTTCCTCCTGCTGACTCCACTGAGTCCGATCCCGCGCTGGCCCCGAGCGGGTCGAACGCCTGACTGGGTCTGTTCGCTTCCTTCCGTGAGGGAAGGTGCACTTCCATGCACTCTCCCTCACGGACCCTGAAGCCGATGGGGCTTTTTTGATCCAGTTCCCCATATAAAAAGAGGGAACCCGGACCATTTTCGCCCCATCGATTAATCAACAGATTCCCTGCCCTACACCTATCTGCCTGCCACGCCCCATTCATCGGTGGTCCATAATCCAGTTCTGCGGGTATTGCATAGGCAGGAGGCTCAGTGAGGCCTGCACTCTGTTACTCGGATTAACAATCAGCCACATACTGAGTTGTCTGTTGAAGGTTCAAGGATCGAGGCGCACACTCAAGGAATGGCAGGTTTCTTCTCGTTCCCCAACCCCGTCAACGAAAAGGCCGCACGTACGGTCGCCGCGGGAGTCGTTACGCTGACGGTCATCACGTTGATCACCTCGCACCCGATTCCTCTTGTGCTGCTGACGCTAGGGTTCTGGGGACGAGTTCTGGCTGGCCCACGGCTCTCTCCCCTTGGTTGGCTTGCACAGCGGGTCATTGCACCGCGATTTGGCCTACCCAACTTTGTTCCCGGGCCACCGAAGCGGTTCGCACAGGGAATCGGGACAGTGTTCACCACGACTGCAACGATTCTGTACTTCGCCGGTGCCGAGACGGCAGCCTGGGCTGTGCTCTTGGTTCTTCTGGTGGCCGCGAGTCTTGAGGCATTCGTTGGCTTCTGCCTCGGCTGCTATATCTTCGGGCACCTTCAAAACTGGGGCGTCATCCCTGCAAACGTGTGCGAGGCGTGCAACAACATCTCTCAGCGCCCACAGCCTTCTGGATCTACACCTTCCTCTCTTTGAGAATGCACATATCTGCACTCTCACGCACGGAGAGTGCACTTGTGGTGACTCTCAATGGTGAGGGTGTGGGTGGGGTGTCCGCGCTTAGGGCACCGTTAACTGGGTATAAGTGACCGGAGAGAGTTATCCACACCCGTGTCGAGTGGATGGGGAGTTCGCCACCATCAATCCGTGGGCGAATTAACCAGAAAACCCCTTGACCTACATGTTGGGTTCACAGTCCTCGTTACCCACAACTTAGTCCACTGACCCGTGGAAAACTCAACTTTTGGATGCCCAACCCACATCCTTTTCCACAGTGTGGTCAGTGGAAAACTCCCATAGCGGTGAATAACCCTGTGGATAAAGCACCCTCTCCCTTCCGCATAATCAAGCGGTTTCCACAAGCATCGACAACTTATACACACATTCGTCCACAGGTGAGCATGGACCGTCCACGAGTTATCCCCAATACGCAACCGGCTTTGTGGATAAACTTGGCGCGGCCTCATAACCCGCGTGTGGCCACCTGCACAGCAGTAAAGACACCCTCGCGCAAGGGGTAGAACTGCAAACAGAGCCCACCGCTGACACGACCCTGCGGGAAACACGTGCTATCAGGCGCACTGGAACAGTATGAACATGCACCAGTAGGTTTGGCCCGCCTGCATAGCAGCACTCCTGGGTGCCTTGCTCTTCGCCCTCTTCCTCATCCCGATTGTGGTCTTGCAGTACCGCAGGTGGTGCGGGAACAGGGGCGCCGAGCCGCGCTGACTTTCTTCGTGTTGATTTCGGCCGTGTTTGTACTGTTTACGCCGTCCGCACGCGGACTGAGTCTCCGATTGACCTCTGGCAAGATGGTTGATGCGCGTGCTGACAACGACGCGCCAGGGACTTAGGCCCCGACATCCATCATGACTAATTGTGGAATAATGTCAGAATGCCAAAGATCATCGGAGGTTCCCTGCATGAACACAGGGAGCAGACACGTCAGCGTCTTTTCACAGCACTTGCGACCCTTATGGAAGAGCGCGGTTTCGATGTCATCTCCTTTGCCGAGATCGCGGCGGCAGCAGGGGTAGGCCGCACGGCTGTCTACAATCACTTTCCCGACAAGGAAGCGCTGCTGCTTGGCTATATTCAGCACGAGACCTCAAAGTATGTTGAGAACCTGCAGCGTTCACTCGCTGACATCAACGACCCTGTTGAGCGGTTGCGCGCATACGTTCGTGCTCAGGCGCGCCTGAACCGCGTCTTTCACGTGACTCCGGGCGCAGAGTTGCGCACGATCCTGTCCAAGAGCGCCGCACAACGTCTACGCGAGCACGTCACGGTCATCGAGGAACTTCTCTATACGATTCTTGGTGCGGGCATTTCTTCAGGCGACTTCCCCCCGCAGGACATCCCGACAACCGTGGCACTCATCAACGCCTGCCTGTCAGGTCGCGCAATACCGGAATCCGGTCCCGAGCGGGAACGAGCCGCAGCAGCGGCAGAGGAGTTCATCTTGCGCGCAGTGGGCGCTCGCACCAGCCAAAAAACTCGCATTTACTGACACCTGATCATCAAGACGCCGTCTCACTCTGTGGCGACACACTAAATTCCCACAAGCGCCCACAATCCCACGTGCCAAGCGGTTTCTGACATTTTTTCTGACACTCTGTCCGAAAGATTCGCGTCGTTAGGGTAGGCAAGCCTAATTTTGAGCAATATCATTGTTTCTGACAAACCGTCAGATCTTGCTTGAGTTACCGCAACGTGTGATTCGCAAGACGACCCCACTCTTTCGCACACCCGAGGTGAATCGTGACCGCAACAGTCAACGACATCAGCACCGGCACCATCGAGACGACCCCTCTGGCCACCCGCCTGAAGGAAGGCACTCGCCAGATCCACTCCGACGCGGAGAACATGCGCTATATCTCCGAACTCATGGGCGGAAAACTCAGCGTGGCCGCCTACCGCGACCTGGCGATTCAACAGCACTACATCTACGCGGCACTTGAGCAGGCAACCGAGGACATTGCGGGCACGCCTCAAGCAGACACCCTGACCTTCGCGGAGTTGACCCGTTCCCCATCCATCGCGCAGGACCTCGAGTTCCTGGTGGGGCCAGACTGGGCAGAGCGGATCCAGCCACTACCGGCAACGCTCGTCTACGTTGAGCGCCTACGCCAGGCGTCCGGTTCGCTCGCACGCTACGCCGCGCATGCCTGGACCCGCTACCTTGGGGATCTTTCCGGTGGTCAGGTCATCAAGGTCATGATGCAGCGTCACTACGGCATGGGCCAGAACGGACTGAACTTCTACGACTTCAAGGAGATCGTGAAGGCCAAGCCGTTCAAGGACCTGTACCGTGAGCGCCTCAATGGGCTGCAGTTCACGGAGACTGAGGTCGAAGAGGCCGTTGCCGAAGCACTCGTTGCGTTCGAGCTGAACCAGAAGATGTTCGCCGAACTCGGTGCGATTCACTGCAACTGAGTAGTCAGCGTTTCATCGATGGGCGGTTTCTCGTCCGCATCCCTAGAAATTTTCGGGAGTCGGACGAGAAACCGCCCATCGGTGCATAGGGGCTGATTCAGATCAGGTTGCGCAATCCGATCAGTGTGCCCGGTCTAGATTGGGCACTTGGCTTTGAGCGCCAACTCAGACCAGATCCAGCAGCTCCTGCGGCTTATCAATGACCGCCACGGCGCCGTGTGCGATCAACTCCCCGGGAAGCGCATAGCCCCACGAGACTCCCACGGTGTCGATACCATGCAACCGCGCACCGTTTACATCGTGTTCGCGATCCCCAACCATCAGGATCCGGTCAACACCCGGCAACTGTCCCAACAGTGGAGTGAGCGAGGCGAGACAGTGTTCGATCACGTCGGCCTTGGCCGAACGGGTCCCATCCATGGTTGCCCCGGCGATGAATCGGAAGTAGTGCGCCAGACCGAAGTGCTCCAGAATCTGCCGGGCGTACTTCTCGGGCTTGGACGTGGCAACGGCCATCGGCATGCCACGTGCGGTGAGCGTATCGAGCAGTTCCACGATCCCCGGATAGACGGAGTTGTTGAGCATCCCTCCATCGGTGAATTTCACGCGGTATTGGCGGAGGAACTCTTCATACTCGGAGGCAGCCACCCCGTATCGTGCCGAACTGACATGCAGCGGCGGGCCAACAAACGTGCGTAACGTATCCGCATCAGGCGCTTCAATACCCAGTTGGGCGTAGGCGTACTGAACCGACTCCATGATCCCCGGAGCCGAATCGGTCAGGGTCCCGTCGAGGTCGAACAGGACGAGTTCTCGCGTAGTCATATAGCTTTCTTTGCGGTCGATGCTGCGGCTTAACCCAGGAGCGGCAGGGTCAGTTCGGCTGCTGCTCCGCTGGTCACGCGCACGGGGATGCCCCAGTCCTGTTGGGCAAGATGGCAGGCGGGATACTCGATGCCTGGGTCGTCATCGCAGCTCGCGGCCTGCGCGGTCACGTGCAGTACGCCTTCAGGAACATCCGGGTTGATCCGTAGTGTGCGGTCGAGTTCGACCGTCGTTCCAGCGCCATCGAGCAGCAGGTTCTCGGGCGATGCCGAGACGGTCAGTTTCGTTGACGGCCCCCACCGATCATCGTATTTTTTCCCCGGGGCGGGCGTGAACACCACGCGGAGTTCGAGATCGCCGGAGGCGATCTCCGTGACGGGACGCTGCGTCCTGTGCGCCCCGGCGTTGAGGATCTGCCCAGCCAACTCGTCGGAAATCTGAATACGTGTCAGGCGGTGCGCCGCCGATTCGACGACGAGCAGTTCCAGTCCGCTTGGCGACGATACGGGCAGGATTCCCGACGGCTCACGCAAGCCTGTGGCGAGCGTGGTGACCTGCGTGGTTGCGGGGTCGTAGCGGCGGATCGCGCCGTTGTAGGTGTCGGCTATGGCGACACTGCCATCGGGCAATGCTGCCACACCGAGCGGGTGCTGCATGAGCGCTTGATCGGCAGCGCCGTCGCGCAGACCGAAGTCGAAGAGCCCCTGGCCGATTGCGCTATGAACGGTGCCATTGGTGTCGAGCCAGCGCAGAGCGGACGTCTCAGAATCGGCGATCCACACACGCTCGTCGGCGTCCTCGCCGCTGACCGCAAGGCCAGAGGGTTGCGCATACCAGGCTTCATCGGGGCCACCATTTTGCAGCCCCTCGTTCATGGTGCCCGAATACCAGGCTGCTGCGCCGGTGTGCGGGTCGAAGGACCAGATCGTGTGGTTTCCGGCCATTGCGATGAGGAACTTACCCACGGCTGGCGACCACACGATATCCCACGGCGAGGTGAGCCTGCCCCCGTTGTCGGGGCCGCCCACCAGATACTGCTGGCCGGTGCCCGCGAGGGTCGTGACTTGCCCGGTAGCCAGAGTGACACCGCGCAGGCAGTGGTTCACCGTGTCCGCGACGATCACGTCATAGCCGGCTGCGTCCCTGAGATCCTCGGGTACGAGCGCGAGACCGTTGGGCTCGGAGAACTGGGCCGTATCCGCAGGGCCATCCGTGAGGCCGCGCTGGCCGGTTCCGATGCGGCGGATAAGGGTTTCCCCATCCGGGGCGAGTTCCGCGAGCGAGTGATGTCCGGCATCCGCAACGAGCAGATTGCCATTTTCCAGGGCAACCGCCTTGGAGGGGAACCGCAGGGTGCGCGGCTGAGCCGCGGGCATCACGAACGGGCCAGAACCCCGGTGCAGCGTGCCCTGCGCTTCATGCTGTTCAATCAACTCAGCGATCAGCGCGTCAATGTTGGCTTTGTGTCCCTCGCCCGCCATGTGCGCGACGATGTAGCCTTCCGGGTCCACGATCACCAGGGTTGGCCAGGCGCGGGCAGTGTATTCACGCCACATCTTCAACTCTGGATCGTCAAGCACCGGGTGGTGCACGTCGTAGCGTTCCACGGCAGCCGCGAGCGCCACAGGGTCTGCCTCATGCACGAACTTCGGGCTGTGCACACCGATCACCACAACGGTGTCGGAGTATTTGGCCTCGAGTTCACGCAACTCGTCAATGACGTGGAGGCAGTTGATGCAGCAGAACGTCCAGAAATCCAGGAGCACGATCTTGCCGCGCAGATCCGCGAGCTTGATGTCCTTGCCGCCGGTGTTGAGCCAGCCGCGACCAGCCAGTTCGCTTGCGCGCACTTTGGGGAGGTTGGACTTGAACAGGGATTGAGGTTGAGGGCTTGGTCTTGAATTTGCGGTGCCGCTGTCGGCAGTGTTCGGGGTGTTGCTCACCGCTTAAGTCTATCGAGGCATTGTGAACACCTGATGACCTAAGCCCGGGTTGGTCCCGTAAGGATCAGTGTTTGAGGAACCAGGGTACGGTTTTCTATGTTTTGCCTAAATAACTATTAGGCAAAACATAGAAAACCGTACCCTGGCTGACCAACCGCGTGTACCGTCTAGTTCTCGCGCTCGACGAAATAGACGGTCCCATCAGCGGCTACCTTACGTTCGAGGCGTTCCTGCATGTCTGCCTCACGTGCGGCCTCTTCCTTGCTGACCGGGCGGATCGGCTTGGTGGAGTCGCCTATCTGCGCAGGACCGTATATCGGAAGAATGAACGTCTCCGTGATGCGCATGCCGCGGGCACGGGTGTCTGTGGTGTCGTGCTTCTTTTTCTTGAAAATTCCCATCGGCATCCCCCTCTTCTATTCTCCGCCCGATGACGCGATCGCGCAGCATCTCGGGCAGAGAACTTCGAACGTCATTCTGAGATTCCTGCGCGATCTGCGATTTTTTGGACCTTCGCTGCAAAGAGTCCAAGGGATGTGCCGTCGTTTCCGCGCAGGTGTTCAAGAGCGGTCAAAGCAGTCGCAGCCACGTCGAGCAGTTCCGCTTCAACATCGTCCATAGTATGTGTGAGACCCTTACGCGGGTTCTGTCCGGTCGCTCCGATGTATGCGGCAACGACTTCGCCGGCTTCCTCCGTGATCTTCGCAAGACGCGCCCATGTTGCCGCTTCGGGATCACGTGCGGCGTTGCCCTCGTCTATCCATTGGCTGATCCCAGCCAGGTTTTGAGCAACTGTGTTCACGTCCATAACCCCATCCTAGTGCGCGCTCTGATTGAACAAGAAAGCGTTAGAGTACGTTTTTACTGGTCATCAGACGCCTGTACGCACAATTGACGACGAGTCGGCTGGGTCGGGTTCATTCATCCCGACCCAGCCGACTCGTCGTCTAGGGCAAACGATCCTTATGAGTCTCCGTCGCTACAGTGCAACAGGTGCATGTACTTCCCTTCAAGCGCATCCTCCACAAGAGGACGTCCTAAAGTATCCGGCACCGCCACAACAGCAAAACCGCCCGGTTCCTGGCATGCTGCAAGAACCACAAAATTACTAGCTTGATCCACCGTATACGTTTCCTCAACGCCCAAGATCGCTTCAGAAAGATCGTAAACGATGAATGCTTCATCTGATGGGGTTAGCAACTGAACCTGTGCAGGGGACAGCCCTACTAAATCATCCAGACTGGTAGGGGCACCACGTTCTGTGCTGCAAGCTGCCACAGACACGACTAGAATGGAAACGAGCCAGATTATCCGATTCCACATTTGAATCCATTCTGATACGGATTGAATGTGTATTTGAAATTACTGCCCGTCTTCACTTCGATCACTTTCGAACCATAGTACGCCGTGCGCTTCACCTTGTACTTGTGATTAGACCCAACAGGCCACGCTACCCATCGCTGATCTTTCTTCAACTTTGGAGACGTGCACGAAACAGAAACGGAGACACTTGTAGATTGCGATATTCCAATAATTGCCGCAATTCTCTTCACTGGAATCTCTAACTCACCTTGAAATGTTCGAGTGCTTGTAGTTCCTTTTGATATCGTACACGTTCCACCATTTTCACTGTAACAGAAACCCAACTTCTGACTTTTGTTAGTCCAATAAGTTTCCTTTGATCGATTTACCAACTCGTGCACGTATGTCACTGATGGAATCCTGGCCTGGGTGGAAGTTGCCTCCTTACTACTGATGCGTGCATCATCATATTCGAATGGATCACCGGCAGCGGCAGCAGGGACTGCGGGGCACAAGATACCCAAAATAATAAATGAGGCTAGAACGAACCTCTTCATGAAACGAATACCCTCCAAAGAGATCAGTACAATACGGACAAATGGTGCAAGAATTTTCCTCATGCCGTCAACCTACGGATTTAGCCTTGTCTTTAAGGTTCCCCAGTCAAAAGGCCTCTCCATCTCTACAACAGTTCATGCTCTCCAGCAGGAGAACACATGCTGGATCAGCGCCTGTTGCAGCGCCACGCGGTCGGGGCAGTGGTAGAGGAGGCCCTGTTTTGTCACCCCGGCGGCCTGTGCGATCTGCTGTAGCGTCGCGTCTGGGGTATCTGCCCCATCTTCAATGCGGCAGCGATGATCTTGATGCGTTACTCGGACGCATCGCACTGTGCGGAACGTGCGCGGGCTTGACGTCCGAGCCGTTGCAAGAGCCGTGTCAGTTGAGAGGCCGCAGTCTCTGGGTGTTCTGGATGCCACTGCACGCCTGTCACGGGAGAGGTCTCATGGACCACGGCCTCGACGATTCCGTCTGCTGCTCGTGCGACCGTCCGCAAACCCTGCCCCAAGCGATCAACTGCCTGATGGTGGGTACAGAACACCGGTTCGGTTCCGATATCTTGGCGCAATTCGTCAAGGTCAGGTGCCGCGATGTCCCCGGGTCGATCAGTCACATTCACCACCTCAACGCTCGTGGTGGTGAACGAGTCCGGCCAACCGCCCTCGCCCCGATGTTCGTTGGATCCAATGTGCTGCACGAGCGTGCCGCCGAACGCCACGTTGATCAACTGCAGCCCACGGCAAATACCCAGCAGCGGGGTATCGGTCAGAACCGCTGCGTGAATCGCTGCAATCTGGGCGGTATCGGCCAAGGCGTCGTGATATCCACCGCCCGGATACTCGACCGGACCCCCGTAAAGTTGCGGCATAACGTCCTCACCGCCAAGGACCACGACCGCGTCCGCGCGCGAGACCGCCGCAACCGCCTCAGCCACCGGGAGCTCGCCGTTGGCGAGCAGTTCCGCCTCCCAGCCAAGGGATTCGACAGCCGCGACCGCAGCGTTGTTGAGGATGTCCAGTTCAGTTTGGAACTGCGGATCATGCGGGCGCTCGTTGCGAAGGTGGAGGAGTGCGATCTTCATGGTGCTCCTTGCGTGGTCGCGAGGGAAACAAATGGCAGCACCAGTTACTCTACTGACGGTGAAGTTACCGAACTGTTTCAGCAGCGAGCCAGAGTAGGAAAATTTCTGTTCTCTCAGGGCACTCATAGTGCCTTAGCGGTTTACGCGGGCGCTACCGCCGCCCGCCCTAAGCCCTCACTCAACAGCCGTTCCGATTCACAGAATCCGTCTAACCACTAGGACAGTGACACAATTGCTGTGGAAACAGATAGTAAGGACCCCCATGGCCGAGTCACCGCGCATCGAGTCTGTGGACCGCGTTTTGCAACTGCTCATGACGCTTGCGGACGCCGGACCCGAAGGCGCTCCGCTCGCGGATCTCGCACAGGCAACGGGAATCAACAAGTCCACCGCCTACCGCCTGCTTTCCACGATGCGTCTACGTGGCTTCGCCGAACAGGACGGCGACCAGGGAAGCTATCGCATCGGTCCAGCGACCTTTGAACTCACCGAACGCAGCTTCGGCCCACGAAACCTGGCCACGGCCATACATCCGGCACTCGTCACCCTTGCCCGCGAAACCAACGAGCTCGTCCACTTTGGCGTGCTGACAGGAGACCGCATCCTGTATCTCGACAAGGTAGAACCTGAGCGTGCCATTCGCGTGTGGTCGGCGGTCGGCCAACGCATGCCCGTTGCGACAACTGCGATGGGCCGCGCATTGCTCGCGGCACGTAACGTGCCAGACCATCTGCTCGACAGCTACGTGGGTCAGGATAGTCCGACCAGCGCGAACGCTCTTCGGGCAGCCGTGCATCGGGCCCGCGAACGCAACTACGCGCTCGAACACGGCGAGAACGAACCAGACGTGGCCTGCCTCGGCACCGCCATCATGCACGGCGGCTCCCCCGTCGGCGCACTGTCGATCACCACTCTGGCAACGCGCATGACCCCTGAACGCGAGGCCGAACTCGCTGAGATCATCACCCGCGAGATTCCGCCGCTCCTACCGCAGGGCCTGCATCTGCTGCTACGTGGTGCGTGAATCCTCGGGTGCGGGAAGGAAATTGGCTTGTTTACTCGGCGTGAACACCTCGATCTGTGCCTAGACGCCCTCGGTGCGCGCAGCGCCGGAGCAGTCATCGAAACGCCGTCGAGCATGTTGGTCCCGGTTTTTATTGCCGACGAGTCCCCACTCCCATCCAGCATCTCCCCTGTGGTGGATGGTCGGGCTGAGCGGCAACCATCTGGCCGGACGTGGATGTTGAAGTGTGCGTTTGGGCCGGAGGAACGTGCCGGGCTTGAGGTTCAATCCCGCTGGGCACATGGGATGGCTCCGATTGTTCTCCTCTGCGACACCCGGTGGGACGATGGGCCACGGGTTGCCCTCATGCCTGTCGGCGAACCGCTGGATCAGATGTCATTCCAGTCATCTACCGTGAGGCGGTTGTGCGATGCAGTGGCACGGCTACATAGTTCAACATCAGACGAGTGCGCCGGGCTTGAGTCCTTGGAAGACCGGTTCCGCGCCCTGCGCAACTGCGACCCACGCGAGGTTGAACAGGCAACCAAGGTACCCAACAGCGCGGCAGTTGTTTCTCGCGCACGCGTCGATGCTGCCGAATTGTTCGCGTTCCCTATGGACCGGGTTGGCCTACACGGGGACGTGCATCACGGAAATCTGCTCCACTTTTCCGGCGAGCCGCAACCCTGGTTGTTCATCGATCCCAAAGGCGTGCTTGGCGAATCGCTGTTCGATTACGCGAACATCGTTTTCAATCCAGACGTGCTTGACCCGCAAACAGGTGAACGTTTCCTTGAACGCATCGAGACCATCGGACAGCATCTCCACGAGCATTACGGGGTTGACCTGAGCGAACGTTTCCTCCGCTGGGTGCGCGCCTACGGCTGCCTGTCAGCATCGTGGCATCTCGAAGACCGTTCACACAGGGCAGCGGCGGCAACCTTGAAGATTGCCGCCGTTGCCGATCTCCATATCGCCTGAGTGGAAGGATCAACGGCCAATCTGTGGTTTTGTTCGGCGATCTGTGCCGCTGGTAAGCACAGACCGGCGAGGAAACCCACAGGTCGGCGAGATCACTTAACTGTGTAGACACTGTGTATCTGAAGTTTTTCCAGCCAAAGGGTAATAGCGCGTCGATGTGTAGGGCGTACATCAACGAAAACGGTAGGAGAACCATCATGATTCAGTCGGTCACATCGACGGGAACCTCAACTGGAACCTCAGCTTCGTCCAATGCCTCTCAGATCGCATCAGCGCAGAGAGCCCTCAAACTCGCCCAGAAGGAACTTCAGGATGCGCAGCAAAAACTGGTCGAAGACACCGCGAACCAGGAAAGCGAAGAAACCCTTGCTGCCGATGCCGCAGCCGTCTCCGTTGCGTCTGCATCCGTCACCATGGCCATGCAGCGCCTGAGCGAGCTTCAACAACAGGAAACCGATTCGAGCACGTCACAGGACTCACAGGAAGTCACGCCCACGACTCGCGAGCAATCTGTGCCTGACCCGGACTCCCTGTTCCATCACCTGGACGTTGACGCCTGAACCTGGCTCGATAACGGAAACCGATCTGTGGTTTTGTTCGGCGATCTGTGCCGCTGGTAGGCACGGATCGCCGAGAAAACCCACAGATTGGCGAAGGTGAAGAAACCTGCGCCTGCTCGGTTGCCGAGCAGTCCCGGCAATGTGCGCCCTAGTTGTCGCGTTCCGCCTGGCGCGCATCAGATTGTGCCAACTGCGCGAGTTGACGGTTGTATGCCTCGAGCTCGGCGTCACCGTACTGCTCGACCTGACGGTCTCGGCGCCGGGCAGCACGCTCATCGGATGTGGCCCAACTGACGGCCACGATGATCGCCAACGAGAGGGTCGGGATTTCACCGATGCCCCATGCGATGGCTCCACCGCGCTGTTGATCTGCAATGGCGCTCTCGCCCCACGGCCTTCCCATGAGCCCGAACCAGTCGGCGGCGAGCAGGGTTTCGGAGGCCATCATGGTCACACCGAAGAAGGCGTGAAACACCATCGTGGATAGCAGGAGCACGAGACGTTGAGCGTATCCGGGCCGATTCGGGCCTGGGTCGATGCCGATCAGTGCATTTGCGAAGAAGTAGCCTGCAAGCGTGAAGTGCACGATCATCGCCATGTGCCCGAGGTGGGTGTCCATCGCGAACTCGAACGCAGGCGTGTAGTAGAACAGGATCATCGAACCCGCGAAGTTCACTGCCGCAACGATCGGGTGGGAGAAGAACTGGCCGTAGCGGGAGTGGATGATGCCAAGCAGCCACTCGCGTCCACCGCGCGAATCGTCCTTGCGGGCGGGCACAGCACGCATCACCAAGGTAACCGGAGCAGCAAGGGTCAGCAGGATGGGAATCACCATCGCAAGCAGCATGTGCATGAGCATGTGTGCGGAGAACAGGACAGCCCCGTACACGACTGGACCACCTGAGGTCACCCAGAACATGGTGATCATGCCGAGCGTCCAGGAGGCGGTGCGCAACCACGACCACGAGTCGCCGCGCGCTCGCAGCCGCAGTGCCCAGCGCCAGTACACAACGAGTCCTGCGATGCACAGGAATCCGAACAGCACGTCGAAGTTCCATTCGGTGAACCAGCGCGTAAAGGTCGGTTCAGGTGGCAGTTCGGAGCCTGTCAGCAGGTAGGCTGGCGAGGCATCGGGTGGCAGTTCGTCGGACTCGGGCGGAGCGGTACCACCGAGTGCCACCGCCACTCCGGAAACGGCTCCCATCAGTAGTATCTCCGCGCCAGCTAGGCGCCAGAACGCTGCGGGCACCATTCCGCGAGCGCCCTTCGGCGACAACCCCAACTGAGCCACAACGTGACGGCGGTGCAGCCACCCAAAGATTCCCAGCACAACAAACAGGCCGGTCTTTGCCAAGATGAGGCCCCCATACTGGGTGTTCAGCCCGTCAAACCCGCCCACGCGGATGACGGCGCTCACGAATCCCGAGACGGCGACCAACACGAATGCCCATCCGGCGATTGCGGAATACCGTGCGGTGATCGTCGCTAGATGGGATGCTGGCGTGGCCGGTATCAGGTAGAGGACCGCGATCGTGACGAGCGCGCCGATCCACACCGCGGCGGCGGCAAGGTGCAGGAACATACCGGAGACTGCTTGCACGTGGTTTGCACCGCCTGAGGCGTGCCCCATGGAGGCGAGGAACGCGAACGCGGAGGCTGTGAGCGCGAGGGTCCACATGGCACCGATGGGGCGTGTCACCAGGAAACACAGGGTTGTCACCACTGCGGCGATCAGGAGGATCGTCAGTAGCACCTGGCCCGCCGGAATCCGCGAGACGAACACGAACCACTGCTCGCCGAACTGCGGATCGCTCAGGGGGATTCCCACCATGTTTGCGCCAACGAACAGCAGGCGTGCGAGCATGGCCAGGGTCCATCCGGCCGCACCGCAGCCGGCGATTAGCATCGTTTTGCGGAAGGTCACGGAGGCAGGCACCACCTGCCCTCGGGAAGTCACACGCGCAGACGGCCGCGCAGCACCCCCGGCTTCGCTTAGTTCAATACGAGACTTCCTTGGCGGGCGAATCGCTTTGGCACGGCCACCGCCAGGTACCACGAAAACCGCCAGGACAAGCGCCCCGGCAGTCACAGCGATGAAGGCCTCGGTCAACAGGGTCGAGACGCCGACCCCGTAGCGTACGATCGCACCGGGGTCGGCAAACTCCGGCTCGGCAAATGCTGCGGAGTAGGCTGCCGCTGCAACGAGCGCGAGCAATGCGACTACAACGAACCCGCCAAGAGCGGTCACCACAAAACGTGAGGCAGTGGAACCAGAGGGGCGGGCAGGCGCGGAAACGTTCACTCCTTTACTGTATTGCCCCTACCTGATAGACACGAATTCCCCGCATTTCGGCATGCGTCACCTCACATAACGCGGCAAGAAAACTGGCATACTGGCTACAGTTCACATGCGCCGTGCGGGTCCACCCCAATCCGCAGGCACCAGCCAATCCGGAAGGCAGCGACGTGTCACGAGGCCAAGGCAACATCACGACGAACGAGCTCGCCCACGCGAAAACTCTCATCGACCACATCAACACGATCTTCGACTCGAAGGTTGTGGGCCAGACCGAGTTGCGGGTCTCCCTCATCTCCACGCTGCTTGCGGGTGGGCACATCCTACTCGAATCGGTTCCAGGCCTAGCCAAAACAACGGCGGCGGAAACCCTCGCTCAGGCTGTGAATGGTTCCTTCCACCGCATCCAATGCACCCCGGACCTGATGCCCAATGACATCGTGGGTACTCAGATCTACAACTACGGCACGGGTTCGTTCACAACTCAGCTTGGTCCGGTTCACGCCAACGTCGTGCTCCTTGATGAGATCAACCGTTCCTCCGCGAAGACCCAGTCCGCGATGCTGGAGGCTATGCAGGAGCGTCAGACCACGATCGGCGGTACGGAGTATCGTCTGCCTGATCCGTTCATGGTGCTCGCCACCCAGAACCCCATCGAGGAAGAGGGCACGTACGTTCTGCCCGAGGCGCAGATGGACCGTTTCCTCATGAAGCAAATCCTGACCTACCCGAGTTCCACGGACGAGGTCGAGATTTTGGGCCGGGTCGCCACTGGCGCCCAGGATGCCCCCATCACTGCGAGCCGCGTGTCCATCAAGGACGTCAAGTACCTGCAATCCTTGGTTGACCGCGTATATGTGGACGATTCGATCAAGCAGTACATTGTTGACCTCATCAACACGACACGTGGGCTTGGGTCCGTGGAGGTGCCGGGGCTGACCGAGCAGGTACGGGTTGGGGCCTCCCCGCGCGGCTCGATCGCGCTCATGCGGGTCGCCCAGGCACTCGCTGTCCAGTCCGGCCGCGCGTTCGTGGTGCCCGATGACATCAAGTTGGTGCGGCACCGCGTGCTGCGGCACCGTATTGTGCGCACGTTTGACGCCCTTGCAAACAACGTTGCACCGGAGGAGATCATCGACGCCGTGTTCAACGCGGTTCCAGCTCCGTAATACCAGTACTTAGATTTCCGACGAGTCGGGCCGTTCCAGCGCCCTAGGCGCTGGGATGCCCCCGGCTCAGGTCCTAACCCACCAGAGGTGGGGCAGGGCTGGGAGTTACCGGATCGTCGTCAATCAGAATCTCACAAGGAAGGAGACCGCCGATGGCCGATGTGGCGCGGCTCGCGCATCTGCGCGCGCACATTGAACTGCCCGTGCTCAAGCGTGCGGCAGGTCTCCTTGAGGGGTATCACCGCTCGATCTTCAAAGGGCACGGCCAGGACTTTGATGATCTGTCGCTGTATAGCCCTGGCGACGATGTGGGCGACATCGACTGGAAGTCGTCGGCGCGGGCGGGGCGTCCGATCATTCGCCGTTTCGCGCAGCATTCGAACCTGACGGTCGTGCTCGTTGCGGATACCGGCCGCAACATGGGTGCGATGTCCTCGGGCGGCATGCCCAAGAACGAGGTCGCGATGTACCTCGCAAGCATTGCCGCATATGTGGCCAGGGACCGTGGCGACCGCGTTGCCCTAGTGGCCGGAGACAAGGGGCGGGTCACGCAACTACCACCGCGAGCCAGCACGCAGGACCTTGAGGTCATGCTGACGATCCTGGACTCGATGTACTCGATTGACGCTCCGCCGAGTTCCCTGAACACCCCGTTGGCCAGGGCGTTGACGTTCATCAAGCGTCGGTCGTTGATCATCGTCATCACCGACGAGGTGCGGCCATCCGCCGAACACGAAACGCTCCTGCGCAGATTGCGGGTCAAGCACGAGGTCCTCGTGTTGAACGTGTCCGACGCCTCACCGTTCGTCGGGGCCAGGCTCGAAGGAAACCCGCGCGTTGCCGATGTGGACCGCTCGATCAACCTGCCCAAGTTCATGGGAAAGAACTCCCGCGTGCAACGCGAAGCTGGTCAGCATGTGCGTGCCCAACGCGAGGAAACTGAAGCCATGCTGAAACGCAACGGAATCGTGAATGTCGTGGTCGACTCAACCGCAGACGCCATCCAACGGTTCGCCCTCGCCGTCCGCAAACAGCAGCACCTGAGTTAGGCGGTCACGACATGCTTCCGCTCATCGACCCGACAGCCTACAGCCCACTGTGGTGGGTTGCCATTGGCGTGCTCGTGGCGCTATTCATCGGCTGGCTCGTGGCCATTCCCTTCCTGACACGTGGGCGAGCCGCCCGCAGCTACAACGAACTGCTCGTGCCACGGGAGCCACCTCGCACCCTGCAGGATATCTATCGCGACCGGATTCTGGCACTGGGCGACTCACTCACCGCCCAGGAGATCACCGAACGCGAGATGCACCTGCAACTGTCCGAACTCGTGCGCGAGTTCGTCACCGCACGCACCGGCATCACCGCGAAGACCATGACATATTCGGATCTGGTCGCAGACGAACGCACCGAGAAGGTTGCCTTCGTCATCGCGCAGTTCTACCACCCCGCCTTCTCGAGTTCTGGCTCCCTCGAAGACTGGAACCCCGCCGAGGAACCCCAGCCGATCACGCTTCGCAACGCGCTGTTGGTGGTGGATCACCTGTGAATCAGTCATCCGTTTCCCACATTCTGTCCTGGCCGTGGGCCATTGCCGTCATCCTCGGGTGCGCCCTCGCGGCCTGCCTGATCGTGGCGGTCATGTCGCGGCGGGGCTCTCGGCGCCGTGCGGACGCCTCAGCGAAACTCGGCGCGGCGGATGCGATCTGGGTCGCCAACTCCTCATATGTCAGGGATCTCCCCGAGTTCAAGCGCCAACTGCGCAAATATCGTCTGTTCCAGGCTCTTGGCGCGCTCAGCCTGACCGTTGCGCTTGTGGGCGGTTCGTTCCTCGTAGCACGACCCGTCACCGTGACTGTCTCCGACCCGCGTATGGCCAACCGCGACATCGTGCTGTGCCTAGACATCTCCGGGTCCATGCTCTCGTACGACCGCGAACTCGTGAACGTATTCTCCACGCTCGTGGACTCCTTTGTCGGTGAACGCATCGCATTGTCGATCTTCAACACCACCTCGCGCACCGTGTTTCCGTTGACCGACGACTACGGAATGGTTAAAGAGCAACTATCCGAGGCATACGATGCGCTCCACCCGCGAGCGCTCACGGGAAACCCGCAGGCCCTCGCCAAATACGAGTACTTCACGGCCGGGGCAAACGCCAACCTCGGAGTCGGGTCATCCCTCATCGGAGATGGTCTTGCAAGTTGCGCACTTCAGTTCGAGACCGCCGACACCGGACTATCTGGTTCTGACGGGGAGCCGCGCTCACGTTCGATCATCTTCGCAACCGACAACGACCTTGAAGGTGAGCCTGTCTACTCGCTCAAAGACGCGGCTGATCTTGCCTCCGAGCTCGATATCTCGCTCATCGGGATCTATGGTTCGGGAAGTACCGACCTCGCCGGCGAAGAGGAGTTCGATCAGGTATTCACCGAGGCCGGAGGCATGTACTTCTACTCAAACGACCCGATCATGATCGACTCAATCGTCACGGACATACAGTCGCGTCAGGCCGTGGAACACGATGCTGCACCCGTTATCACCCGGACCAACACCGTTGGTCCCTGGTTGATCGTCATGATCGCCGGGTTTGCGGGCTTCCTCGCTGTCGCGTGGAGGTTGGGCGAATGATCTTTGACCCGCTCTTCCCACTGCTCCCCTACGCCATCGTCGTTGGCATTCTTGCCGTGGCGTTCATCGTGTACGCGGTCCGGCAGGTGCGCACGAGCGATCTCGGACGTGGAGCCTGGCTACGGCGCGGCGCGATCTTTGCGCTTATCGCGCTGATCGGGTTCGGTCCAGCGGTCCTGGAGGAGACCTCGGAGTCTGTGCGTATCAACCTTGACGTGTATCTGGTGGTCGACCGCACCGGTTCCATGGCCGCCGAGGACTACCAGGGCGAACAACCACGCCTGGAGGGAGTGCGCGCAGACATTGCGACGCTGACGGAAGAGCTGGGTGGGGCACGATTCTCAGTCGTATCGTTTGACTCCACCGCAAGCCGTCAGCTCCCCCTCACCACCGACGTCGGGGCACTGCGCGATTGGGCGCACACCATGAACCAAGAGATCACGATCTACTCCTCCGGCTCCAACCTGAACCGGGTACTCGGTGACCTCACGATCCTGTTGGAACGAGGACGCGAGAACAACCCCCTCAACAAGCAGCTCGTGTTCATCATGTCCGATGGAGAGAACACCTCGGATGAACCACGCACCGACTTCAAGCACCTTGCACCGCTCATCGATGGAGGTGCGGTTCTCGGCTATGGAACCGCTGAGGGTGCCCGGATGAAACGCTACGATCCGCTGCTCGATGACGACAGTTACATCCTGGACCATTCCGGTTCCTCGCCTAGCGTTGCGATCTCCAAGATTGACGAGGCCGAGCTCGAGGCTCTCGCCTCCGAACTCGGTATTGAATACCTGCATCGCACCGAACCCGGTGCCCTCAGCTCCGTCACCGCAGGCCTCGAATCCGAACTCGTCGCAACCCAGGGTTCACGAGCCATCATGATCCCGCAACTGATCGTGTGGCCATTCGCCGTACTTACGTGCCTCCTCATGCTGTGGGAACTGACCGCAGCAACCTCACGGATGTCCAGGGTGGTGGGGTGACATGACAGGAAGACGAACCAAACGGGTGCGTACAGAAGGACAGGTTGCGCTGCGGAAGATGCGCAGACGCTGGTACCTGTGGTCAATACTGCCGGGACTGCTCATCCTTGGTGCCATCGCCTACGTTTCCTACATCATCCAATGGAATGCCTACGGACTCGAAAAGTATCAGGAAGCCGACCTCAGGAACTCCATCTGGAGTTTCCAGCACACCGATACGTGGCTCCCCGCCGAACGATGGGTACACCCGTACAACATCGCCACAGCGCAGACACGTCAGGGCGCTTACAGAGGTGCCGCCTCCAACTTCGAACGTGCCGAAGCACTTGCCCCCGCGCTCGATCCTAACGAATCCTTCGTTGACTATCCGGCATCCATGCTTCCCCCCATGTGTAAGATCCGGGTCAACCACGCAGCCGTGTACTACCACCAAGCCGAAGCCGCGCGCAAAGAAGCAAACCTGTTCTGGGATGTCGTCAATGCCAACCATGACACTGGCCAGCGGGCAAGTTCCAGAGAAAAGTTCGAGGAACTCATGAAAGCAGCGCGTGAGCACCTTGAGCAAGCCGTCGAGTACTACACATCCGCATCAGAAGCATTTGGCAAGGCGGCCATGCTCTTGGACGAGTACCAGTGCACAGACCCAGCGCTGGTTGAAGACCTCCGCGAACAGAAAGATTTCGTAGACAACCGGATCTCCATCGCCGAGGAACTCCAAGAACCAGAATGGCGCCCACGCAACACCCCACAAGACCCTGACCAGCCCACGGACCCAGACAACCCCACGGATGACCCGTCGAATCCACCGGCAGACGACGACCCATCGGATGACCCCTCTGACGATCCTTCTGGCGAGCCGTCAGAATCTCCTGATGACGAGGAACCATCTGATGAACCGGGCGAAGGCGACAGTGAGCGGCCCGAGCAAAACAACTACACACCTGAGGAACAAGACCGACAACGCCAGCTCGAAGAGCGTAACAAGAACGGCACCGTCCAACGCGAAGAGGCCGAAGGAAGCGCCAACCCCGAACCGTCATCAACCAAACAGTGGTGACATTCGGGCATTAAGCGAGCACAAAATGCGAGTGGGTGCGCACCCAATCGGATGCGCACCCACTGTCCGTATTACGCCCTGTCAGGACGCTTTAAGTGTGCTGATGTCAGCGATGAAATACTCAACCTGGCGATGCTGTCCAACCATCACCCGCTCGACCCCGATGGTGGTGTCATTGACGCACACGAGTTTGTCAAAGGTGCCTCTCGTGATGTCAATTCCAGGTGGCTGAGACAGCATCCGCACCCCATGTTCCGGGTCCCACGTACGGAAATTCTCCAACTCGTAGTCAATACCCGAACCAGCGTGTTCACTGGCCCAAAACACCATACCGCCGCAGGTCTTTTCACTACCCGTCGACCCGATACCGGCATCGCCAGTTACCTCAGCAATCGTCGCATGCATCTGATTCTCCGTGTAACTAAGGGCACCGTCCTCGTCAGGGGTTTCCATGTCTGACCACACCGCTGTATTCGCGCTGGCAAGACCTCGCATCACACAATCAGCACCCGGAACCGCTTCAGGAACATCAGACCCGTCCACTAACCGATAGAGCTTATTGCATCGAAACTCGTCTTGATTCGGAGCAATCCGGAAATCTGTTGTCATCCACGAGACAGTCGACCCGTCAGCAAACAGCCATGACAAGCCTGCCTCGTCATCCTTGAGGCATGTGATCTGATGACGTTCTATGTCATCACCGGACCGCACACCACGGAACAGACACATAGCATCCGTGTCATCTCTGGTGATGAAGTACAACGCGTCACCGGCAACCACTGCCTCAGTGAGCCATTCGCTTCCCTCGGTCGCGGCAAGCACGCGAGCCGTTTTCTCTCCCGGTGTCCACACCTCCAACTGATAAGGAGGTTCCAGCCCTCCCTCAATCGAAGCGAAAATAAGAACATCGCCACCCCACAAGGTGGTCTCTTGCACCAAGCGTTGGTTACCGCGCTCAAGCGTTGAAACCTTCCCATCAGCAGTTGTGTGCGTCAAAGAAACTTCACCGTCAGCGGTCACAGTCTGTGTCACCATTGCCGTATCACCATAGGTTTTAACGGCAAAATCCGTATCCGGGTTTTCCACCCGCAACACCGACTTCCAGCCCGCCTCCACCAACGTAGGCTCTGCAACTACGGGAGACTGCGACGAAGAAGGCTCTTGTGAGGATGGTGAGGACACCACCGGGCTGGAAGAAGTCGGTGGCTGTGCAGCAACAGGCCGAGAGTCACCAGAAGTGCAGCCTGAAAGCATCAACATCACCACAACACCGAGGGCCCCTAGACCAGCGGGATTCTTCTTCATGGTCAGTACCCGATCGTGTGCAGTGCGGTGGTGGTTCCGACTGTCGTCGATTCCAATGCTTGCTTCCACTTGATGGTTTTGTAGCCAGCGCTGTTCGCGCCCTTAGGGTTACCCTTTGAGTCCTTACCCATAAAGTCAGCCTCGTTGTACACTTCGATAAACTTCACGTGTGTATTGGTGTAGCCGTAGCCGACTTGGAAGTGGCCTCCGTGGTCAAACTTGAGGTAACTAAAGAACTTCTTGTGAAGTTTGGGGTGCAAAACGATCGCGCGGTTACCATTGATACGCGTTTTGTAGTGGACTTTGAAGTCGCTCTCCGACATCTTGCTGACGTTGAGCACTTTGTACTTCGAGCCTGACTTTAGCCATGACTTGTTCTTGTTGATCTCGGCAACGATGTTGGCCAAACCAGTCCCCGAGTGTTCGGTGGTGCCCAACGCATTGGCCCACGTAGCCTGGCTTTTGGTTACTCCGTTGGCGCGTGCGATTAACGCGAGCGATGCTGGACCGCAGTAATAGTCCTTGGTCTGCTTAAAGGTGCTCACTTTAAGACCGGTCAAGCCTGGGACTTGGAGATTCCAGATTGGCAGCGGATTGCCGATTTTTTGTGGTGAGATGAGTCCTTTGGCTGCCGGCTCTTCAACGTCAACTAGGAGGTCTTCTGGCCAGACGCTCTCACGCGCGTCTACCAGTTGAGCATCTTGGTGTGCCTTAAGTTCGACTGGGCTCATTGCGAGAAGTTCGGTGACCATGGCTTCAACGCTGGTGTCACCACCCGAATTCGGGATGGGCTTCCCCACGGCGGCCGCGAACTCAGCGCGCACAATCTTCTCGGTTTCAGGGTCGATGAAGCCCATGTCGGTGCAGAAATTCTCGCCACCGATGGTTTCACACACAAACAGATCATCCACACTCGGCACCGCAGTGGCACTCGGAGCCGCGAGAGTGGTCAGAAGAATACCGGCTGCTGCCATTATGGCAGCACAACGGTTGGAAAGAGAGTGCAAAGTTTCCCCCTGGATTTGAAAAAGAGTGGTGCTCACAGCGAGCGGCCCGATCATAAGCACAGGTAAAAAGCTGGCACAAGACCCTTACACTTACGTGCAATCGCACCGTCATATCCCAACGGCACACACTCCGTCGAATCTAGCGGCCCGCAGTGCGCGATCAGGCATTATGAAAACCCTGGCGTCAGATTCCTTCCATCCCATATTGTGAGATGAATGGATGAACCTTGGCGTCCTTACTGGTGATGGGCGTATAGCATGCCCTCTTGTGTGTTTTGAGCAGCCAAGGTGCGTTGCGCTGGAACGCACCGGATCGTCGGCAATAAGAACGGGCTGGGCAGTCGAAGTCCTCGACTGCCCAGCCCTCACCCCCCTGCGGACTCAACGGCTACTCGCGTTGACGCGCATACACCGCGCGCTGGAGCAGCACGAAAATCAATAGGATACCCCCGGTGATGATCGTCGTGGCGGCCGGATCGACCCCGCCGTCTCGTGTGATCAGGACGTTCATCAGACCCAATACGAGAGCACCGATGACCGAACCGATCACGTAACCCACGCCGCCCGTCAACAGCGTGCCGCCGATGACGGTTGCGGCAATCGCGTCAAGCTCCCACCCGATACCCGTGATGTTCTGCGCGATACCCAAACGTGAGGTGTACACGACCGCGGCAAGTCCAGACAACGACCCACTGATCACGTATACCCACATCTTCGTGCGGTGCACAGGCAACCCCATCAACTGTGCCGACTGCTCCGAACCGCCAATCGCATAGACCGTACGGCCCGTGCGAGTGCGGTGCAGCACGAAGAACGCAGCCACAACCACGAGAACCGCGATAATCACGCCCGGCGTGACGGTCAAGTCGTTCACCTTGGGGCCGTCGATAATCTTGAAGTTGGAAGCCAGCAAACGAATTGGAGCGTCATCGTCCAGGCGCTCAGGGACCGTACTCAGCATCGAGGCCAGACCACGTGCAAGGAACATCATCGCGAGTGTGGCGATGAACGGTTGCACATTGAAATACTGCACCAAAACACCCGAGACCAGACCGAACGTGGCCCCAATCAGCACCATGAGGACCGCGACGACCCAGTCATTCCAACCAGAATTGATGAGCATCACGCCGGAAACGGAGGAAAACGCGATCACCGCGCCCACGGACAGGTCAATTCCACCTGTGATGATCACGAACGTCATCCCCACCGCGATGATGATGAGTGGTGCATTGTTGATGAGTAGATTCGAGATCGTGCTCATATGCAAGATACGGCCATAGGCAGCCTGGCCGTAGATCACCATCGCAGTGAAGATCACAACCGCCGCCAGCGTGGGCAGTAGATCGACGCGCGTGCGGACCCACTGAGCCAGGGAACTCCGTGTCGTCACCCGCTCTTGAGCCGGAGCAATTGAAGTGCTCATGCTGCCACCAACTCCTTCTTCTCAGTTTTATTCTGTCCCTGTGCCAGACCGCGGCCACGGAACAAAGCCCTTACCCGCTCGGATTGCAACAGACACAGCGCCACAATCACGATCGCCTTGAACGCCGGAGTCGCAGAGGACGAGATACCCAGGAACACAACCGTCTTGTCGAGCGTCGCAATCAGCAGCGAACCGACAAAGGCACCGGACAGGCTGAACTTTCCACCCGCCAATGAGGTGCCACCGATGACGACTGCGAGGATCGCATCCAATTCCATCTGATAGCCGGTCCGCGACACATCCACCGTCATCACCGAGGCGGTCGCGAACACGCCCGCTATCCCGGCAAGCACACCCGAGGTCGAATACACCATCAACAGCAGGCCCTTCCGGTTCACACCCGCTAGCCGGGCCGCTTTCGGGTCCATGCCGATCGCCTCGATCATGAGCCCCAACGCCGAACGGCGCACCAGAACGCCCACCGCGATCACCACAAGAACCGCGATCAGGAACACAACCGGCAGCCCGAACACGTAACCGTTCGCAATCCACCGGAACGAACCATTCGTCGCCGCGGTGTTCTGGCCACCCGTGATCACCTTCGCGATACCGCGTCCGGCAAGCATCATGACGAGCGTTGAGATAAACGGCTGCAGGCCCACTATCGAGACCAAGAACCCGTTGAATGCACCCAAGAACGCTGCGATAACCAGAGCCAATGCAAGAGCACCAAGTGCGGCTCCAAGCGTGTTGTCCGCGCTCTTCAACGTCTCCATCGAGACCGCACCGGCAACCACCATGAGCGAGCCCACTGAGAGGTCGATACCAGAGGTGGCAATCACCAGGCACATGCCGACAGCAATCATCATGATCGGGGCCGCAGCACGCAGGATGTCGATCAGGTTACCCACCAGATTCCCGTTTGCCTCACTCACAGTGATACTCAAATAGGTGGGGTCCTTCAGCACATTGATCCCCAGCAGCAGAACAATGGCGATGATGCCCCAAAAGTACTGCTTCCGCACCAAGTTCGATACGCCTTGAGCGATCTTGGACATTACGTCACTCATCTTCTGGCCTCCTCGCCAGGAACAGGGGCTTCAACCGCATCCTGCTTGACTTCGCCCTCACGTGCGATGGTCGTGACGATCGACTCTGCCGTCACCGACTCATCATTGGTGAGTTCCGCGATCTTCCTGTGGTCCTTGAGCACCACGATACGGTCACTCAGGCGAACCACCTCTTCGAGTTCGGATGATATGAACACAACCGTGACCCCGTCATCAGCCAGTTCAATGACGCGCTCCTGGATCTCCGCCTTGGCCCCAACATCGATACCTCGGGTTGGCTCATCGAGGATAAGGATCTCCGGCCTCGTAGCAAGCCACCGTCCCAGAAGTACCTTCTGCTGGTTACCGCCCGACAGGTTCTTGATGGCCCGATCAGGGTCCGCTGGACGCACCCTGAGTTCGCGTAGGTACTTGTTCACGATCTCATCTGACTCGCGCTTGGACAACGGTTTGGCCCAACCACGCTTGGCCTGCACCGCAAGGATCAGATTCTCGCGCACGCTGAGATCCCGAATGATGCCCTCATCCCGCCGGTTCTCACTTGAGAATGCGAGGCGCTTGCGCAACGCCTGGGATGGCGAGTGTACCTCCGTGGCCTGGCCCTTGATCTCGACCTCACCGGCCTCTGGCTTATCGGCACCGTAGAGCAGCCGCGCCAACTCGGTTCGGCCCGAACCCAGGAGCCCTGCGAGCCCAACCACCTCACCAGGGAACAGGTCAAGGTCGACTGGTTCAACAGCACCCTGCTTGGACAGGCCTTTCGCACTGTAGATGGGCTTTCCCCCATGCTCGTGGTTACGCACGGCAGACTGCTTGTCCAACGACCGCAGTGTCTCCAGGTCCTTGCCGATCATCTTCGCGATCAGCTCCGTGCGGTCAAGTTCGTGGGTGAGATACTCGCCCACGAAGGTTCCGTTGCGTAACACCGTCAATCGGTCGCTGATCGCATACACCTGGTCCAGGAAGTGCGACACGAACAAGATTGCGACGCCATCATCTCGCAGCCTGCGGATCACCGAGAACAACTGCTCGACCTCAACCGAGTCAAGCGACGAGGTCGGCTCATCCAAGATGAGCACCCTCGTGTCCGTGACCATCGCACGGGAGATCGCGACCAATTGCTGCAGCGCGATCGACAGCGACGACAGTGGTGCCCGCGGGTTAAGGTCGCCCAGGCCGAGCTTCTTCAGGTTCTCCACCGCAGCGATGTTCGTGGCCTTCCAGTTGATGCCTGCGGCCCCGCGCACCTCGTTGCCCAACATGACGTTCTCACCGATTGTCAGGTTCGTGCACAGGTTGACCTCTTGGTAAACGGTTGAGATCCCAGCGGATTGCGCATCGGCGGTACCGTTCACCCTGATCTGGTCACCCTCAAGGAAGACCGCGCCCGCATCGATTCGGTACACACCGGTGAGAGCCTTGATCAGCGTGGACTTTCCCGCGCCGTTCTCGCCCATGAGAGTGTGCACCTCCCCGGGAAACAACCGGAAGTCCACGGCGTCGAGCGCTTTCACGCCCGGGAAAGTGATGGAGATACCCTTCATCTCCACGATTGGGGACGATTGTGACATCGTACGCTCCTACCTTCGTACGGTGGATCAGATCCACTCGCTCGAAATATGGGGGTGGGGCCTTACATGCGCGCAAGGCCCCACCGTGTGTTGTGTGGAACGACTAGCCGCTAGAACTCACGGTCTGGAAGTACCTCAGCGGCGACCTCCGGGGAGTCGAAGGTTGCTGACTCGGCGATGATGTAGGAATCGACCTGCTCACCGTTGAGGACCTTCTTCACCGCGTTGACAGCCACGTCACCGAACATTGGGTTGTACTCGGCGACAAAGCTCAGGCGTCCATCCGCCAGGGCCTGGAGTGCACCCGTGGTGCCGTCGATCGTGGCGATCTTGACGTCCTCTCCTGGTTTCAGTCCTGCTTCCTCAACGGCCTGTGCCGCGCCAAGCCCCATCTCGTCGTTCTGTGCAAAGACGAGTTGGACGTCGTTGTTGTTGGACTTCAGGACCGTTTCGAAGACGCTCTTCGCTTCTTCAGTGGACCAGTTGGCGGTCTGCGCGCCAATCTTGTTGAACTGTGACTCACCACCGATGACTGCGTCCCAACCCTTGTTGCGTTCGTTGACCACGGAGACACCTGCCGGACCTTCAAGCACGAAGTAGTTACCGCCGTCTGGTAGTGCCGACTTGGCCCATTCTGCGACGGACGTGGACACCGCAATGTTGTCCGGCGCGATGCGGGTCACGTACAGATCGGTGTTGTCTGGTTCGATTCCGCGGTCGATCAGGATGACCGGAATCTCTGCTTCCTGAGCGCGCTTGAGGGAGTCCTCCCAGCCTGATCCCTCAGTCGCCGACAGCAGGATCACGTCAACGTCTTCGTCCACGAATGAAGTGAACGCGTCGATCTGTGACTTCTGGTCAAGGCTGACAGCGGGAGCGTACTTCAGGTCGAAACCGGCATCCTTGCTAAACGAGTCTTGGATGTTTCCCTCGTTGGCCTGACGCCAGGCTCCCTCTGGGCCAACGGCGACAAAGCCGACGGTGATGAGTTCTCCACTGTCGCCTCCGGCGCTGGTGTTGGTGTCATCCGTGCCTGTGGTGTCGTCACCGGAGCATGCCGTCAGGCTGAGCGCCAGTGCTCCCGCAGCCGCCAGGCTGAGGAATTTGGTAAATCGGGTACGTGCAGTCATATCTCCTCCTCGAGATGTGCTGAATCTGTTGTGGGTTGTACGTGTAAGTGCGTCGTACAGGTCGCGCATATGTTCGGGTAGAACCGCTTCAGTGCGGGTTCCGTCGAGCGCATGCCCTGAATGTTACCGGGAACATTTTTTGAACTGCAAGAGGTCAAAGATTAAGGTTTGGCCTCAACATCGAGAATTGTTCCGCAGGTCAGGGGATGTTTTATGGAACAGCCGTGGTGAACGGGCCTGAAGTTCGCGGTGCGGAAACCTTGGAACAACGAAAAAGTTTCTTGGAACATGCCCGCGATTCACCCCGGAGTTCAGAACCCGTCCTCATTCGCGGCAGCGATCAGTTCCACAACGGTGTCCACGGTGACCCCCGGACCGTTGCGCAACTCCCCTATCTTTCCTCGATCCTTCAAGACCACGATCCGGTCGCAGATGCGCACGACCTCTTCAAGATCAGACGAGATGAACACGACCGCCATACCCTCATCGGCGAGCTTGGCTATTCGGCGTTGAATCTCGACCTTGGTCGAGATATCGATACCCTTCGTCGGCTCATCGAGAATCAACACGCGCGGCTGCGTGGCAAGCCATCGTGCTAGGAGGATCTTCTGCTGCGTGCCACCGGACAGCGCACGCGCCGGAGTGCGCGGATCGATCTCGGACATGTTCAGCATCTCAAGGTAGTGCTGTAGCGAGTCCTCCGCCTCCGCTTTCGAGATCGGGGCACGCCATCCCCGTAACGCCTGAAGTGCAAGCAACATGTTGTCGCGAACGTCCATGTCCGCGATGATGCCATCATCCATCCGCGACTCAGTTGACATGGCGATCCGATGCCGAATGCCTGCCCCCGGTCCGTGATAGCGAACCCTCTGCCCATCGAGTACCACAACCCCGGTGTCTGCACTGTAGACACCGGCGAGTAGGTTCGCGAGTTCCGTGCGCCCGGACCCCCGCAACCCTGCGAAACCGACGATCTCACCCTCATGAATTGAGAAGTCAGTCGGTTCCACCACTCCAGTCAACCCAAGGCTGACCGCCTCAAGGGCGACTTCGCCCTCTGGATCATGCTGATGTTCCCGGCGCTCTGCGCCAAGTCGTTTCAGGCTTTCGATATCCTCGCCGAGCATCATCGAGATGAGGTCGGTTCGGTCGAGTTCCCTCGTTGGGAAATCCCCCACGTTCATGCCGTCGCGCAACACGGTCATCCGGTCTGAGATGGCATACGCCTGTTCAAGGAAATGCGAGATGAAGACGATTGCCACGCCCTTTTCGCGCAGTGCCCGAATAACGGTGAACAGACGTTTCACGTCCTCTACCTCAAGGCTGGAGGTAGGTTCGTCAAGGAGCAGCACGCGAGGCTGAGCCACCATCGCCCGGGCAATGGCGACGAGTTGCTGCGTGGGCGGGGCAATCCGCGACAGGCGGGTGTCTAGGTCAAGCTCCGCGAGGCCCAACTCACCCAACTGTTCCAGGGCGCGGGCCTTGGTTGCCTTCCAGTCGATCCCGAGGGTGCCGCGGATCTCACGTCCAAGCATGACGTTCTCAGCCACGGTCAGAGTCGGACCGAGGTGGATGTCTTGGAACACCACCGCGATTCCGGCAGCCAGAGCCTCTGCCGGCGATTTGAACACCTGGTTCACGCCATCGACTGTGAGCGTGCCACTATCCGGTTGAACCACACCGTTCAACACCTTTATGAGGGTCGATTTGCCCGCCCCGTTTTGACCCATGATCGCGTGTACCTCACCTGGATGCAGATCAAGATCCACGTTGCACAGTGCTCGCTGCCCGTCGAACGACACCGTGATCGAACGCAGTTGAACAAGTGGGACTCGAGGGTCAGCGTTCACGATATCCCTCCAACCGGTGCCGTGGACTCGCGGACGATCATTTCGATACCGACGGTCGTCCGCTGGGGGATCTCGTGTCCCTCCGCCGCTGCGGTCAGCACCTCGACGGTCTTGGTTCCGAGCGCGTCAAAGTCCTGACGCACCGTGGTCAACGGAGGGATGGTGTGCCGCGAGGTGGGGATGTCATCGAATCCAACCACGGAGATGTCCTTGGGAACCTCGTATCCGAGATCGTGAAAGCCGTGCAGCAACCCGAGCGCCATCGAGTCATTTGCCGCGAAGATGGCGGTGTACTCGGGTTTTCGCTTCATGCTCCTCACGAAGTCGTAGCCGAAGTCCGCGCTCCAGTCTCCAACGACGATGGGGCGCTCTTTGAAACCCCACTGACGGGCACGGGCGTGGAAGGCTCGTTCACGGGTACGCGCATCCAGCCAGTCAAGCGGCCCTGCCAGGTGGAGAACATCGCGGTGCCCACGTTGCGCAAGGTGATCGACCACGAGTTCCGCGCCGAGTTGCTGGTCCACGCTCACCGTCAGGAAGTTCGGATCGGAACTCCCCTTGATGACCAGGGTTGGGACACCCAGTGAGACCTTGCGGAGGGCGGCCACGGAAGAGGAGCGCGGCGCGATGACGCATACGGCATCTATGCCCTGGCTGATCAGATAGTCCACCGCATCCTGGGCTGCGAGCGCTCCATGTTCGGAGAGGGGCACCGAGGTGACTCCGTAGCCTGCGTTGCGGGCAGCGTCCTCGACGGCCCGTAGCGTGTACAGGGGACCGAACTCACGCGCGCTTTCTATCATGACCCCGATGCGCCGGTTCTTTTGCGTTGCAAGCGCCCGTGCGGCGGTGTTTGGCCGGTAATTGAGCTGCTCGATGACCTCAAGCACCTTTTGTCGGGTTGATTCCTTGATGTTCGGGTGGTCGTTGAGCACTCGCGACACGGTCATGTGTGATACGCCAGCAACAGCGGCAACCTGCCGGATGTTGGGCTTGCCGCCCGGTGTCGTGTCGTTCACCAGTCATGTCCTTATAACGTTGTCGTGTGCGGTAAATCCTATAGCCCAGACTCCGAAAGCCGAATGAACGCCCCGTGTTCCTCGATTCCCCTCGGGGTTGTCTCCAATGCGTCGAGCAACGCTGCGGAGTGGACCAGGTATGCGGAGTGTTGTCCGCGGGAGATAGACACGTTGAGTCGGTTTCGGTTGCGCACGAACTCGAGTCCTCGCGGGGAATTCTCAGCGTCGGACACCGCGAGTGACACGAACGCGATGGCAGCCTCCCGTCCTTGGAACTTGTCTACTGTGCCCACGCTCGCCTCCTCGAAGCCCTCCGCGTTGAGGTGTTCGCGAAGCAGCTGCACTTGAGCGTTGTATGGGGCGACCACTATGAAGTCGCTCGGTTCCAGTGGGCGCGGCCGCGTTGCGGAGTCCTCACGCCATTCTCTACCCACCAGTTCTCTCATCAGGGCGATGATTTCGGCGGCCTCCTCGGGTGCGCTTACTGTGTTTCCACAGTGGTTGATCAACACTGTGTGCAGTCCGGGCTCGCTTCCCTCCAGGTGACGCTGCTCGGTGACCTTCACAGAATGTAGTTTGCCCTCATAGGACAGTTCGGACACGGCCTTGGTCAGGTTGGGGTGCATGCGCCACGTCTCGTCAAGGAAGAATCCTCGGTCCTCGGCGATCGTGGGGTCGTCTCCCACGAGCCACGCAAGTGCGGACTCGTCCACCGGTTCCGGGTGAACCCCTTGACTGACCTGCGGCAGTTGTTGCGGATCGCCGAGCAACAGCACCCGCTTCGTTGCGTGCGTGACGGCGAGTGAATTGGCCATCGAGTACTGTCCCGCTTCATCGATGACAATGAGGTCGTACCCCTCGGCGGGACTGAAATCTGGCGACGAGTAGGTCCAGGCGGTCCCGCCCGTCACGGTTCCCATGTGGGCCTCTGCGAAAAACGCGGCTGCATTCTTCGCATCGATGGGCTGGTAGGGCCACTCGGAGTCTTTGTCGTGCGTCTTACCTGGCTTCTTGCCGATGGCTTCGGGGTTCATACCGCGCGCGACCACAGCGCTCAGCACGTTTTCCACCACGGCGTGTGATTGGGCGACCACGCCGATGTTCCATCCGTGTTTTTTAGCGAGTGTGGTGATGACGTGTGAGGCCACAAACGTCTTTCCAGCTCCCGGTGGTCCCTGCACCGCAACCACTCCCGAATCGATCGAGGTGAGCGATGCCAGGATGTTGTCGATCCGTTCGAGTCCTTCGCGTGCCTCGCTTTCAGACACCCGAACGGTGGTGCCCGATCGACGGAGCAGTTGCAGACGGGCACTGTCGCTGAACGAAGGCTCGTCCGGATTGGTATCAAGGGCGGTGAGTATCTCGCGCCCGAAATCCAGTAGTCGTTCGTCGATGATCTTCGTGGAGATCGGTGCACCAGGGCCAAGCCCCATTGGAACCGAGGACCAGGTTTCGTTGGTCCTCGCGGTCTTCTCCACGAGTGTGATGAGCGCAAATCCTGGTTCGCCTGGCACGGGCTCGACCTCGGCTATCGTTGCCCCACCCCACCCACGGATGCCGCTACTGGACTTTGACAGCGGCAGCGGGAGCGGTTCGTCGTAAATAACGTACACATTCACGCCAACACTTAGTTTGCTGCCGGGTTCAAGTTCCCCAAACATCTGCACGATCCGCTGCTGTGTTCGCGCACGCGGGGGAACATGCCAGTCCTCGATCACGTGAACCCGCGTGGGACGAAAAATGTCGGAACCGGACCACTCTTCAACGGGGTCCGAAAGCCGGGCAAAGTGGGTCCACCAATTCTGTTTGTTCTCACGCTTGTTGTAGTCGATTGCCGCCCACGCCATCCGGGCAATCATGCGTGCTTCAGGCTCGGGTGTTTCAGACAGACCGTGAGCCTCAGCCTCAGCGATCTCGTGATGCCACCGTTCCGTAAGGCGATCCACATGCTCACGCAATCGCGCACCGATGCGTGTGGCTTCAGTTTCCTCAGGGGAAAGGACCTCTTCACCGTCGACCAGTGGTTCAACGTGCGGGGCGTGGCGCCACTGCACGCCATTGCGCTCAGCTATGTCACCAATCCAGTTGAGCAGGTGATACGTCGATTCGCAGTCGTACCTGTTGTAGCCCTCAATCTCAGCGAGCTTCCGGGTGAAGCCGTCTATATCCCCAGCTTCTCGTAGTTCCATCGCTGCCGCATACTCGGTGATCGAGTCGGCGGCGTTAGTGACGCCCTCGCGTGCTTCCCCCAGCGCGTCGATGTAGAACGGTTCGAGCTTCTTAATCGACAGCGACCTCCCCGAGGTTCGCAACGCTCCCCGAACAACCGAGTACAGGTCCACAAAGAGTCCGCGCCGCAGTAGTTGGTCGAGTTGTTCCTCGCGGGTGCCATGTCGTAGCGCCAGACGTTTCAGCGCGGTGGTCTCGTACGGTGCGTAGTGGTAGACATGCATATCGGGGTAGGTTGTAACGCGTGTGGTCAGATAGTCAACGAACTGCTCGAACGCTCGTTTCTCCTCACGGCGATCATGCGCCCACAAAGTGTGGAAATCCAAGCGTTCACCATCAGACCGATAGCGTGTGCACCACCCGAACAGATACTCGATACCCCAGTCGTGTGATCCTGCCTGCGCATAGAGTGGATCGCCCTCAAAGTCAAAGAAGATATCCCCTGGACTTTCAGGACGTAACAGCGCGAAAGATTTGGTGTCAACCACGCGATACACGGCCTGCCCCTGTTCCTCACCCTCAAGAAACAGTTGCGCCTGAGCGATGAGCTTGGTGGCGGTACTGACGTTCAGGTCGAGGCCGATCCGTTCCATATCTGCCCGAGACAGGCGCACCACGCCCGAATCGTCCACGGGCGCCAACGCTGCAAGTTCCTCAACGGTGTGGATTCCCGCTGCGTTCAAGCGAGTGCGATGAGCGGTCGAGCACCCCATCACGAGCAGCACATCTCGGGCGTCCTCAAGGTGCCGTTCGCATTCCCCGCATCGCCCACACGAGGCGAGCCCGCTGCCACCACGTTCAGCCGCACCCCATGCAGCCAACCCGTTCCCTGTGCGCGAGGCGATAAAGTCCTCGTACCGTGCACGCAACCTGCGATAGACCGGCGCGGCATCAACCACCGAGTGGCGAGTGACCTCTCCGGAACCCAGCACAAGGTAGCCGTACCTACTCATGGGCACACCCTGTTTGCGCAGCGCCTCAGCATAAGCCGTGACCTGCAGGACGGCGGACCCCCGCGCAGATCGGGCGAGTTTCGTGTCGTAGACGGCGTATTCGCCGTCTGCTTCGCGCACCACAAAGTCCGCGCGCCCACGCAACTGTCCGTCACGGATATTCACCTGAAAGAGCACGCTGGCACCGTCAGTGAATGCCTGCCGGGCCAGATCGTCGGCAATCTCGGGATCGCACTGATCTGCACGGAACACGCCTCCGGCGAAACCGGGCGACCACTCACCGTACTGCTCGATGTAGGTGGCGAGCATCGCACGCTCGTGTGCATCACCGAGGCGCGCAAGCCGTTCCATCATCTGATCTGACGCATGGTCACTGCACGCAGGGTCAGAGCAGTTGCGCCCGGCTATGGCACCGCACGGAGGAACCCGCCAACCGGACTTCAGTTCGTGCGCACGAATTGCCGCGAACTCGCACGACGATGCCGCCAAGACGTCACTAAGGCTGTAGGTCAACATGGCTCCTTTGATTGGCTCCTCCATTGTGCCAAGCCCTTCTGACATTCCTCGGCCCTCACCGCCAATGGCGGGGGTTTTGCTCACCTCCCCCACTTGAAACTAGGAATATGGACAACATTCAGCCCATCGGCCACACGCGAAAGGTCACTGGATGGCATCAATTCCACTGAGTCCCTTGCGCTACGTGTACGCCCATGAACTAGAATCAAACCATCGGGTTAAACGCTTGACTCGCTGGATTGCAACGATTTTCATCAACAATGGCAACCCGGCACCTTGACCAAAACACCAATAGACGGCGCTCCAAAGCCGCAGCGCACACGCAAGGACAACAATGAACTGGATGCTTGAAGCCCTGGGCTGGATCGGCTCAGCGATCGTGGTGGTCTCCCTCCTGCAAACGCGAATTCTGCGCCTGCGCGTACTGAACCTGATCGGATGCTCCGTCTCAGTTGTATACGCTCTGCTGGGGAGCGTCTGGCCGGTCCTCGGACTCAATGCGGTTCTCGCGCTCATCAACATCGTGCACCTGCGCAAACTCACCGCCGCAGAAGAAACTGAACGCGCATACGCGGTCGTCACTGTGCAGCCGGACGATGCGTATCTTGAGTTCTTGCTTGAGAAACACCGCGCAGACATCAACGCCACCAACCCTCACTTCGCTCAGGACTCTGCCGAGACCCCCGCTACCGAAGCACACCTGGTTTTGCACAATGATGAAACCGTTGGCATGGTTCTCATCAACAACGATGGCTCCGGCGTGGCCCGCGTTGTACTCGACTATGTGACACCGCGTTTCCGCGATTTCACTCCTGGTAAGTACCTGTTCCGCGACTCTGGTCTACTCCGCTCACGCGGGTTCACCCACGTGTCCGCTCCAGCTCCCACCGACAAGCAGACGTCAAGCTACTACGAAGCCCTCGGATTTACGACGAGCGGGTCGCGCAGCGTTCTCCAGCTCACCTGAGTGGATGATCGGCCGGGGAGTAACTCTCACCTAATGGTGTGAGGAGATGACAAAGGTGTTCAGCGAGCGCGGTTCCAGGACAGCGGTGAAGGTGCGTGAATCTGCGGACGGGTCAACAAACGAGAACTCCTCAGCGCGATCCAATGCGTTTTGGACGACCACCACAACCGAGCCGTCCTGGTTCAGGTACGCGGATCCCTGTGAACCGTACCTGCCAGTGACTCCAAGCCGTACCGCACCCGGTCTGATCGCACTCGAATAGTGCTTGAGCACGTAGTATTCGTGGTTTCGCGTGAAGGTGCGGCTTTCGGGATCGACCGTGAACAGCGAGTTTTGTGGCCATCCCCAGGTGGAGAGACCACCTGGCTCAAGCACCATGTTCCAGTAGGTGTATGCGCTGGCTCCGTTCTCCAGATAGTGGCGCACGAGGTGGAACACATATTCGGCGTCTTCCCACGCATTTGATCCAAATCCACACTCGGATTCGGTCTGGATGATGTCGAGTTCTGGCCAATCCCTGTGGGTGCGGGCGATGGCGTGCTGCCCAGCCCACTGATACCCGATGCCACCCAGGTACTTGCGCGCCTCGTCGTCGAACAGGATGTTGTCGACGAACCGTGAGTAGTTGGTGAGTTTCTGTCCGGTGGCTGTGAAGGCCATGTCCTCAGGGCCGTTGAGGGTGCCAAGGTAGATTTTGGTGTCTAGGTTGGCGGCTTCGAAGGCTGGCCCCAGGTAAAAGCGGATGAACTCGCGCAGTTGCTCGGACGACCACAGGCAGGACGGGAACTTCTGGTCTGCGAACACCTCGTTCTGCACGTGGATTTGGCTGACGGTAATGCCGCGTTCGGCGTACGCCTGCACGAACTTCACGAAGTAGTTGGCGTAGGCGGTTTGGTTCTCCGGCGTCATGACGAGTCGGCCAAAGTTGTACACCGGCGGGTTCTTCATCCAAGTGGGTGGGCTCCACGGAGAGCAGTGCAGGATCATGTCATCCTGATACCTCTGCGCCTCGCGGATGAACGGGATGACGCGTTCCTCATCCCGGGCCACGGAGAAATGCTCTAGGGCGTAGTCTCCTGGAGTCTCATCGTAGGAGTACCAGGACGCGGAGAAATCGTTGGCGCCCACCGCGGAGCGGTTGACGCGGAAGTTGAGTTCCTCAGGGGAGAACAGTTCCCGGTAGATGGTGTCTTGGTCCGCAGTGGAAAGCGATTCGATGGCACGCTGTCCGAGTTCGTTGAACGTACCGCCGAACCCCTTGATCACCTGCCGCTGTTCACCGGTGAGTTGCAGCCCTCGCCCGGTCGTTACGCCAGTGGTTGGCGTTCCAGCGTCACGCCATTTTTCGGTTTCGGTTGATACTGTCCAGGTGATTGCCATGTCCATCTTCTTTCAGGGGATTGCCGACGAGTTGGCCGGTTTGGTCCACGAGGTGCGTTGAGAGGGCACTCGCCTATGGTGTTTCCTGGCGGGTGTGCGGGATGCCACCCACACGCCCGCCAGGACTGGGTCGTGTCGTGCGGGCTTATTTAACGGATTTGATCTTGATGATGCAGATCGCACCGATGAGCGCCATCGCGATCGCGATGGGGAATGCGAACCCGAATCCACCGGTTGCGGTGACGACAGCCGAGGTGATGAGTGGGCCAACGGTCTGACCGATCGTGGTGGAGAGGTTGAGAATGCCGAGGTCCTTGCCTGCTTCCTCCTGGCTGGGCAGAACGTCGACATTGAGAGCTTGGTCAACCGAGGTGTAAACGCCATAGCCGAAGCCCGCGACTCCAGCGAAGAGGAACATTCCCATCGTTGTCGGCATGATCCAGGGCAGTGCGATACCCACGGCAAACAAGATCGAGGAGAGGATGACCGGGAGCTTTCGCATCCGGATCTTGTCGGAGATCGGTCCTGCGATCACTGAACCGAACAGGCCGACAACCAGCGTGATGATGGCCATCGTGGCGATGGTCTCGCCTGAGGTGTTGGTGTCCTGCCCAAGGTAGTTCTGCACGATGTACAACTGGTAGGCCATGATCATCTGATAGCTGACCAGCATGAACAGTCGTCCAGCGAACGCGTAGTAGAAGTCTGGGGCATTACGTGGCGGCCGGAAGGACACCAGGATGTCCTTGAGCGAGTGACTTGCCGCGGGAAGGTGCTGGGCCGAGCGCTCACGCGGCCACACGATCAGCGCGACGATTGCGGAGATTGCCATCAGTAGACCGCCAAGTACGAACCCGGGCACGGCGTTGGTGATGAACTTTGCACCGATCAGGGTACCGATAGGGGCGCCTGCGGTGAGTCCCGCACCGTAGAAGGCTGACATCGTGCCGCGCAATCGTTGCGGCACCCGGTCGGAGAGGACTGCAACCGCTGGTGCGAGCATCATGTTCAGGCCGACCATCGAGACGCAGTAGGCGAGCGTCAGAGCGCCCACTGACGGTAGTACCCCAACCAGGTAGAGCGAGACGCCACCGATGACACCACCGGCGAGAATCCACGGGGCGCGGCGTCCGAACCGGCTGCGGGTGCGGTCTGAGAGGTTACCGAAGATGAGGTTGGATGCCAGTGAGACGATCGCGGTGATCGCGTTGATGGTTCCCATTGTCGCTGTCGGATTTGACACCCCGATGTCCACGAGGCGCTGGGGCAAGAGCACGCTTGCCACGATCATGAGTCCGATGATCCAGAGCACACCGTAGACGAAGAATCCCGCACCGAACCGGATTCCACGAGTCTTGTCCAGCGGCTGTCCGATGTCCGGGGCGATGTTCTCTACGCCCAGTTCGTCCTGGGCGTCATTCTGCGAGGCGAAGGCTCGCGTTTCCATATGTACCTTCTTTGGTCATTGGAGTTTGGCTCCACACTGATACCTGATCTACTCCCGCTACCTACTGACCATTCAGTAGGTAGCAAGAACAATCTAAGACCCGTGTCGCAAAAATGTCAACGAACCGAAAGTCCCATTTAAGACTGCACCGGCACATTGCGACGGACCTGCCGCATTGATGATCGACTACGATTGTGAAATGGCCCAAAACCCCGTCTCCGCGAATCGGCGCCCCCGTATCCGCTTGTCACGAGAGGAGCGCCTGGATCAGATTATCGAGGCCAGCACGCGACTGGTCAGCGAGAACGGTTTTTACGGTTTCTCACTGCAGCAGGTGGCGGATGAGGTCGGCATCACACAGGCAGGCCTGCTGCACTACGTTCACTCCAAAGAGGGCATGCTGAAACTCATCATCGAGCAACGCTATGACCGGCGCTTCGACCCCGATGATTTCATCGCCACCGGAGATCCGCTGGCCACGCACCCCGATGGCGCCTCATACCCCGCCTATCTGAGATACCTTGTGCGGAACAACGCAAAGAACGAGCAACTCATGCGGCTTTACATCGTGCTCGGAACCGAGGCGGTTTCACCCGACCATCCGGCGCACGAATACTTCAACGAACGCCCGACAAGCGTCTGGGAGCTCTACTCGCAGACGAGGTGGCGCATTCCTCCCGAGATGGGCACCTGGGAAGACATGCGCGATCTGGTGGAAATGTCGATCGAGGCGATGGACGGTCTCCAGTTACGCTTCTTCCGCTCTCCACAGATCGAACTGGTGGCATCTTGGACACGCTTTGAAGACATTCTGTTCCCGTCGCCCATATGGGACGGCTACAAGTAACCGACGCTAACGGCGCAGCAGGCGATCCATCAGAAGATCAACGTGTTCAGCCATGTTGATGCTCGAGTCATAGAGCCACGCGATTTGCAGTCCATCCAGCAATGAGATCAGGGTTATCGCCACATTCTCCGGATCCAGGTCCGCTGGAACCTCTCCGGATTCTTGCGCGGCGGCGATCTCTTTGGCGAAGCTGACCCGCAGATTGGCAATACGTTCCCGAAAATAGTCATGCGCTGGGTGAGACGGTTCCGATGCCTCGATAGACAACCGCGAGTAGAGTTGCACGAGTCCTGGAACCATCGAGTTGTGCTTCACCAGCGCATGGAGGGTCGAGGACTCACCCCGTGATATGAGGCCACCCTTGCCCAGTGAGAAGTTCGCGGTGTCGAGTTGATCCCTACGCCTCAGCACCTGCGTGAACAATTCCTCTTTGGTGTCGAAGTAGTGCAGCAACCCCATTTGGCTCAGCCCCACGGCCTCTGCGATCTGCTTCAACGTGGCCTTGCTGTATCCATTTTGAGCGATGACGGTCAGTGCGGTGTTGAGGATTTCCTCTCTCCTGGCCACACCTTTTGCATACGTTCCACGTTTAGCCATGCTCCAACTCTAGCCTTGACAAAATCTCGATGCACTGAAAACTTTATATCGTAAGGTTTTTGCACTGCAATGAGAGTCCTGCGCTCGGAGCACCGCACACACCGGGACCAACAAAGGAGTTAACCCATGACTGATCGGTCGACATATCTCTCTGAACTCTCCAATGCCGAGATCGCCTCGCTGAGTTCCGGCAACGGATTCTGGTACAGCAAGCGAGTTGGCGAGATACCCAGTTTCAATCTGAGCGATGGCCCGCACGGCCTTCGCAAACAAGGCACGTCCGAGGACCACCTCGGCATGGCACCCTCCGTACCTGCAACGTGCTTCCCACCCGCAGTCGCGCTCAGCCAGACCTGGGACGCGGACCTCATCGAGCGCGTTGGCACCGCACTCGGAGAGGAAGGTCAGGCGGAAGGCGTCGGAGTGCTGCTGGGGCCGGGAATCAACATCAAGCGCGATCCGCGCTGCGGTCGCAACTTCGAGTATTTCTCAGAGGACCCCGTCTTGGCCGGAGAGCTCGGCACCGCATGGGTCAAGGGCGTCCAAAGCCAGGGAGTCGGCACCTCGCTCAAGCACTTCGCTGCGAACAACCAAGAGGACGACCGCATGCGCGTCAGTTCCAACGTCGACGAACGTACGCTGCGCGAGATCTACCTACGCCCCTTCCAGAAGGTTGTCACCCAGGCTCAGCCGTGGACCGTCATGTGCTCGTACAACAAGGTCAACGGCACCTACGCATCCGAGAATCCGTGGCTCCTCACCAAGGTTCTGCGCGACGAGTGGGGCTTCGAGGGTTTCGTCGTATCCGATTGGGGTGCAGTGGCGAACAGGGTCAATGCGGTGAAGGCGGGCCTTGACCTGCAAATGCCGTATGACGGCGGAACCGCGGACCAAGAGCTCACCGCAGCACTTGATTCCGGCGAGATTGATCGGGCAACCGCACAGCAGGCGGCTGAACGTGTCGCACGGGTAGCTGATCGCGTCGCGGAAAGCCGTCGAGAGGGATTCGCCTACGACGTTGACGCCCACCACGGCATCGCCCGCGAGGCTGCGGCGCGCTCCATCGTGCTATTGAAGAACGAGGGCGACATCCTGCCGCTCACAACAGGCCAACGCATCACGGTGATCGGTGAGTTCGCAGCCACTCCACGCATTCAGGGAGCGGGATCGTCACGCGTCAACAACCAGCGTCTCGATGTCCCGCTCGAGGAACTACGCGCCCAGTTCGGCGCTGAGAACGTCAGCTACGCGCAGGGTTTCAGCGCGGAGACTGACGGGACCGACAGCGATCTTGCCACCGAGGCAATTGCATCGGCAGCCGCCGCCGATGTCGCGATCCTGTTCCTCGGTCTTGGAAACAGCCAAGAATCCGAAGGATTTGATCGTACGCACATTGAGCTCCCCGTTGATCAGATCGAGTTGCTCAAGGCGGTGGCAGAAAAGCAGGAGAACGTGATTGTCGTACTCACCCACGGTGCGGTGCTTCGGTTGACGCCGGTCATCGAGAATGCAACCGCTATCCTTGACGCGGCGCTTCTCGGTCAAGGTGGCGGTCACGCTATCGCCTCGGTGTTGTCGGGGGCCGTCAACCCGTCGGGCAAGCTGGCGGAAACCGTGCCCGTTCGCCTAGAAGATGTTCCAGCGTGGGGGAACTTCCCGGGGGAACACGGCAACGTCAACTACGGCGAGGGCCAATATGTCGGCTACCGCTGGTACGAGTCGCGTGATATCGCCGTATCCTACCCATTTGGTCACGGCCTGTCCTACACGACATTCGAGTACGCAGACCTGAGAGTTCAGCCAACTGCGGCTGGGGACAGCCTGACCGCAACGGTCCAGGTGCACAACACCGGTGCCCGCGACGGGCGCGAAGTGGTTCAGTTGTACACCTCCGTCGCCGACTCCGTATTCGACCGACCGGTCAAGGAACTCAAGGCATTCGCCGTCGTGGATGTGCCTGCCGGGGGAAGCGCCACTGCAACCCTGACGGTTGCCACCGCTGATCTAGAGGTGTGGGATGTACGGCGTGACTCCTGGATCGTTGAGGGTGGAACCTACACGGTGCAGGTCGGCGCCTCCAGCGCGGACATCCGCTTGACTGGCACGGTCGAGATCAGTGGCACCGAGACCCCTCTGCCACTGCACCTGGACTCCTCTTTCGGCGAGGTCATGGCTGATCCCGTGGCGGCACGCCTCGTCACCCCAGTTCTCCAGGACAGCCCATTCGTTGCCGACGGCGATGGGGACGATGCACTGGGCGTGGACATGATGAAGATGCTTGCCTCGTTGCCGTTGTCTCGACTGGTGGCCATGGCACCCGGGTCGTTGACCACTGAGAAAGTCCAGGCGGTTATTGCTCAAGTCAACGCCGAGAACGGGGTCACCGCCTAGTTGACCAGAAAGTGACCGCTACAACGGGTGGCGCAGTGCAACCATTGGTTGCGCGGTGCCGCCCGTTGTCGTAAGTCGTTTCAGACACTGGCGTTATCTGCGTACGCAACGGCTTGTGCCCCAACAGGGCCGGAACACGGCCCCGTTGGGGCACAAACCGTTGCGTACGCAGAAGATAAGGGGGTACGGCTCTTCGCCGAAGTCTCCGGCGACTAGTGAAACGAATCAACAGCGCAGGACACTAGTAGCCGATATATCGATCTGGTCGGTGGTTGAGGACAATCACCAGGTTCAAGATGACGGCACCGCACACGGACAGGAGTACCATCCAACCCGAGATGCTCACGCAGGATATGGCAACGACACCGCAATCAAAGATCAGTTGCGTGTAACCCGCTTTGAAGCCTGTGCGCTCTTGGATGACCAGGCCCGTGATGGACACCCCACCGAGACTTGAGTTGTGTCGGAACAGCATCAGCATCCCCAGGCCCGCCAGGAGATTTCCAGTCAAGGCGCCAAAGACGGGGTTGATGCTCTCCAACAGGAGCACATGTCCCATGATCTGCGTGGTCACGGCGATGCCCGCAATGCAGACCAGTGTGCGTAGCGTGAACCTCCAGCCCTTTTGCCACCAGGCTATGAGAACAAACGGAATGTTGAGCACGACGATCAGGATGGTGACGGAGACTCCCGACCAATACTCGACTGCGAGCGCGAGTCCGGCGATCCCACCCGTCACGGCACCCGTTGCTCGAAGCAGGTAGAGGGCGAAACCGACCACGAGGATTCCGCTAGCAATGCCAAACACATCTTCGATCGCGGTGTGTGCCAGTTTTCCCTGGCGCGCGGAACGCTCCGTCGCCATATCGGGTGGCGTCATGGAAGGGCCGACTCTCGCGAGTTTGGCAGAACTGGTCGTCATGATGATTCCTGAACTCACTCTTGGCGGTCTCACTGCATGAAGGCATGGGTGGCGCCCTGTGCAGTCGGGTTCGTTCACAATAAGGCACGGAGGTTCAGGAGAGATCCCGTTATGTTAACGGCATGTAGCCAGACACACGGGCAGCGCGTCTCGAACCGTTTCTGCCGGAGAAGATCACTGCAGAAATCGCAACTTAGCAGTGATTACACGTGAAATCCACCAAGATGGGATTTTGCTAACACGGCCACCTGGTGGCACAACCGGTACCGCAATGTGGCTGGCTCTGAGCGCGTCCGCAACCACGTCGGCTCCAACGGTTCCTTATCTACTAACTAGTAGGTAAGATGATTGATGACTGCCACCGTCGCCATTCCGCAACAGGTCCATCAACACTCACGGCGACGCTCTCACAACGAAGGAGATCCCGTGGACAAGATCCTGTTCGGTGCCGCCTACTATGACGAGTACATGCCCACCGATCGCATCGACAAAGACGTTGACATGATGAAGGCCGCCAACATCAACGTCGTACGCATCGCTGAATCAACGTGGAGCACGCTCGAACCTCAGCCAGGCACTTACAACTTCACGCACATCGATCGCGCTCTCGATGCCATGCACAAGGCCGGAATCAAGGTAATCGTAGGCACCCCTACCTACGCCGTCCCCACCTGGCTGGTCCAAAGCCACCCTGACGTTCTTGCCGAGACCGCCGCCGGTGAACCGCGCTACGGCGCGCGCCAGATCATGGACATCACCAATCCCGCCTATCTGTTCCACGCGGAGCGGATCATCCGCAAGCTGATGGAACACACCGCACCCCACCCTGCGGTCATCGGCTTCCAGGTGGACAACGAGACCAAGTACTACAACACCGCATCGCGCGGGGCGCAGCGTGCGTTCATCAAGTACCTACGCGCCGAGTTCAACAACGACTTGGATGCGCTCAACCATCGCTTTGGCCTGGACTACTGGTCCAACCGCATTGATGCCTGGGAGGACTTCCCCGACGTTCGCGGAACAATCAACGGGTCCCTGGGAGCGGAGTGGGATAAGTTCCGGCGCACGCTCGTCACCGATTTCCTGCAATGGCAGAGCGACATCGTACGCGAATACGCGCGAGAAGATCAGTGGGTCACCCAGAACTTCGACTTCGACTGGGCTCCCGGTTGGTCCTACGGACTGCAACCAGCGGTTGACCATTTCAAGTCGGCCAAAACGGTGGACATTGCTGGCGTCGACATCTACCACCCGACCCAGTCACGGCTGACTGGCAAGGAGATCGCGTTCGGCGGAGATATGACCCGCTCGATCAAGGGCGGGGCCAACTACATCGTCGTGGAAACCCAAGCCCAAGGCCAGCCGGGCTGGCTCCCCTACCCCGGTCAGTTGCGCCTTCAGGCCTACAGTCACCTCGCCAGCGGCTCCAACGGTGTCATGTACTGGCACTGGCACTCGATCCACAACTCCTTTGAAACCTATTGGAAGGGCCTGCTGAGCCACGACTTGGGCGAGAACCCGACCTACCTCGAGGCGGGCGTGTTCGGCGCTGAGGCAGCACGTCACAGCGCCGAACTCGTGAACCTGCGCAAGACCAACAAGGTGGCGATCATGGTGTCCAACGAGGCCCTGACCGCGCTGAACTGGTTCGCGTTGGAGACCGGATTCATCAACGGGGTGTTCGGGACATCGCGCGGATACAACGATGTGCTTCGGTGGGTGTACGACGCCCTCTTCGAACTCAACGTCGAGGTCGACTTCGTCTCCCCTGACGATCCTGACCTTGGCCGGTACGAGGTCCTCGTCGCGCCAGTGCTCTACAGCGCACCCGATGCGACCTTCGCGCGCCTACGCCAGTTCGTACACGACGGCGGTCATCTCATCACCACGTTCCGCACCGGAATCGCGGATGAGTACCTCAAGGTATTCACCGACGATCAACCACACGGACTGACCGATGTGATTGGTGCATCATTCAACCAGTTCACTCTTCCAGACTCGACCGGCCTTGCACTCACAGAGGAGTTCTCGAGGGCTCAGGGACTCGTCGACAATCTGGGCAGCCAGCAGGCTGAGCTGGTCATGGAACTGCTCAAACCCACAACGGCCCGCACGCTGGTGCGTTACGATCATGACGCCTGGGGAGAGTATGCGGCGGTCACCCGAAACGTGGTCGGCGACGGCTCTGCACTGCACATCGGCACGATGACCTCAACCGAGCTGTTGAAGGCACTGCTCGAGCGCGAGTTGCGTGCGGCAGGGATCTGGGATTGGGCCAACGACCTGAACGGGCGGGTTTCCGTCCGCCGTGGCACCAGCCAGGCAGGACGTGACGTGACCTATCTACTCAACTACACCGGCGAGCCAGTCACCGTTTCCAGCCGTGTATCCGGAACCTCGCTGCTTAGCGACGAGTCGGTTGCGGCGGGAGATCCGGTCGCTATCGGTAAGTGGGACCTGGCAATCATCGTGGGCTGATTCGCTGGCATCACGTCAAGACTGCGGGCGGCCTTCACCCAGGTGAGGGCCGCCCGCAGCGATTATGTTCGACGACGATTCGTCAGTACAAGCCATCCCCACAACACCACGGCGAAACCAGTCAGGTAGAGGGGTTTGAGCAGCCACCACACCGCAGTCCCCGGTGTCGCGAACGGAACCCCAACAAGCCACAGCACACCGAGCACGACCACCATGACAGGCAGATGCCAGAGGAACGCCCGCATCGATTCAGTCGCCGCGACATCAAGTACGTGCGCCACCCGCGGACGGTCAAGGCGGGAGCTCAGCCACGGGTAGGCCAGCATCGCCATGGGAATCAACCACAGTCCATGCATCAGTGACGGCGCGCTCGGCGGACTCATGTTGGACCGCTCACCGGACAGCCCCACCATCGATTCCGCCCACACCGGCGTTGCCACGAGCGCGCAGAGCAGGGCGAACGCCCCGGCAGCCCACAGGCCGAGTTGGCGTGATTTAAGCCTTTGCAGTCGCCCGTCCTGGTAGAAGAACCCGATCTGCTGCATCGTGCCGTGCACAAACACATAGTTGAGCCAGCCGATGTATGGCTCGTCCAGCACGGTACGCAATCCATCGGCGATGAACGCGAGGATCGCGAGCGCCACAACCACTCGCACCCCAAACCGGCGATGCAGCCCGAGCATGAGCGGGGTGAGAGCGGCCAGCACCGCGTACACGGCAACGAACCACAGCGGCATGAGTACCACCACCGCGATGGTCAGTGTGAGGACCTGTGGCGCTCCGAGTCGCAGCGCCAGCAGCGCAAGTGCAACCACGAGTAACACAAACGGCACGACGGGGACGAACAGTCCCCTCAGACGCTTCCCGATCCACTGGGGAGCGCTCATACCTCGTTCGAGTGCGCGGTCCAGGGAGGTTGCGTTGGAGAATCCGCCCACGAAGAAGAACAGCGGGATGAGCACGAGCACCCAGGTTGCAGGCCACAGCTGGCGATTGATGTTGAGGACGTTGTCCACGTGCATCATGCCCGTGCCGTCAATGCTCACAGCGCCCATGGTCCAGTGTCCGAGGATGACAGCACCGAGCGCAACGGAGCGCAGCAGGTCAGGGAAACGATCTCGTCTCCGCTGTTCCGGCCTTTCTGTGGCGCGCACCGTATCTGAATCAAGCGGTGTGGGGCGCGGCTGGGGTGAATCCGGCAGGGTGTGGTCTGGCTGAGGCATCGCACCGTCCATGTTGCGTAGGTGTACTGCCTTAAACATACGCAGTCTGCGCCTCACACGACAGGCAGTATCCCGGTTCTTGGACAGCCCACCTCGTGGCTAGAGCCAGGTTTTCGCTGTCTCGATCATCGGTGTGGTGGCTCGTCCGATGAGACTCGATAGCGCGTAGCCCTCTACGTGGAGGGCGCCCTGCTCGATGTTGGTGTCCATCGTGACGAGGAAATCTATCAGGCCGTCGGGAAGCCCTCGAGATTCGAGGAGTTCCCGCTGTTCCTCGGCGCTGACGTTGTGATAGTCAACGGTTGTATCAAGTAACGCCGAGAAGTTCTGCGCCAACTCCGCAAACGTCCATGCGGTGTCGCCGCCAAGTTCATAGGTCTGGTTGAGGTGTCCCTCGGTCGTCGCAACCACGGCAGCGGCCTCGGCGTAATCCCTACGTGCGGCCGATGAGACCTTGCCGGAACCCGCACTGCCCACGATCGTGCCGGTCTCGCGGGCCTCGTTGAATGCGCCCTCGTAGTTTTCGTTGTACCAGCCGTTGCGCAGAATCGTGTACGGAACCCCGGACCCGATCAGGATCTCCTCGGTCGCCCGGTGCTCCGCGGCGAGTGGAAGCGGTGTGCTGTTGGCGCGCGGCGCAGAGGTATAGATGATCCGTCCCACGTGAGCCTGCTGAGCAACCTCTATGACGGCTTGGTGTTGCGCAACCCGCTGGCCTACCTCGGAACTGGACACGAGGATGAGGGTGTCCGCCTCGTCGAAGATCTGGGGTGTTGGGTTGTTGAAATCGAAGACCTCCGTACGCACACCCGACGCGGAGAGCTCCGCGAGCCGGTCGCTGTTTCTACCGGTCGCAACGATGACATCGGGTGCAACTCCGCGTGCGAGCAGCGATTCCACGATCAATGCACCGAGGTGGCCTGTGGCTCCGGTGACGATGAAGGACATGTCGATCTCCAAATCTATTCGGCGTATCCGGCGCCGCATAGTGCAGTCGCCTACCGTTTCCACTCTGCTCGCCGAACAGAGATTTCGCATCTCGAAGCAGAGAGATGATCATCGATATCTCGCATCAGCGATCTGAGCCAATTCATGCCACATATCGCCGAAACGTGCGTTTTCGTACTACTGCAGCCTTAACCCCAGACGAGTCCGCGTGCGGGTTCCTCAAGGACAGCGGCCACATCGGAAAGGGTGCGCGCGCCGAGTTCGCCATCGACAAGACGGTGGTCGAAGCTCAGTGCCAGTTGGGTGACCCAACGCTTCTTGATCTTGCCCTTATGTACCCACGGTTGCTCCCGGATCGCACCGAATGCGAGGATAGCGGACTCACCGGGGTTCAGGATCGGGGTGCCGGAATCGATGCCGAACACACCGACGTTCGTGATGGTGATGGTGCCGTCGCTCATGTCTGCGGGGGTGGTCTTGCCCGCGCGGGCAGTGGCGGTCAGTTCGGAGATGCCCTGCGCAAGGCCCTTGAGGCCAAGCCGGTGGGCGTCTTTGATATTCGGTACGATCAGGCCCCGCGGGGTCGCGGCAGCAATACCGAGGTTCACGTAGTGCTTGTACTCGATCTCCTGCGCCTCGTCGTCCCAGCTTGCGTTGATCTCGGGGTGGCGGCGCACTGCAAGGAGCAGGGCCTTCGCGGCGATCAGAAGCGGGGTGACGCGCACGTCGGAGAACTCACGGTCCTCGCGTAGCTTGTGCACCAGGCGCATCGTCTTGGTGACGTCAACCGTGTGGAACACCGTCACGTGCGGTGCGGTGAACGCGGAGCGCACCATCGCTTCGGCGGTGCGTCGGCGCACGGACTTCACGGGCACGCGGGTCTTGCGGCCATCAGCGGAGACGGTTCCCGAGGCAAGCCACGGCGCATCGTCGCCCTCGTAGGTGGCGAGCGTACGTGGCTCGGTTGCGGCCTGCGCGGCCAGCACGTCCTCACGGGTGATGAGTCCGCCCGGCCCGGTGGGTGCTATGGCATTCAGGTCAACACCGAGGTCACGGGCAAGTTTCCGCACGGGCGGCTTGGTCCGGACCGCTTCGTTTCCTGCGGGGCGTTCAACAGTCAGCACGTCCGGCACACGCCGTGGACGGCGCGTGGTACTGCCGTGTGACACTCCGTAGCCAACGAGTACCGCGCCCGAGGCGCTTTCGCTTTCCGACGAGTCCTCAGTTCCAGCGCTGCTCTCGCTCGCGGCTGGTGCTGGGTTCTGAGCAGGAACCTGTTCGACGTTCGGTGTCGACGCCTGCAGAGCCTCGACACTGGGCGTTGAGGCCGCTGGCGTCGAGACTGTTGGTGTCGGCACGGACACGTCAGGCTGTGGGGCAACGGCGGGCGCCTCGACCGGAGTTTCCACAACGGGAATCGGCGCTGGGCTGGAAGCTGCCGTATCGTCGGCAATCGGAGCCGGTGCAGGCGACCCGTTGGGGTCGGTGTCGACCACCATGATCGGCGCACCCACATCAACCAGATCGCCCTCTTGACCGAGGATTTCGGTGACGACACCCGAGAACGGCGACGGGAGTTCAACGAGCGACTTGGCAGTCTCGACCTCGAGGACCACATCGTTAACCTTGACGGTGTCGCCGACCTTGACCTTCCACTCGACAATCTCAGCTTCGGTCAGGCCTTCGCCCGCGTCGGGCATCAAAAAACGTTCGAACGTTGGCATGTCGTTCCTAAATCCTTACAGTCAGTGCGCGAGAACGCGGTCCACCGCGTCAAGAATACGGTCCAGGTTGGGCAGATACTCGTGCTCAACCTTTGCCACAGGATACGGCGTGTGGAAACCACCCACCCGAAGGATCGGGGCTTGCAAATCAAAGAAACACTCCTCGGCAACCCGTGCCGCGATTTCTGCGCCTGGGCCCATGTAGGTCGCGGCCTCGTGGGCGACCACAAGGCGACCGGTCTTACGGACCGACGCCGTGACGGTTGCAAAGTCGATCGGGGAAACCGCACGCAGGTCAACGACCTCGACGCTCTTGCCCTCGGACTTCGCCGCCTCGGCGGCGCGCAGGGCAGTCGCGACAGTCGGGCCATACGCCACCACGGTCACATCCGTGCCCGTGCGCGCAATGACGGCTTTGTTCAGGGTTGTCGCGCCAATCTGCGCGCCCAGGTCGACCTGGCCCTTCTCCCAGTAGCGGCCCTTCGGCTCGAAGAACAGCACCGGATCAGGGCTTGCAATGGCCTCCTGAATCATCGTGTACGCGTCCTGGGCCGAACCAGGCGTCACAACGCGCAGGCCAGGAGTGTGCGCGAACAGCGCCTCCGGGCTCTCCGAGTGGTGCTCAATAGCGCCGATACCGCCACCATACGGAACCCGAATGACAACCGGGAGGTTCACCCGACCACGCGAACGGTAGTTCATCTTGGCCAACTGCGTGGTGATCTGGTCGAATGCGGGGAAGATGAATCCGTCGAACTGGATCTCGCACACCGGCCGGTAACCACGCATCGCAAGACCAATCGCAGTGCCCACAATGCCCGACTCTGCAAGCGGGGTGTCCACCACGCGGTCCTCGCCGAACTCCGCCTGCAGGCCCTCCGTCACGCGGAACACGCCACCCAGTGGGCCGATGTCCTCACCCATGAGCAGAACCCGATCATTCTCCTGCATCGCCTTACGCAGACCCGCGTTGATCGCTTTGGCGAAAGGCAGGGTTTTGACGTTCTCGCTGGTTGCTACACTCACTTAGTTGCCTTTCGTGACGTTGTCCAAGAACGACGCCTCATACTGTTCAAACCACGCCTTGTCCTGCGAAACCAGAGCGTTTTCCGTGGCGTAGACATGGTCAAACATGCTGGAAGGCAGTGGCGTCTCCATGCCCTTCACGTATCCGCGGATGTACTCGCCGAAGCCCTCAAGCTCTGCGTCAAGAGCCGCTTGATCGGCCTCACGCCATGCACCCTCGTTGATCAGGAGCGCCTTGACCCGGTCGATCGGGTCGCGTTCCCGCCAGAAGTTCTCCTCCTCGCGGGTGCGGTACTTGGTTGGGTCATCCGATGTGGTGTGCGCGCCCATGCGGTAGGTCTGCGCCTCGATCAGAACCGGACCCTTGCCGCTGCGCGCGTGTTCGAGAGCCCACTGCGTTGCCGCGTAACTCGCCAACACGTCGTTACCGTCAATGCGGATACCCGGAACCCCGAAACCCTCGCCGCGAGTGTAGAGCGGAGCCTTGAACTGCTTCTCGTTCGGAACCGAGATCGCCCACTGGTTGTTCTGCACAAAGAACACGATCGGAGCGTTGTTGACCGCAGCGAAGCCCAGCGCCTCAGACACGTCGCCCTGCGAGGTGGCGCCATCACCGAAGTACACGAGAACAGCCTCGTCGCCATTCGCACGCCCCGCCTTGGCGTCACGCTGCAGTCCCATCGCATAACCGGTTGCATGCAGCGCATGCGAACCAATCACCAAGGTGTACAGGTGGAAGTTGTGTTCAAACGAATCCCAGCCGCCCTGGTCGATGCCACGGAACAGCCGGAGAATTTTAGCCACATCCAACCCGCGCACGTGAGCAACCCCGTGCTCACGGTAGGAGGGGAACACCATGTCGGTCTTACGCACCGCGTGCGCCGAACCGATCTGGGCCGCCTCTTGGCCAAGAAGCGGAGCATAGAGCGCCAGTTCGCCCTGACGTTGAAGCGCGGTGGCCTCCGTGTCGAACCGGCGGATGAGGGACATATCGCGGTAGAACGCCCGCAACTCCTCAAGGGTCAGATGAGTCAGGTACCCGCGAAACGCCTCATTCTCGGGCGTGTATACGCGCTCCCCTTCCGGTGAGAGGAACTGAAGCGGTGCATGTTGGTCCGTTGCGGCTGATGCTGTGTGCGCGAGAACGTCCGTCATGCGATCTCCTTCGTTCTGGGCTCCAGTGTTCCCTGGGCGGTACCTTTACTTCGATACTGCCCGTCGTACAGAGAACCGGCAAGGTGGTGCGCGCCTGCTTGCGCAGTACTTGACCTGCCTGCCACGGCGGAGCCTACGACACCGTAGCTTACGCCAGCGTAACTTACGGTTGCGTAGGGTTGGAAGGGTTTCGCGCCTAAAACGTTCGCGCGCGTTTTTGTACACAGGCTACAAATACTGCTCCATGTGCCCGAGATGCTGCTGCTGACAGGCCACCTAATGCGCCAAGTTTCCCGAGGACATAGGCCCCATCGTTGTAGGGAACACACAGAGACCTTGTTTTGGGAACGAATGACCATAAGTGGAAACCTACAACGTCTCGGTACCAGCATGCGGATGCATCGGCAGCAATCAGCCACCATTCTCACCACCGACCCACTGCTCAGCGATGTCAGCCGGTGGGGCCAAATCTGTCCGGGTACGCAACTTTGTATCGCACACCCGGACCTATTTAGCCCCATCGAGGTGTCTAGGTAAGCTACACGCCTTCGCTACCGACCCGGACCGCACAGGGTTCAACCGTAAAAGGCAGCCTCAACGTCCGCGAGTTCAAGTGGAACAACACCAATGGGCTCAATGTCCGCGATACGCTCCTCGGAAACGCCCGAGGTGGCATCCGTGACCAGGGCTGCACGGTAGTCGAGCTCCGTCGCGTCGAACAGGGTTGCGCGCGGACAGTTTGGGAAGTTGCAGCCCGCAACGACCACGGTGTCCACACCCAGAACCCTCAGGAGTGCATCGAGATTCGTGCGGTGGAAGGCACTCCAGCGCGGCTTCCACACCACGAACTCCTTATCGCTGAGCCGCTGCACATCCCCCGTCATCAACTGCTCCGGTTTCAGCGTCACCTCATGAGGGAGCAGTTGCACCGGAATGTCTGCGCCGCTCGTGTGGGGTTCCACCAACCGCACGCCCGCCGCGAACTCGCTGCGGCGCACATTGTCGATATCGCCCTCGGTGTACAGGCGAATCACATGAAAAATGGGGCGGCCCGCACGTCGATACAACTTTGTCAGGCGCTCAAGCTCGCTTAAACGCTCCTTGGTTCCCGCCACACCCGATGGCCGATCATCCAAGAAGTCGTTCTGCACATCGATAACCAGGAGCGCCGACGAATCGAAGTGGGGCGCAATGTGCTTATCGAGAGTGGTGAGGTCGCTCAATCCAACAGGCCTTTCTATACCCAGCCTTGAGAAAGCTCAAGGAGCAGGTCAGTAGCTTCCGGCTCTCCAACACTAACGCGAATCCCCTCACCTGCGAAGGGGCGCACGAGCAGTCCACGCGCGGTGCACTGAGCCGCGATCGCAGTGGTCCGCTCGCCGAGATCGAGCCATACAAAGTTTCCCTGCGATTGCGGGACTTCCCACCCCTGTTCTCGCAATCCGGTAATCATCCGTTCGCGCTGCGAAACAAGTGTGTCCACGCGGGCGAGCAGTTCATCGCGAGCCGCAAGGGACGCAACGACCGCATGTTGTGCGATCAGGTTGATACCAAACGGTGTTGCCGTGGCACGCAGAGCCGAGGCCAAGCGCGGCCGAGCAACAGCGTAGCCTACGCGAAGCCCTGCAAGACCGTACGCCTTGGAGAAGGTCCGCAGAACAACCACGTTCGGAAATCCGGCCAAGATGGCAAGTGCATCAACGGCATCATCCATCCGCACGAACTCAAGATATGCCTCGTCCAGCACAACCAGCACATTGCTCGGAACCGACTGCACAAAGTCGAGTGCCTCAGTGTGCGTGATCGCAGGCCCTGTGGGATTGTTTGGAGTGCATACGAGCACGGCCCTCGTGCGCTCGGTCATCGCATCACGCATCGCGTCCAAGTCAAGACGTCCGTGCGCCGCGAGAGGAACCTGCACGCTCGTTCCACCAGCCACCGAAGTAAGGATCGGGTAGGCCTCAAAGGAACGCCACGGGAAGACCACCTCGTCCCCCGGTTCAACGACCAGTTGCAGGATATGGCCAAGCAACGCGACAGACCCTGTGCCAAAGGCAACATGCTCTGAGGTCCACTCCCCTTTGGCCAGTCCAGCCTCGCTCGCAGTGTCGTTCAAGAACCGGGCGACCGCTTCAGAGATGTCCGCGTTGGACATGTCCGGGTAGCGGTTGATGTCATTGGCGGCATCCGCGATCACCGAAACGACCGATGGAAGCGGCGGATACGGATTCTCGTTCGAGGAGACCTTATACGCCGAGGCCCCCACCGGAATACGGGCACCGGGTACATAAGCGGGCAGCGCACTGATTGCTGATCGAAGTTGCACTCGAGAGTCGTTCACAAAATCAGTCTCTCATTGACACAAGTCTTCTGAATAAACTGTTCGACTTCTGGGCGATGACTGGCAGGATGGAACCATGGACTTTTTGAAGAGGCTACTCGTTACCGCTGTCGCGTTCTGGCTGACCACTCTCCTGTTCGGAGACAACTTCCAAGTGGTCGGGCAGTTCAACCTCACCGAAGGCACCGAGTTCATCAACCGTGGTGCCGTGTTCCTCGTAGTCGCCTTGATCTTCGCAGTCGTGAACGCGATCATCAAGCCGGTCGCAACTGTCGTGTCGTTCCCGATCATCGTGCTGACGCTCGGATTGTTCTCCCTCATCATCAACGCCGCGATGATTCTGCTCGTGGGCTGGTTCACGCAGTCGGCTGACTGGGGCCTCGAGGTCAACGGGTTCTGGTGGGCAGTCCTCGCCGCCATCGTCATCTCCGTGCTCTCCGCCGTTGGCCGCGCACTGCTGCGAGTAGACAAGAAGTAACAGCTTCGCAAACAGCACTCGCAACGCTCTGGCCCGTTTGAGAGTGCACTTTTCTGCGCTCTCACGCACTGAGAGTGCAGAAAAGTGCACTCTCAAATTGATCGCGGGGTTGCGGGTGCGCTCTGCTTGTGTTCAGAAAAGAACGCTTGACGACGATCCGGTGACGTCACGCATGCCCGGCCTGACCCAGCCGGGCTGGGTCAGGAGATGGGAGTGCACCTGCCCGATTCGTCGCTACTCAGCAGCCCGCAGCGCTTTGCCGAAGTGCTCAACCGACCACAAGCGGTCTTCGAGTTCGCCACCTGGGTGCGTCACGATGATCTCGTCGGCCTGGGTGAGTTCAGCGAACTGGGCCGCCCACTCTTGAGTTTGCTCGGGCGTGCCAACCGCGGTGCACTTCATCATGTTCCGCACTTGATCACCATGCGGGCCAACGAGCAAACGGTCGAGATCCTCATCTGACAGCCTGAGCGCTGCGCCGTCACGGATCATGAACTTCAAACGCTGACGCAGCGTTTCCCCGTGCAGTTCCTGCGCACGCTCGGTGGTTGGTGCGGCGATGACGTTGAACGCCACCATCGCGTACGGTTGCGCCAGGTCATGTGATGGCTCGAACTTGTCGCGGTACACTCGCAGCGCATCGTGCAGGGCATTGGGCGCGAAGTGTGAGGCGAAGGCGTATGGCAGTCCCAAGGTCGCGGCGAGTTCGGCCCCGTAGAGCGAGGACCCGAGGATAAAGATCGGAACGTTGGTTCCCGACCCGGGAATCGCCTCAACATTTGGAACGATTGTCTGTCCTCGCAGGTAGGCCCGCAACTCGCGGACATCTTGAGGGAAGTTGTCCTGCTCGGTACGCGAACGACGCAGCGCGTACAGCGTGTTCTGATCGCCACCGGGTGCTCGCCCCACACCGAGATCAATGCGGTCAGGATGCAGTTCCCCGAGCGTCCCATAGTGCTCAGCGATCGTCAGCGGCGAATGGTTGGGCAACATGACGCCGCCCGATCCCAGTCTGATCGTCTGCGTGTGAGCAGCAACGTGCGCGATGAGCACGCTTGTCGCGGAGGAGGCGATGGACTTCATGTTGTGGTGTTCGGCGTACCACACCCGTTGGTAACCACTGCGCTCTGCGGTTTGGGCGGTCACAACGGTTGCTTCGAGCGCCTCCCTGATCGTCTGAGACGGGGCGACTGTCGCAAGGTCAAGCATTGAGTAGGGCAGCATAGTTCTACTCAACCTCACTCAATCCGTTTTTATTTCCCGATCAGCGGGGACGGTGCGGTTCACATCATAGGTTTTGCTTTCCGTGACTTCATCTCTGCTGGGTAGCCATTCTTCGATGCGGTCAACCATCTCCCGCACCTCAGGGCTTTCGCTCATGGCATTGCGCAGTAGACGGCGAGAGGTTTCGACGTCGTGGTTCCCTATCCCATCGCTTTGGTCCACTGTTCCAACGACTTGCATCCGGTCGCGTGACACGGGCATTGACGTGTTGTCCAGCGCCGACACCGGGTCTTTCCAGTGTTCAAGATGCAGCGTTGGGATACCTGCCTTGACGTTGTTGTTGGCGGTTGGCGAGTTCATCGTGACAAGTCCGCGCACGTTGTAACTATGTGTGAAAGCCGTTTTGGACGCCAAGGCCGAGGCAATGATGCCACCCTGCGAGTGCCCCATCATGACGATGTCCGCACCGGGTTCGACGCCTGCCCGTTTCATCGCCTCTTCGACGTAGGTCATGCCCGTGGACTGACCGCCGTACATCGATACGACGTTCGAGGTAATGTCAATCGGGTGCTCCCACCCGGTGGGCGACCACGACACAGTTCCAGGAATGTTGATCGTGTACACGGGCTTGCCATCCCTCATGGCTTTGGTGATCTGAATGGCACTATTATTCTCTGCCTTCACATCCCGCAACGAGGCAATCGAACTGTCCACACTCGAAACGTCTTGGGGTTCGATCTCGGACACGATCAGATCCTTCTCCTCGGAACTGTATGTGATTCCCTTGTCATCAGCCAAGCCTCTGGCAACTGGCCTTGCAAGTGCCGCTGCACCAAACGCAAGACTCCTCCGGTTTTCCGGATCTGCCAACAACAAGCCGGACTGCATCCGTTCCATGAAGTGCATCTCGTCGCCGTGGATCTTGGACCGCACGGCAATCTCAATAGCGCCCCACAGCACTGAGTCAAAAAGAGACACCCGGGGGCGCCTAAAGAAAGGCCCTTCGATGAAACGCGTATAGTTTTTGGCTTGCCGTTCAGCCCTTTGATATTCGACTGCGGCCTGGAACGCTACGGCGCCAAGTTCCCGCAACTGCGGCGCAAGCGCTATCGCCTGCGTACGCAATTCTTCAATGTCTGCGAGCCGCACCGAAAACTGCCTCTGCTCATCCCAAGTGGGACGCTGCACAAGTTCCACGCCGTCAAGTTCAGCACGCTGCTCGGCGTATTTGCGAGCGTCAAAACACAGATAGTTCCAGTCATCAGTCAGCAGGTGATCGGCGGCGTTGAATTGCGCCATGGCATCTTGGATCAGTGTGTCCGTGGTCTGGACGTGACGGGCCGATGCTTCAAGCGCATCGATGTCTGCTGCGAGCTTGGTCGATACTCCCCTGACGTGAAACCAGGTCTCCGGCGTACTGGGTGGCACGGCTTGTTGCTCAGCGCGAGGCGCAACCCCATCCACACTATTTCCTGACGCATTGCTCATTGTCCAACACACCTGTCACACGGGAATCGCATTGAACAGTCGTTCAAGGCTCTGGCTTTGGCCTCGAACGGCGCGCGAAAGGCCGCCGATCTGGCGAGAAAGTTCGCACATCATCTCCCGATAGGTCTCGGCGTTCTCGGACTCCCACACCTCAGACTCCAGGATTGCCGCTTGGATCTCCTCCACGACCTGTTCGAACAGGTCGCTGATGATGTTGAGGGTCGTGATGCTTTTATACGGGCCGGGCACGGGGCTGTCTCCTTGGGTTCAGTTGGGGCGGAGCCTCAAGAACATCACAAAGAAACCTGCGGTAGCGCAGGCGTGCATACTAACTGTGGATAAATCGCACAGCGTTGTCTCCAACAGACGCTATGGAAACAATGCCACCAGAGGAAACCCAAAAAACAGAGGATCGAACCCACTCACTGCACCTGATAGCGAGCGCCAGCCGGATCGTCGCCAATAGGGAGCCATTCACACAGCAGAGCGGACAGAACACCCTCGCTCCAACGGAATGACCAACGGCGCATCAGACACCGGATCAGGAATCACCTGACAGTCCAGCCGAAATTAGCCATGTCGAATGTCACCTAAACGTGCATCAGCCCCGTACTACGGAAAGTTGGTAGTTTCGCCGACATCCCAGACGCCTATAAGAACACCAATAGAGCCACAGTAAGCACCGTCGAAACAACAATCTCGGAAACACCGACCTGCCGAGGAGTGGCCGACGTCCGAGGCACCCACACAGCGCGAACCGCGAGCGCACCAAAGAACGCTGTCAACATTGCGCTCCCCAACGCTGCCACTTGAACCCGCCATGCTGGAACCGTGAGATACAGGGCGAAAGGCAGCAGGCTCGTCGCCAAGTGGTATCCAACGGACGCGAGCAGGTAGGCGCGTGATCCGCGCTCGCGGATCATCGTTTTGACGTAGAGGACGGTGCCGACGAAGTAGGCGAACAGTACGAGGGCAGCGCACCAGACGAGCGGGCCGAGGGCCGCTTCAGAGCCAGCCGAGGCAGCGACGGCAACCATCAAGCAGGCCGCCACCACCGTTACGACATCGTTGAGGAGTCCTCGTTCCTTACGACGATAGGACAGCCACAGCGACACGGTGAGCAGCGGTGCGAATATGGGCGCCCACCACATGAGGTGCGGCGCGGACACAAGCAGTAACACGCCAAGGGATCCGGCGATGAGCGCGTAGGCGCGCACTGGTGGCAGGTATTTGGATTTGAAGCGGGACTTAAACCACAGGCCCGCCGCAAAGAAGGCAAAGTATCCCGCGAACCATGTCAGAGCGAGGATAAGGTGTGTCCGTGTTGGCCCACCTAGAACCACGCCCACCAGTAGAGGTACCGCGAGCATCGCCCATGCACCATGCTGGTCTGGCACCCAGCCCGGCGACCGACGCCTGCGTTTTTGGGGGCGGGTAGCAGGACTAGGTTGGGTTGCTCGCATATCAATATTGTCTCTTGTCGACGATTCGGCCAATTGAGTCTGGAGTCCCACCTACGCTTATTTCGGTTTAGACCGGACTTGATGGCGTAGTCGCACAACAACCAGATCTTTCGATCTGCAAATGCCCTACATAAACACGGTCCACAACCGATAACAGCAGGTGAATACCAAAGCGTTGCGTCGCCTTCTCACGGCTGAGAAACCACCCACAACAGCGCAACCCTCTAGCGCCCCACCCACAGCGCGTCTATATTGCACACCCAACACCTATGAGGCACCATGTTCAAGCGCACTGCTCAACGAACCCCCCAAAGCCACAACGAAGTCCAAGAACTCTCAGCGGACATTCGTGCGGTCACAGAAACCGTGCGTGCTCTCGCAAACGCCAAAAGCTTCCATGACGGGGTGTCCTCGGCGCTAACTTTTGTCAGGCAACAATTCTCGTGGGCGTATGGCTCATATTGGGAGCTCGATCCCGCAGAGAATGTGCTCCGTTTCTCCGTGGAGTCCGGTGACGCCGGACCTGCATTCCAACGCGTCACCCGTGAAGCCACCTTTGCGCGCGGGGTCGGACTTTCCGGGCGCGCTTGGAAAACCCAAGACCTCGTAGCCGTCAAGAATCTTGGTGAACTTTCTGACTGTGTCCGCGCACCGATCGCCCTTGCCAACGGAATCAAATCTGGGGTGTGCTTTCCCATCATCGTGGAAGACAAAGTGATTGGCACCATGGATTTCTTCGCACTCGAAGAAATCGACATCTCAGAGTCACGCAAAGCCACACTGCGGGCGATAGGCGTACTCGTGTCGCAGGCTCTTACTCGGCTCGCCGTTGCGGAGCGACAGGCAGAAGAACACGAAAACGCTCAAACCCTTTCCGCTGTCATGAAGTCGGTGTCCGAATCATCAACGTCGGGTGAGGCATTGCGCCACGCAATTGACGAGATCCGAAAAGGGTTTGGGTGGCGGTACGGCTCCGTCTGGAAGGCTGACCAGCAGAACAAGGTCCTGACCCTTGAGTTGGACAGCGGGCAGGTTTCTGCGGAGTTTTCTAAATCCTCAGCCGCGCTCACGCCCACATACGGGGAAGGGCTCATCGGAACCGTTTGGAAAACCGGGGACTTTGGGATCATCTATGACCTGTCCACCGTGCGCGGGCAGTTGCGTGCGGATGCCGCATTGAACGCAGGACTCACAGCCGTGGTTGCGCTGCCCATCATGTGTAATGGGGCGGTGATCGGCACGATGGACTTTTTCATCGAAAAGCTCACCCACCTTACGGATGCCCGTAAAGCCACGCTACTCAATGCCGCCTATCTGGTCGGGCAGACCCTTGACCGGTTCAACGCGGCAGCCCGCCTCAACGCGGCGGCACAAGAACTGCTCGATTCCATTAGCCAAGTGGAACGTAACGTCGCCCAAGCAACCGGAGTGGCAGCTGAGGGTCAACGGTATGTGGAAGCAGCAGACCAAGATATCTTGGGGCTTGGACAATCCTCTCGCGAGATCTCCGAGGTGGTTCGTATGATCCAGCGAATTGCTGGACAAACAAACCTACTCGCCCTTAACGCCACAATCGAGGCGGCCCGCGCTGGTGAAGCGGGCAAGGGATTCGCAGTTGTGGCAAGCGAGGTCAAGGATCTGGCAAACGAAACCGAACGAGCTACCGCAGAGGTGGAAAGCAAGATCAGCACCATCCAGCAGCAGGTTGAGGCGTCAGTTGACTCACTTACGGAGATTCGCGGGGCCGTTGACCGGATCAACGAAACCCAGGTTCTCATCGCATCCGTTTTGGAGGAACAGGTGACAGTAACGCGAGCTATCATCGAATAGTTCTTGAGTAACGGACGGCCCACCACGCGGCGATGTGGACGTGAAAGAATAGCGATCATGGCCAATACTGATGCACGCGTAAGTTTTGCTGAACTGACCCCTTCGATCGCACTCGGCGCACTTGACGGCCGATACCGTGGAGCCGTTGCACCGCTCGTAGACCACCTGTCGGAAGCCGCGTTGAACCGCGAGCGCATCCACGTTGAGGTTGAATGGCTTATTGCGCTGACGGACGGTCAGGTTGTTCCGGGCGCCGTCCAACTAACGGATGCTGAGAAGGCATACCTGCGCGCAATCGTGACCGACTTTGACGGCGATGGCATCGCCGAGCTTGCGGAGATCGAGCGCGAGACCGTGCACGATGTGAAGGCTGTCGAGTACTACATCAAGCGTCGGATCGCTCTTGCGCCCGAGAAGCTTGGCGCGGACACTAACCTCCCAGCTGTTTCGGAACTCGTGCACTTCTGCTGCACGTCTGAGGACATCAACAACCTGTCGTACGCGCTCATGGTTAAGGGGGCCGTTGAGAACGTGTGGCTTCCTGCCGCTTCCGCTCTAGTTGAGCAGGTTGCTGGGATGGCTCGCGAGCACAAGGGCGTTCCGATGCTGTCGCGCACCCACGGCCAGCCTGCAACACCATCAACCATCGGTAAGGAACTCGCCGTGCTCGCCCACCGTTTGGGCCGTCAGGTACGACGGGTTTCCGGTGCGGAGTATCTAGGCAAGCTCAACGGCGCAACGGGTACGTTTGGCGCACACGTTGCCGCTGTTCCAGGCGCTGACTGGCCTGCCGTTTCGCGCGAATTCGTGGAGCACCTTGGCCTGACGTGGAACCCGCTGACAACGCAGATCGAGTCGCACGACTGGCAGGCCGAGGTTTACGCTGACATCGCCCGCTTCAACCGCATCCTGCACAACCTTGCCACCGATGTGTGGACGTACATTTCGCTCGGGTTCTTCAAGCAGATCCCAGTACCGGGTGCGACCGGCTCCTCGACGATGCCGCACAAGGTCAACCCGATCCGGTTCGAGAACGCCGAGGCGAACCTCGAGATTTCCTGCGCACTGTTCGACGTGCTCGGTTCCACTCTGGTCACGAGCCGCATGCAACGCGACCTGACCGATTCCTCCTCACAGCGCAACATCGGTTCCGCATTCGGCCACTCCCTGCTCGCAATCGACAACGTTGCCAAAGGCCTGACCCGTCTGGCCGTTGACGAGAACGTGCTACTAGCTGACCTGGACTCCAACTGGGAGGTTCTCGGCGAGCCAATCCAGTCCGCGATGCGCGCCGCAGGGGTGGCTGGCGTTCCCGGCATGGAGAACCCGTACGAACGCCTCAAGGACCTCACGCGCGGGCACCGCATCGGCTCGGCAGAAATGATCGAATTCGTGCGCAGCCTTGGTTTGCCGCAGGAAGAGACGGAGCGCCTTGCTGCGCTCACTCCCGCATCCTACGTTGGCTTAGCCGAGCAGTTGGTGGACGAATACCTCGCCTGACCCGCTTCATATTGACGACGAGCCTGCCGCACTTCCTGCGGCAGGCTCGTTGTCTTTGCGGTGACGTATCGACTAAGCAGTTGAACGTGTAGGAAATTGCTTCACTGTGCACTTTACCCATGCTCACGCCTAAGTAGCACAACTAAGTGCTGCTGTCCGAGTTTCAGTGAATGAACCCGCTAACCACAACGGCGCGTACTCAATCTGTCCACTTCAGGCAGATTCGCTCACCAGAATGACGGATGCAAGGGCCGCTTCCACGCGCGAGTTTTCGAGAAGTTCGCTGGCAAGAGATGGACACGTATTCCGGCCTGCTGATCGGAAATGTGATCGCACTCAATTCAAAGCGCTCCCTTTTGACGCAGAAAGTCGCCCTAGCTCACGAACTTGGACACGCACACTACGGACACACACACTACGGCGTCATGAAAGCACAGCCACTCACCCATGAAAAGGCAGAACTGCAAGCAGATCGGTATGCCGCAAAGATCCTACTGGCAACTGAAGACGTGCGCGCCGTATGCCACGTATTCGAGGACCTCGGCAGGTCCGCACAAGAACTAGGGGTTCCGACAAAGATCCTTCGTTTATGGCTTGCTGATCATAAGGAGCTGCTGGCCGACTGGATGAGCGACGAACGCGTGGAATGGTGATCTTGCCACACTGTGCCGAAATAGGTACAGTGTGAAATGTGGCCCGTAAAAAAAAGACTCACTATCCCCTAGACCTAGCTCTGGTCTCGGTTTTGGTAGACCTGACGGAGCAGAGCGGCAGGAGTCGGCGAGAACTTGAGCGGCTTTCAGGACTCTCCCTCAATCGAATCGGCATCATTTTACGTGGAGAGACCCCCGCGCCCACGCTTGGCGAGATAAATCAGTTAGCAATCGCGTTGAATGTCTCCATGGAAGAAATCTACCGAATGGCGGCGGAGCAGTTTGCGTTAGCCGCCTCCGAGGATAACTATGACGCCGAGAGCGAAGCTTTCAGTTCGGAAGCATGATCGCGCACATTGCGTGGGCGCTTGAGATTTCGACATCGCCCCCTGGTCAGGCTTGGGGTTCGTTTAGGTTTTCACCGCCGCGGAGTGCAATGGAGCTAAGCGTGGAGAATATCGCATAGGAGACAGCAGAGATGACACTCGATTCCCAGTCGATCTGCACAACGTTGAATGTCGTCAATGTCGCTGTGGCCAGTAAGCCTTGAGCGAAGGAGGAGACTGCACGATCCAGAGTGTCCACCCAAAACCTCTTGTCATTGAATTTGGAAGTTTTCACTTTCGGGCCACCTGCCTTAGATAGGTTTTCGAATAGAACAGTCCATCGGATGCCATCGCCCACGTGATGTTGTCCGCGCTTTCCCATGCGACGACTTCGAGTTGCGTACCGTTCCCCCTCAACGTCACCACCGGTGAAATCAAGCTCGGCCTCGATCTTGCACGTAGCCGTTTACCTTCAGGTAGCCCGCCAATCACCCACGTCTCACTGTGCACTGATGACCGTTTAAGTCGTTGAACCTCCAATCGACCTGTAGGAATGCCCCCAGGAGGACGCCCGGTTGATCGGTTCAACTTCTGCATCAAACCTTTGGCAAAGATCCATAAAGACCTCGTAGACTGGGCCATCTAGGACACGGCCGGTGATGTACTCTAGCGGCCTGAGCCAAGACGAACTTGACGATTGCACTACGGGCCATCCATTTTGTGATTTCATGACTCTGTTTCCTTTCATAAAACATGTGAACGTAGTAAGCGAGGGTGCGATGAAGAGACAGTGGCCACTGTTTACTGGACTCATCGTGGCCTTGGCTGCGATCTTCTGTATTGCCGCAGCGAACCTGAACCGTGTCGTGGAGTGGACTCCATACGCTGGTGAACCTGAGGAATACACGTGGACCGCTACTGAGGTGTTGGCAGAAGTCGAGGCAGATAGCCTGGTCGAAGAAGCACGCTTCGTACTTGACGGTGAACTCACTCAAGAGGACCAGATCACAGCACCCGACTCAGACCTAGTTCTCGAAATGGAATTAAAGAGGGCAAAACACTCATATTCCGGCATCATCCAGACATGCGATGATTTCTTTGACTACGCGAAGAAACATCAAGCAATCGATGTGAGAACTTATTCCTGCACACTCACCTATCGTGGAGGTTCCCTTCCCTTACCACCAGAACCCTTCAGTAATTTTTTCATGTCCGCTCAAAGCGCAGATTCATCGCTTGAAGATGTAATCAATATGTGGATGAGTGAGCAGGAGTAGTGTGCGCACAAAAGTACGCACACTACTCTCTTCTCTCCCTACAGCTTGCTGATAACTGCACTCACGAATGCATCTTCAACGGAGTCGATCTCAGCAGACGTGAACTGCCCCAAGAGGATCGGTGGGTTCAACGCGCCATGTAACGCCAATCTCAATCCCCCATAAAGGTTTTCTTCAAAGCTTCCACCGACAGGGTCCGTTTGGAATACTTGATCGGCAATCACCTTTGCTGCGGAGATACTCCCCCCAAGCCGCCCTCCCACAACCTTTTCGCTGGAGAGTTGATCGTTGGAGCGGTTGTCACCATCCGCAGCACGTCCGAGAAGTGCATTGAGGGATTCTCACGAATCTGAGTGGCCAAATAGTAGCCCTCTGCATCCTCGATGAAGTCAGCCAGCCCGAATCTGGAAGGCATGTTCGGTACCGGCTCTGGGGTAAGAATCGTTTCTTGCGCATAAATTTCTATGCTGACCGGAGTTTGCCCTAATTCATCTTGCAGATTGGTGTACCCCCGATACCCATTCAATACGGATAGCAGGTCCCCGGCATAGCCAGCGATGTCCGCCCGAAGTGGACGCATCTGCTCTGGAAAGTCGAAGAAGTACCCATTTGCCGTAGCGAATAGATGAGATACCCCCAAAGAACTAGTCGCGCCCGAATATGAAGGGTGGTGGAAGGCAAACACTTGATGGCTTTGCTGGTTTTTCTTATCCGTTGGGATGTCAAGAACTTCACAGATCGCATTCATGTGGTCGATGAATGTCTCATCAAGTTCTCCGGCAACAACGTTCCAGTTACTACCGTTGTAGTCACGCTCACGGTAAAAGTGGCACACCAAGAAAGTGTAGGGAACCGTGGTCGCAGGATTATTCGCTACCCATTCTTTCGCAGTGTCCTCGACAAGATCCAGCAGATCGAAAAACGGGCCATTCACGCCGGGAGAAGTGAACAGTCCACGCCAGTCCACGCTGCTCACGCCAGGGTCGCGCCCAGACATGACGAGATTGTCCACTCCAATTGCGCCAGTTCCTGTACCGATCGTGTGCTCTTTGATCTGATCAAAGGCCCAGTTGGGCGGCAGTGGGTACCCGAGGTTCCCGCTGAATCCGGTGGACATCCCCGCGACAAACGAGTACTCCGTGAGGTTCGCTTCCCACAGTTGCCCACATACGTTGCGGGTTCCGTAGACTCCGATCTTGTACTCGTACGATTCCTGGGTGAAGCGGTTTGCGATACTCGTGAAGTACGGCAGAATAGCGCTCGATATCTCAGCATCTGTTGGATCAAAGTCCACGGCAAAGTAGATTGTTGTTCCCGGCAAGAAACCATGTTCGCGAGCGGCTGCAACGGCCTTGTCGGCATGGGTCTCCCCATAGGGGGCAGTAAACCACTGAGTCCCATTTCCGGCTTCCTGGAAGATCGGGAAGACCGAGATTCCCGCCTTCAGAAGCCGGAAAAGTTCCCCTGGCTGTAGCTTCTTATTGAGTGCAGTCGGGCTATCCACGTTGCTCAAGTATCGTCCAACCGTGGTGTAGCCCGCGTTCTTGATCGTCGCGAGGCGTTGCGATGTGATCTCGGTTGAAGTGTCGAGCGCCGCTACAGCGCGGTCTGGATCTCCAGTGGACACAAGCAATGACATCCAGGTTGCATAATCCGCATCACCCGTTACAGGGATTTGGCAAAACTGCTGGAACGCCTCAATCTTGTGGGAATCTGAGACCGTGTATTCGGCACCAAAAGTTACCGGGACCTTGTTGAACAGGCACGCGGCCAAGAAGAGCTGAACAAAAGCGTTCGTCATGTTTGACGTTGGCGCAGAAAACAGACCGTTCGCCTGAAGCCCTGACCGCGTGCTTGGACCCATACTTCCCGTCGCAACCGAATCGCTCATTCCCAACGTGAATTGGATGGCGTAGACCAAACCCTTCTGAACGTCACGCGAGTAGACTCCATCGCAGGGGATGTATTCGAATGGAGTCCGATTCGCGTACATCGCATTGAGGTACTGCTGGGCTTGGCGCACTGCACTCGATCCGCCAGAGATCAGAACAAACGGGGTCATCGAGAACAGTGCCTTCAACTGCTTCGCGTCAAGTGTTGCCGGCGTGATAACCGCCAAGCCAAACAAGCGGTCTAATCCTTGAGGTCGGCGTATGCGACGACCCAGCCCGGGACCTCACTATCGACAAACTCGACAGTCTTGAGGTACTGCTCGACCTCATTGATTTCTTGCTCAGAGAGCACCCCAAAGTCTGCGTTCTCAGACGCTCCCGGGTACTTCACAATCAGCAGGTCTTTATCTCCGACCGTATCCTGCCGCAGAACAGGGCGTTCGGGATCGAGCCCACACTCTTCCGCACCGACATCCACCCCAGCACAGATTGCATATACGGCCTGACCAAACTGCATCTGCTCGTAGATTGCGCCGGTATCCGTAACCCTGGTAGTACCCATCCAATGAGTGAGGCGTACAGGCTCATCCACAGGTAAAACCCGGCCCATCGGGTCATCCAGAACCCGCTGCGCAGCCTTTCGATTCATTGACGTGCTAAACACATAGCCCGATTGAGCTTCCTCCTCGATATCGCAGGCTGAAACCCCGACCAAGATCACACCTGTCAACGCTGCGGCCACCAATCTACGCATACCCGTCTCCATCTCTACTATCAGCCCTTGATCCTTTCAGTGATGCTAGTGCGATTCGCACTCTGGCGGCATCGGCCCACAGGATGACGCAACCACCCATGAACCTGACTTATCCGGCAACGCAACCAGATCGTCGGCAAGCGGTATAGCCCGCAGGGCAGCACCTCACACCCGAGCCAATCTCAACATTTGGACAAGTTAAGCGGTTTTGTTACGGGAGCGCAAATTCCCACACTTCCCCGCGCGCTCAAGCCGATACGTGCTCTACGCTGTGAAGCAACTCACCAAAGAAATGGAGTATGCCATGGGCAAAAGACTCTCTATCGCCGCGCTAGGTTCAGCAGCACTCATCGCTCTCACCGCAGCCTGCACACCCATCCCCACCGACCAGGACGCTCTGCCTGGATCAGGCACAACCCCACAAGGTGTCGCTGCTGAAACGATAGACACCTCCGACCTCGAACCTTTCAACGGCACGATTCCAACATGCACGGACCTCGCAGCGTCGCTAGGCCCCATCATTAACGGGTTCCAGCCCAAGACGAATGACTTTGACCGTCGCGGGTTCTCCAGCGGTCTCGAGAATGCTCGCTGCAACTGGGTCAATGATGCCTACGTTGCCCGTGAAGATGGAAAGACCACCATCGGGTTCGTGATCCAAACCGCCAAGATCACCAAAGAGGCATACATTGCAAACACCGATGGCGCGACGGATCGGGTAATCGAAGGTGCCGCCGATGCACTCGGGGGCGCAAGTTTTGGAGTTGAGGAGACACTGACTGCAACGGACACCACGCCAAAATCCGGCGTCATCAGCGTGTTCGATGGTCTCACAATCACAACCGTTGTCACGGCAGACGAAACCTCGACCGACGCACCAACGGTAGCGGACACCATCTCTGCCCAGACTGAGCTCGCAAAGGCGCTGGGCCTCGGATAAGCCACAGTCCACGAACAAATATGCGGGAGGCTCGGGCGCACGTCGTGCGCCCGAGCCTCCCGCATATTGGGGGTGGCGGACGTGAGTCTCGTCAGAATAGACTCACGACTGACGGTGAGGTCAGAACTTGAATGCAGCCAAGCGCTCCTGTAGTTCCGTAGACTGAGCAGCCAGTTCGTGGGTTTCCCCACCCATCGCACTGACCGTCTCTGCGGACTGGGCAGCAGATTGCGCGACACCCGCGATGTTCGTGGCGATCTCCTGTGCTCCACTCGCAGCTTCCGTGACCGAACGCCCAATTTCTGCGGTGGTCGCGGTCTGTTCTTCAACCGCCGAGGCAATGGTCCCTTGGAACGTGTTGATCGACTCTACGATCTCGGTGATCTCTGCAATTGCGGCAACGGCGCCAGCGGTATCCTGCTGGATGGCTTCAACCCGATGGGCAATGTCCTCAGTGGCGCGTGCAGTTTCCTGAGCGAGTTCCTTAACCTCGCTCGCAACCACGGCGAAACCCTTACCGGCGTCACCGGCACGCGCTGCCTCGATGGTCGCGTTGAGTGCAAGTAGATTTGTCTGCTCTGCAATCGAGGTGATGGCGCGGACAACCGTGCCGATCTGTTCCGACGACTCACCAAGCTTCGCCACGGTCTGGCTGGTCTGCTGCGCCACATCGGTTGCGCGAGATGCGACCTGAGCAGCCTCAGTTGCATTGGAGGCGATCTCCCGGATCGAGGCGCCCATTTCCTCCGCTCCGGCGGCAACAAACTCGATGTTTCGAGACACCTGCTCGGCAGCAGCCGCAACAACACCGGCTTGGGCAGAAGTCTCCTGCGCCATTGCAGACACCTCAGTTGAGGACTCGCCGAGGTTTCGGGCAGCGCCAGAGACAACCTGGCTGGTGCCGGCAACGCCCCGAAGGGTTTCCGCCATCGAATGACGAGCAGAATCAAGCAGGCGTACGACCTCGCCGATTTCGTCTTGACCGGTCTCGCTGTGATCAGCGGTCAAGTCGCCGGAGCCAAGTGCCCTGGCAGTTTCCACCAGAGATCCTATGGACTTGCGAATCGAGGTGGATATCCGCCTCCCAGAGAACCACATAATCACGGATATCACCACAAGCACGGCGACAAGGAGAATGAGCGACGTAGTAGCCGTGCCCTCAGCTTCCTTGACGATATTGGCCGCGTACGCATCGATATCAGCACCAAGTTGGTCCAAGTCCGCCGTATAGTCGTCGACCTTGCCCTGAATCAGAACCTCGCGTAGGCGGTTGAACTGACCCGTGCTGTTCTTATCCGGCTGTGCGGTCGGAATAAGTGTGCCGTCGCGGGCGGTCTTGAAGTTCTCATAGTTGCTCAGGAAGCTCACGTATGCGACATGATCTGGGTCCTGCATGCCCGCTCTGAGGCTCTCGAGATTTTGCTCGATGAGCGCATCGTTTTCCGCGAGGTGTGCGAGCCACCGGTCACGGTCGCCGTTGGTAGTTGCGGAGCCTACATGCCCCAGGATCACCTGTCCGTTGGCAAGATTCTCACGCAGGCTGCTGAGTGGCGCGCTCACCTCCAGGTTCACGCGGTTGACCTCTTTCGAGGCGTTCGTCAGGGTTTGCAACAAGACAGTCGCAAGCACACCAATCACGAGAACGCCGATGATGCCAGTTCCGATGAGAGCCGTCATCCGAGCCTTGATCGTCTGCCTGCGTTTGACGTTGATCTCCCACTCGCCAGTAGTGTGTGGAGCGGCTCCGACCATATCCAGCAGTGCGGTGCCAGGCTCCGGGTCGAGCGTCAACTCGGTGGCATCCTCACGCTCTCGAAGTGCTACGTCAGTCATCATTGATCCAGCCATTATCCGGCGCTTGATCCATCACTGCGCCATGTTGTCGTTTTCAGTTCACTCATCGGTTGTTTCACCCGGTCTATGAGCAGATGCTCCCAGGTGGGTGGTGCTTGTCCCCTAGAGTTAACCGTTGTATATCGGGGAAGAAGGAGAACGCGTGCCTGAATACGCGCCCTCTGGGAGGCAGGGCTAGAACCTGAACTGGCCGACTTTCTCCTGTAGTTCGGAGGAGAGTTCAGCCAATTCGTTGCTCGCAATGCTCATTTCAGCAACCGTCGTGCTCGACTGCGCCGCGGCGGTCGCGACACCGGCAATGTTCGTGGCGATGTCGTTGATACCTGCCGCCGCCTCAACCACGGACCGGCTCATCTCGGTCGTGGTAGCGGTCTGCTCCTCCACGGAAGACGCGATCGTGCCCTGGTAGTCGTTGATTGTCGCGATGATCTCTGAAATCTCGGTAATTGCAGAGACCGCACTTTGTGTATCAACCTGGATGGCTTCTACTCGACGAGCGATGTCCTCGGTTGCCTTTGCGGTTTCCTGCGCAAGGTCCTTGACCTCGCCTGCCACGACAGCGAATCCCTTACCGGCCTCGCCCGCACGTGCGGCTTCAATGGTCGCGTTAAGTGCGAGCAGGTTTGTCTGCTCCGCGATGGACGTGATGGCACGAACGACCGTGCCGATTTCCTTAGATGAGTCGCCCAGCTTCTCCACGGTCTGGTTGGTTTCAGCGGCCACAGTGGTCGCGCGGGTGGCGACTCGAGCCGCCTCAGATGCGTTCTCTGCGATCTCACGGATTGAGGCACCCATTTGCTCTGCACCAGCAGCAACGGTCTGCACCGAGAGCGACACCTGCTCCGAGGCCGTTGCCACGACCTCGGCCTGCGATGAGGTCTCCTGCGCCACAGCAGCCACCTGGGCGCCGGAAGTTCCGAGTGCCTGGGAGGCGAGGTTCACGGCTTCCGAGTTGTCACTCACGCCGCGTAGGGTGCTGATGATGGCTTCACGAGCAACATTCAGAAGCGTAGAGAGTTTGCCCAGTTCATCGTTTCCGTACACCTGTGCCGGCACGGTCATGTCACCGTCGGACATCGCTGTGATCGATTCAGTCAGAGCAGCAACCGCAGCGCGAACCTTGCGGATCACCTGCAGTCCAATGACGATCGACAGTGTGATTGCGAACGCCCAGGCAATCACGATGATGATGATGGTGGTCTGTTGAACCTGGTTCGCGTTTGCGACCGCGTCCTCGTACATGAGGTCGACCTCGGCTTGGGCGGCTTCGAGGTCTTCAGCGTAGGTGTCGATGAACGGCTGGATCGCGCTGGAAAAATATGCGGAGAAACCGGTCACTGAGTCGTGTACTCCCAAGCGTGGAACCAGCTTGTTCTCGCGCGCATCGAGGAACAGCGCATAGTTTTCCTCGAAGGCCCTGAAAGTCTCGGACGTGCCGCCAAGGTATTCGCTGATCTCCGCTTGGACTCGTTCGATCTCCACGTCGAGTTCGAGCATTCGTGAGTGCCATGTGTTACGAGCCAACTGGTTGTCCGCTGCCGCCATCTGCCCGATGAAGACCCGGTTCTGAAGTTGAAGTTCCTGGATCTCGTGAATACGCGCTGAGATGTTCTGGTTGATGTCAACCAGTTCCTTCGTCTCAGCAGACAAACGAGTTACCGAGATAAGCCCTGCGGCGCCGAGAATGACCGCGCCAACTACTGCGGTGGCAAGCAGTCCGTAAAGACGCTGTTGCAGGGTGATTGAGCGCTTCGGCGCGCTGGTTTCTTCCGTAGCCGTCTCTTCCATGAGGTCGACTTCAGGTTCGTTAGAGGGTGCCATCCGTGGTCCGTCCTTCTTTACCGCCGTAGGGCTGCGGTACGAGTTCCCGCTTGCCTAGGACGCGGGTACGTGGGGGTGCGAACGCTCCTGTTCACACCCGAAAGATCGAAGAGCGGGTGAAATTCATAAGGATAATTTGAGTAATTTACCTGCAAAGAATCTGCAGAATAGTGCTCCGCGCAGCACGAACACAATATGGAGTAGGTAAACCCGCAGGTCGAAGCGGTTAAATGGGCAATGTAAACTCGTGGCCCCGAGCGCCAAAGAAAGTTCTCATGAACAGGAAGTGTGTCTCAAACAATAAGACAGATCCGCTCAGCGTCCCGCCAACTCCAAAACGTTGGCAAAGCCAACGGCGATAGCGGCCTCTTCGACCGAAACGCCGTTCCTGACCAGATCACGGAACTGCGCCACCCGGCTATGGAACGGAGCACTCAACTCGCGCACCACACGTGGCCATATCTGCTTCTCCGGGACTCCTTCGATACGCAGGGTCTGCGCCAGCGCCACCTTGTGCTCCTCCAGTTCCACAGCGAGCGGCGCGATGAACTGATCAGCGGAACGGACGAGTTCGCGCAGACCCCACAACTCGACGCTCTGCCCCAGCAGCTCAACCGCGTGTGCCACGGCTTGAGTATCGGCGACTGGCACGTGAGCGCGAATGGTCGACAGATCCACAAGGCGAACCGAGTCGATATCGGCAATGCGCGGGTCCGTATCCCGGTGCAGCGCGAGATCGACAATGACCTGTGGCAGAACCGCTTCCTGCACGGACTCAGCCTGCTGCTCCCGAACCCGGCGTGCAGCAACAACAGCAGCGGAATCCAACACAAAACTGACCGAGGACCGGACTGGAACAGGCGCGCTGACGGAACCAGACTCGTCGCCAAGCACAACCTCACGACCACCGCCGGTACCGGAACAGCACAACACAATGTCGGCGTCCGCCACGGCGGACTCAAGGTCGACCACGGGGGTCAAGCGGTGTGACTGCGCGAAAGTCTCTGCACGACCCGAACCGGAGTACACGGAGATGTCCCGCACACCGCGCGCCCGGAGCGCGGCAACCGTTGCTCCCGCATAGGCACCTGTTCCCACCACGAGCGCGCTGGTGGTGCCCCACGCGGCAAGCCACTGCTCAGCCAAGGTGAGCCCAACCGACACGACCGAACGACCGTCCGCACCCAACTGGGTGCGCGAAGCCACGTACTTGGAAGTGCGCAGCGCGTGCTGGAACAGGCGTTCAAGAACGCCCGTGGTCGTGCGTTTCTCCTGCGCCTCACGCAGTGCGCGGCGCACCTGCCCGGCGATCTCACGTTCGCCGATGACGAGCGAGTCAAGGCCTGCGACAACCGCGAACAGGTGGTCTACAACCTCATTGCCAACCCGGATCGTGAACGCCCGCGCGGCGGCCGAGGCGTCCACCTCAACGGCACGAGTGATGTAGGCAACCAGATCAGCCACGCCACGCGAGGCATCCTCGGGCATGACAACATCGAGGTCCACGTCCAGGTAGACCTCGAATCGGTTGCACGTAGCGAGTACAACGGAACCGTTCACGCGGGGGCAGTCCGCCACGATGGATTCACCCATTGCATGGGTACCCCGAGTCAGTTGCTCAAGTGACTCGAGATCCAATTCGCGGTGGCTGGCGGTCATCGAAATTAGTGTCACAACAATTCGATTTAACCATTGAGTGCATTAAAAGGCAGAATCGAGGGGTGAGCATTCCATCAACGCACCCGTTAATTTCCTCCGAGACCGCCTCCTCACCGCTTATTCGCGCCCTACGCGGTGAGGCTACATCCCATATTCCCGTCTGGTTTATGCGACAAGCGGGCAGGTCACTGCCCGAATACCTCAGGGTGCGCGAAGGGGTCGGGATGCTCGACTCCTGCCTGCGCCCCGAGTTGACCGCCGAGATCACGTTGCAGCCTGTGCGACGACACGGCGTGGATGCCGCGATTTTCTTCTCCGACATCGTCATTCCGCTACGGTTGGCTGGCGTCGATGTGGACATCAAGGCTGGTGTGGGGCCGGTCTTGGGTTCTCCCGTCCGCACTTCAGCCGACATCGAGCGACTGGAGTCGCTCTCGCTTTCCGACGAGTCCCTGGCCCCAATCCGCGATGCAATCGCCCTGATTGCGGCTGAGTTGGGCAGTACGCCACTCATCGGATTCGCGGGGGCGCCGTTCACACTCGCCGCCTACATGGTTGAGGGCAAGCCGTCACGCGATCACCTGGGAGCACGCGGGCTCATGTTGAGCCGTCCTGACCTGTGGGAACGTCTGATGCAATGGTCTGCCCGCGTGACCGGACAGTTCCTGCGGACCCAGATCCTCGCTGGTGCGTCGGCGGCGCAGTTGTTTGATTCCTGGGCCGGCTCACTATCGCTGGACGCCTACAAGGCCCACGTGGCTCCTGCCTCCGCTTCTGTGTTTGAGCAGATCAGGGACTTGGAGGTGCCGCGTATCCACTTCGGCACGGGAACCGAACACCTCCTGAGCGCCATGCACGACACCGGCGCTACCGCGATGGGTGTGGATTACCGCACACCGCTCGACCAGGCATCAGCGCTACTTGGCGGGAACGTACCCCTGCAAGGCAACATCGACCCCGCATACCTGACCGCACCGTGGCCAGTGATTGAAGCGCATGTTCGTGACGTTGTTGCACGTGGTCGCACTGCGCCGGGACATGTGGTGAACCTAGGCCACGGCGTCCCACCGACCACCGATCCGACCGTGCTCACGCGTATCGTCGAGTTGGTGCACTCGCTCTAGCCCGCCCGACACCCAGATCCCGGTTTTCTATGTTTGGCCCAATAAAAAACTAGGCCAAACATAGAAAATCGGGATCTGACCGGGCGAACCGCCCCTACAGCACACTCATCGAGACCTGAGGAACACCGTGACCACTGACCCTGTTGTCCAGTTAGAGCCCGAAGCCGTCGTGCTTGGCGGCGGCTTGGCGGGCCTCACGGCTGCCCGCGAACTGCTACGTCACGGTGTGAAACCGCTGGTCCTCGAAGCATCGCAGCGGGTGGGTGGGTACTTGAGCCCGCTGAGGATTGCGCTTGATTCAGGGCACGAACTCACAGTTGATGCTGGTGCGGAGTCCTTCGCCACCCGTGATGTGGAGGTTGCCAACTACATTGCCGGTCTCGGCCTCGACGTGGTTCAGCCGTCCCCTCGTGGCGCTTGGTGTTTCCCCACTTCAGGACCGCCGTTTCCGCTTCCCAAGACAAGTGTCCTCGGGGTTCCCTATGACTGGTCCGACCCGGCACTGATAGCCGCGCTCGGTACTGCGGGCATTGAACGAGCCCGCGCGGATGAGTGGATGAACGTCGCGATTGGTGACCGGTCAAACCTTGCGGCGTTCGTCGCAAGCCGAATGGGTCAAGACGTGGTGGAACGCCTGGTGCGCCCTATCGCTGGGGGCGTTCACTCTGCAGATCCAGAAAAGCTGGATGTCACTGCACTTCACCCAGGGTTTTGGGAGATCTTCGAACGCGCCGGGTCGCTCACGGAAGCGGTTCGTGAGATCCGTGCGGCGGCGCCTGCGGGAAGCGCGGTTTCGGGGATCAGGGGCGGGATGAACCAACTGGTGAGCACACTCGCGGAGCAGATCAGCGGACTTGGCGGAAACATTGCATACGGCCAGGCGGCATCCGGGCTTGCCCGCGCCGGGAACGGCTGGAAGGTGACGATCGAGGGCCAACACGGGGATTCGCCGGCAATCGTGACACCCCGTGTAGTTCTCGCTCTGCCCGCAGCGCAGGCGATCCGTCTGATGAAACAGGTCGGCATCGGGGCCGTTGAGAATGCACGGGATATCCCACCGGGCTCTGACATCTCGCTGGTTACTCTGGTTGTGGACGCGGCTCAACTCGCTGATCGTGGCACGGGTGGGCTGATCGCTCCTGGCGGCACCATCTGCGCCAAAGGGACGACCCACGTGAACTCGAAGTGGCCTTGGGTGCAGGAGTCGCTACCGGAGAACACCCACGTGATTCGCTTCAGCTACGGGCGTCACGGAGAGCCCGCCGATCAGTCTGAGCAGGAACTGATAGCGCAGGCCAGAGTCGATTTTGAGCAGATCTACGAACCGTCCGGATACACGGTTCACACGGCCCACGTGCAGCGCTGGCCGAATGCCCTGGCCCCGGTAACACCGCAGCTGAAGGCGCTATCCACAGCCGTTGCCGAACAGGTGGATGGTCTACCCGGGCTCGCCGTGACGGGAGCCTGGGTGAGTGGAACCGGTGTCGTCGCAGTGATTCCTCACACTCGAAAAGCAGTTCTGGGAATTGTCTGAGGGTTGTGGAAATATTTCCCCGCGCTTCGATCCTCCTCCGACTGTTAAATTGATCAGACAGTTTGTCAGATAAATTCCGAACATTCGGAGCGCACCACAGGAAATACCGTTTCAGCACCGAAGAAAAACCCACCAAGGAGTTTTTCTGACAATTTCTCAGAACAAAATCACACCGGAGCCTGTCTCCCCCTCTGTCCCCTTGCCCGCTCCGCTCGCAGCAATGAAAGAATGACTAGGTGACAACCAATCAACTTCGCATCGGCACGCGTGGGTCCGCGCTCGCCGTCGCGCAATCAGGAGCAACCGCAACCCAGATCAGCCAGGCGTGCGGGGTGCCCACCGAACTCGTGATCATCAAGACCGACGGCGATGTCCTCACGGGCTCGCTCGCGTCCATGGGCGGAGTGGGCGTGTTCGTGACCGCGATCCGTGCAGCCTTGCTGCGCGGAGAGATCGACATCGCGATCCACTCCCTCAAGGACCTCCCCACCGCACCGCAAGAGGGCACCGTCATCATCACTCCCGAGCGCGAGAACCCGCAGGACGCCCTGTGCTCCCGTCATGGCGAACCACTCGAACTGCTCCCTCCCGGAGCGAAGGTTGGCACGGGGTCCCCGCGCCGCGCCGCGCAACTCGTTGCAGCCCGCCCCGACCTTGAGGTGGTGGACATTCGCGGGAATGTTGACACTCGCCTCGCCCGCGCCGGACTGTCCACCTCGGACAAACCCGATACCCCCAACGATCTCGATGCCGTCGTGCTGGCGACCGCTGGCCTGCGCCGCCTGAACAAGCACCACAAGATTTCCGAACTTCTTCCGCTCACCACGATGCTTCCCGCACCCGGTCAGGGCGCACTTGCCGTTGAGGTGCGCGCTTCCCTCGCGGAGGAGGAACCGGGCCTGTTTGCCGCGCTGCATTCACTGCATCACTTGCCCACCGCCTACGCCGTGGCCGCCGAGCGCGCTCTGCTGCGGCACCTCGAGGCTGGCTGCGCGGCACCGGTTGGCGCGTACGGTCACGTGAGCGGCGGACAGTTGAAGCTGACCGCAACGGCTCTCGACCCACACTCTGCTCAAGCCCCGCAAGACGCGACCAGCCGACCACCGATCAGCGGGTCATTGTCGGTTCCGGTGACGAGCGAGGATGATGCGCGTGCGGCGGGAATCGAACTCGCGAAGGGTCTGCTGAAGGCGGGAGCAGCGGAGTTCCTCAATGGCTAGTTCCGCCGCCTTGGGTGGCACACTCACCCTCATTTTGCGTCCCGCCGAGCGGGCCGCACCGCTCGTGGAACTCATCGAATCCGCTGGCGGCCGCGCCATTGTGTCGCCGTTGATCAGCAGGGAGCCGATTTCCGACGAGACCCGCGCTCAACTCGACCACCTCACCTCCCGGCTCGGCGAGTTTGACTGGGTTGCGGTGACCAGTGTGAACGCAGTGTCTGAGTTGGTGGCATCGCTTGATCGAAGTCACGATGAACCCGTCGAGGCAACTGCCCAGCGCACTCGGTGGGCGACAGTTGGACCTGCAACCACCAAAGCTCTGGCGAAGCATGGGATCGTGGCGGAGTTTGAGGCGAGTGAGAACTCAGCGGCGGGAATGCTCGCGCAGTGGCCTGATCCTTCGAGTCCACCCGGTCAAGACCGGCCCCGCGTTCTACTCCCTCTCGGAGACCTCGCATCAACCCAACTCGAAGACGGCCTGAGTGCACGCGGCTTCGACTGCGAGCGCGTCCACGTCTACCGGACCGTCTCTCACGCTGCCTCGCCCGAAGCACTGGCCGCTTGGCGCGACGGCGACGTAGACGCGGTAGTACTGACCTCCGGGAGCATCGTGCGTGAGTTCGCCAAGCAGTTCGACCCGCTCACCGTCATCCCCCAACTCGCGCCACATGCCCCCACGTTCGTAGCCATCGGCGAACCAACCACCCGCACGGCGCAAGCGTGCGGACTGAGTGTGGATATCGTCGCCAATCAAGCAAGTACCACCGGACTATTCGACGCGCTCACCCGCGCCCTAGCCCTCGCACAGTAAGGAACCTGACATGGATCGCCCACGCCGTCTTCGGGCCAACCCTGCCATGCGCGCCCTCGTTTCCGAGACGCGCCTTCACCCGAGCGACCTCGTGCTGCCGCTGTTCATCAAGGAGGGCGCTCGCGAGCCGGTTGCGATCTCCTCGATGCCGGGCGTGGTGCAGCACAGCGAGGCCAGCCTCGCGGACACCGTCCGTGCCGCCGCGGATGCTGGGTTGGGCGGGGTCATGCTGTTTGGGGTGCCGCTCGTACGCGATGAGACCGGATCAGGCGCCATCGAACCGGACGGGATTCTCAATCGAGCCATCCGCATCGCCAAGGACGCGTCCGAGGGGCGCACTGTGGTCATGGCGGATGTGTGTCTTGACGAGTTCACGTCGCACGGGCACTGCGGGATCGTCACACCGGACGGCAACGTGGACAACGATGCAACCAACGCCCTGTACTGCGCGATGGCTGTGGAACAGGCGAGGGCCGGAGTAGACGTGGTCGCGCCATCAGGCATGATGGACGGTCAGGTCGCCGAGATTCGCTCCGCGCTCGATGCCGCCGGATATGAACACGTCTCCATCCTCGCGTACTCAGCCAAATATGCCTCCGCGTTCTTTGGGCCGTTCCGCGAGGCTGTGGAATCCCAACTCGACGGCGACCGCCGCACCTACCAGATGGACCCGGCCAATGCGCGCGAAGGGCTGCGGGAAACGGATCTGGACCTGCTCGAAGGCGCGGACATGGTCATGGTCAAGCCTGCAATGAGCTACCTGGACGTGCTGCGTGACGTATCGCACCGCAGTTCCGTACCGGTTGCCGCCTATCAGGTGTCGGGCGAGTACGCGATGATCGAGGCCGCCGCCGCACATGGATGGATCGACCGTTCCGCCGCGATCATGGAGTCCCTGACCTCGATCAAGCGCGCCGGCGCCGACATCATCCTGACCTACTGGGCGCTCGAAGTCGCGCCGCAACTCTGACCCATCTATCCCGTTGTTGCGACATGCTTGTGCGTACTCGCAACCGCCCCACAGGTAACTCTCACCGAGAACCACACAAGGAGCACACCATGGTGACCAACTCACAGGCTTTCGACCGCGCCCAGCACATCCTGCCGGGCGGCGTGAACTCACCGGTTCGCGCCTACCGGAGTGTGGGCGGTTCGCCACGCTTCATCCAGAGCGCGAAGGGTGCGTTCGTGACCGATGTGGCCGGGCGCGAATACGTTGACCTGGTTGGCTCATGGGGTCCGGCGTTACTCGGCCACGCTCACCCTGCGGTGATCGCCGCTGTTCAGGAGGCTGCGAGCCGTGGCCTGTCGTTCGGCGCTCCTACCCTTGGCGAGGTCGACCTTGCCGAGGCCATTCAGCGCCGCATCACCCCAGCCGAACGAGTACGCCTCGCGTCCACCGGAACCGAGGCGACGATGACCGCTGTGCGTTTGGCACGCGGAGTCACGGGCCGAAACCTGATCATCAAGTTCGCTGGCTGCTACCACGGGCACGTCGATTCGCTGCTCGCGGAGGCGGGATCGGGCGTGGCAACGCAGGCTTTGCCCGGTTCAGCAGGCGTTACGCCAGCGACCGCCGCGGAAACCCTGGTGCTCCCCTACAACGATCTCTCCGCTGTCGAGGAGGCGTTCGCAACCCACTCTGGCGAGATCGCGGCGGTCATCACCGAGGCCGCGCCCGCCAACATGGGCATCGTGCCGCCGTCCCGCGGCTTCAACGAGGGGTTGCGCAGGATTACGCGCGCGCACGGCGCTCTGCTGATTTTCGACGAGGTGCTCACCGGATTCCGCACCGGCCCGTCTGGGTGGTGGGGCTTTGAGAACGAGGTGCTCGGCGCTGACTTCACCCCGGACCTGTTCACGTTCGGCAAGGTCATCGGTGGTGGCATGCCCGTTGCTGCGCTGGCCGGTCCAGCTCAGATCATGGATCAACTCGCGCCGCTCGGGCCGGTCTATCAGGCTGGAACCCTGTCCGGAAACCCGGTAGCCGTTGCCGCCGGTTTGGCCACCCTTGAGGCTGCCGATCAGGGCGTGTACGACTCAGTTATGGCCGCTTCCATCGCGGTGGGCGAGGCTGTCACCGAGGCGCTGACCACAGCGGGTGTCCCCCACCGGGTTCAGCGTGCGGCCACGCTATTCTCCGTCATGTTCGGGGAGAAGGCCGCCGAGCACGGAAGCCACAACTACGCCGATACCCTCGCCAACGACACGTTCCGGTATGGGCCGTTCTTCCACGCGATGCTTGAGCAGGGCATCTCGCTCCCACCGAGCGTGTTCGAGGCTTGGTTCGTTTCCGCCGCGCACGATGACGCAGTGATCAACCGGATCATTGAGGCTCTGCCCGCTGCGGCCCACGCCGCAGCAGCGGCAACCCGATAGTCCCGGTTACCGAACCGGCTGACGACAATCCAGTAGCCCGGTTACCTCCACGCTCTTCGTCGCGCGGACGCGCCAGGCGAACGTGTGGGTTTTTACTTCAGTGTGAGCATCAGTAGTACGCACACTGAAGTAAAAACCCACACATTGAGCGGCTAGCGAGGGAAACTAGCCGCGGTGGTCCGGTAGATCCAGTTCTTCCACGATCTTGTCGTACTGTTCCTGGTGCTCTGGACGCAGCATCCGGCCGATCGCCTGCTTGATGATCGGACGGTAGGGAACCTCGCTCGGGTTGATGAGCCACTGCACCTGCAGACCCTCCACCATGGCGATGATCTCGATGGCCGAGTTCTCCACGTCAACGTCCTCGCGGATGTACTTGTGTTGTTGCAGCAAGCCAATGACCTCGGTGAACTGGCGGCGGATCAGTCGATATCGTTCCTCAAAGAAATCGTGGGCCGGGTGCCCTTTATCGGCGGCGAGGATCGCGTGCATGATGAACATCTGCGCCTTCACCCGCTGGCGCAGCGTAAAGCGGAGGAAAGACGTAAACTCGGACAGTACGCCCCACAGATCTGGTTCTTCTTGGGCTAGGTGCTGTAGCGCTCGCTCATAGTATTTGTCCCCCATTTGCGAGTAGCGGTTCAGCACGCCAAGCAGCAGGTCGTCTTTACTGGGGTAGTGGTAGCGCACGCCTGCGTGGGTAAGTCCCGCGACAGCGGCAACGTCACGCATGGAAACACCCGAGTATGCGCGCTCACTGAAAAGCACCATCGCGGCTTCGAGAATCATGTCGCGGCTGCGCACTCCGGAGTCGTACTGCTTGCCAACCGCTGGTCCAGGAGTCTGTTTGGCGGCCACTTTGCCACCTTCGGATTCCTGTTCGATCGAACCGTCCTTCGATGTTTCGCTCATGATGTCCCCTTACTTGTGGTCACTAACTACATTTATACGCGGTCGACAAGTCATTTACCTGCGTACTCTGAAATAGTTGTTTATATCGTCTTTATACAGCGGAGGTAATGCACATGGTCGATCTCAGTGGGTGCGAGATCGTAATGCTCGACGGACGCAAAACCACGATGGGTGAGTGGTGCGATCAGGTAATGCTTGTGGTCAATGTGGCAAGCCGATGTGGCCTAACGCCACAGTACGAGGCCCTGGAGAGACTCCAGAAGACGTATGGTGAGCGTGGGTTCACGGTCATCGGCTTCCCTTCGAACCAATTTCTGCAAGAGATGGGCAGTGGAGATACCATCGCCGAGTACTGTTCTACGACGTGGGGCGTTACCTTTCCCCTGACAGAGAAGGTTCGTGTCAATGGTAAGCACAAGCATTCCGTTTATGCTGCATTACACGACATTTCGGACGAAACAGGTCATAGCGGACGAGTTCGATGGAACTTTGAGAAGTTCCTTGTTTTTCCTGATGGGAGCGCAAAACGCTATGCGCCGACCATCACACCGGACGATCCTCGAATCATCGAGGCCATCGAGTCCGGTCTGGCGAATGCGAATCGCTGACAGCGAGTCTTTCCACTGGGAAGGTTTCTTGATTTTCGGCGAGTCTCGAATTTCCAGCGCACATTAGTTTTGAGGATAACTATTTGGGTTCATTGCGCCTGCGAGCGCTGTCGCGATGGTTCTTGTTAATCCATGAGAACACGGCAAACACGACCGCAATGAACAGGATAAAGCGCACCGGGTAAGCCATCGCCGGGAACAGGAAACGTAGGCCCATGCTGATCAGGAGCGAGAGGATCAGCGAGTACAGGAGCGAGGTAGAGGAACTGACACCTCGCCCCTCCCCATCAAGGCCGAGAAACCTGCGAATTGAGTCCATCTGACAAGTCTCCTCGCACTCCACCCCTCTAGCAACTCCTCGACAACAGCACTTACTTCCACATTCTCACTCGTGCTCATCAAACAACGGTGCCGGTGTTGAGAGCATCACGCCAGCCGATACCCCCTAGGGGTATACAAACATACCCTAGGGGGGTATATTTAACTGGTCAGGAACCAACAGCAAGGAGCCGACCATGGCGGGATACAGCGGAACGAAAGAGGACTACGCCAAACGCCTCAAGCGCATCGAGGGACAGGTGCGCGGCATTGCGCGTATGGTCGAAGAGGACACCTACTGCATTGACGTTCTCACCCAGATCTCGGCAGTCACCAAAGCCCTGCAATCCGTGGGCATCGGCCTCGTGGAAGACCACCTCGGCCACTGCGTGGTCAACGCCGCCAAGTCCTCGGACGAGGAAGGCCAAGCCAAGGTCACCGAGGCAACCGAGGCGATCGCCCGACTCGTGCGAAGCTGACTCCCCATACCCAACCCACCACAAAACCCGCACACGCGAACGTGACGGCGGGACTCGTCGAAAATCAAACACAACACAAAGGAACAACATGTCGACCGTCACCACACTCATGGTTCCAGGTATGACCTGCGGACACTGCGTCTCCTCCGTGACCAAGGAACTCCAGGCAGTCGCAGGCGTGGAGAACGTCTCCGTGGAACTGCGCAAGGAAGCGGAATCTGAGGTCACCGTATTCTCAGACAACCCGCTCGCAGAAGACGCACTGCGCGAAGCCATCGACGAGGCAGGTTACGAGGTAGCATCCATCGCGACCCAGACCTCCACCGAGGTCAACTCCGAACTCGGCCTCTCCGCCAAGGGATCGGCCGACGGCGGATGCGGCTGCGGCAACTGCGGCTGCCAGTAGTCATACCGTGTGGGCGGGGGACCTCATCTCGCCCACATCGGCCGCGACGCTGCCGACCCATGCGATCCAGCACGCACAACACCCGGCACAGGGTTTGACGGAACGAACGTTCCCGCATCCCATCGTGCCCCGCTCATCACTCGTTGGTTGCGAACTTTCGTACGTTGCGCTCCGATAGGGGCTCGATACGCATCACCCCTACACTCTGCTGCATTTGTCCGCGACATTCGCTGATGAGCCCCACACGTTCCTCGCCGCTTTGCGTGGAACACACATTTTCAATGAGAGAAGTGATTCTCAATGAGTACCCCGCAAGAGACCGAGAACGCCCCTGAACCAGTCATCGCTGAGGTTGACCTCGCGGTATCGGGAATGACGTGCGCATCGTGCGTGGCTCGTGTGGAAAAACGCATCAATAAGATTCCTGGCGCTCAAGCGACGGTGAACCTTCCCCTCGAATCGGCACGCGTCCTTCTCACGCAGCCAGTGTCGAATGAAGAGTTGATAGCAGCAATCGAACGCGCTGGATACGAAGGCCGTGTCACTGGACGTGAGGACACCCTTGCCCGCGATCCAGCCGCCCACCAGCACGACTCCACCCCTCTAGGTGATGCTGCGAGCGCCGAGGAACAACTCGCTCATCTCGGAGGACACGAGGGCCACACGGGAGAGGGCGACACCTCAGCGCCCACGGCGGACCGTGGCGCCCTACTCAAACCGCGCCTGATCTGGTCAGCCATCCTGACTCTCCCCGTCCTGCTAATCTCAATGATCCCAGCCTTGCAGTTCACGGGATGGCAGTGGGTCATCGCGGCATTGACGCTCCCGGTGGTGACCTGGGGTGCCTGGCCATTCCACAAGGCCGCATTCCGCGCATCCCGGCACCTGTCCTCCACGATGGACACGCTCGTTTCGCTCGGTGTCGCCGCGGCAACCCTGTGGTCTTTGTGGGCATTGCTGTTCGGCGGTGCGGGCAAACTCGGCATGGTCATGCACCTGTCCTTCCTGCCGCGCATGTCAGGTCACAGCGACACCCCGGAACTCTACTTTGAGGTCGCCGCGGTCGTCACCACGTTCCTGCTGCTGGGGCGCTTCGCAGAACACCACTCACGCCGCAGCGCCGGTGACGCCCTGCGCACGCTGCTCGACATGGGTGCCAAAGATGCACTGCGACTGGTCAGTGACCCGTCCGGTACGCACCGCGAGGAACTCGTGCCCATCAATGCACTTCAGGTGGACGACCTGTTCGCAGTCCGCCCGGGCGAGAAGATCGCCACGGACGGAATCGTGGTGGAGGGACACTCCGCAATCGACACCTCGCTACTGACCGGTGAGCCTGTACCTGTCGAGGTTGCGCCGGGTCACAACGTCACCGGCGCCACGGTCAACACCTCCGGCCACCTGGTTGTTCGGGCCACCCGCGTGGGCAAGGACACGACCCTCGCATCAATTGGCCGGCTGGTGACGCAGGCGCAGACGGGTAAGGCTCCCGTGCAGCGCCTCGCGGACCGGATCTCCGCTGTCTTCGTGCCCATCGTCATCGTGATTGCCCTGGCTACGTTCGCGGCATGGATGATCTGGGGCGATTCAACCTCAGCTGCGTTCACCGCGGCAGTTGCCGTGCTGATCATCGCATGCCCATGTGCCTTGGGTCTGGCAACGCCAACCGCCCTGCTGGTGGGGTCAGGCAGGGGCGCCCAACTCGGCGTGCTCATCAAAGGCCCTGAAATCCTAGAGTCCACCCGCAAGATCGACACGATCGTGCTGGACAAGACCGGTACCGTGACCCAGGGCAAGATGACCGTTGAGGACGTGGTCGGAGCAGCCGATACGCTCGCCTATGCAGCCGCACTTGAATCGAAGTCCGAGCACCCCATCGCTCAAGCGATTGCAGCATACGGCAAGGAAAACCTGCCCACCCCGGTGAACACAGACGGCGTCGACCGGTCGCTTGAGGTCACCGAGTTCCAGAACTCCGCAGGTGGAGGCGTGTCAGGGCTGGTTCGCAAGCCACACTCCGGTGTCGAGGTCGGCGCTCGGGTACTGGTCGGACGGCCACGCTGGCTGACCGAGCAGGGTGTGACCGTGGATGACGCTGAACTGATGGATGCCTTCAACGCAGCGGAATCAACCGGCGCGACGGCAGTCGCCGTTGCCTGGAACGGCTCACTGCAGGGCATCATTGTGCTCCGCGACCCACTCAAGGACACCTCCGAGCAGGCGATCAGCGAACTCAAGGAACTCGGACTCACCCCAATCCTGCTCACCGGGGACAACGAGGGTGCCGCGAAGGTTGCCGCACACGCCGCCGGAATCGCGGAAGACAACGTGATCGCCCAGGTCCTTCCGGATCAAAAGGTGTCCGTGGTCAACGACCTCAAGTCGCAGGGCAAGATCGTGGCGATGGTGGGTGACGGTGTGAATGACGCGGCAGCACTCGCCAGCGCCGACCTCGGCCTTGCGATGGGCACAGGAACGGACGTTGCGATCGAGGCCAGCGACATCACGCTCGTGCGCGGTGACCTGCGCTCTGCGGCAACCGCAATCAGGCTGTCGCGACAGACCTTGAGGATCATCAAGCAGAACCTGTTCTGGGCGTTCGCCTACAACGTTGCCGCGATTCCGCTGGCCGCTTTGGGACTGCTCAACCCAATGATCGCCGGGGCTGCGATGGCGGCGAGTTCGGTCATCGTGGTTGGCAACTCGCTACGGCTGCGCCGAGCCGCCTAGCGGTTCCATCCTGTCTGTTCCGAGTAAACAACGCGAAAGGCCGGTGAGCGGATTTCAGGTCCCCTCACCGGCCTTCCTGTGGCCAGCGAACGCTAGTCTCGGTAGAAGTTCGTTTTACCGATCACGATACCCTCGCCCTTTGGCGAAGCCTTGCCGCGCACATCGCGCATGACGCCGATTCGGAAGCGTTTCTTGGAGCCGTCAGAGTAACGGAACTCGATCCGTCCCTTGCTGATGACCTTGTAGGTTCCACGCTGGTCTGGTGGGATGATCGCCCAGTTTGACCCCAATCCGGGCCAGCTGCCCACCGATGATCTGGTCCACAGGAACTTGCCGTTCTTGCCCAGTTCGATACGCTCGGTGCTCGCTGTGCAGGTGAGCATGCAGTTGCCGACCCAGTCCTGGTTGATCAGCTTGGTGGCGAGCTTCGCACCCTTCTTCGGCTGAGTCAACGGCTCGAATATGGCCTTCTTCTCCTTGGCCTTCACACGGTACTCAAACCCATCTGAGGTGACTTTGAACTTCTGTTTGCCTATCTTGGCCACGCCGGTCTTGGAGTTGTAGGTGTAGCGCTTGCAGGTGGAGGTGGTCTTGGTGCACTTTGGCTTTGCACCGTTCTTTGGCACCCCAACATAGGCCCACTTGGAGTTGAGGAACCATACCGTACGGCTCTCCCAACCCCGATACGAACTCAGCGTTGTGGGTACGTAACCCCAAAAATATCGATCCGAAAGGGACTTGTACGTCACTGGTTTTGGCTTGACGGCAATCGTGACCGTCTTGGATGCCGTGTATCCCCCACTTGAGGTGGTCTTAATCTTGAGTTTGCGTGACTTACCGCTCTTCACTCGGACGTTGAAGGTGAGGTATTCGCTACGACCGTTTTTCAGGGTTTTGATGGAATGAGTCTTCTTCTTGATGGTCAGACCCTTTCCAGACGCGGTGACCTTGACGTTCTTCGCATCGCCCTTACCGGAGTTGCGGACCTGTACGCGAACTTTCACGTACTTGCCCTTCAGGTTTCCCTGCACAGGAGCGCCCGGATCGATCTGGAATTTGGGTTTGAACACGTCCTTCAGGGATTCAGCGTAGAAGGTCGTGTACATGACATCGCCTGGCACATTCCGGTTGAAGCCGTACGCACAGTCCCATTTGGCGGAACGTATCGTGTTGTGCGCGGCACTCGTGAGCGTCAGCTCCGCGCCTTTCAGCGACCGCTTTACCGTGAGGTTTCCGGTTTGTGCGCCGGACGCGTTGATGAAGGCCCCATTGGTGCGTGGCGATGCAGCCGCGGCTGCGAGTAGTATCCGCGCGTTGCAGGTGTTACCTGACCACTCGCCAAGGATCACAAAGACCGCGGAGTCGTTGGCCGCGGTCGGGGTCTGTGCAAAGGTCGCCTTTGCCGTGACGGTGCGTTTTACGAGATCGCGAGTTATGTCGATCTTTGTGATTCGTTGTTGCGCGGTGGGCGCACTGTTCACATTTACGTCTGCGATTCTTCCCGATTGGCTGATGAGCCCATCCGAATAGCTGTACGCTGCCGCGAGACGTCTGGTGGACTTTGTATCCGGCGAGGTTTCGGCGTCCTGTGCTGGTTGCGTGAACTCCTTACCGGCAGAGTCGCGTTTCGCGGATGTGGAAATCTGTTGCTGGTAGTGCTGTTCGATGCCATCCAGCGTGATTTCTGGGTTCGGCGCAGACGCTGCGTTACCACTGCCTGACTGCGCGGATGCGGGAGCCAGAGCTAGACTGAAGATCATTGAACACGCGACCGTGAGGACCGTGGTTTTGCCGGCGAGACGCCGACGCTGCTGGCTACGGTCACCCAGATTTTGGTCTATTTTGTTTTTACCCCTCATAACCGCAGAAGGTACCAACGTTAGAGGTACTCGGCAATGGATATGACAGCCCAAGCCATTCGGGATTTTCACCCTTTTCGTGCGCGTAGTCTTCCAAGCGCACGGATCACGAACTCCGCGAGTCTGAGCTCACCCACCCGGTCCAGTGGCATCCACTCGACCGCGTCAGTGGTGCCGTCGGCCTCCACGCGTAGGTCACCTGACACCACGTTCACCAGGTAGATGATTCGCACCGTATGCAGAGTCTCGTCTGTAAATACGTTGATTGCCGACGACACATCCAGCAGGTCCCCGAGGCTCACTTCCAGCCCGGTCTCCTCCTCGAACTCACGCACCACGGCTTCCTCGGGAGCCTCACCCCAGTCGATTCCACCGCCTGGCAGGAACCAGGTTCCTGCCAGCTTGGACTGGTCCGAAGATCGTACAAGAAGCACTTCATCGCCCTGTAGGGCGATGCCGTAGGCCGCGATTCGCTGGGTCTGAGGACGCTCCTGGGAAGCAACCGGATCGTCGGTAATCGGGATGGCCGAGCGTGGAGCAGAGGTTGAAACCCGTGTTCCACCACCCCGTTTGGTGACCAAATATCCCGACGCTTCAAGTTCCCGGTAGGCGCGAGCCACCGTTCCCGGTGCCACGCCAAGATCACCTGCAAGTTGGCGGACCGGGGCGAGGCGCTCATCTGCCCCAAGGGCACCAACCGCGATTGCCTGAGCAATTTGACTGCGGATCTGCTCGTAGGGTGGCGTTGGATTGTTCTCGTCAACGCTGATCTGAAGTTCCAGTTCGCTCATGCCGTAGCCACTACATTGCGTGGGAACACTGTGGCGGCAGCGAGCCGCACCCCAATGATCAGAGCGAGGACAACAGTCATAAGGATGACTATTCCCGCAGGCAAGAACCATGACGGCGCTGATAGTACTGCATCCGTCGTCTGGTTCTTGGTTGTGGATTGCGAGATCAGGCGCATCGCGGCCACTCCTGCGAGTCCTGTATGGGCGACAGCGACACTCACGCCTAGTGCGCCGAGTACGGTCGCGACCGAACTCGTTCGCATGGCTTCTTCAGACTCGAAATCACGCGAATACCCGCGCGGTCGGCGCACCACCCAAAACGCGGCAAGGCCGGTGAACACGATCAAACCAGCGACGAGCACCAGTTGCGTGCTCGTGTAGTAACTACCAGGGAAGGGGGTGCTCAACGACCCACCCACATCATTCGAGTAGCCGATGGCGCGACCAGGGCGACCCATGTCATCCGGGATTGCAATAGCTGTGGTGAACACCAGGACGGTGACATGGATAGCCAACAGAGCCAAGAGACTTCTCAAACTCGCACGATCGATATATGACCGCAGAGAACGTGCTTTCATGCCTGCGGCACGAACACCACTGGGATGCGGAGCCTTGACGACTGCCTCACCGAGGAAGACACCCAGCACAAGAAAGTACCCGACAGCCGTTGGGGCGACCATCATGTTTCGCGCCAGACCGGACTCTATGAGACCTGCTGCTACGACTATTCCCAGTATGAGGAACAGTCCACGTATGACGAGCACAGCACGCCACTGATTGGACGATGAGACTATCTGGGCGCGGTCGCGCTGTGCCATGACGACCACAATCGTAGAGGCTGCAAGCAGCACTACTACCAGTGCAATCAATCTGAAGCCCATTACCCACTCCTCCATTTGTATCAATTCCTTGATACAAGGTTAGGCTCGAATGATACTTGTGTCAATACAAGATTCATGTGGCTGGCGGGACACTGACTCAGCTACAACGGCTAGGGCCGATGCAACGCTCCCGACAAGAGCGAGTGTCTTCCACGTGACATTCCGATTCAATAACGTGGACTCCGAGGAGTTGACCAAAGAGTAACCCGCATACCGGGTACTCTCACCCAAAACCGTTCAGCGAAGTCCTAGGCAAGCGGACTATGGTTGTGTCCATGACTAGCACCAGCCAAAACACCCTGTCCGCCCGTGAGCGCCTACGCGCACTCGGAGCAACACTCGCTGTGGCGTTCGGCCTGTTCGTGATCGCCACAGCGCCCGCAAACGCCCACGATGTCCTCCTCGAGTCGAGTCCTGCTGACGGTGCCACGCTAACGGAGACCACGGACACGATCGTGTTGTCGTTCAACAATGACATCGCAGAGATCGGCGGCAAGATCAAGATCAGTTCGGATGAAGGTGGTAAGAGCGAATACGATCTCTCCGCACACGGCAAGGAGGCTGTACTGGAACTTGACGCCCCGCTGGCCAACGGTGACTACACGGTTGCATGGCGTGTGGTGTCATCAGACTCCCACCCCATTGAGGGCGGTTTGACGTTTACGATTGATGACCCAAACAACGTTCCACAAGAATCTCCTGCGCCAGAAGAGCCGGAGTCGCAGGAGCCTGAACCAGCGGAGACGTCAACCGATACTGCTCCGCAGTCCTCGGAAGAACCAACCGATGTTCCCTCCGATGCGCTCGTGGGCCCAACGCCTGAGGCAACGACCGAGCAGCAGGGCATCAACTGGGGTCGCATCGCAATGTTTGGTGGTTTGGGCGCTTTGGCGGGTGCACTGCTCACCTACTTCACGCGTAAGCGCTCCAACAGTGGCGACGACTCCGAGAACTGATCCATGTCCGCACCTGTAGAACCACCCACCAAGGCTTCTGAGGTGGTGACCGATCGGCGCGAGCGTCGGATGCTTGGCGTCGAGGTCTGGATCGTGCTGGGTTTGAGCCTGGGCAAGTCGGGGGTCTACGCGGTAGTCAACATCATCGCGCGGCTGACGGCCGAGACCCCACTGGGTGAGCAGTCCACTGCGTTGAACACAAGCCAGTCGGCCCGCCCATATCTGGATCTGACGTATCAGTTGTTGTCGCTGTTCTTTGCGGTGATGCCAGTTGCGCTTGCACTGTTCCTGCTGTCGCAGTTCGGCAAGGGTGCGCTCAGGCGGATTGGCTTGGATTTTGCGCGACCATTGCGGGATATGGGCTACGGATTCCTGCTTGCGGCAGTGATCGGCATTCCTGGACTGGCGCTCTATGCTGCGGGTCGCGCAAACGGGATTACCGTGTCCGTCCAAGCCGCAGCGCTCGACACATACTGGTGGACTGTTCCCGTCCTCATTCTTGCGGCGCTCAAGAACGGTCTGCTCGAGGAAGTTCTGGTGGTCGGCTACCTGCATGACCGGCTGCGTCGGCTTGGGTGGGGTATGTGGCAGATCATCGCAGCGAGTTCGATTCTGCGTGGCTCGTACCACCTGTATCAGGGAATTGGCCCTTTCATCGGCAACGTTGCGATGGGTATCGTGTTCTCGTACTGGTATGAGAAGCGCGGGGGCCGTCGGGTTATGCCGTTGGTCATCGCCCATACGATCCTCGACATCGTTGCATTCGTTGGCTACGCTCTGATCCCTGCGGCTTGGCTGCACCGCTTCGGCATCACATAAAGTGTGGGTGGCACCTTGAAGGTGCCACCCACACTTTATGTGGTTCATTGCCGACGATCAGACGTGCCGCCCGCCCGGCCTACCTTCACCGTCGGTTGGGTTGGGTGATGTGCTTGGCTCATCGAGAGCCGCGGCGGCCCCCTCACGCTCAGCTGCGCGCTGTACTCGTTCGGCCTCGTATTGTTCCTGGTTCAGGTTAATTGCCTTCAACACCTCGGACTGGCCGCGCAGGGCCTGGTCGATATCGCGTGCGACGGCACGCACCGAGAACGCCGACACAATCTGTAGTGCACCGGCGATGAATGCGTAGAGGCCCAAGACCAGACCAACGATCTGTAGTGTCGCAACGATGTTTCCGCTTGAACGCACCAAGAGCATCACACCGAAAAGAACGCTCAGCAAACCGAATGCAAGCATCCACGGCGAACTGAGGTTCTTCGAACGGGCCGCAATCGCGGAACCGATAATTGCAACCGCACCGAGCGCAATCGTCCACACCACCAGCAGGTAGAAGAACACACCGATTCGATGACTGTCTCAGACTTACCCTTTTTCACTGTTCCCCCGGGTTTGCGTTGAGAATGTACCTCTCCTCATAAAAGCACAGACGACACAAAGGTGCTCGATGTGCGAAATTCGTAAATTCTGGTGAGTCGCGGTCCGTTTTCTCATAGACTCAAATCATGTTGTCGCCTGATCCTTCACCGTCGTCGCCGCGTAAGGCGACCCCGGACACAGAAGAGTCATCGGTGCAGACACCTGATCTCGCCGAGGTTGCGAGTGTCAGTTCAGCGGGCGCTCGGCTCGATTCCTCCGCCGATGCAGGGGCGAATTCATCCACAACGGCAGAGAACGAAAGCGACAATCCCCCACCCACCAAGGTACTTGTGCTCGACGACATCGAGCCACGCGTGCGACAACCCCGCGACGCCATGGGGATCGGCACCGCGCTCCTAGGCATTGCGGTGCTCATGCTGTTCTCCGCATATCTGACCTCCACCACCGAGGGCGTTGAACGAGACGTTCAGTCGGTTTCCTCGTTGCTCAGTGCGCTATTCCTTGTTCCAGTTGTGGTGCTTGAAACCATCATCACCCTCGCCGTACCGGTCGCGGTCCTGACCGAGTTGACTTTCAGGCGTTCAGGGCGACAGGTACTTGAGTCTGCCATCGCACTTGCCCTGGGCCTGACCTTGACCGTGGTATTTATCTGGGGCGTGCAGCAGTGGGGCTCATCCACCCTGATCCAAGGCATGTCGGCGGGAATTGGGTCCGGAGCGGTGCTAACGATCCCCGGATACGTCGCCGGACTGTGCGGGCTGCTGACCGCCGCTGGTCCTCGCACCCGCCGCCGCAGCGTGTCCATCTCCTGGAACGTCCTGTGGTTCTCACTAGCGTTCGTACTCATCGCCGGGCAGGTCTCCCTCGCCGGCGCATTCATAGCCGTGCTCCTCGGCCGTGTGGCAGGGCTCACCGTCCGGTACGTTTCCGGTGTCAAGAGCGAACGGGCTCAGGGCGATGCCCTCGTTCGCGGCGTCCAACGTGCGGGGTTCGAGCCGATCTCGCTCGCCCGTGTCCGTGATGTCACCGTTGAACATCCTGGCGCACTCTTCGACGACACGATTCCACCAGACTTCGCCGCACACCCTCTCACCGCAGATTCAAGCACCCGCGTATACGCAATGCACCGGCTTGATGGACCGCGCCTGGACGTGGTCGTGCTCGACGGTGACCGCCAACTCATCGGTGTCCTTCAACGCCTATGGCGCTCTCTCCGCCTACGAGGAATCGAGGGACGCTCCGCCATCTCACTGCGCTCAGTCGCAGAACGCGCGGCGCTCCTGAACTACGCCGCACAGTCCGCTGGAGTGCGCACTCACAAACTCCTTGGCGTCTCCGAGGCCGACGACTCCATGCTGCTCGTGTTCGACCACCCTGAACGCGCCGTGCCGCTCAGTTCGCTGTCGGATGTTCAGATCAGCGACTCTCTGATGCGCGAGGCCTGGCGACAGCTCGAGATCGCCCACAAGGCCGGGTTGTCGCACCGCGGTATCTCCGCGGACCAACTACTCGTTTCAGAGCCAAGCAGTCTCGATCCGCATTTCCCCGCGCTCAGTTCGCCGAAGGTATGGCTCACCGGCTGGGAAAACGGCGACATCGCCTCTGCCACCCTAGCCAGAAACATGGATAACGCGCAGATGCTCGCGATGTTCGCCTCCCTCACGGGTCCTGATCGGGCGATAGCTGTGGCCCGCGAGGTCATTTCCGCCCACGAACTGCGCCGCCTCGGCCCTCTGCTCCAAACCGTCATCATGCCGTCCACAACGCGCTCTGCCCTACGCGATCAAAAAAGACTCATCAGTGAGTTGCGCAGCGCTCTCGTTGAGCAGATTCCCGAAGCCGACGTTGAACCGATGCAGATTCAACGCTTTGGGATCAAAACGGTTATCACCTGGAGCATCACGTTTATCGCGGCTGCAGTGGTGTTCACAACCATCCAGTTCGACCAGATCGTTGAGGCAATCACGACCTCGAATCCGTGGTGGAGCGTTGCAACCCTGCTGCTCGGTCTGCTCACCTGGCTTGGCGCGGCGCTCACCTTCGTGGGCTTCGCATCTGTGCGTATTCCAATCATCAAGGCAACCGTTGTTCAGGCTGCCGCCTCGTTCGTCGCTCTCGCGGCACCCGCTGGGATCGGCCCTGCGGCCCTCAACCTGCGCATGCTCACCAGACGAGGCGTGCAAACCTCGCTCGCCGTCGCAACAGTGGCCCTAGTTCAGGTGTCCGGGTTCGTGGTGACAATCGTGCTCGTGGTGATTCTGTCTGTGGCCTCGGGCGATGGTGGTGCGCTGCGTGCGCTGCCCTCCACATCGGTCATCGTCGTCATCATCGCGATCGTCCTTATCGGGGCCGTGGCCTTCTCAATTCCAGGGCTGCGCCGGTACCTCCTGGCGAAAATCCGGCCAACGTTCAATCAGATCTGGCCACGACTCTCCGAACTTCTCAGCACCCCGTGGCGGCTCGCACTCGGTCTGGCCGGAAACGCTCTCATGACCATGGGTTACGTCCTCGCGTTCGATTCTGCGCTCAATGCGTTTGGGGCCGAGGTTTCCCTGATCGATGCGGCAGTCGTGTTCCTGGTCGGAAACACCGTGGGTGCCATGGCACCGACTCCCGGAGGTCTGGGGGCCATCGAGGTTGCCCTGGTGACCGGTCTGACCACCACCGCCGGCGTTCCAGCAGCCATCGCTACCTCTGCCGTCGTGTTGTTCCGCGTGGCAACCTACTGGGCGCGTATCCCTATTGGCTGGGTCGCAATGCGCTACCTGCAAAAGAACAACGAACTCTAGGCCGCATGGGCGGCTTCGGCCCGCTCTTCCTTTTCAACCGCAGCATTCTCCTGTCTACCCAGCGTGAGCACGAGGGCGCCGAGGAAGGTCGTGATGGGGATGGCCAGCACCAGACCAATCGAGCCGATGAGCGTACGCACCACCTCGACCGCGATCTCGCCCGAGGTCAACGTGAACCACAGACCCTGGTCAATGAGCGAGACCAACATGAGCATCGGCAGAGCCGCGCCAAGGTAGGCAAACGTGATGGTGTACACGGTCGAGGCGATGTGGTCACGCCCGATCCTCATGCCACGCGAGAACAACTCCCACACGCCAAGTTGGGGATTTACGGTCTTGAGTTCCCATACTGCCGAGGCCTGCGTGATCGTGACGTCGTTGAGCACACCAAGCCCTGCGAGCACCATGCCGCACAGCACGATCGACCGCACGGAAACACGCTCATCGAGCATGTTCAACTGCACCAGATAGTCATCGAGCATCACGATGTTGGTGGACTCAACGGCCCACGCCGCAAGCAAGACCGTCACCGCAAGGCCGATGATCGTGCCCAACAGTGCCGTTGAGGTACGTGTTGTGAACCCGTGCGCGACATAGAGCACGAAGAACATCACCACAATCGAGGTGACCAGGGCAATCGGAATCGCATCCGCCCCCGTCCACAGGGCCGGAAGCGTGAATTTCACAATCACGAGGAACGACACGACCAGCCCGATTATCGAGGCAAAACCACGCCACCTCGCCACCAACACCACGAGCAGTGCATACCCTGCAGCCATGATGCCGATGGGTGCTCGGCGTTCAAAGTCTTGGAACACATACACGGTGTCTGAGTCGGTGACAGGTATCTCTTGGAAGCGAACACGGTCACCAGCATCGATACCGACGCTCGCATACTCGCCACCGATTTGGATGACGATCTCGCCGCCACCGAACTCGTCGTCGACCCGGACTGGGATCCCCTCATCCTCGAGTGGGCCGGTCACGGTTCCCAGCATGATGGTTGCCCCTGGTGCCGTGGTCATCAGGGCACCAGGCTCCGGAGGGTTCTTGGGCCAGTAGACAACCATGCCGATCGCGGAGGCCAGCAGCATCGGGATCAGCAGCACCGCCAAAACGATGCGGACTCCACGTGAGGCTCGCGGAGCAGGACCATGGGCGTGGCTGTGTGAGTGGGTCTGCCCGCCGTTTGCCAACCCATCAAGCCATCCTGCATCGACATTCGACGATGCGGCAGCAGTGGGGACAACGCCACCGAACCGTGCATGCGGATTCTCGGGCAGCCGTCCTGCCCCACCCTCCACTGCGGTGCCGTGCGGCTGGGTCTGGGTCGGCTCGTCGTCGCTATGCGCTGGCTCTGGGCTTTCGTAGTTACGCGGTCGCATGGGCTGATCGGTCACGGTTGCTCCTTACCGAGAGCTACAGGGCTTGCCAGGTCGAGGATATAAGAAAGGTCGCCCACAAGACGTGGGCGACCTTTTCTGAGTTAGCCTGATGTCACGCGACTGGCAGGTCTGCGACTGCCTTCTTCAGCAGGCTTCCTGCCGAAATCTTAACGCCCCAACCAGCAGGAATAACGATTTCCTCGCCGGTGCGTGGGTTGCGGCCGGTGCGCTCCTTGCGAGCTGCTGGCTCTACCGACAGAAGGCCGGTCACCTTGACAGCTTCACCCTGCGCAAGCTGCTCGATGAGTACATCCTGGAGTGCCGAGACTGCAGCGTCTGCGTCCGTCTTGGTGAGACCGGACTTGGCGGCAATTGCCGAAACGAGTTCGGAGCGGTTCAGTGCCATGAACTTCCCTTCATTGGTCTTAGCCGAATGTTCTGGCTGAGACGTAACCGTGCCCACTGTTGTGCGGGCTTACCTCCACAAGGTTAGGGCAAAAAAACCAGTGCGTGTCGCCATTTCTAGCGGTTTTGTCGAGGTTTTTTGGTGAGTTTTCTCTTTTTGGACCGATTCTCCCCGAGGCCTGCCCGTTTTATCCTGATTTTGCTCATGGTGGTGCGCATGATCACGGCAATTCTCACCTCAGCGGTGCTCCATTTCAGGGACACTTGACTCATGGATCTTCATCACAAACTGGCTGTCGGGTCGTCTGGTAGTTCGCGCGACGAGTTGGATGGGGTGGAGAGACTCCTGCTCGCTGAACTCGCAGAGATCGCCGGCCCAGTAGAGCGGATTGCGTTGGTGGATTGTGGGTCTGTGCTGCTTGCCGACGAGTTGGCACGGTTGTTCCCCACCGCCCAGTTGGTTGCGTACGACGACTCGTACGTGGACGCTTCGCTCAATGATGCTGAGGTTGCTGGGCGTGAATGGGTGGACCGCTATATGCGGGTGGCCGCGTTGGATTCTGTACGTTTCCCCACGGAGTTGCTTACCGGGGTTTCGGTTGTTGTGCTGCGGCTACCCAAATCGCTCGACTACTTGGACGAGTTCGCCGCTGCCGCTGCAGCTGGACTTGAGTCAGATGCCCTTGTCCTTGCGGCTGAACGCACCAAGTACATGACACCCACGCAAAACGAGGTTCTGGGACGATACTTCGGATCGGTTTCCGCATCGCTGGGCAGATTCAAGTCCCGTGCGTTGCGGGCCACCAACCCCTTGCCACCCGTCGATACACGTAGGGCGAGGTTCCCGCACAGCAAGCATCTACCTGAACTCGGGCTCACGGTCGTTGCCCACGGAGGTGTGTTCGCGGGGACGAAACTGGACATCGGAAGCCGCCTGCTCGTCGACAATCTGGAACATCTGCTTAAACAAGCGCCGCACGCGCGAGACTTCGTCGATGCGGGATGCGGCTCAGGGATCTTGAGCGCGCGAATCGCGCAATTACGCGAATCAGCGCAGGTTACGGGCGTTGACGTATCGGCTGCAGCCGTCCTCTCCACTCGCGAAACCGCACAGGAAAACGGATTCGCCGACCGCATAACCGCCGTGCAGGACGACGCCCTACGAGGGCTACCCACCGCGAGTGCCGACGTGATCGTGTGCAACCCGCCGTTTCACGCGGGAACCTCGCTCGACACCGACGTGGCACAACGCATGTTCCGTGAGGCCGGGCGCGTGCTACGTCCCGGTGGCCAACTGTGGACCGTGTACAACTCGCCGCTGCCGTATCGCAATGCCATGACTCGATCCGTCGGACGCACCGTGGTGGTCGACTCGAACCGCAAGTTCACGGTGACGGCGTCGATCAAACCCTCCTGAGTCGCGGCAGCGCTGTCCGCCACGGGCCCCTTACCGGTTGAGAGCTTCCTCAATGCGGCGTAGCGCCTCATCGATGACCTCGTTGGACGTGGCGAGATTGATCCGCACATAGTGCTCGCCACCCGCGCCGAACGTGTAGCCGGGGTTGAACGCAACCTTCGCCTTGCGGTACAGGAAGTGGGCGGGATTCTTGCCGAGCGGCTTCCCGTCCACAACAACCCGCGAGAAGTCCACCCACGCAAAGTAGGTGGAAACCGCTGGCAGCACACGAGCCTCAGGAGCAACTCTGGCAAGGCCCTCCGTCAGACGTATGCGCCGTGCATCGATTCCAGCCCGCACCGTATCAAGCCATTGACCTCCATATACGAGTGCTGCAGTGTGCGCGGCGATCGCAATGGTCGAAGCACCATCGAAGACCGTTTCCGGAATGTCCTTGAGTTCCTCTTTCGCGTCGGACCCGACGATCATGAGGGCAGCTTTGAACCCGGCGAGGTTGAAGGCCTTGGCCGCAGAGAACAGGACGATCGCGCGTTCGCTTCCCGGCACAGACAGCGCCGGGACACAGGAATGGCCAGTTGCGGCGATGGGCAGGTGGATCTCATCCACGATGACGCGGACGTCATATCTGTTGGCAAGCTCAAACACTCTGACGAGTTCCTCACGCGTGTGCGCGACACCGGTCGGATTCTGCGGGTTACAGAGCAGATAGGAGTCAGCGGACTCGAATAGCGCTTCAAGTTCGGCAAAATCGAGACGACCGTCATCGGTGAGCCCTGCTTCATGGATCCGCGCACCGGCTTCGACCGGGTAGACCCGGAACGGTGGGTACACGGGCGTGTTGATGACGAGGTCACGCGCGCCGATCATGTCCACCGCATACTTGACACCCTGCATGACGTCCGGCATCAGGCTGATCTGGTCTGCGCTCACGTCGAGGCCCCACCGATCCTGTGCGAACACGATGTAGGCGTCCTGATACGAGGGAAGCTGCCGGTAGTCAACCTCACGGTTGGGAAGATCGCGGAGGTCTTGTGCTGCGTATGTGATCCCCGGATATCCCGTGTCGCCTGCGGTCATGATCTGTTGGATGACCTCGATTACCTGCGGCACAGGCGAGCAGTCCATCTCCGCGACCCACATGGGCAGAACATCGGACGCGTATTGAGTCCATTTGACCGAGCGGCGTGCCGTGAGTTGTTCAAGCGTGTACGCCTCCAGGGGATCGGACGTCATGGCACCTCCCGGTAATGGCGTCGCCTCTCCGGCAACCTGATCGGTGTATGCGGGCGCCGGCGTTCGGGCATCAGAAGTCATGACACAAACCTAACCGCTAAACCTTGGTTTCACCGCTACCCACGCATTTTCCGGGAAGACCACCCATAAAAGATGGGTGGTCTTGCCGGTTTTTGGGTGGGTGCCGGATGACTCCGCTATAACCATTACCGCTCTGCGGCACTACTCCCCGCGATTCGTCCACTGAACAGGCATCCGCCAAGGAAAGTCCCCTCAAGCGAACGGTAGCCGTGTACCCCTCCTCCACCGAAGCCTGCGGCCTCGCCCGCCGCAAACAGGCCCGGAACCGGAGTTCCCGACTCGTCGAGGACCCGTCCATCGAGGTCGGTGTGGATTCCGCCCAGGGACTTCCGCGTCAAGATGTTGAGTTTCACGGCGATGAACGGTCCTGCAGCAGGGTCTTGGAACTGGTGCGGTGAGGCCACCCGGATGAGTTTGTCGCCCCTATACGTCCGCGCTTGGCGTATGGCGTTGAGTTGTGCGTCCTTGCCGAACTCGTTTGCGATCAGACGGTCATGGGCACGGACCTCCGCCCGCACGCTGCCCGCGTCAAACGGTACGTCGCCAGAGCGTGCCGCCATCTCCGCAAGTAACTCCTCCAGGGTGTCACGCACGATGAAGTCCACGCCCTCGCGTTTGAAGGCCTCAACTGGTGCGGGCGCGCCCTTGCCGAGCCGTTGCGCCAGAAGTCGCAGATCCTTGCCGGTCAGATCCGGGTTCTGCTCGGAACCGGAGAGCGCGAACTCCTTCTCGATGATCTTCTGCGTCAACACGAACCACGAATGGTCGTGGCCGGTCGAGACAATATGCTCAAGCGTGCCCAGCGTGTCGAACCCTGGCCACAGTGGTGTTGGCAGACGCTTGCCGGTGGCGTCAAACCACAGCGAACTCGGTCCCGGCAGAATCCGAATCCCGTGCTTGTCCCACACGGGCGCAAAGTTTTCGATACCCTCGGTGTAGTGCCACATCCTGTCCTGATTGATGAGGGTGCCACCAGCACGTTCCGTGATCTCCAACATCCGACCGTCCACATGCGCCGGCACGCCAGAGAGCATTCGCCGTGGCGCCTCGCCCAAGCGCCTCGGCCAGACTTTGCGGACCAGCTCGTGGTTTCCGCCGATACCGCCAGATGCCACGATGACGGCCTGCGCCCGATGCTCAAACCTGCCCGCCACCTCCCGCGAGCTTGCCTGCCCACGTGGGGCATCGTCGGGAATCAAAATGGCGCCTTTGGCGCCAACCACAACGCCATTCTCGACGAGCAGATCATCCACGCGGTGACGGTGCAGTATTCGTGCGTGCCCGGTTGCTACTGCCTCGAGGACTTGGGCGGCAAACGGCTCGACCAGACCTGGGCCGGTCCCCCATGTGATGTGGAAGCGGGGCACCGAGTTGCCGTGTCCTATCGCCGTACCCGCACCGCGCTCTGCCCAACCCACGATGGGGAAGAACCGTATGCCCTTGTCAGCGAGCCATTCACGTTTTCCATCCGCAGCCCACTCCACGTAGGCGCGCGCCCACTTACGCGGCCATTCGTCCTCGGGGCGGTCGAACCCCGCTGTGGCAAACCAGTCTTGCAGCGCGAGGTCGAGGGAGTCCTTGACTCCAAGCCGACGCTGTTCAGGCGAGTCGACCAGGAACAGGCCGCCGAAACTCCACCAGGCCTGACCGCCAAGGTTGTGTTCGTTCTCTTGGTCGATGATCAGGACTTTTCGCCCTCTGTCGAGGAGTTCGCACGCGGCCACCAGGCCTGCGAGCCCTGCACCAATGATAATTGCGTGAGGCACAAAGCCGGGTGCGGCGGATAGCTTTGATTGCGCGGATTCTGATTGCGGCATGCTCAACGTGACTCCTTTGTCGATGAGTTTCCTTGCCTTCAGACTACTTGGCGCACGTCCGCTTGTGTTCCCTCAACGACCTGGAGCGCGCACGCGATGCTGTTGACCGCTTGCGCCTGGTCAACGCGGACCAACACGAATCCTGCGATGACGAGGTTCGTCACGATATCGGCCAAGCGCTCGACCCTGGCATCCGTGAGGTTTCCGAGTGCGACGATCCCCCGCGAAACAGCCTCGTGCAGTTCGGCTCGATACTCCGCGATGACTTTGGCGATGGGTTCCTCGTGCGCGATAGGCGCACCTGCTGTATTGATGAGTAGACAGCCGTTTGCAACCGCCGTCGAGTCAAGGCTCGTGAACGCCTGCCGTAGTCCATTCAGGTAGTCGATGAGTGCTTCGGGGGCGACCTCTGGCACTTGGAGCAGACTCAAACGTGGCCTGATTACCTCGTCGAGATAGTTTTGCACCGCGGCGTCGAACAAGCCGCGTTTGGAACCGAACGCGTTGTAGATACTTGACCGGCTCAGGCCTGTGGCTGCCTCTAGATCTGGAATGGACGCGGCCTCGTAGCCCACATCCCAGAACACTGTGCGGGCAGCACGAACAACGGCGATTGGATCGAAGCTTCGGGTACGTGCCACGTTCCCTCCTTTACGGTAACGACCATTCCAGTATATATTGGAATGACCGTTACACAATCAGCTCGGAAAAGGGAAGCCTCATGGTCATCGCCGGTCTCGCACTCGCTGGGGTTGCCGCGCTCCTGCACGTCTACATCTTCTACATGGAGTCCATCGCCTGGACTAGCGCCAAGGTGCGAGCCACCTTCGGGACCACCGAGGACCAAGCCAGGGCAACCAAGGAGATGGCGTTCAATCAGGGCTTCTACAACCTCTTCCTCGCGATCGCGACTGCCGCAGGAATCATTTTCCACGTGTCCGGACTTCACGCCGTCGGCATCGCGCTGCTCCTGTCCGGAGTCGGGTCCATGTTCGCCGCCGCACTCGTGCTGTTCCTCTCCAGCCCAGACAAGCGCGCCGCAGCCGTCAAACAGGGCACGTTCCCATTACTCGCAATCGTTGTGCTCATCCTGGGAATAGCCCTCTGACATCCAGAACGCTCCCACACGCCCGGCTTCGACATTCGCACACCAACACACCACCCCAAGGGACCATCTTCATGACCTCATCCACCAGCACCCAGATTCGCCTCGCCTCTCGCCCAACCGGTTGGCCAAGCCACGAGAACTTCGAGATCGCACACGTGGAACTCGAAGACCTCGAACTAGGGCAGGTACGAGTGCGCAACGAGTTCATCTCAGTTGACCCATACATGCGTGGCCGCATGAACGACACCCGCAGCTACGTCGCTCCCTACGCACTCGGCGCACCGATCACAGGCGGGGCAGTCGGTCGAGTCGTCGAGTCAACAGCACCAGAACTTCCCGTGGGCACCGCTGTCCTGCACCAGCACGGCTGGGCCGACGTGGTCCAGGAGGCAGCATCGACTTTCCGCGCCATACCCGAGATTCCGGGAGCACCGCTTTCCCTGAACCTGCACATTCTCGGCATGACAGGTTTGACCGCTTACGTCGGACTCACAGCAATCGCAGGGCTTCAACCAGGTGAAACCGTATTCGTCTCCGGTGCGGCCGGAGCAGTGGGGACCGCCGTCGGACAAATCGCAAAGCTCCTCGGCGCACACCGAGTCATCGGCTCCGCCGGCACCGAAGAAAAGGTCAAGCTCCTCACCGAGAAATACGGCTACGACGCGGCATTCAACTACAAGGACGGCGACGTTCGCGAGCAACTCAGGCAAGCCGCACCGCAGGGCATTGACATCTACTTCGACAACGTCGGTGGCGACCACCTAGAAGCCGCTCTCGACGCCTTTAATGACGGCGGTCGGGCCGCGCTGTGTGGTGCCATCTCGGGCTACAACACCACCGAGCGCACCCCTGGGCCCAGCAATCTGGCCAACATCATCACCCGTGGCTTGACTCTCAAGGGCTTCACATTGGCCGCCTACCTGCACCTTGCGCCGGAGTTCCAGGAGAAGATGACTCCCTGGTTCGCATCAGGAAAGATTGCCTACGACGAGACCATCGTCGACGGGATCGAAAACACCGTGGACGCTTTCCTCGACATGATGCGTGGGGCGAACACCGGCAAGATGCTCGTGCGTATCGCTCAGCCATGAGGGACAACAAGGTGTAGAACTACCCTGCAATTTCGGAACCATCTGGGTGTTCAAGGCGTTCTCATCCATGTCAGAAGGCGTGGGTCACACTGCGGAATGTCAGTGTCTGCGGCTAGTCTGAAAGAACACGCCACGACATGAACCAAAACGATAGGTACCGTCTTGAACACCCAGCCCGGAATTGCAGAGATCACGCTGAGCGATAAGCACGAACTGATCTCCGCAGCACGGCGAGAGTTGGCGACCACCACGGTCAACGACACTGAAACGACCGCTCGATTCGTCACGCAACTTAGCGCTCTGCGCGATTTCGCCGAAGGTATGAGCCGTGGCACCGAACAGTTCACGTACCTGAAGACCAGCGAGCACGCAGTCCTCAGCACGGTGGCCAAGGATATCTCTCACCCCCGTCACATTGGACGCCGGGTCGGCATGGACCGCGAGGTCGTACACACGATCCTGATCGCACTGGAGGAACGCGGATTCGTCTACGTCTCGGAGCGTATCGGTGACCGCATCATCGACGTTACTGTCACCGATAACGGTCATGCCGCTCTCGCACAGACCGAGGCGGTTCAGTTCCGATCCCTCGATGCCCTACTGCAGCAGGCTCCGCGCCAGGACGTGCAGCGCCTGCTGTACCTTCTCGACGAAGCGACCGAACTCGCAACCCGTATGGCACAGGCCGCAATAGTTCCACAGTCCTAACTGCCGAGCACCCCGCTACCTCATACTTTGGCTGACGCCACCAAGCAACCACTGCGAAGACAATACTTTCGGACGAGGCGGAACCCAACTCGTCGACAATAGTGTTGAGCCATGAGCCGACTGCATGACTTCTTCTTCCCGCCTTCACTACCTGGCTACCCAATCAGTTACCGGGGACAAGTATTACGCTGGATTTTCGTTGTTACTGTGGGTTTGGCAACTGTGATCTACCGATTCTCAGATCTTTCATGGAAATATGACGAACCCACAGCACTGGCCTTGTTCGTCGAGTTCATCGGGTTAGCAGGAGCACTCTACTTAGCGGCGAGAAGACGCGAGTTGCCGTTGCAAATCGCTTACCTTGCACCGTTATGTTTGGCAGTGTCGAGTTCGAGCACCGGCGCAGCCCTACTCGCAATGTTTTCTATGGCTACGCGCGGACGGTGGCAAGAGATCTTGCCTAATTCTCTGCTGTTCGCAACGTCTCAGATTGTGTCCAGTCTGGTGTATTCGGAGATTCTTGCCCCAGGGATCCCGCTTATGATCGGCTTCGTCTCGATAGTGCCTCTTTCGGTGATTTTCTACGCAGTGGCCGTATCGATCGGCGAACGCCGGAAGAAGAACTCCGCATTCATTGCATGGCAGGTGAGTGAACGCCAACTCCAGTCTTCACGGGTGCAGGAAATCCGCGCGCTGGAGCGGGCATCAATTGCCCGCGAGATGCACGATGTCCTTGCGCACCGCATCTCAATGGTCGCGCTCCACTCGGGTGCCCTCGCCTACCGCGAGGACATGCAACCCGAGCAGATCCGCGAGACCGCTCAACTCATCAACGACAGCGCACGGCTCGCACTGTCCGAACTACGCGAAGTACTAGGCACACTACGTTCAGATCAGATTTCCGACGAGTCGGATGCGCCCCAGCCCACCCTCGCGCAGTTGCCACTCCTGTGGGAGGAGGCGAATACGGCGGTTGCTCCCGTGTCGATACTGTGGCATGGCCTGCGTCCGGAGGATGCTGACGTATTGCAGGAGAGCACGAGTCGCAACGCGTATCGTGTGATCCAAGAGGGCTTAACAAATGCCCGCAAACATGCTCCCGGGATTCCAGTGCAGGTATCGTTGTCGCGGATAGATCCTCGGTTTTTGCGGATCACGTTGGTGAATCGACTCGCTGGAGGCCGAACTGTGCAGGATGCTGTACCTCTTGAGGGCTTCGGCCTGATTGGGATGACGGAGCGAGTCCGGTCATCGGGAGGCACGATCACCGCTGGACCATCTGGCGATTTGTTTGTTGTTGATGTGGCGCTCCCCTGGGTTGAACGCGAGATAGGGCGGGAGGACTCCGAGTGACTGACACGATCCGCATACTGATCGCAGATGATGATGCGCTGGTCCGCGCTGGCCTGAAGTTGATCTTGGGCGCGCACCCTGAACTGATGGTCGTGGGCGAGGCACCGAATGGCGAGGTTGCCGTGCACATGTTCCGTGAGTTGCTGCCCGATGTCGTACTCATGGATATTCGTATGCCTGAACGTAGTGGACTGTCAGCAACCGAGGAGATCCTTCGGACACATCCTTCGGCCAACATCGTTGTCCTCACTACGTTCGATACCGATGAGTTCGTGGTGCGTGCGCTCAAATCTGGTGCGCGTGGATTTCTGCTCAAGGACACTGAACCTGCGGAGTTGGTCCGCTCTGTCCGCGTGGCGGCGGCAGGTCAGGCAACCCTCTCGCCCTCAGTGATTACCCAGTTGGTGGCACAGGTGCCGGATGTCGGCGTTTCCAACACCGCGGGAACGGATAAAACCGGAGACCCATCACACGGCCCAGGCGCCGTTGTCCATCCTTCAGATCGTGCACGACGGGACGAGAACGCCTACGCTCACCTGCTAGAACTCACGGATCGAGAGCTCGATGTGGCCCAAGCCGTTGCGGTGGGCATGAGCAATTCCCAGATCGCAGAGCACCTGTTCCTCTCGGTGCCGACGGTCAAGACTCACCTGTCACGGGTGTTCGATAAACTGGGAGTGGATAACAGGGTCCAGGTCGCCCTCACCATCACCGCAGCCAAACTCAATACTTGAAACTTCAAGTAATTTGAGTAGAATTGAGGGCATGTCCCAAGAGTTCACCCCAGACGTGCACTGGTTATCCCCCGCAGAAAGAGAAGCTTGGGTAGCGCTCGCCGACCTCATGTTCCGGCTACCCTCCACACTCGAATCTGACCTGCAACGCGAGAGCGACCTCAGTTTCTATGAGTACATGGTTCTCGCTATGCTTTCCGAGGAACCAGACCGCACCCTCGGCATGGGGTATCTCGCAACGCTGACGTCGGGTTCCCTGTCTCGACTGTCTCATGTGATCAAGCGGCTTGAGCGAGCCGGATATGTCACGCGTTCTCGAAGCGAGAAGGACAAACGGCACACCAACGCTCACCTGACCGACGCTGGCTGGGAAAAGATCACTGCAAGCGCGCCAGGCCACGTCCGCAAGGTACGCAGCACCGTGTTCAACGCACTCACCGCTGAACAGGTTCAGCAACTCAACGTCATCTCTGACGCGATTCGCGAGAACCTTGACCAGGAGCGCATCGCCCCTTGCTCCGAAACTACGGACTGCACCGAAGCGTAACGCCACCCAAGGCCTAAGACTCGATGGGGCATTTTTGGTCCGCATGCACTAACTAATGATGTGTATGCGGACCCAAAATGCCCCATCGACATAGATTCCGCGACTGACCAGTCCTGGCCCACGGTTGAGTAACCCCACTGGGCTACCTACCCGACTACCAACTAGAGGTTAGGTGTCGGACGACGCTGGGGAATCGTCGGAAATCTTGGGCACGCACCCTTTCTGCGCGGCACCGCGACAAAGATCTACGAACGTCACCACGCAGCCCGTTGAGCCAGCCCGATCGCATAATCCGACCAAAACTCGCCAGCAGTCGGCTCATTGCGCTCGCAAGTACCATCAGACTCACCCACCCGCTTGATGTAGAGGACCGCGTCAAGCGCCGAGCCATCGTTGACAGCCGCTGGCTGCTCGCCGAGCGCGCGCCCCGTAGGGTTGCACCAGTCGAGTGGACCGTTGCCAAGGGGTCCATTGCCGTTGCGGGAAGTGTCGATGACGTAGTGGGTGTCGAGCGCAGCCGCAAGCTGATCTCCATACGCCCGCTCATCACTGGTGGTACGGAAGTTCGACACGTTGGTGGCGAACCCGCGGGCCATATCAATTCCCGACTCGCGCAGTCGGTCCGCCATCGTCGCCGTATCAATCCAGGCTGAGTTTCCGCCATCGAGGTACACGGCACCTCCGGCACCTGCCAGTTGCGCGACAGCATCCCTCAACAGGCTCGCCCGGTCGCCCTGCTCGGCGCAGTCCCCAATCTGTGCCACCGCGTCGGGTTCGAGGATTACTGCCGTCGATGTTCCACGCAGGCCATCCGCAACGGCCTCAACAAACCGCGGATACGCTTGCGGCGTCAATCCACCATGGGAGTACAGTCCACAGTCGCGTGCAGGAATCGCGTAGACCACGACAACTGCCGTGCGTCCAGCGGCAGCCGCATCCCCCGTATAGTCGCGGACTGCCTGTTCGGCAGCATCAGCCGACATCCAGTCCCCCACCCAGAGCGCACCGCCAGCCGAACTGATCTTGTCGAGTGCCGCGGCACCCGCAGGGTCCCACGACCGACGCTCTGCCGCAGCAGCCACTGACGGATAGTCTGGGTCAACATATGGTGCGGCACTGGCAAACGGGTTACGTGATGAAACCGGCTGACCGAGTCCGCCGCCCGACAAGCCCGCCGAGCCCGTCATACTCACCCAGCCCAACACCAGGTTACGGTCGCAGTTCGAAGTCATGTGATCGTTTACGAATCGGATGGATACCGCGTAGTTACCGGCAGGCATACCGGCACCGACGGGGTACTCCCAGTACGTGCCACTGGTCGGATTGACCACTGTGGATCGTCCGAGAACCTGGCCGTCAACGGCTAGTTCGAACTCGGCGCCGCCTTCACATAGTTCGGCGCGTGCATGCACAACCATGGTGCCTGATCCAGTGACGGTCGTGGTCGCGGTGCCGTTCGACCATACGAGTGCTTCCGTCCCGGAAGGGGTGTTAGCGGGCCGTAAAAGCCCCACGGCGTTAGGGACTTCCCAACTTTCGGCAGCGTACGCCGAAGCGGTCACGGCAGTTGCCCCGAGCCCGGCAATGGCAATTGCCCCTATGACTGCGGAAATGAATCGACTTGTTCGGACCACATTGGCCTCCAAACTTGGGAGCGCTTCCAGTTGTGCACGATTGACCCTACGGAGCAGGACTGAGGACTGTCAAGGACTATGGCCCACCCCCGAGGGGTGACGAGTCCCCACCGCGCAGACCGCAGCACAGCAACCAGAGTCTCACGCCCAGCGAGCCATATTTTGGAAGCGCTCCCGGACCTTCTCATCGGCAACAGGGGAAATCAGGCGTCATATATGCTTTCTATCAGCAAAAATGCGCGCTCCCTTCAATGTGAAGCTTGAAGGGAATCTAAAAACTGGAAGCGATCCCACTAGCGCAAGGGAACAGTAGGTGCTATGTTCCAAGCACACCTTTTCGGATGGCGCCCTACACTCTCGACCGTGAGAGCGCTCCCACAGAAATGGAGACAGTGTGGTTTCCCTGCATCACCCACGTGCCCGCCGTGCGGCACTAATGGCCAGCACAGTTGCGCTAGGCCTCTTAGTCACATCCACGGCAATACCCGCGGCAGTTGCCGCTCTGAGCGGCCAAACCCATGACTTCGCTAATGGAGTCACCCATGATTGGTACACCTATGCCAACACAGGAGAGGTCTCAAGCTCAACCGATAACGAAGAGTTCTGCGCCACGGCTCAGGCCGGCGACGACCCCTGGAGCATCGCTGCGCAACTTGACGGCGTGACATACGTGAAGGACGCGACCTACACCGTGTCGTTCGACGCTTACGCCACCAGTCCAGTCAGCATTCCCATGCAAGGAGGAGTTGGATACCCGGCCGCATTTGGACGCACAATCGATCTCGACGGCACATCGACAGTTCAACATGTCGAATTCGACTTCACTCCAGCTGACTGGCCCACCACTAGCCAGAATCCGGACTCGCCATTAACAGATAACTGGAGCACTCGAGAGGGAAACATCTCATTCCAGTTGGGCGCTCAGGACCAACCGTTCACGTTCTGCTTTGACAATCTCTCGATCACCGGCGACACAACAGGGCCAACTGAGCCAACCGGTCCAACCGCACCCACCGAGCCGAACGAACTGATCGTAGGCGGCGACTTCGAGCATGGAACCCTCAACCCGTTCTACGTGGCCGGAAATGACGTGACGGCAGAGGTTCTTGATGGCGTTCTACACACCTATCTCGGACCCGGCACGACGAACCGGTGGGACCAGATCATCGGCTACCCCGGCATCATCATCACACCGGAAACTACCTATACGCTCTCATTCGATGCGAGCTCAACGGACAATCGCGCACTGCGAGTAGTGCTAGGTGACGACGATGATCCGTACACCGTCCTCCACGAATGGAATGTACCCCTCACATCAGATCTCACGAACTATTCGTACACCTTCACTGCTCCAGAAGGATTTCCACTCCAGCCTGGTGAGGAGATCGGCACAGGCGATCTAACCTTCCAAGTGGGCGGCGCATCCTCGGCATGGACGTTTCAGTTAGACAATGTCTCACTACTGAGTGACACCGCGCCGGAGGCATACACCCCCGATACCGGCTCCCGTGTGCGCGTGAACCAGGTGGGATACCTCCCCGACGGACCTAAGCAAGCAACACTCGTCACTAGTGCGACCGAACCGGTCACGTGGGAACTCCTGAACCCCGCAAACAGTACGGTCGCTTCCGGCGCTACGGTTCCTGCGGGTGTCGACCAGAGTGCCGGTCTGAACGTGCACGAAATCGACTTCGGCGACTTCACCACACCGGGGACCTACACCTTGGCCGCAGACGGCGAAGAGAGCTACGAGTTCGTCATCGATGCGGACATCTACCAGCAACTTCGATATGACGCGCTGAACTACTTCTACCTAGCGCGCAGCGGGATCGACATTGATGGGTCCATCGTTGGCGACGAATACGCAAGAGTTGCCGGACACACCAACAACTCCGATGGCACTCTAGTTAGCGGAAGCGCCAACTTGGGTGACTACGGCGTTGCCTGCCTCACCCCTGAAAAAGAGGGCACGTACTGGATGTACGCAGACTGGGAGTGCAACTACACTTCCGACGTCGTTGGTGGCTGGTATGACGCCGGAGACCACGGCAAATACGTGGTCAACGGCGGGATCGCCGTGGCGCAGATCCTCAGCACCTACGAGCGCACCTTCTACAGCCCTACGGCAGTGGATGCCGACCTTGGTGACGGAACCTTGAACATCCCACTAGACGAAAGCAGCAATGGAATCCCCGATGCGCTGGATGAGGCGCGGTGGCAGCTGGAGTGGATGATGAGCATGCAGGTACCTGCAGACGCTCTCATGTATGCCGGCATGGTTCATCACAAAATCGCGGATCTCAACTGGACCGGCTTGCCTCTCCTACCGACAGATGATCCGCAGGAACGCTATCTGCACCGTCCTTCGACAGCCGCTACCTTGAACTTTGCCGCTGTCGCCGCGCAAGGTGCACGGTTGTGGGCCGAGTACGACTCTGCGTTTGCTGCCGACTTGCTCGCTGCGGGCCGGGTGGCATGGGAGGCAGCACTCGCAACACCGGAACTTTACGCTCCTGCACCTAACGACAATCCAAGCCCTGGTAGTGGCCCCTACGACGACGATAATGCCCTCGACGAGTTCTATTGGGCAGCAGCGGAGATGTACCTGACTACTGGTGAGCAGGAGTTTGAGGACTATGTGCTCGCTAGTGACTATCACACTGCGGATATTTGGACGACGGGTGGGTTCAACTGGTTTGAAACAGCCGCATTGGGCCGCCTCAACCTCGCAACGGTTGAATCACAGATCCCAGGGCGTGCCCAGATTCGGCAGTCAGTGATCGATGCCGCGGAACGCTACCTCGACTGGCAGCGCAACGAGCCGTTTGGAACCGCATATCCTGGCGCGGATGGTGAGTACGACTGGGGTTCAAACAGTGCGATCCTCAACAACCAGGTGGTCATGGGGACAGCATTTGATATCACCAGTGACCAGCGGTTCGCTGATGCGGTGCTGGAGTCCATGGACTACCTACTGGGACGCAACGCCCTGAACCTGTCCTACATCACAGGCTATGGTCATGTGTACTCCGAGAATCAGCACAGCCGATGGTTTGCACGCTCTCTGGAACCCTCGCTTCCAAACCCGCCTGCCGGGTCTGTCTCGGGTGGACCGAACTCCATGACAGCGACGTGGGACCCGGTCATTCAAGGGCTGTATTCCCCCGACCACATGTGTGCACCGCAGTTCTGCTATACAGACAGTATCCATTCATGGTCAACGAATGAGATTACGGTCAACTGGAACTCCGCGATGTCTTGGGTGGCCTCATTCATCGCCGATCAAGCATCTGGCAATCAGGCCGGTGCCGGGCAGGTTGTGAATGTCTCGGCCCCACCACAGGACATCACCGTGGCGGAAGGGACCAAGGCCGAGTTCTCGGTCTCAGCAACTGGAAGCCCGTCTCCTTCACTCCAGTGGCAACAGCTTATCGATGGAGTGTGGAGCGACATCGCTGGCGCAACGTCCGCGACACTTTCCGTGACAGCGGCGCTGGATGATGATGGAACACATTTCCGCGTCTATGCGTCCAATAGGTTCGGCGGTTTCTACACCGATCACGCGACCCTCACAGTGACGGAGGTAACTGACTGTGATGATGCAGGGTTGCCAGTGACTGATGATCGGACGGAAGGTGACGGCTCCGGCGGAAAGATAGATGTGACGGACGAGGCCGACGACGCCGACGAGGCTGACGAGGCTGAAAAACTAGCCTCCACCGGTGCACGCGTGATGTGGGCCGTACTCACTGCCATCATCTTGCTTGCCGTTGGCACTGTTCTCGCTGGCATCGTTCGTCGTGGACGGAGTGTCACGAGCTAGTTACTTCCCCACTCCTAGTGTCTCGTGTGTCGCGCCGTGTCCCTGTGCTCCTCGTTGGTTCCAGGGACACGGCGCGCCAATGGAGGGGCTCTCCAGAGCAGTAGTAGGCTAGCGATCATGCCCGATCCTGCAACGTCCGGCTCCTCGCATGGCCCGAGGCCTCCGTTCAGTCCCAAGTCACGCGGCTCGCTGAAGCCTCCGACTCTCGACGAGGTGGCACTGCGCGCGGGTGTGTCCCGCTCTGCGGCATCCCGCGCCATGAACAACGCCCGCCATGTCAGCCCGGCCAAACGTGAAGCCGTGCTGCGAGCAGCCGACGAACTCGGCTATATCCCCAATGCGACAGCTCGCGCACTCGCAACCAGCAGAGTGGGGACAGTGGTGCTGGTGGTAGCTAATGAAGCGCCCACCTTCTTTGGTGACCCGTTCTTCTCACAAGTCATCGTGGGAGTCGCCACAGCGTTGGAGCTGTCCGAGTTAGACCTTACGTTGATGTTGGCGTCATCGGCCGATGCCCAGTCACGACTCGAACGCATGCTCAGGGCACGCCGTGCCGATGGGGTGATGCTGATGGCAAGTCGTAGTGACGATCCGTTGGCCCGGGTCGCGCAAGCATCCGGTATACCCGTGGTGTTCTGTGGCCGTCCGCTGGTGGATGGACCCTGCTGGTATGTCGACGCCGACAATCGCGGAGGTGCACGAAGCGCCACGGAGCATTTGTGGCGCTCTGGACGTAGACGCATCGCTGCGATCACAGGTCCTATGGACCTTGAGGCATCTGTGGCGCGATACCAAGGTTTTATTGATGCTATGACGAGTGTAGGTTGCGAACCAGGCCCGGTCGAAGAAGCAGATTTTACCCGCGAGGGTGGCGCTCAGGCGATGGAGCGGCTTCTTAAGCTCCATCCCGATCTCGATGCCGTGTTCGTGGGGTCGGACAACATGGCTGCTGGCGCTATCAAAACACTGAACGCGCACGCACGCTCTGTGCCCCACGATATCGCGGTGGTGGGTTTCGACGACCTCGGTGTTGCGGAGCAGACCGAACCGCCACTGACAACCGTCAGTCAACCTATCCATGATCTCGGACACCAGATGGCTACGATGTTGATCCGTTTGATCAATGGTGAGAAGCCGAGTTCCATCATCTTGCCCACGCAACTGGTCGTACGCGAGTCTGCACCCAGTCTTGCAGCCGAACCGGAATGATTCCTGCCGAGGCCTAAAACTCGATGGGGCATTTTTGGTCCGCATGCACTAACTAATGATGTGTATGCGGACCCAAAATGCCCCATCGACATAGATTCCGCGACTGAACGGTCCTGGCCCGCGGTTGAGCCACCCCACTGGGCTACCTACCCGACTACCAACTAGAGGTTAGGCATCAGGAGAAGCCGGGGAATCGTCGGAAATCTCAGGCGCACGGTCTTCCTCGCGCAGGCGTGGCTCTGTCCGAAACTGCGGGCGATAGCCCGACTTGTCCTTATAGAAGTCACGCACGAAATCCATGTCCTCATGGACATTACCGGTGGGTGTGAAGGTGACGCCCAGACCGCAGGTGCGAGACTCGCGGTCCACGTACCCGAGCGTCACGGGAATGCCAGTCTGTGTGGCAATCCGGTAAAACCCGGATTTCCAGTACTTGCCCGACCCACGCGTGCCCTCAGGCGTGACAACCAGAGTGAACTCGTCGTTGGCGTCCGCTGCGGCAACCAACTTCTCCACCAACCCATATGGGCGCTTGCGGTCCACGGGAATGCCACCGAGCGCGCGCATGAGCGGGCCAAGTGGAAACTTGAACAGTGAGTCCTTGCCCAGGAATCGGAAATCGATGCCCAACTCCCACGCGATCCCCAGCATCATGATGAAGTCCCAGTTGGACGTGTGCGGGGCACCAATCAGAATCGACGGCTGTCCCTTTTCTGGCGCGACCGTTGATACATGATTCCACCGGAAAAGCTTGAAACCGAACCGTGCCACACTGCGCTTGAATCCACTCATTGCTCCATTGTGCAACAGCAGGCTCGTGCGCCCTAACCGAGCGCACGGACCCCAGCAACTCACTAAACAACGGCAATTTGCTTAAACGGCCTTCTACGACCACTACTGCGACCCAAGCCAACCCGACGGTTGGCCCAGGAAACTTCGCCTGCTAGACAGGTGTGGCTGACCGACTTGTAGGAGGTAGCGCGGTGCGCTACGTCATTTCCGACGAGTCGGTCAGCGCCTCTGTCTGGTGCAGTCGGCGCTTGGCATCGTTGGCATACGCGTAGTACCAACCGATCAGAATTGCGCCACCGATGAAGTTTCCCGCGAGAGCCACGCCCACATTGGCAGCGGCCGCCGCAACGTCGATCCCCTCGCGCAGACCCTGCACGGTGAACAGGACGGTGTTCGCGACGGAGTGCTCGAATCCAAGGAACGCAAAGAGCATGACCGCGACGTTCATCGCAATGACCTTGACCCCATCCGTCTTCACAAGGCCGTTGTACACGAGCAGCATGGCAATATTGATGAGGAAGTTACACAGGATCGCACGCACAAACAGGTCGCCAACTGCTGCCGCATCGGTGGTGACGTAGGCAAGTTTCACTTCGACCGAGTGGTTGACCATTTCCCCGGCAGCACCGTCAAGCAGCGTGGAACCAGCCACAAACACCGCGATGAGCAAGCCTCCTAGGAAGTTGCCGAGGAAGCACAGGACCATCACCCATGCCGCGTTCAGCACGCGGAGTCGCTTGTAGTAGACCGCGATGGTCGTGATCATCATGTTCGAGGTCAAAAGCTCAGACTTCGTGTAATAGATGAACGCAAGTGCGAACCCGAATACAACCGCCCCAACCAACTTCCCGACGGACTCAAGGTCGGGGCTGACTCTCGCAAACGCTGCAATCACGGCGTAGTTAGCAAGGTAGAACACACCAATCAAGATTCCTGCCATTGCCGCACGCATTACGTACACCTGCGCGATGGTGCGCGACATCGACACCTTGGTCTCGGCGGTTTCGAGGACCGTGGCGATGAAGTGGGTGCCGGGAAAGAGTCTCTGCTGGTCGGGAGCCATGGGAATTATTCTCCCAGATTATCTGACAAGAAACATGGGACGTCTGTGTGGGTTGACCGCGGTGGCATACTATTCACCCTGCTGTGCACATGATTTCGGATACGCACGCAAATAGTTGAACGCCTCTGAGGAGTGTTTACGCTGCTAGATGCGCCGCTTGCGCAAATAGTTGCGCTACCGCGCGCAAATAGTATGTCTTATGCCCACTGCTTGACGACGATCTGGCCATGTCCCATCTTCGTCTCACGTCAAGTACGTAGCCCTCGGGCATAAAAAAGAGGCCACCCATTTGGTGAACCTCTCGCATTTTCAGAATATACGGCACAGGGGGTCTTGCCGCAAGGCCCCCTTGGTGGTGCACAATTGTGGACTCTGCCCGCCCACCAGCCACGGAGCCAACGTAATGTCTGAGCGTTCAACTGCCGGATCGTCGTCAATCGAAACACACACCGTCTTTGCACTGCCCCAGCGACTGAGCGCGAAGGCAAACCCCACCCTGATCGCCGAGGATGAGCGGCATTTCGCCGCGATATCGGCGGCCCTTGAACGACAGACCGCAGACGTGACAGCCCGGCTTGCCGCACGCAGGCAGGCACATGAGGCACTCGGTCAGGGCATCGTGGAGCGTGACGCGGAGGTGCGCAGACTCTCAGCCCGGCTCAAACTGCTCGAAAGCTACGGGATCGACCTGTGCCTGGGCCGGCTCGTGCTTGCGCCGGAGTCTGACGGACCGGGAAGGGTCGTGTACATCGGCCGGATTGGGTTGCTTGATGAGGACGGTCAACAACTTCTCGTGGACTGGCGTACGCCTGCCGCTGCACCGTTCTTCGCAGCGACGCACGCTGCACCGTCCGGCCTGCTGAGCCGCCGCAGGTATCAGTGGAGCCGCGGCACAATCACAGACTACTGGGACGAGGTGTTCTCCGTTGACGGTCTTGAAGACCCGGCGGAGCGGGCGGCGCTGGATTACCAGTCGTCGTTCATTGCCAGCCTGGGCACGAGCCGCTCAGGCGCGATGCGCGATGTCCTGGCAACCATTCAAGCTGATCAAGATGCGATCATCCGCGCCGATGCGGGTGTGCCACTCGTGGTCAAAGGTGGCCCAGGCACAGGCAAGACGGTGGTCGCACTGCACCGGGCCGCGTACCTGATGTATTCGCAGCCGCGACTCAAGGAACGGCGGGGCGGGGTACTGTTTGTGGGTCCGCACAGGCCGTATGCCTCGTATGTGGCGAACGTCCTGCCGAGTCTTGGCGAGTCCGAGGTTGTGGTGTGTACTCTTGGCGATCTCGTTCCGGGTGTTCTGGATGGCATCGGCGAGTTGTCTGGTGAACCTGATGTGCATGCTTCCACGCTCAAGTCCGATCTCCGCATGGTTGATGCGATCAAACGTTCCATCAGCATCTACGAGGAAGTTCCGACCAAGGACATGATCGTGGAAACACCGTTGGGCAAGGTGCACGTGAACGCTTCCGATTGGGAGGACGCCTTCGCTTCGGTTGAGCATGGGACGCCACATAATGAGGCACGCGACCAGATATGGGAAACTCTGCTCGACATTCTCGCGGAGAAATCTGAGGCTCAGGGTGCGCCGGAGAAAATACGTAGCACACTGGCCCTGAACATCACGTTGAGCAAGGAACTCAATCGGGCCTGGCCGCTGCTGTCCGCTGAGGACGTGGTGGCCGATTTGTGGGAGGTGCCAGCGCTCTTGCGGTTATGCGCGCCATGGCTGAGTCCGGAAGACCGAGCTGTGTTGCGTCGTCTTGAGGGAACCGGCGGTGAGTGGACTTCTGCTGACCTACCGCTCCTCGATGCTGCTCGGCATGTGCTCGGCGACGAAACCGCGAGTCGACGCTCACGCATTCACGATGCTGAGCGTGCGGCGGAACGTGAGTATCGCGCTGAGGTCACGGCCTCGCTCATCGAGTCCGACTACAACGGCAGTGGACTCATGTCGCAGTTGCGGCATACAGATTTACAAGAGGCGCTTGTCGACGATCCGGCACGCTGGGCAGACGAGCCACCACTGCTGGATGGCCCGTTCGCGCATGTCATCGTAGACGAAGCACAGGAGTTGACGGATGCTGAATGGCAGATGTTGCTGCGCCGGTGCCCGTCGCGACACTTCACGATTGTCGGTGACCGCGCACAGGCACGAGGTGGTTTCCCGGAGTCTTGGGAGGAACGCCTGACCCGCGTTGGGGTCAGCCTTCCAGGTTCGGGGGCAGTGCATTCAGCGACCTTGACGGTGAACTATCGGACCCCAGCTGAGGTCATGGATGTTGCCGCACCGGTCGTACTGTCGGTGCTTGCTGATGCTGATGTGCCGACCTCGGTACGGTCCACGGGTATTCCTGTGGAACGGCGTACAGTTGATGCGCTCACTGAGATTTTGGCTCAATGGGAGGCTTCGCATGCCGAAGGAGTTGCATGCGTGATCGCGTCAGAGACGTGGCTACATGACTCCGTTCATGCTGGCAGTGCTGTTTCACGTGAAACGGATCGGATCAGTTGGCTCACGCCCACTTTGGCCAAGGGACTTGAGTTTGATCTGGTGGTGCTGGTGCAGCCGAGCACCTTCGGGGCAGATGTTGCTGCGGCTGTTGACACCTACGTCGCGATGACCCGTGCGACCCAGCAACTCGTGATCCTCGAATAATTGGCGTAGCGCTTTCATTGCTGGACCAACCCACCTGGTGAGTTTCCGGGATCAACGTGCAAGAAAAACCACCCTGTTCCCGGAAAATCACCAAATAGGTCCAACACGTTCCTGGCACAGAGCTGCACTTATTCGTGAAGCTCAGTAGGATCGGCATACCTATCACCGTATATAAGCTTCAGCAGCAAACCTTTGGAGCTTTAGTGCCCCGCACCATTAAGACCCTCGACATAAACATCTATCTCGACGAGGATGACTCCAGATATCACCTCGATGTTTATCGCGACATCACACAACCGCTGATTGCTCACCACCCGGTGGTCAGCCTTGAACTTGGTTCTTACAGTGATCTCCCACGGGCATTACAGCGTCGAATCGACCAGCACGGTATCAACCTGTGGCTCGTACCCTCAACAGCTCCGCAATATGTACGAAAACTACTCTTAGAGCACGGAGTGGACTGGAACAAAAAGCCAGAATATGAACCCGAACTCACCCCGGAACAACTTGCACATGCTCTTGAATTCCGGAAACTACATGAACCTCTACATTGAGCGGTCAATTAGGTGGAGGGTGCGCGAAGCGCGACGGAGGGTGAGTTCCTGGCCCCACTCGATGCGCAGGTGGTCGCGCTCGATTCCATCCCCAAAGGCCACGAGCGAGGATTGGGCCCGCACGCGCACCTCATCGTCCTGGGCTACGAGTCCGGCAACCAAGCTGGTGCCGGTCACTGGGGACGGCCACGCCTCGCGGACAAAGTAGGCAAGATCGGAGGATTCCACTGTCGGAAGCTCAAAGCCGGGACGCGTCTGCATCCAGAGCGAAGCCAACCACCCGGTCGCGCCGGTACCGGTGCCAACGATGAGGCCGGATGAGGATTGCTCCTCGCCGCGCCCGCCAACCGCGAGGCTGTATCGCGCAGACTGGTGCGAACGGTCCCCCACAAAGATTTCGTTCAGCGCGGTGAGCGTCTGGCCATCATCCACCCGAACCTCAACCATCTGCCGCTCGCCCACTCGGAACTCAGCAGAACCGGAGAGGAACCGCTTCACATCGGCAACCTCGTGGCCACACAGCAACCCCGGACGGCCGGGACTCACTCCAAGCACCACCTGCTCACCAAGGTACTTAGCCACGTTCGCAACCAAGCCATCCTGACCGACCACAACCACAACGTCGTCAGGCTCGAACAAAAACCGGCTGAGCTGCGAGCGCTCAACCACCGCCTGCCGCCACTCCAGGGGAACCGCATTGGCAGCTTCCGCGAGCGCCCGCTGCTGGGCCTCATCAGCGGTAACCAGCGGATCGACATCCTGCCCCCGCGTGGAGAGGAAGAACTCGACCGCTGCGATGGTTGAGTGTTCCGCGAGCAGTTCTTCGAGTTGGGTGCGCCGGTGTACGAGCACGAGCCGTGGGGCACTCATGCTGCCGCACCTTCGCGTACGTTGTTCATCATTTTCTGAACGGCTCCGGCCAACATGTCGGGGGTGATGGTGAGGGATTCAACGCGAGGCATCGCCGTGAGAATTTCGGGTGCGATTGCCGCGAGCAGCGCCGGTAGATCGGCACCGTTGTACTCGGCCAGACGATCCGCCAATGCACTGTTCTCGGCTTCGGCTACGCGTGCGATCTCGTCAACACGGGCGTCAACACCGAGTCTGCTGTTTTCGACGGTCGCGCGGGCACGCAGTTCATCGCGTTCGAGTTCTTGCTCTGTACGACGACGATCGTTGGCTCCGGCGAGTTCAACGAGTTCGGCCTCACGGCGGGCGAGCTCGGTCCGGTTGTTGAGCTCGTTTTCCTTGATCGCGCGCTCACGATCCACTGCTTGGGCGCGACGGTCGTAGGTGGCGCGGTCGGATTCGGCTTGGATTGCCTCGCGCACCTTGTTTTGTAGCGCACGTTCGATTTCGTCATCGGGTCGCACTGCCACCACGCTGATTCCGGCAACGAGGATGCCCGCTTCGGCGAGGTGGGTTTCTTCGGCCAGACCGCGCGAGATTGCGTCGCGCATGATGACGAGCCCGTCCGCCAGTAGCGCTTCGAGTGTGAGGGCACCCGCTGCTTGGGCTGCATATTGCCTAGCCAACTCAACAATGCGGTCGTGCAGGATCTGGAGCGGACGGCTCGTCCATTCGCCCTTGCCGAGGTTCACGGAGAAGTCCATGCGCCGGGCGGCAGCCTCTGGGTCAACGATCCGCACGGTCAGTGCGGTCTGCACACTGACTTCTTGGCGGTCTGCGGTCATAGCCGGGAAGATCGCACCGAATTCAAGGTCTTCGACTGGAACCTCAGAGATTGTGGCCCCGAGCGGGTTGAACCAGAACGACGCTCCGGCGCCACGCGGGATGAGTCGACCCCGGCGTCCATGGATGAGGAATCGGGTGGCGGTGGATGTTGCGTGGGCAGCGAATGGGAAGTGCCGGATGGTGGTCATTGCGTCCTCCTCGGAAGCCGAGTCTTTTTTATGTCACTTCGACAATAAACAGCAGATAGATATTTTGTCAATATGACGATAATGTTGGAGAGTGAAACTCCCCCAGATGGCAGTCGCCGTGGACCTCGTGGTGCTCACGATCATTGATGGTGCCCTCAACCTCGCTCTCGTGGACCGCGGAATCCCACCATTCAAAGGCAGCCCCGCACTCCCCGGTGGGTTCGTCCTCAACGATGAATCCGTGTTCGACGCGGCGCTGCGCGAACTCAAAGAGGAGACTGGTCTCGACCTAAGCGCCTCCCACCTCGAACAACTCGCCACGTTCGGAGACGTGGACCGAGACCCGCGCGGACGCGTCGTGTCCGTCGCCTACCTCGTGCTTGCCGCAGAGTTGGGTGCACTCCAAGCCGGATCAGACGCCTCAGGCGCGCGCTGGCATCCCATCGACCAACTCCCCCCACTCGCGTTCGACCACGACACCATCACCGCCGTCGGCCTCGAACGCGCCAAAGCCAAGCTCGAATACACCACAATCGCCACCCGATTCTGCCCGCCCCCATTCACGATGGCCGAACTACGCAGCGTCTACGAAGCCGCATGGGGCATCCCGCTCGATGCCCGAAACTTCTCCCGCAAAGTCCTCGGCTCCCCCGGGTTCGTCGTCGAAGACGGCGTGCGCGCAGGCGGCCGCGGCCGCCCCGCCACGCTCTACCGCGCCGGAGACGCGCTCTCACTCCACCCGCCAATCATGCGCGACCCAGACCTGCCGTAACCCGCCCACCGGTGTTGCGGTAGCGTCGGCAATGTCCCCAAAATTACTGGCAACACCGCCGACGCAGCCGCAACAGCAAAACCACCACTCACCCGCTTTGGAACCTCATGAGCACCGCACTGACTAGCCCAATCCGGTACATCCTCTTCCCTGGACGCCACCACCTCGTGACCGCATTCCAGGTCCACCACCTGCGCCGACTCGTCGCCAAGCATCCCGGCAGCGCAGTCGTCTGGGCCATCACCAGCGCCAACCACGGCGGCACCCAGCGCAACCCCATCCCCGGAACTCGCAGGCTCGGCCTCATCGAAGCGGTCGCAGCAGCCGAAGCCCTCCCATCGCTCACGTTCCTCATCGCGAACCGCCAGCCCAAGCCCGATTTCGCGCACTACGTCATCGAGGAAATCCGCACCCAAACCGGCGGCACAGTCACGATGACCTCGGACAACACGCTCGTCGCGTGCTCGACGCCCGCAGTCATCGCCGACTACGAACGCCTCGGATTCAGCATCGACACCGTTGAGTTGGGTGCATTGTCCATTGCCGACGAGCCCTCGTCTTCTCCCTCCGCCGCCCCTTCGCAGGTGGCTGGGCTGGGCGCGTTACACGCGACTAGGCCGGTGGGGGAAGGTGACCAACGCTTTGCCCAGTCGGCCGAAACGGCACGGCGAGATGCGGAGAGGCCCTGGGAAATCGTCGAAAAGCTTATTGAAAACGGGATCGAGCATCCAGATGTGGCTGAAGCGATGCACCCCGTGGCGTTTGAGTATTACCGCCGGTACGGGCTGGCCGATGTGATCGCGCAGGTGTACGGCGATCCGCTCATCGACTCCGATGACGGTGACATCACCGTGACCAGGGACTACGCGACCTACCGTGCGGCGTTCGAGGACAACGCATGGCGCAAGGTCGGCGAGTTTGCACACCTCGTGCGGCCCGGGCGAATCGTTGACGTGGGGTGTGCGACCGGTCAGACCATCAAGTTGCTGAGCGAACGGCCCGAACTGTTCGAGTCCGACTTCTACGGCGTTGAGGTTGCGCGGCCGCTGTACGAGATCTGCCTACAACGTGCCTCGAACGGCGAGTTTGGCGACGCCAACGTGTTCTTCCACCAGCGCAACATCCTGCAAACGCAACTGTTCGAGCCGAACTCGCTCGACACCGTGATCACGATGGCATTGACGCACGAGATCGAATCGTATTTGGGCCGCGAGGCGCTTGAGGAGTTTTGTGCCCACGTGTACTCGATGCTGCGGCCCGGTGGCGTGTGGATCAACTACGACGTAGTCGGACCTGACTACGGCGACGAACTGGTGCTTGCACGGTTCAACACGGCAGATGGCGACTCGGCGTCTGGGCTGGCGGAGGTTTCCGAGTTGGCACGTGTGAACACTCGGGCAAGGTTCGAGCGGTTTGTCCACGACTTCCGGCGGGCCGAGGGTGACGGGATGACGTACAGGTCCGTGGCTGTTTCCGGGCCCGAGCGTGCGGAAGGTTCTGGCGCTTTTGATGCTGGTGCTCTTGGGGATACTAACTCTTTTGTTGGCTCCGATCTTGTGGAGCTACGGCGTGCTGATCTGTACGACTTCCTCGCCAAGAAAGACTACGTAGATTCGTGGTTGTCCGAGGCACACGAACGGTTCTGCTTCTTCTCGCCGAGCGAGTGGACGTCGCTGTTGGAGCGGCACGGATTCGTGTGCACCACTGATTCACGGCCCATCCAAAACCCGTGGCTGATCGAGAACCGATTCGACCCTGCGGCGCAGGTGTTCCGACGTTTTGATGCTTCGGACGCTGGCTCAGCGTTTGCGGATGATCTCGTTCCAGACGACTGGTCTTGGACGAACGTGCTACTCGTCGCCGAAAAACCCCACGCCTAGCCCCAAGCACCTCTCGACCACATCCCGCGTAGAGTGTTCATTTTTTGTCATGTTCAGAAAATCTTGAGCATGACAAAAAATGAACAAGCACTGCCGTAACCCGCCCACCGATGTTGCGGTCTCGTCCGCAATGTTGCCAACAAATATGGCAACACCGCCGACACAACCGCAACAGCGAAACCAAGCGGCGGGCCGAGAACCAGCGCTAACGCTGCGGCGGCCCTGACGACGCCCGAACCACCAACTGTGGAGCCAACACCGTGCTCCGCGGCCTGCCACCATCCAACAACTCAAGCAAAGTAGCCACCGCCAACGCGCCCATCTGGCCTCGCGGCTGGTCAATCGTCGTCAAGGTAGGCCGTAACCACGTCGACAACTCAGTATTGTCATACCCAACCACGCTGAGCTCACCTGGAACACGCAACCCGGCGTCAACTGCCACCCCAAACGCGGCAGCAGCGATCCGATCATTACTGCAGAACACGGCGGTAGGCGCATCAGCGCCATGCAGTTGCAACTCCTCCGGCTCGGTCGCAACCAGAACATAATCCGCCAAACCCAACTCGACCATCGTGCACTCATATGAAGCCCGGCGTTCAACCGAAGAACGCCGCTGCGACCCCGCAACATGCGCAATCCGGCGATGCCCCAAAGACGCAAGATAGTGCACAGCCGTACGTGCGCCCACCTGGTCATCGTTGCAGACCTGCGAGACAGTGTCCGGCAAATCCGCAGGCTTCCCCACCACCACAATCGGAATCCTGCCAACCGCTGGCTCAAGAACCGCCGCATCCGCCTGACCAGAAATCACGACCAACCCGTCGATCCCCAACGCAAGCAGCCGCTCAACCTGCCGGGAAAGCCGCTCACGCTGCCGCCAACCAGCCGCAAGCAAAACACCGATCCCCTGCTCCGCTGCAGCGTCCTCGATACTGCGCACAATGTCGGTGTAATACCCGTGCAAATCACCGGTGAGCACGCCAATCATCTGGCTCCGGCCCTTCACCAAAGACCTCGCCCACGAGTTGGTGTGATAGCCAAGGCGATCGGCGGCATCAAGGATTCGCATCCGCGATTCATCACTAACTCCGGGCTCACCACGCACGGCAAGGGAGACAAGCGACTTCGATACACCAGCTTCTGCGGCCACATCGTACAGCGTTGGCCTGCGACTTAAACGAGGGTTCACAACTCAAGTCATATCAGCATGTGGAGCGTTCCAAACAGTTCCAGATGGAACGTTCCAAAGATGTTTACTTACCCGCCAGATAGCCGCTAGTTCGCTTGCCTACGCTCAAAGCACAACCCGAGCCAGTAGGAGAGTCCCCTTTGCACCGCCACAACCTCACCACCCCACCGCGAGCGCTCCTGCTCGACTTCGGTGGTGTCATCTTCCAAACGTCAAAGCGTCCAACCGGCCGCGACGAGTTCACCCACCTCCTGTTTGAACGTCTCGCACGTTTGGGGATGTTTGTTGAGCATTCTGTGATTCGTCGTTCCCTTGACGCGGGATTGAGCGGGCTCAAGCATTGGAAGCATTCATCGAGTCGGCGGCGCACCCCACGCGAGATGACGCACCGGGAAGTCGTTGGGGACTTCTTGGCTTCTGACCTTCCCGAGCAGGCGCGGGCCATCCTCGTAGCTGAGGCTAGTGAGGTTCTTGCCGAGATGCACACGACGCTTTCGGATCACGATCTCCGCCCCGGCATCCGCGAAATCATCGCCTACTGCGTTGAGAACGGTATTGCGTTGGGCATTGTCAGTAACGCGCACTCTGGCCGCAACCATCGGGCCATTCTTGAGACGCACGGCCTGTATGAGCCGTTTGGCGTGCAGGTTTACAGCGACGAGGTTGGGATCCGTAAGCCGCACCCCGGCATGATCGAGGTTGCCGCGCAGGCTCTCGGGTTCACGCCCGCTGAGTGCTGGTATGTCGGGGATACCCAGGACCGGGATGTTGTTGCTGGCCGACGAGCCGGTGTCGGCGCGGTTATTTTGACCGCCTCCCAGCACACCACGACGCCGCCTTTTGCGGTGGCTGAGCAAGCGGACGCGGTGTACCCAACTCCTGAAGGGCTGTTGGAAGCTTTGCAAGCGGCTAACGCTAGTGCGTTGTCGCGTTCGCCGCTGCCTGCGGCGACGGCTACGGCGGACGCCGGGGCTGCGGCAACGGCTGCGGCTACAGCCGCAGCAGCTACTGAAGCGAATGCATCCGTGACGTCACCACGCGACGCAACCGGATCGTCGCCAATAGACGCAATCAACGCTGAATCGTATGCGCCCGCGCTGCTCATCGACCACGGCGGAGTCATCGCGACGTCAGCCTATGACGAACAAGCGATGACCGATTTTGTTGAGTTCCTCGCGCGACTCCTTGACACGCCAGCCGAACCGTTCTCCGCGGAACGCGTCCGCGAGCTCATCCGGGCCGCACGCCAACGCCACAAGGAACACAAGGTTCACCTGCGTGAACACCGTGACACAACCCAACTCCCGTATCAAGAACTCTCGGCACTAGAGTTCTGGCGCGGCATGTTTGGCCAGGACCTACCGGAGCGGGCACAAACCCTGCTCGCCGCCGAATCCGAAAACCTCATGTACCGGTTTGGGCTCGCAAAAAGCCGTAGAACCCTGCGTCCCGGAATCTCTGAACTGTTTGAATACTGCACGCTGACGGGCATCCGAATCGTTGTCGTATCAAACACGATCAGCGGGCGGTCCGTGCGTGAATCATGCGCCCGACTCGGAGTTGACCAGTACATCGGCGCCTACGTCTGTTCCAACGAGCAGGGCTTCAGAAAACCAGACCCATCCATCTTCCACGAAGCACTCAAGGTTGCTGGCGTCCACGCCGCACACGCGTGGTTCCTCGGCGACAAGCCCGAGAACGATGCGGCCGGGGCTCGTGCAGTTGGCATCCCACACCGAATCATCATCGCCGGAGGCACAACCGGCACCAGTGACATCAATGTGGCTGTTTCCTCGGGGCTAGCTACCGCGGCCGTCGACAACGCCTACGAACTTATCGACCTGATGCGTGCGCATCTTTCTCCAGCTCACCAGCAGCTACCCTCTTCGATCGGAGTATGACATGTCCATGACTGATACCTACCAGCGTGCCGGAGATTTACGCGGTTCCGGTTCTCACGCCGAGCTCACCACTCCACAAAAGCTCATGATTTTTGTTCTATCGATGTCACTGTTTGGTCTGTCAAACATCATCTTGGAGATCATCCCTGACGTCAACATCGGCCCCATCGAGGTGTCGGTAAGCTACTTCGTGTTTGTGCCGTTGACCATGGTTGCCCTTTTCAGCCCGTTTTGGGCGGCATTGGGTGCGCCACTTGGCGAGATCATCTTCACGGACCTGCTCATGGGTGACTTCTCTGGGCTTTCTGAAGTTGAAGGTTTCATCCAGATGTTCCTAGCCCTCTACATTGCGGGCACGCTCATCCGTAACCCGCTGAGCAAGCCGCGCATCTGGCTGGGTGCCCTCACCGTGGTTGTCATTGACAAGGTACTGTCCGCTGTGGTGGATCTTTCCAAGGTGTGGATTGGTTTGGAAGAGGCCGAGTTCGTTGAGGGTCTGCCCGAGTCAATCTTGGCTATCGAAGGTATCGGTTTGGGTGTGGACATCATCATCAGCGGTATCTTGTTCGGTGCAATTCCAGCGATGTGGCTGATCCCAGCGTTGTACGGTCGCATTGAGCCGCTGCTCGGCTTGCGCCCTCGCGTGCCAGGCGAATCCATCCCAGGGTCGGCGCCGCGTGCTGGCTGGTTTGTGGTCGCAGCTGTGCTGCTCGCTATCGCGTCGGCGTTCTTCGCGTTCCTTGAAGCGTGGGACCTCAACGTCGGTGTCATTGAGAGCGAACTTCTCGACGAGTATGGCACTGGATTCCTGTGGGTGAGCGTCGCGGCGATTGTAGTTTTGTTGGGGATATCGATCGCACTGTTTTCCGCATACCGTAAGGAGCAGGGACAAAAAGTTCAATGACCGCCGACCCGATTATCACGATTAAGAATCTATCGTTTCGGTATCCTGGGGCAACCCAAGACACTCTGCGCAACGTGAACCTGACCATCAACCGGGGAGATTTCGTAGCGATTGTTGGTTCCAATGGTGCCGCAAAAACTACCCTCTGCAAAACCTTCAACGGTCTCATTCCGCACTACTGGTCGGGCGAGTTTGCTGGCTCCGTCCACGTCAACGGTGTCGACACGTTCACGTCCAGTGTTGCAGAGCTGTCGCGCAGTGTTGGTTACGTGTACCAGGACTTCCAGAACCAGTTGGTACGCCCCACGGTTACCGATGAGGTTTCGTTTGGGCCGATCAACTATGGCCTCGAAGACTTCGCAGAACGCACATCTGATGCCCTGCGCATGGTGCGGATCAGCGAGTTAGCTGACCGGTTTGTGTGGCAGCTTTCTGGAGGCCAGTCACACTTGACCGCGCTGGCTGGGGTTCTCGCGTTGCAACCCGATGTCATTGTGGTTGATGAACCGGTTGCCGAACTCGATCCAGCGCGCGCCGAGGACATTTACGATCGGCTCAGCGAACTCAACCAGGTGCATGGCATTACGGTCATCACGATTGAACACCACGCCGAGTTCATTGCCCGGTATGCGTCTTCCGTAGTGTTGATGGCTCACGGTGCGCCCGTCTGGCATTTGCCAGTTGAGGAGGCGTTGCTTCGCGCCAACGAACTCGCCCAACACGGTATCCCCGCGCCACAAACTGTGGCTGCAGTCCAAGAGCTCGGCATTCACGCTGCACCGCGGTTCCCGTTGGAAGCCGCGCAACTTTTGCGGCAGCACAACCTGGATTTCCGTCCGGTTATTGATCCCGAACCCGTTGAGGTTTCAACCCAAACCATTGCGCAAGTGCGTGGCGTCTCGCACGGATACAAGTCTGTGACCGGCCAGATCACTCCGGTCCTGTCCGATCTTGACCTCACGCTGTATCACGGGGAACGGGTTGCGCTTGTGGGCGGAAACGGCGCTGGAAAGTCAACGTTGCTGAAACTTCTCGCGGGTATCACGGTCCCCCGTGAAGGAAACGTTGAAGTTGATGAGCGCAACACCCGGAAGGTGTCGGCCCGTCGCATGGCCGAAACTGTCGCATACTTGCCTCAGCATCCGCACCGAGTCTTCCTGAAGCATTCAGTGTATGCAGACGTTGCTTTGGCTCCCACCACACGCAAACTCCCGAACGCGGAAGAACTGGTGACGCGGCTACTGGAACGCGTCAACCTCACCGAGTTCGCCGACCAGGACGGCCGAATGCTTTCTGGTGGGCAGCAACGCCGTGCATCTTTGGCTATCGGGCTTGCGATGCTTCCCAGCCTGATCCTTCTCGACGAGCCCACATCCAGCCTCGACGTGCGCAGCCGCGAGGACGTCACCACAATGCTGGCTGAACTGTCTGACACGATCAACTGCACGGTCGTAGCAACCCACGACATGCAACTCGTTGCTGAATGGGCGTCACGGGTTCTCGTGCTCGACCAAGGCAAAATCCTTGCCGATGTGACCCCGCGAGAACTGTTCGCTAACACTGCATTGTGCGACAAGGTGGGGCTACGTCCACCACAGATCACACAGGTTGGCGTTGAGCTCGGCATGAGCCCAATCCCCCTAAACATCACCGAGTTTGTGCAGGCTGCACATGAAGTTAAATGTTTGGAGCGACTCTAAATGGCACGCACACATCATGACGTGTTGTCGGTGGAATGGATCAAACTTGAGCTGATTCGCACCGCATACGCCACCCGTGGCGGAGTGTTTTCACGCATGGATCCCCGGGCAGTTATTGTCTGGTACCTCATCATGGCGATCGTCCCGTGGTTCACCCACAACGTCACTGTGCTCGCTGCGCTGTTCATCGTGCAGGTCATCTCCATCGTGCTCGCCCGGGTTGGGCCACTGATTCTGGGGCTCTTTATACTCGGAACAGGCCTTGAGGTGGTCTATCTTGGGTTGGCTGCCTGGTTGTTCGGTGGTAACACGGACACCTTTATTGCTCTTGCGGTCCTTAACTTGAAACTCGGTGTGGTGGCGCTGGCCAGTATGGCGGCGTTCGTTTCCCTTGATCCTGAGAAACTATCGGATGCGCTGCTTGCTTTCCGTGCTCCACAGATGCTCGCTTTTGGTGTGAGTTACGGTTACCGGATGCTCCCAATCCTCATTGAGGAGTTCAGCGGTGTGTTTGAGAACTATCGACTACGCCTAGCTCCTCCGGCGCAGCCTGGTGTGCTTAAGTGGCGCAGCGGTATGCAGCTAGCGCAGATGAGTGTGTGGTCGTTTTATCCGATCTTCTTGAATACGGCTAAGTCTGTGCGCACTACCGTTGAGGCACTTGAGACCCGTGGCTTCACCAACGTCGGGTCGGAAACTGGTTCACGTGAGCTTCGACTGCGTAAGCTGCAGTACTCACCACTTGATGCCACGGTATTGCTTGTGAGCGTGGCGGCGGTTGCCCTGGCGTTTTACGCTGGCCAGATGTGGCCGGTCTACCGCTAAGTACCCGCACCCCTGGCGCACCGTTTCCAGAGCCCCCCGCCTCACCATCAATACTGAAGCCATGCATCTCCTCAAAAGGAGAGAATTGGCCTGCGACACCTTCTACTAGGTCAGCGAGCCGGGTGATCTCATCTTCATTATCGGCAATAGGGAGAATATCAATCTCCATCGACATTGTGGCGCTAACAGGCAAATCACCCTCACTATAGGTGCCAAGAATCGCTTGGGAACCAACAACGATGACTTCCGGCCGACCGATAATCTGGCAAGCGGTTCGGATCGCATGTTCTAACTGATCACGCCGCATTATGCAGCCAACCCGAGGGCTCGAAGTCTCTCTTCATGCGTCAAAATTCCGCTCATAGGAGATACCTCTCGCATCTCAATCGAGGCACGGTCCAGCCCTGTCAACACGCGTTTGATGCCGCTGAGATCATTCTCGTTAATCAAAACTGCCCAGTTGTCGAGATTTCTCTCGTGAGGCTGCCCCGTCACACCGTTGCGTAATCTCTCAAGGTTCCGGTTGATGATAGGCGTCCAATCGCGCAAACTCTCTCGTGACAGAACAGGCGCTATCGCACGATGAAGTTTCCACGATCGCTCTTCCGAACGGGTCAGTTCGGGGGCACTGGCCCTGCGAACAACGTCCAAACGAAATCCCATGCACTGAAGTAGGCGATCGAGTTGACTGTCGCTCATCTCCACTTTGCCAGAAAGAAACTGACTAATACTTGGCTGATGGATACCGCTCATACGCGATAGCACCATCTGAGTTGTATCCGTCAAAAGCATCGTTTCCCGCAATAACTCACTTCGTCCGCTCATGGAGTCAATATAGCAAAATTTACTATGTTCAGATATCTAGATGCAGGACCCGGGATAACCGACCCACGTCGATAAAAGAACTGGTCATCCTGAACACCACTAGCCGCTCAGCACTTTGAAACTTCAAAAAGTGGCTAGGCCCAAAGAGGTTAGTTTCTAGCGATGGACTTGGCAGAAACGTACAGCTACTCGGCGCCGCCCAAACGGCGCTGCTCATCCTCGAGTTTCTGCACTGCCTTGGTAACACGCCCAGCCCGCTGTTGCGGGGTAGCGGTCATCAGCGGGAACAGCACGGAGTAGCGTTCAGCAGCAGACAGCGCACCAAACCGGGCTTGAGCGTGTGGTGACTTTTCTAGCGCGGCAACCAAATCGTCGGGAATCTCGGCCGTTGCCGAACCAGCGTAAGCGCGCTCCCAACGACCGTCCTCCTGTGCGCGCTCAATCTCAGCGTGCCCGCGAGGGCGCATCAAACCTGCCTCGATCAGCTCCGCCACGATTCCAACATTGCGCTGCGACCACATAGAACGTGCACGACGCGGTGTGAAGCGCTGCATGAACATTGCAGCATCGTGGGATCGCTTCTGCCCATCAATCCACCCGCTGCACAGCGCCGCGCGCAACGCCTGGTCATAGGTCAGCGATGTCGGCGTGACCGTGCCCTTCTTCGCAAGCAACAGCCACACCCCGTCCGACTCGTGCTCGTTGGCGTCAAGCCAAGCGCGCCACGCCGCGGCGTCCTCGATCAGTAATGGCTCGTCTGGTGTGGCTCCGGTATTCGCGTTAGGCATCTACCAAGATTAAACGCGCACACTCCCGATCCCCAGGACCCCTACCGCCGGGAAGGTCAGCGCGCCTAGTCCAGTCAGTCCCTCAGAGGATGTGCATGACCGCTTTCGCTGGAGCGCAGGATGAAAACCTGACGTTACGACTCGTCGGAAATAGGAACCCGAAATCGCACCAAAAACCAGATTTCAAACAAGGACGACAGGCACACTCGACCAGCCAGCCAGCGGCAGTTCCTCTGGAACTGGCCGACTCTTCGGGTCAGGCAACAGATTGTTTGTGCCGCGCATGAGCGCGACGATCACGGCGCGCAGCTCAGCCGTGGACAGGCCTCGACCTGGGCATACATGCGGCCCCGCTCCGTACACGACATTGCGGGCACGGTTCCCCTCAGGGTTGAACTCATCCGGGTTACCAAACACCGCCGGGTCACGGTTTGCTTGAGCCCAGTCCAACACGATGGGAGTGTCCGCTTGGACTGTCGTCCCACTCGGCAAGGTCACGGGGCAGGTTGCAACCCGACGATTCGACACGAAGGGGTCTTCGATGCGCAGGCACTCGTCGATAATTGCGTCTAGTTCTGCGCGATGCGTTGAATACGCATCTAACCCAGCAACCAGCGCGCGCACCCGAGCTTGAAGTCGCGGCTCGTCCGCGAGTCGGCGGACCACCACTCCAACGCACTGGGAAAGCGAACTCAAGTCGCCCGCCGTCCAGTTCCGCAGCATCGATACAATCTCAGGCGTGCTTAGCGGCCTGTCATGCACCTGTTCCAGCAGTAACTGTTCAGTAACGTCTTGTGGTTCTCGTCCGGGGTCGGCTGCCCGCGCAGCCTCACGGGCTTCAACCTGCCGTCGCACAATCGCATCGAATGCAGCCGCAACTTCGGCGTTTTGCTGGGGAATCTGGGCGCGGGTAGCAGCATGGTTATCGGCCATCCATCCCAACAGTTCATCTTCCAGATCAAGCGGCCAGCCGAGCCACAGACATTGAGCACGCACCGCAAACGGTGCGCCGAGGTCACCCATCGCGTCGACAGGCCGATTACGTGGCAGATTGGCGACGATATTCTCTGCCACCTGGCCAAACATCGGTTCCAGGTCGGCCACTTTGGCATCGGTCATATACGAGTCCACGATTGCGCGGAACACAGCATGCTCCTGCCCATCCATCGTGTTGGGTACGTGCAAGTGGCGTGAAGTGGCGCTTGAGAAACTGCACGGATCTGTTGCGGCTGCGACAACATCCGCGTGAGCGGTGAGACGAACTGCTTGGTGTTGAGGTCGCGGACCGCTTGGGCTGCTCATCACGGTTAAATGTCCCTCCCGGAAAGAACGGTTGATCGTTCAGTTGTGCCGCCTTTCCTTTCATCCTAGACACGTTTCAGACCTAACCGGAGGGACTTTAGACATACAGCCCAGCACTTGCATGCCTTAATACTGTGGCGTGCATTACGTACAGGACTTTTGGCCAAGGGCCAGGACTTCTTTGGCACATATTTTGGGGAAACAAAAACGAGGATTCCCGTTAGTGGGAATCCTCGTTTTTAACGTGCGTCACGCCCGAGAATAGTTATTTCCCATTTCGGCAAAATTTCTTGCCATTCCAACATCCCTCATTTGAGAATAATTCTCATGAACAACAAGAAAACTACATCATTCTGGGACACCATCATCGTGGGCTCAGGGGCAGCAGGACTCTCGGCTGCACTGATGCTAGGTCGCGCCTGACGCCGGGTCCTGGTGATCGACTCCGGAAGCCCACGCAACCGGTTTGCGGCACACATGCACGGCGCACCTGGAAACGAGGGAACCCGGCCAGAGGTTTTCGTCGAGAACGGCCGTGAGGAGGTCGCGTCCTACGGCGTGCAGTTCCGCAATGGATTGGTCGACTCTGTGGATGAGGCCGAACGTGTACTGCGTATCGCCCTCACTGATCGCACGGTGCACGAAGCCCGGAGCCTTATCATTGCGACTGGGATCACCGACCGACTTCCCGACATCCCGGGTCTAGTGGAGCGGTGGGGAACCAGAGTCCTGCATTGCCTGTACTGCCACGGCTGGGAGGTCAGGGATCAGCGGCTCGGGGTTCTCGGCACCTCGCCCGCATCGCTCCATCAAGCCCAGTTGGTACGGCAGTGGACTGAGCGCATAACGTTGTTCCCCGCAGCCCTCGGAGACCTGGATGCTGCAACCGTGGCTCGACTGCGGTCGCACTGGAGAAACCGGAAGGTCACGTGGTGTGGGCGGCTGGCGAACGCGATGAGATGCGGACGATTCGCCGCCATTTCCGTCAGACGGTCGGATTGGCCAAAGACGATGTGGCTGTGTTCGGTTACTGGAAGAAGGGCATGAGTAACACGGAGATCGATTTCCACCGCAAGGCCAATTACTTGGCCCTGATTTCCGAGGGCAAGTCGATGGAGGACATCGACGATCTGGCGATCGACATGTAGTTGGATTGCCGACGAACTGTCGCGTCGAGTTCATCGGCCCGCTCCTCTGCACCCCAGTTGGGTGACGAGAAGCGGGCTTTTCGGTATCCCGCCACAATCGCATGCCGTCAACGGGTAGACGGCGAAGCAGCATTACGAGGTGCACAAGATCAAGCACTGGTGGCCAATACAGTCCTGAGAGCTCGTCCCCTAGAATCACACCGTGCGATTTACGGTATGGACAACCTATGAATAAATAGACCTGTGAGAGTGCATAGAGCAGTCATGGTTGCTGCAGGAATAGTGCTCCTGGAGGGATGTGCCGTGTCGTCCACTGCAACCGTCGAGGTTGGCGCCCTCTCGTTTGAAGTGGAGATTGCTGACACAACACAAAGCCAACGTGGCGGACTCAGCGGCCGCGAGGAATTGCCCGAGGGTACCGGAATGCTGTTCCCATTTGCGGAACGGAAACAGCATCAGGTGTGGATGGCGGGAATGAAAACCTCGATTGATATTGCCTGGATCGTCAACAACCAGGTTCTCTCAGTCGACACTCTCCCTCCGTGTCTCCTGGCCGATCAAGGCCAATGCCCTAAATGGTCCTCGCCAGACCTTGCTGATGCGCTCTTGGAAGTTCCCGCTGGTTCCCTCGAGGGCATCTTGCCCGGTACGTCCGTTACACTGCGAGATGAATAGTCTGGCTTGTGCCAGAGCATGGGAGTTTGTCGAATTCGCGTACCCAGGAAGAAGCCACATGAGCCAGCCAACACCACCACCAACCCCACGACCAGACGAGTTCGGCGACTACACTGAGACTCTCAAAGGGACTTTCGACGATGTACTACGCGCAAAGCGCTATGAGTTGATTGATGGTTCGATCTATGAAGAAGTAATTCAGCAGTTCACGGCGTAGGTATTTTTGGGAGACAGCATTGATGATTGAAGAGCAGGTTTCACAGCATTACGAGGTGCTGCGTGAGGCGATGGCAGACAAGGCAATGCGGCCTGATAGTAAATACGCAACGATCTCACGCCCGGAGTATTTTAGGCAGGTGCATGGTCGGTATATTCCTACGCCTGAACGGGGTAAACTTCATAAGCAGTGGATCAAAGAAGTCATTGATCAAGCCACACAAAAAGGTCCTATCGGGACAGATCGCAAAGCCATCGTCATGGCAGGCCCTCCAGGTGCCGGTAAAGGCACCGTTCAGCGTACTGAGTTTCAGGATTTCCCTGGATATGTGCAGTGTGATCCAGACGCGTTCAAGGAAAAGATCATTGAACATGAACTTCGCTCTGGACGTCTCGATGAACTAAAGACCCCCAAGATGCTCGAACTCGAAGCAAGAGGACACAAGTTCGCTCCCATGGAGTTGGCCGCACTCGTTCACGAAGAGTCTTCTATCCTGGGCAAGCAAATACAGCAGGAATTACAGCGTGCAGGTATGAACTACGTGGTTGATACAGTGCTGAAAAGTGAGTCCTCTGCGCGAGATGTAGCCACTAAGCTTGACCGTGCCGGGTACACCTATGACGTGGTGAGCGTCCAAACCTCTGCCGAGATATCCAAGGCAGGAATCTATAACCGCTGGGCCAGCGAATACGCAAAGTTCCTAGACGGTAAAAGTGACTTGGGTGGACGGCCCGTCCCATCTGAATTCGCTAGCAGCGTTTTCCCTGATAAAGGAGGCCTTTCGACGACTGAAAGCGCTGCACGCTGGCTTGCTGAGAATGGCCGCGGGGCACAGAGTCTTCAGCAGTTTCGTAGGTCTGAGAACAAGCCACCTACAAAGGAAATCGACCTAATGAAGAGACATGGAATGCTTGTCGCACGTGCGGAGGCACTGCATCAGACAGGCCTGCCGTTGGCGTCTAGACCACCAGTCAGCAAACCCCACCTTGGGAGGGCACAGCGACCGGGAGTAGAACGATAGTCCCTCTCGCATGAATAGTCCGTGAGGCGAGGGCTACTTCTGGGAATCCACATCGAGATCAGTTGGCGCATCTGATTCCGTTGCACTTACACTTCTAGACTCAAGGCCAGTGCTCTCAGCCGCTTGGCTAACTATGCGATCGAATAGTTCCGCGTAATCAGCATCACTAATCAGTTCGTCGCGGTTTGCGCGTAGTACATCGTCGAAAGTCCCATCGAAAGTCTCAGTGTAGTCGCCGAACTCGTCTGGTCGTGGGGTTGGTGGGTAGGGCCATGCTGCTAGTTGTCGGATGACTTCGTCGCGGTTGATCAGGCCTGCAGCGTATCGTTGGCATACCTCGTAGGGGGATGCGGAACCAAAGTTTTCGAGCACGTCAGGCAGGTGTGCTGCGCTTTGAAGTGTTTTGGCGATAGCTGGTTGGGAGACCCCGACCGTGCTTGCGATCTCGTTTTGCGTGAGGGTTTTCGAGGCTTCCTTGAGTGTGCGTTTGTAATCGAGTTGAGCTATCTCTAGGAGTTGGCGGGCCTGGATCAGTTCGGCTCGTATATCTGGTGGTGTTGGCTGGCTCATGTGGCTTCTTCCTGGGTACGCGAATTCAACAAACTCTCACGATTTAACTATAACTTTGGTTATATTTAGATTCAAGGATTGCTGGCCATTTCTTCCGTACACATCTGCAGAAGGATCACTCTACCCATGGAGCCTTCTCGACCTCCTAACTAAAATTGGGGTAACCAGAGATCGGAGTGGTCGCAATGGCCAAGACAACAAAGCCTGCCGTACAGGTATCCGAGACAGAGGCTGCCGACCGGCTCGCTTTCGCAGACGCCGCACTCGGTGCAGCCGGTCACGAGGTGACCGACCCCTACCTGAATGAGTTGGCGCGTCGGCAGGCGCTCGGTGAAATCTCCGGCGACGAGGCTCGCGAACTGGGGCGGAAGTACATTATCGGACGCTAGGCCATGCTCAGATGACCCGCCAACAACCACCGCAACGCGCTTGGGATGACTACTTCATACCAGGCACGCCCGTGCTGCAGAACAAGTTCACCAGTCCCGAGCAACCCTACGGCGAGAGCGACCCCGCAAAGTTGGCCACGCTCGAAGAACACTACACGCGCACCCGTCTGTTGGAGTTGCGAGCTAAACCGGTCCCAGGCCGGTTCGACTACGACCACATGAAGGCGATCCACGCCTACGTGTTCCAGGATGTCTACGACTGGGCGGGACAGGAACGCACTGCCCCAAATGGACCGATGTTCAAGGAAGGCCATGCCTACTACCCGGCTGGTCCAGCGTTGACGACAGCAGCAGAGGCCGAGTATTCCAAGATCGCAGCCACGGACTACCTGCGAGGGATGAACCGTGACGCGTTCGTGGCAGAGCTGGCTGAGCGGTGGGGAGAGTTGAATGTCATCCATAGTTTCCGGGAGGGGAATACCCGCACGCAGTTTGTGTTTTTCTCGCAACTATGTGAACAGGCTGGCTACCAACTCGACACCGAGGCGTTCCGTCTAGGCAACCCATTGCGCGACGAATTCGTACAGGCGCGGTTCCACGGTCAAGACACTGGCAGCAACGCCCGTCTGACCACGGTACTGGACAAAGCAATCACCACTCGGCCCAGCGCTGAGTTCAATCGCGCGACCGCCGAGATAGAGCACAGTAGGTCATCTGCGGAGAACGCAGAGTCCCAGCGCCTCCTTGAACAGGCCAATCAGGTGGATCGGCGGGCAGTTGAACTACGCACATCCGGCAGTCACGAACCTGATCCCGAAAAACGTGCAAGCGCTACTGCGAAGGCTGAGCAGCACGAGGCCATCAGCAATCGTGCTCATGCAGACGGGCGGTCACTGTACGACAGCGCTGAACGTCGCGATAAGACTGCCCACGACCTAGCGGCCAAGGGAATCGATAGTGAGGTTGTAGCAATCCAGATGCGTGCCGATACCAGCCAGGCTAAACCTGCTACCGAGGCCGTCAAGGCCAAGTCTGTGAGCCGAGTACCCAAGACCCGGAAAACCCAAGGACGAACAACACAGATCCGGCGCTCTGGGCACGGACGTTAACGGTCAGGCAACGCGCACATCAGGGAACATGCCTTCCGGTGGTTTGACGTATGGCAGCGGGTCACCCTTTTTAGAGGTGTTCTCCTCGCCATCAGTGGCAGTGGAGAACGGGCCATCCGGATCCATGAGGACGGCCATATGGTAGTCGGCGTGGTCACGCCACCAGACGCTCATTCCGGTGGCAGGATCCTGGCGCAGATATTCCCAGGACCGCCAAAGCGCTTCGAGCCGGATCACCGCCTCATCGTGCTCCCACCAACGACCGGCCCAGCAACGGTGTCGGCCATCAATGCGTCGGCGATAAACGTTGCATAGGTACTCGCGCACGAACTCATCGACGCTGCCGTAATACAGACCCAGCCCAGATGCAGGGGTGGAGGCCAACTGTGTCTCGATGTTTTCCAAGTCGTCATTGTCCCAGTCGTTCACTGTACCTCCTCCGTTCCGATGGCCGCTTCCACGGCTGCAAGTTCCGTCTGCGCCTCGTGAATTGTCCGCTCGGCCTGTGGGTCGTGCGCGCTGATTGATGTCATGACTGCCGCAGCATGTTCCCCGGTCATCCAGGGGACGGTACGGATGAGAGTCGGTCGAGATCCCGATGCGAGAACTACTGCTCGGCCCTTGGGCATTGCCGCGAGGTCCGCGATGTCGAGGATGCGTTCACGGTGGAGTTGCTGGGAGACCGTACGGTGGCCGCGACCGTATGACGTTGATGAGGATAGCCGGTCATAGTCACCGATGACCTTCGACAGATGCTCCAGGAAGGTATCCTCATCGACCCCACCTCCGTAGACCTTCACGTTCGATGCACTCCACAGTTTTCTCATGCCGGATTCACCCCATACCTCAACGCCTTGGGACCAGGATTGCAAGATCGTCATCAGGACGATACCTCTGCTGCCGTAGTGGGAGTACAGGTCAGGTAGTGCCCTCCATCGGCACACGTTGGCGGCCTCATCAAGCACGCCGAGCAACGGGGTACCCAACCGTCCACCAGCCGAGCGAGTGGCCAGTTCCTCCGCCGCCTCAACCACGGCGACGGTGAGCGCCGTGACGAGAGGGCCAGCGGTACCCCGACCCTCCTTAGAGAGCGAGTAGAGCGTGCCGCCGTCGGCGCGAACGAAATCCTCAGGGCTGAACTGTTTGCGAGGGTCTGCTGCGCCCTGAGGTGTGACCCAGCGTGCCACCTGGCGATTCGTGAGGCATGAGGCCATCTGCATGGCGGTGCCGAAGATGCCCCCGCGCTGCTTGTCTGGTGCTGAGACAACGCCAGCGACTTGATCTGCAGTCAGCGAGAATCCATTGTCCCGAAGGACATCAACGGCAGTCTCATCGGTTGGGCGCGTGAGCCACGTGTAGACATCGGTAATCGGCCGATGGTCCAGGGCAGCCGCGAGCAGGAGCCCAGCCAAGAGATCTTGACCGGCTGGGTCGAAGTATGCATCGGTCTTTGCTCCAGGATCACGGCTACCCGAGGCGAAGTGCTCGGCAAGGCGTGCGGCCTTCACCTCGTCCGTCACGTACGAGAGCGGGTTCCACCACCAAATGGGTTCTTCGAGTGCGATTGACTGCGGATCGAACACCCAGACCGGGCCTACAACAGCGCGCACATCGCGCGTGGCGTCAACTACATCGCGTTTGTTAGAGGTGACGAGAACCGAACCAGGCGCTTCGAGAATGGCTGGAATAGCCCGCGAGGTCGTCTTGCCCGTACGAGGCCCCCAAATGTCGATGTGCATGTCCTCCCATGAACCATAGAGACATTGATCTGCTGCAACGGTGCGACCGATCGGCACGCCGGGTGAGCCTGCCACTCCAAGACGCTGCGCCTTCTCCGCAACATTCTTGCGACTTAGTTCCTCGATGTCGCGGCCACGACCCATGTAGGCAGCAGCCCGGTCGACACGGGAACGCTTGCGCCGCATACGGCGCAATGTCAGGGCGACGAGTACGCCGAGCACTAGGAGCATCGTGCCCATGCTGCCAAGCACCCACCAGCCCGCTGCACCAGGCCACGTGAGATCGCCACCAAGCAACCCGAACACAACCGCGAAGGGATCGGAGGGCACCTCAGCGTCAGTCCCAGCGAAGCGGTGTCCGAGATGCATCGCGGCATAGACGGATCCAACCACGATCACCACGAGCACGACGGCGACCCAGACCAGGACCACCTCACCGGACAAGCCCCCGGGGTCGCGGCGACGGTTGTTCGGCGTACTCATACGTTCGCTCCCTCAACTGCACGTGACGCACGGCGACCAACCCGGGACTGGTCATGCCAAAGCTTGTTAGTGTCGTTGATCGACAACTCGGTGCTTGTGAGTTGGACGTCAACGGGAATGCCTGGGCGCCCTCCGACCTTGACGAGGAACTTGCCCCGCCCAGGTGGCTCAGCCTCTCTGCCCGTTGAGGGGTCCCATGCTGGCGGGTCCTGCCAGCCGATCAGTAGTTCTTGTTCGGCTTGGGAGAAGGGAACCGCTGCGGTGAGTTGAGGCATCTCGGCTGAGGGCAGTCCTCCACAGATCACCATGCCCGCACGTTCAACGAATCCACGCGCTTTCATGCGATCCTCCTCGCTGGCCAGGGCGAGCAGATCGCTCATCGTGTGGGAGATCATCGCCATGCCGACACCCCGCTGACGGTTGAGACGGGTCAGGGCGTCAACGCGATCGACCATCCCGCGTCCAGCTCGCAGTGCACGCCACAGTTCGTCGAGGATCACGAAGTAGTGCCGCCGCGGTTCGAGGCCGGCATCGGCCAGGGCGTTCGCCACGTTCACGGTGCCGAAGCCGGCCGACCAGCACGCGAGCAGCGTTGCGGCCTGTAGGTCCATCTCGGAGTCGTCGATCGCGCTCACATCGTAGACCACCGGGGCGTCCCGGCGCATCGGATTGGTGGTATGCCGAGCGAACGTCTCTCCGAGCCGACCGCCACCCACCAGGCCGATGAGAGAGGCTTCCAGACCCTCCGTGATCGCCTTGTAGCGCACATCATCGCCGCGGTCGAGGGCGACAGCACGCACTTCCGGTGGACCTTCCTGGATCACGCGCAGCAGATCGCCAAGGACCGGCACGCCCTCGTGGTGCTCGTCGAGGTGTTTGAGCGCCCGGTCGATGATCGTCTCCTCACGATCGGTCGGTGGGGCCGAACGCAGAATCGTGAGTAGCGCAGAGATCATCGTGTGGCGGCGGCCGTGGGCATCTGCGAGGACCTGCGCGGCTTCCTTCTCGAACCCGGCCTCACGCAGCCGTGCGGACGCTTCCGTGGACTCGCCCGGGTCAAGGATGTTGAGATAGCCACGGCCACGTCCGAGCGTGATGACCTGACCGCCCAGGGCTTCGATGAGATCAACATAGTCGGGCTTCAGATCACCTAGGACAAGTGGCATCACACCGTAGCCCGCGAGGCCGGTTGCCATGCGCCGCACAATCGTGGACTTACCCAGACCAGGCTTACCGAGTACGAAACACGAGGGGTTGCTGATGAGTTTGGCTCGCTGGAACCACGAAATGGGATCACAGCACAACGTCGCCCCTGTATGAATGTGACGGCCGAGCGGCACCCCAACCATTGGCGTTCCTGTACCAACCGAGAACGGCCACATGCCGCACACCTGCACGGTCGTGCCGCGCCACTCGTCGGCTTGCTGGACGTAGGTCGAGGTGCCCCGGCCGCGGCCTAGCCACCCACGCATCGGCGGCCGCTGGGGACGCAGCTCGCGCGGTTGCTCCGCCTTCGGGTTCCGGCGCATCCCACGCGATCGCTTGCTCACAGTTTCTCCCTCAACTCTGCCGGGACCTTGATGTGCTTAGGCAACACCAGACCCAGCGGCAGCGCCGCGGCGAACGCCGAGTCCTGGGACCCGTAGACAGGCCGCAACCGTAGCCGGGCGGTCGCGGCAAGATTGTCGATTGCGGCGCGCGCGTCGGGTTCTTTTGCCAAGTCCGCCACCGTCGCGGTGACCAGCATTCCGAACTGCACCAGGCCTGCCCCGGATGCTTCCTCCTGTGCTGTTGCGGCTGCAGCGCGGACCGCAAGGCTGTCGCGGGCGGCGGGTTTACTCGTTGACGTCACGCGAAACTCTGCCGCGCGTAGGTCCGCCTCGACGATCGCGGCGGCCTTCGCGGCGTCGATCGGCCGGTACAGCAGCGTGACGCGCTTGCGGGCAATATCACGGTGCGGGGCCAAGAGCCGCGCGAGCACACCTGACTGGACGTTACCGCGCGGGGCCTGGGTCATAGACCAGGTACACGAATAGGCGGAATCGTGGCGGTAGCCGTTCCATGATGCCTGGGCTGCGGATGGCCCGACATCAGGCCAAGACAGTTCAGGGGTTTCGCCTGCGGCGTGAGCCTCATCGATCAGTACTGCTGCTGCCGGGTCATAGGCTATGCGAATCGCCTCGCACAGTTCCTGCGCCGACAGTGGATGCGCCGCACCTGCACCGGTCGCCTGTAGGCTGGCCGTCAATCCGGGTAGGCGGGCTGCAAGCTCGCGACCCATCTCGTCGGGCTTGCGCTTCTTACTCCCTGGTCGTTGCGCCGCGCTGAACGTAATGGTCACGAATGCCTTCACAGTCGAGGACCCTGCCGGATACCGGCCCACAACTTCACTCAACATCTCGCGGGCAAATGCAGGAGCATCCTCATCAATGTTGTTCTCGACTTCGCGGCGCAACCGAGTGCCTGATTCTGGGGCAGTCTCGATCGTTACCGACGCAGCCTCAACGCCTGGCTCATCGCCGAGGTTCGCGAGCCAGTGTCCCCAATCGGCCACCCACACGTCGATCTGTTCTTGGTCTACCAGTGCCGCTCCATCAGGCTCCGTCCCAATCACTATCGAGTATGAGCCTGTCGCAGGCGTATACAGCAGCGCAAACGGCCTAGCGTAGGAGTCGGTGTGTTCGCTCAGTCGGGTCGGGGCAGCCAGACCTGGGAGTTGGTAGGTACCCCACAGTGCACGCCCCAGCGGACCGGAACGGTAGACGTTCGAGCCACGCGATCGTATCGACCACCAGGCAACGCGCGCCCCACTGCGGCTGATACTGCTCTTGCCGTGCGAGTCTTTGGTCAGGACGGCAAGCATCACTGCACCCAAAACGGCAGCGACGATGACTGCTTCGAGAAGCCCGGCGATCATCACCGTCATGACGACAATGATCAGGCCCACCAGTAGCAGTGCCGTACCCACAGAGCCGAGGCCGAGAATGCCCGGAGATGTCGGACGTCGCCAGTTTCCGTAGGTCCGCGGACCTCTATGCATGTCAACGGCTGCCATCAGGACCGCCCCCTTCTCCTGTCGATTGCTCACCAAGGCTCTGAGCCACTCCCGCAGCCGCCTGTCCAACCTTCTTACCAACTTCGATTGCCGCACCTGCTGCGATGCCAATCGGACCCGCTGCAGCCCCAGCAGCAGCCGCACCGCCACCAGCGGCAGCTCCACCGCTCGCTGCGGCTCCGCCACCCGCACCAGCCGCAGCAGTTCCACCGGCAGACGTCGTTCCTGCGCCAGCACTCTGTGCAGAGCCGCCACTGGCAGTTCCTGCTCCCGTACTGCCGCTAACTTGTCCAGCCTGCTGTGCACCCGACGACTGCGCCTGTTGCGAGGCATTACCGCCGCCGGTCTGGCCACCGCCTGACGGCCCTTGAGAACCGTGCGCACCAGACCGACCATCCGAGCCCGATGATCCTGAATCTCCCGACGAACCGGAGCTGCTACCAGACGCCAGACGCCCGACCGTGGCCGCGCCACTCGGCAAGGCTGCGAGGGCACCAACTGCTAGCGCTCCACTGGCACCACCAGCCACCGCACCGACCATCGGCGTGACAAAACGCATCAGGGCAGGCATTGCGAACAGTGCGATTATCATCAGCATCAAACCAGTGAGCACCGCTAGAAGCCCGGTACCGTCATCGGAGAACACATCGGTTCCGACGAGTTGGAACGCAGCGGCGTACACGATAGCTGCGGCTGGTTTGTAAAGAATGAACGCCACAAGCCATGCAATGCATTTCTTGAACCAGGACTTACCCATCTCCGTGTTCGTGAATGAAGCGCTCAGTGGAAGGATGCCCGCGAGGATCACCAGCATTCCCCCGCGCGCAACCATGAGCACAATCTGGAAGACGGCCGCGAAAATCGCGATCAGCCCCAAGATGATGATGAGAAGCGCTCCAAGACCGCCAGCGGCAGGGTTGGTAGTAAGGGCTAGCAGAGTCAGCATGTTTTGACCAAAACACGCTGAATCTGTCGTGACATTGCAGGTCAGCGAGCCATTTATGATCCATACGGAGAACGAGTCGGCTGCCGCCACAAGCAGACCCACGATAGTCACGCCGGCACCTGCGACGACCACGAGAGTGAGTAGGCTCTTAACCGTTTCACGGCCAGGCTCCGCCCGTTGCTCCCACGCCATGCGAGCTCCACCAACGAGGACAGACATGACTGCTGCCGCCCCCATGTACCACCAGAGGCCGGACTGGAGGAACAGCACTGCTCCACCGGCATTGCGTGGGCCGGAGGGCATCAGCCCTGCAACGATAGCGCTTGCACCGGAGATAAATACCACTGCACCAAGAATGAGGCCCACGCGCCCAACTGCGATGATGCCCTCACCCGCTCTCATGCGGGTTGCGATGAGGGCGCCGAGGACGAAGAGCGCGAGCACAGCGACGGCCAGACTAATCCACATCACATAGCCGAGCACGGTCGTAATGTTGCTTGCGTCTGGTGCGGCGGATCCCGCAACGATCGCAGAGTTTCCGCCTGTACCCGTCAGATTCGGGGTACCGATGTGGACCCACACTGTTCCTAGAGAGGCTATCGCCTTACCGAATGCCTCCATGACGGCGTTGGCCATGTTTTCAATTGCGTTGCCGACGACCGCCTGGACCCCCTCGTTGACACGGCAGAAGGGGTTGAAGAACGACCAACCGGTGCACCCTTCGTCGTTCATGACTTCACTCTCCCCAGGAGATGTAGCCTGCTAGGTCAGGGATGTTCGCGACGTTGATCGGGGCGTTGGGATCAGTCACGCTGAGTTTCCAATCACCGGCCTCCCAGGCGAGAAGGTAGACCATCGAGAGATTAACGGTCTGACCACCTGTCGCACCGCGCACGGCTACGTCGACACGGGCTGTCTGCCCGTCATACGCGAGGAGGCGAAAACCTGCGATCTCGATGCGCACACCCTGGTCGGCTGTGCTCGTGCCAGCATCCTGAGAGAGCACCGTGTCACGGTGCGGGTCGTTAGCGAGGAAGTAGTCGAGCCAAGCACCCATTGTCTCGAAGTCGGCGCCCTGGACGACGGCGTTCACTGCTGCAAATACGGCTCCTTCTGGTGAGCGCTGGAAGCAGTAACGGAAGCCGCCAGCTTCGTCCGTTGCAGCTGGGCCATACTGCGCAGACACCGGATAGGCGACCGTGCCCTGATAAGCCCATTCGTCGACAGTTGGTGCGGAGGTAAGTCGAGCTGTTTCAGTCACTTCCCCGGCGAGCCCGCAGACGCTCGCGCCGCCCACGGCCTCCGTGGGTTCGGAGGTTGGAGCGGCGGTGGTGGGCGCGGCCGACGTTGAGGTGGTCGGCGTGGGTTCGGGATCATCGCGAGTGGCGTTGACGATCACGATCACGATCCCGAGCACCACAATCAGCGCGACCACGACCACGGCTGCAACGAATCCGCCTCGTGTGAACGGGCTTTGCTGCTCGTTGTCCTCAGTCATGTTGCCCCTCCTACTCACGTGGCAAGGAAGCCGACGAGTGCAGCGGCAGCGGAGATGACGATAACGCCACCAAGCGCCATGCCGATCTTGCCCACGTGCTCGCCACCCTCACCCCGACGTGATTGGATCGCCATCAGGGCACCAGCAGCAAATAGACCGAGTATGCACACAGCCAGCGCAACCCATTTGGCCCAGCCCATGATCGAGTTGAAGCCCTCAGTGCCCGGAGGCTGCACCGCGTCAGGGTTGGGAACTTGGGTTAAGACGTCACCGATTGCACTGGTAAATGCAAGAAAAGTGTTCATCGAAAATCCTTTCAGGTGGAGATGCTTGGAGGATCAGGGTTGAGTATGACTTGGAGGTCCGAAACTAGCCGGCGGACCTCACGGGGACTGTTTTCAAGGGTTGGCGTTTCTTCCAGACGCCACGATTCGATCCATGGCACGTTCCAAACGCGCGGGAGTCCGCCGCTCACGACGTGCGCGAAGTCGCGTAGAGGTCGTGGGATTCTGCCAGGAGCGTCAGCAACAATCACGAGACCAATAACCTCGACATGAGGCACCAAGCCAGCAGCCCACTGCGTGGCTGCGCTTTGAGCTGCTCGAAGTCCGCGCATGTTTGACCGAGCCGTAAGGACAACGCGACCGGGCGTCGTTCCAAGTGGCCGAGGCCATCCATGCTTAGCTGCGGGCCATCCGGGTACCAATGCGGCAAGGCTCGATTCGCCTGCACCACCGTGCACACCAAGCCACCACAAGTCAGCGGGTTGTGATTGGTCGTATGACGGGAGTCGGTCAACATGATCCGGGGCGGGGACACCACGTTGAGGTGTTTGCGGGCCGGTAGTGCGCGGATTTAGTTCCTCCGTCACGGCCGCGGCAGACACCTGCGGCTCAGTGGGACGTGAGAGCCACGGATTGTTGCTGTCGGAAATGACAGCCACCTCCCATCAATAATTTACCTATCTCCATGCACACATTCTCATCAGAGATATGTAGTGACAATGGTTAGAAGGAACCATATAGAACAGCCCAGTATGAAATATAGATATTGCCTATAACGGAATATAAAATCGGCTGAAATGGCACAGGCCGCGAAGGAAGCTCATGACGACTGCCCTTAATTCCCTTTTCAAAGACCGGCCCGAGGTATTGACTGCCCCACAAGTCGCAGAATTACTCGGAATGACGAAGCAAGGAATATACCACTGGCTACGCGACGGCGTAATCCGTGGCTACAAGGTCGGCACGACGTGGTTCATCCTGCGTGATGACCTCAAAGAGACGTTGCTCAGCGGCTCCAACGTGGAGTTGAGGCGCAGTTTCGTCGCCGCACACAATGACAGTGAGGAATAGCATGCGGGGTATCAGAATGGGGGGCGTCATCTTCGCGACAACCGTTGCGTTGACCGGTTGCACGGGTCAGGACGAGGGGCCTACCCCAACACCGGTGACGGTGAGCAGCACACCTACCCCTGCTCCCTCGATGCCTGACCTCAATCAGTTCACCCCACCGCCAAGTGGCCTCATCGACGAGGACACCGGCGAAATTATCGAACCCCAGCCCGTGCCACAGTGGGATGAGGCGTCGAGGGTTGCAGTTGTTGCCGCAGCCGAGGCTGCTATGACGGCGTTTGCTCGCCCCGATCTCGACGAAGAGACCTGGTGGGCCGGAATCGAACCGCTCTTCACCGATGAGGCTGCCCAGCGTTACGCCTACGTGGACCCGGCAAACATTCCCGTGCGCGAGGTGATCGCAGAGGGCTTTATCATCGACGATGCCAGCGCATACGTGGCCATCGTTGAGGTTCCCACCGATGCTGGCCGCTACCAACTCGTGCTCAACCGCAGGAACGCCGAAGCGCCCTGGCTGGTTAGCCGCATCACTCCTGTGGAGGACGTCCGCTAGCTATGGCTGAACGGAAATCAGGTGTACTTGTTGTAGCCGCTCTTGTGCCTGCCTTGATCTTAGGCTTCGTGTTCAGTTTGCTCTTGCTGGGCGGTGGCAGCGATGACAGCGATGTGTGTCTGCCTGGTTCCCTGCAGCCGGGCGCCACGATCAACCCTGACTCTGTTCCTGACACGCCGATTGCTGGCTACGACCATGAACAACTCGTCAATGCTGCCTACATCATGCAGGCAGCGAACACTCTCGGCCTGTCCGCTCGCGACCAGACGATTGGCGTTATGACCGCGATGGGTGAGTCTAGCTTGCGTGTCATCGACTACGGCGATGCGGTAGGACCAGACAGCCGCGGGCTGTTCCAGCAACGCGACAACGGCGCTTGGGGATCGTATGCGGACCGGATGGACCCGTTCACGTCCGCCACGAACTTCTTCCGGGTCCTGATGACAATCCGCAGCCGCGAACTACTGGAACCGACCATGATCGCGCACCAAGTCCAACGCAACGCTGATCCGGATCACTACACTCGCTACTGGCCTGCGGCCGTGCAGGTTGTTCAAGGACTCAGCGGTATCTCCGGCATCGCGACCGGTGAGCAGCCGGTCACATCCTCTCGGTACCCGCTCGGAAATGTGAAGCCCGGCACCGCAACCGTAGCGGATGTTGTCGGACCGATGTTCGGGATCGTTACCGTTGGTGGTTACCGTGAATCCGCTCGTGACCCTAACGGGCACCCGAGCGGTCTCGCGCTCGACTTCATGACTAACGATATTCCTGATGGCCGCGCCACGGGTGATCGCCTGGCGCAGTACCTTATCGACAACGCCGACCAACTTGGTGTCGACTACATCATCTGGTGGCAGCAAATCTGGTCAACTGACCGTGCCGCTGAGGGATGGCGTGCGATGGAGGACCGTGGTTCTGAGACCGAGAACCACTTCGACCATGTTCACTTGAATATCAAGCCCGACGCTGGCGGCGATACGCTTGGCTGCGAGTCGATCACTCCTGGCCGCGTCAGCGCCGAGGGCTGGGCACAGCCCGCGGCGGGGCCGATCACCTCGCGGTTCGGGATGCGCACCGATCCTGTCACTGGATCGTTCACCCGGCTGCACGCCGGCGTCGATTTCGGTGGCGGCGGAGATGGCGGCCCGATCTGGGCCGCACAGGACGGCGTTGTGAGCGCCGTGTACACCGATTCCTCCGGCGGATGGACAATCGACGTCGACCACCACGGCGGCGTCATGACTCGCTATAAGCACATGTGGGCCAGCGGCGTGCTTGTCAGCCCCGGCGACCGCGTAACTGCCGGTCAGCACATCGGACGTGTTGGCTCCTCTGGCCACTCCACTGGCCCACACCTCCACTTTGAAGTGCACGTCAATGGCTCCCCCGTCGACCCCCAGGACTTCATGTCCGCTGTCGGAATCACACTCGGATAGGCAGGAGAACACCACCATGAGCACCACTACAGAAGCGGCCACTTGGCCGCGCGTTGAGGCCACGCTACACGCGGACGGCACCGCAGAAATCTCGATCGGCGGCAGCGTGCAGACCATCAGCGCGAACAACGTCGACGAGGTACGTCCCCAAGTCATTGAGGTGATCGCTCAACGAGCGGCACAACTTGGCAGGCCGTTGCGAGTTCTTAGCCACGACCCCGAAGGCGAATGGCCTCTCATCATCCACGCCGACGGTACTGTGGTGGTCGGTGACGAGAACATCGCACAGCCACGGGCAGTGAAGAGAAGAGAGGCCGAGCCTGAGCAGCCGACGGAACTCGTGGCCTCAAACCCCGAGATAGATCGTCACGGATGGGTCCGTTCCTCCGCAGAACATGCCGAGGAACTCTCCCATACAAGCACCAGTCCAACCACGCGACGTGGACAAAGGCAGTCATTCCTCACCCAAGAGCAAACTGAGGAACCAGCGGACAAAGGTTGGCGCGGCGCGCTGACGCGCGTAGGGCTCAGAGTTCCCCCGAGTGAGAACGAACGCTCGGAGCGCACGGATATCGCAGCAGTCTCTCAGCACTGGCCAGGACCTCGCACCATCGCGATTGTCAATGGAAAGGGCGGTGCCGGAAAGACCCCGACCACCGTCAGCCTCGCTGCTGTCTTCGCTCGCTACGGTGGCGCAGGGGTACTCACCTGGGATAACAATCAAACAAGGGGAACTTTAGGTTGGCGAACTGAACAGGGGCCACATCAAGCAACGCTTCTTGATCTTCTGCCGCAGACCGAGCATCTGCTGAGCACAGGAGCACAGTCGGCAGACCTCGCGCACTTTGTGCATCACCAGACCCGAGACAAATATGACGTGCTGCGCTCCAAACCCGATGTGCTCGCAAGCGAGCAGCGCGTAACCGCCCAGGACGTCGATGCAATTCACGCAGTGGCTGCGAAGTACTACCGCCTGATTTTTATAGATAGCGGCAACGACGAGACCGACCCGATGTGGCTACGAATGATTGACCACGCTGACCAAATAGTTGTAGCTACCACCACCCGAGATGACCATGCTGAGGCCGGAGCCCTGCTGCTTGAAGCACTTTCGGCGCGAGACACGCATTCAGCCCGTCTCGCAGAACAAGCCGTTGTCGTGGTTACCCAAGCTGATTCCAAGGCATCTGCATCAGAGGTTGCGCGGATTGCTGACGGATACCGCTTGATCGCTCGTGAGGCGGTAGCTATACCTTTCGATCAAGCAATGGTGGACGGCATCCTAAACTATGGCTCCCTCCGACCCGCGACACAGCGCGCATGGCTCGCCGCTGCCGCTGCAGTCGCACGAGGCCTATGAGTACGACACAGGGCTTTCGGCACGCTGAGCGTGTCGCGGACTGGCCGCGGATCACGGCCACTGTACGCGCTGACGGGACAGGTACCCTGACCGTCAATGGAACTGAACGTGCGTGCATCGCGGACGGTGTCGATGACCTGCGCACCGGCATGATTGCCCGCTGCGTTGCCATCGCCACCCGACTGCACCGACCAGTGCGCGTCACGGTGACCGACGTCGCCCAGACCTGGACGCTCGCCGTCCGGCCCGAGGGGATCGTGCAGGCGGTCAGCGACGCCGGTTTTATCCCACCGGCAGATGGGCTCAGCGTCCACGAGGGCCGCTGTCGCCACTGCCAGCGGTTACAAGCGGTGACATCCGCCAAGTGTCCTCAGTGCGGAGCAGATGAGCCACACCGAGTGGAAGTCGATCCGATTGACGCCGAGGTCATCGCGCCCGACACCTCGACGATTGACGAACTTGACCTTACCCGTGCACGGCGGCTAGGCACATCATCGCAACGAAAACGCCCGCAACTCCGGTTGACCTTCAACTCACAACCAGCGATTGAGGTATCAGAGAACGTCACGATCGGACGCAATCCGAGTTCAGTTGGCGGACGCCGACCGATAAGGGTAACGAGCGCTGAGCGAATGCTCTCACGCACGCATGCGCTCATTGACGCTGACGAGGAGGGACGTATTCTCATCACTGACTATGGCAGCGGAAACGGCATCGAGGTGCAGACCAGCCCACCACAAACACTTGAGCCCTATCTGCCCTACGCACTTCCATCGGGGATAACCGTCCTCATGGGCGATGTCACCTGCAGGATTGATGTGGTGTAGAGTCCGTCTGGCGCTTACCCCGATGACACCATGCGCTCACGAAAATTCAGGAGAAACGAAGAACGAGGATTCCCACCTTTGGGAACCCTCGTTCTTTTATGAAGTTTAAGTGCGGCCACGTTCTACTCTCCCACACCCTCCCGAGTGCAGTA
>DALZEF010000003.1:189204-202573 GCA_031979385.1 Timonella sp. | reverse complement strand
GCAATGACACCCCCGAGCTGTTCAACCAGTTCTGGCCGGCGAACGTGCACCTGGTCGGCAAGGACATCCTGCGTTTCCACGCAGTCATCTGGCCCGCAATGCTCATGGCCTATGGTTCACCGCTGCCCAAGACCATCTTCGCGCACGGGTGGTTGCTCGTGGGCGGGGAGAAGATGAGCAAGACCAAGCTCACCGGTATCGCACCGAGCGAGATCGTGGACACGTTCGGCTCGGACGCATTCCGCTATTACTTCATGCGCGCGATCCAGTTCGGTCAGGACGGCTCGTTCTCCTGGGAGGACATGGCCGCGCAGTACAACGCCGCGCTCGCAAACGGCTGGGGCAACCTCGCATCCCGTCTGGCGGCGATGGTCAACAAGTACTTCGACGGTGAACTCCCGCAGGCCGGTGAGCTCACCGACGCCGACAAGCGCATCGCTGAGGTCGCCGCGAAGGCCGTTGCTGACGCTGATGCTGCGATCGACGCAATCTCGCCGAACCGCGCAATCGACGCCGTGTGGACGCTCGTGGATGCACTCAACCTCTACATCACCGAGCAGGAACCGTGGAAGGTTGCAAAGGACGAGACCCAAACCGGTCAGGGTGGCCGCCTCGCGACCATTCTCGTGACCGCCGCTGAGGGCCTGCGGGCGCTCGCGGTTCTGCTCAACCCGGTCATGCCGATCGCGGCAGGCAAGCTGTGGGATTCGCTCGGCGCGGAGGAATACCTGGGCGCACTGGATGCACAACCTGTCGCGCAGGCCGGTGAGTTTGGCCAGCTTAAGCCCGGCACCAAGGTGACCAAGGGCGAGGCCCTCTTCCCACGTTTGGAAGAGACCGACTGATAGCAGATACAAGTTGCGGACAAGGTAATGCAGCCGGAGAGTAGGCTTCGGGAAGCAAACCTCAGCCGGGGCGTAACGGACGAAAGTTCGTAACCAGTAAGTACAGTCGTGGCCGGTTCGCTTGTGCGGGCCGGCCACACTTGTCGTGTGTTCGACTGATACGGACGAAGCGGAGAGTAGGGGTTTTGCGAAGCAGACCCCGGCCGAAACGAAACGAATGTAGTTCGTGACAAACAAGTGGATCGTGTAGTGAGGTATTTCTGTGGCTCGTAAAGAACGCGACTATTCGTGGCCTCCGGCACCCGAGCCGCTTCCGCTCCCGGTAACGGATAATCACACGCACCTTGAATCGCTCGGCGACGTTGCTCGGGGCGGGGTTGCTGCCCCGAACATCGACGAGGTGATTGCGATGTCGAAGTCCGTTGGCGTTGCGCGGATGGTCCAAGTGGGCTGTGATCTCGACTCGGCGAGGGCAACCATACCGCTGATCGAAGCGCACGCGGAGTTGGCGGGGGCCGTGGCGATCCATCCGAACGAGGCTCCTCTTCATGCCCGTACCGCTGACCTCGGCCCGGACGGCTTGGAACCACACTATATGGCGCGACATGAGGTGTCGCTTGACGATGCGATCGCCGAGATCGGACGACTGGCCCGACACCCAGGGATCGTGGCTATCGGAGAGACCGGCTTGGACTGGTTTCGCACCGGGCCGCAGGGTCGGGTCACTCAGATTGAGTCGTTCCGCGCGCACATCGCCCTGGCCAAGGAACTGGGTTTAGCACTCCAGATCCATGACCGAGATGCGCACGCCGACGTGATTGACGTGCTGCTGCGTGATGGTGCTCCCGAACGCACCGTGTTCCATTGCTTCTCCGGAGATGCGGAGATGGCACGGGTCGCCAACGAACACGGCTGGTTCATGTCGTTTGCGGGACCAGTCACCTTCGGCGCAAACGAAGGGCTGCGGGACGCACTTCGCACCGCAGACCAGGGACTGATTCTGGTGGAAACGGACGCGCCCTATCTCACGCCACACCCGTTCCGAGGTCGACCCAACGCCCCGTACCTGACCCCGCATACCGTCCGCAAGATCGCTGAGGTCAAGGATGTCTCACTCGAGGAGGCCTGCACGTTCATTGAGACCAACACCCAGCGTGTTTACGGAACCTGGTGATCTCGCGTCGCTGTCCGGAAACGATCCATAGCAGTTTGGGGACTTATCGCTAGTGACCTTAAGGGGTGTCCTACGCTACCGTAGATAAGGCATATTTGTTCGTTCCCCAACGCCACCCGTGCACTCACAGCGATGAGTTCACCTGCCGCCCCAGAGAGACCATCCGAAGACGTGAGCGGCGCTGGAAGGCGACGGCTCGTCGGCAATGAAAAGCACAGCAACCGGAGTTCCCTTGTTCGTACACGCGTGGAGCACGCCAACCCAGTGGGTTGCGCGTGTGGCCGTTCTCGCGGTCCTGGTGACAGGACCGCTCGGCTACGTCTCCCTGAACAAGACCCTCAACGTGGACGTCGACGGACGCGTGAGTGAAGTCAACTTCATGGGGAGAACCGTTGCCGACGCACTCGCCGCAGCCGATGTGCTCGTCACTGACGGAGACATCGTCTACCCGACGCTCGAGTCAAAGCTGGACAACGGCGACTCCATCACCGTACGCACCGCAAAAGACATCGAAGTCGAAATCGATGGACGTCGCGAAATCCTCACCACCAACGCCGCCACAGTCGGAGACGTACTCGACGAAATGGGCACCCGGGCCTTTGGCGCGGAAGTCTCCGCTTCACGGGGAACTCAGGTTGGACGCGACCTGCTGACCATCCAGACCCTCAAGGAAATCACCGTCTCCATCGACGACAACACGATGGTGACGACCACCCTTCAGTCAACCGTACGTGACCTGCTGCTGGAACTCGACGTCGTACTTGAAGAGGGCGACGTGGTCTCGGCTGACTTGGACGCCTGGCTCGAGGACAGACAAGAGATCACCGTCAGCCGGGCTGGCAGCAGCGCAGACACCATCACGGAAACACTTGCTTTCGAGACAATCGAGCGCGAGGACCCGGGCCTGGTCAAGGGCGAAAAGGTCGTGCTCCAAAAAGGACGCGTGGGAAAAGCCGTGACCACCTACGACATCTCAACGCTTGGCGGTGAAGAGGCGGACCGCGTCGTCCTGGCACGATCGGTGCTCGTGGAACCACAAGACGAGATCATTGGGATCGGCACCCTTGACGTTGGCGATCCGTCCGCGAAGGTGCTCACTCCCAAGGAAGCACGGGCACTCGGTAAGACCATGGTCGCGGAACGCGGCTGGGACGAATCGCAGTTCGCCTGCCTCGACAAGTTGTGGACCAAAGAGAGCAACTGGCGCGTGCAGGCAGCCAACAGCAGTTCCGGTGCATACGGAATCCCGCAGGCATACCCTGGAACCAAGATGGCGTCTGTGGCGGCCGACTGGAGAACCAACGCCAAAACCCAGATCACCTGGGGTTTGCAGTATATCTCCGGACGCTACGGGACGCCGTGTGGCGCTTGGGATCACTCGCAACGCAAGAACTGGTACTGAGCCGCCCTCACCGCACAGCACACATTGGGAGGCGAGACCTCCCCATGGTGTCTTTGCGTTCTATGGTGTCCGCCATCTGGTCACGAAGCCTGAACAGTAGGGCAAATCTCTGCGACGTGAGCGAACAGACAATCCGCAGAAAATAGCCAAAAACACTGCTGTTTTTCCTGTTTCTTGACGGTCTTTGCCTCACCAAAACCTAGCGTCATCCCTCAGTTCTCCTATAACGTCGGAGGTTGGAAAGCCGGAGCGGCTTTGCGTTTTGTAGGTGGTAAGACGGTCACATCCGTCTGATCGCAGTGGCAACAGCAGTTGCCGGGCTCGTGATCGGACAAGACCTCAGCCTCACGAGAATGGCCCTGGACGGCCATTATGCGGAGGACAGCCCTCAACGGGCGGCCATCACAGCACCACGTGTGCACGCAGCCGTGGCCGGGCCGCACCACGTCTGGAATAACGTGAAGAAACCCCTTGTCTACCTTCTCTCGAGCGCACTCGTAGCAACCACAGTGGTTGGCGGCGGAGCCTACGCCGCAGCACACAAGACCGTAACCCTTGACATCGACGGAACCACCACGCAGGTCACCACCTTCGCCGGTTCGGTCGGAGGCGTCCTCGAAGAGAACGACATTGTCCTAGGCGAAGGTGACCTCGTAGTTCCCTCGACGAACGCGGTCCTGTCCAAGGACAGCGAGGTCATCATCCGCTATCAGCGCGAAGTCACCGTTGAACGTGACGGTGAGCTCGAGACCTTCAAAACAACGGCTCTCGACGCCGATGAGCTTCTTTCCGGCATGTCCACGCAGGGCGATGACGTGGTACTCGTTGCCTCCCGTTCTCGTGGACAGGAACGCGTTGACCTAGGTTTGCGCCTCAACACTGACGGCCCAGTCGCGGTCCTTGTGGATGGGCGCAACACGATCCTCGAGGAAGGCCACGGCGAAGTCGCAGACATTCTCCGCACCCAGGGCATCGTCCTCGGCGATGATGACCGTCTCTCCATCCAAACCCTCCCAGTCGGCGCGACCAGTGTCGGTGTCACGGACGAGGAGACAGCACAGGCGTCGGACGATGACGAGAAGTCTGATGATGTGCGTAATCGTGCTGGTGGGCGTGACGGCGAGACACTCGCACTGGCGCTCGACGGAAACGTCGGTGAAATTGTCACTCTCGTTATCCAGCGCGTGGACATCACGAGCGAGACCAAGAAAACCAAGATCGACTTCGAGACCAAGACGGTCAAAGACAACACCCGTTTTGAAGACCTCGGTAAGCTGGTGCGGACCGCTGGAAAAAAGGGCGAATCCGTAGCAACCTATGAGGTTGTCACAGTTGATGGCGTGAAGGAGTCACGCAAGAAGGTCTCCGAGGAACTCATCGCGGAACCTGTCGACCAGGTTGTCGTGGTGGGAACCAAGGAACGTCCAGTGGTTGTAACAACGCCACGTTCCAGTTCGTCAAACAGTGGTTCTTCCAGCAGTAGCTCGTCGGGCAGTTCATCTTCGAAATCGTCTGCCTCGGGCAGTTCATCTTCGAACTCGTCTGCCAACGAGTCGTCCTCGGATGAACAGCCGCAGTCCAATGCAGGGGATGACGTGTGGGCGAAGCTGGCGCAGTGTGAGTCCAGTGGAAATCCAACGATCGTGTCCAGTAATGGCCTTTACCACGGCCTGTACCAGTTCTCAGTTTCTACATGGAAGTCCGTGGGCGGTACGGGGCTGCCAAGCCAGGCCACTCCGGCGGAACAGTTGAAGCGCGCAAAGATCCTTCAGGCCCGCTCCGGCTGGGGCCAGTGGCCACACTGCTCAAAGAAGCTGGGGCTGCGTTAGACATCTGCTCTGAGCCCGCCACATACGCGGGCGAGTGTCTGACGTGGACGGGAATCCCGCGCGTATGGACCTCGTGATGTCTCCCCACATACGTCTCAAGCACCGCGCCCATTTACGGAAATGGGCGCGGTGTTCGTTACCCTTGAAAACATGACTGATTCCCCGAACTCTTTGCTTGGTCCCGCCCAGATCAGGGAGCTTGCGGCGAGCTTTGGAATAACCCCGACCAAATCGAAGGGGCAGAACTTCCTGCACGATGCCGGTACGGTGCGCAAGATTGTGCGCACGTCGGGGGTCGTGCCGGGGGAGCGCGTCGTGGAGGTCGGTCCTGGCCTTGGGTCTTTGACACTGGGGCTGCTGGAGGCGGGTTGCTCGGTGATCGCCGTTGAACTCGATACGGAACTTGCGCCGCATTTGAAGGCTACTGCGGAACGTTTTGTACCCGGCTCTGCGGAAAGACTCGATGTGGTTCAGGGCGATGCCCTCGAAGTGACGGAACTGCCCGGTGAGCAGCCAACGGCGTTTGTGGCTAATCTCCCGTACAACGTGTCGGTTCCGATCCTACTCACGTTCCTTGAGCGATTCGAGTCGCTCGAGAAGATCCTCGTGATGGTGCAGCTTGAGGTTGCCGAGCGTATCGTGGCGACGCCGGGAAGCAAGATCTATGGTGTCCCGTCCGCCAAGACTGCGTGGTACGCGTCAGCCTCGAAGGCGATGCGGGTTGGCCGGAACGTGTTTTGGCCGGCACCGAATGTGGACTCGGCCTTGGTCTATCTGGAACGTCGCCCGGCACCTGAGACGACAGCGCCTAAACATTTTGTGTTCAGGGTGGTGGATGCGGCTTTCGCACAGCGTCGCAAGACCCTGCGTCAAGCGCTCTCAGGTATTGCTGGTTCCGCAGCGCAGGCCGCAATCGCTATTGAAGCTGCAGGGCTTGATTCGAGTGCCCGCGGTGAAACGCTGAACATCAACGACTTTGCTCGGATTGCAGAGCAGCTTGTGGCGTTGGGTGTTCCGGCAGAGGCAAACCCGCGGTCATGACCGAACCACGTCAACCGGTGACGCCCGGTGACCTGAACTGGCATTCTCCGGCCTCGGTGACAGCGCGCGCTCCGGGTAAGGTGAACCTGTCGTTGAGAGTCGGTGGCCTCGATGAACACGGCTATCACCCCCTCATCAACGTGTTCCAGGCCGTCAGCGTGTGGGAGGAAATTACTGTTACGCCGCGGACGGACGATTCCGTGGTGTTGACGGTGCAGGGGACAGGTGCCCGGTTTGTGCCATTGGGCGAGACGAATCTGGTGACTCGGGCGGTCCGTGCCATGCAGGCGTACACCGGACGTGACAGTGGAGTCAACGTCCATATTGTGAAGGGCGTGCCTGTTGCCGGGGGGATGGCTGGGGGGTCTGCGGACGCGGCAGCCACACTCGTCGCCCTGAACGCCCTGTGGAGCCTGGACCTGAGTCAGGATGAGCTCTTGGCTGTCGGTGCTCCACTTGGCGCGGATGTGCCCTTCTCGATTTTTGGTGGCACCGCGGTGGGCTTTGGGCGCGGTGACGAGTTGACCGCACTTGAGGACAACGGCACCTATCACTGGGTGTTCGTGTTGCGTTCGAAAGGGTTGTCCACGGGCGAGGTATTCACGCGGTTCGATCAACTGGTTCCGGCTGGCGTGCCGCTTGATGAGTCTGCGAATGCTGGTCTGTATGCCGCACTGCGAGCGGGTGATCCGGTGGCGCTTGGCCAGAATCTGCACAACGACCTGCAAATCCCGGCTTTCAACATGGCTCCCGATCTGCTCGGTACGGTTGCGGCTGCGCACGATCTGGGTGCACTTTCCGTTCTGTTGTCTGGTTCCGGTCCTACGATCGCGGTTTTGGTGGACAGCGCCGAGGCAGCGCAGTCCATGCGCGAGGGTCTGCTTGCTGTGGGAGTTCATGACGCGCTGGCCGCGCAGGGTGGGTCTGTGCGCGGCGCGCATGTCGTGTAGTCCTGTTGGGTGGTTGTAGTTTCATTGGCGACGAGTCGGCAGGGCCCAGCATCGCCGCTTCCTTTCCAGTAAGAGTTACCCAAAGCGCACTCCCACTGCGTGCGAGTGCGGATCTGTGCACTCTCAAAACAGGAAACACGCTGAGAGTGCGCTGGGACAAGGTACACGCAGTGAACTGCCCAACTCGTCGCCAATCAGTTTGCTCCAGTGTGCTGGATACTGGAGCGCGGTGGGTCGTTTTTAGTTCAGGTATGTATATTTTGTACGCATACCCGGACGTTTTTCAGCCCATCGAGTTGAACACCCTATTCCGCACTCCCTTGTCCAACCTCACTGTTCTTGTTCCTCGTGGGGTCGGTGGGCTATAAACGGTGCGAACCCCTTGCTACATCGACTAAGTATGATTTAGTCTTGATCTTGCAGGTGGTAAATACTTTTTTGTGGAAGTCGCGAGGGAGCGAATGTCTGAGCTACACGGCAATCCGATCGTCGTCATGGGCGTACAGGGTTGCGGGAAGTCCACCATTGGGGCGTTAATTGCGCAGCGGCTCGGCTACGTCTTCGTGGACGGCGACGACCTACACTCTCCAACGGCGAAAGCGAAGATGACCAGTGGCATCGCCCTGGACGACCACGACCGAGCACCGTGGCTCGAAAGAGTGGCACGCACCATCAAGCAGCGCGAAGAAGCTGGCGAAACCTTGGTTGTTGCCTGTTCTGCACTCAAACGAAAATACCGTGACTGGATGCGAGACATCGTTCCTCATCTAGTATTTGTGCATTTGAGTGGCGATCAAGAACTGATCGCGGAGCGGCTGACGCGTCGCAATCACGAATTCATGCCGGCAACTTTGCTCGATTCGCAGTACGAGACACTCGAGGAACTCGGAAGCGACGAGGAAGGCGTCGTTGTGGACATCTCGATCTCGCCCGACACGGTAGTCGAGCAGATCTTGATCGAGCTGTCCCACAGCGAAGCAATCCCGACCAAGGCGTAAACAGCGCTGGTCCCATGGGCTCAGGGGTCGGGTCCGAAAGCTCACGGTGTTGGCCCTCAGCCTGATCGGGCCACCATCGAAAAGTGCGGTGTCATCTCACGAGGGGAAATGGCACCGCACTTTCGTGCGCGGGAAGAGGAACGAGTCAGGAACGCTAGAGGCCGGCAAGCCGACTCTGGACCGCATCAAGTTGAGGGGCCTGGCGCTCTGCCCCATCCCAGATACTGCTGATCTCACTCACTGTCTGGACAACGATCTTCGTCATCGCCGCACGGGCCTCCTCAGGGCGGCGCCCCTGGACTGCGTCGGCAACGTCAACATGCCATTGCAATGCATCCTCGTGCGGATGCGCGGGCATCAATCCGGCATTAACTCGTCCACGCAGGATTTCACCGATAGGTACGTCAAGGTGGGCGAACATCTCGTTTCCAGAACCCGCAAGGATCAGCGCATGGAATTCGATGTCCAGTTTTTCAAACAGGTCCAGATCTCCCGAGCGTCCAAGCGTACGCATCTGGGAGGCAAGCTCCATGAGCCGCTCGCCGATCTCGACGGGAGCGTGCCGGGCGCTCAACTCCGCAGCCGCCGGTTCAACGACGGAACGCAGTTCAGTGATAGAACGCAACTGCGCACCAAGATCGCCCTCGTACAGGCGCCACCGGATGACCTCGCGGGCGTACGGGTTCCATTGCGATTTTGGGCGTACGCGCACACCGAGACTCTTGACCGACTCGGTCATGCCAAGTAGTTGCAGGGAGCGAATGACCTCACGGATCACACCGCGACTGACGGAAAAGTCATCCACCAGATTCTCGGCGCGAACAACCGTCCCCGGAGGGAACTGCCCGGACACGATCTTGCGGCCGAGAGCATCTAGCACTTGGGTGTGAAGTGAAGTACTCATCGTGTCCATACTAGTGCGCTACGCCGCTCATTCCTTGGATTCTCATCCGCTGGTCAGGGGGCGCGGTTGTGTCCTGACTGCCTTGTGGGACTCGGTGGGCTGTTCTTGTTCCGGGGATGGGGATTTTGTATTGGTATCTGGGCTCTTTTCAACCCTTCGGCTGTCCAGCCTACTTAGCCTCGTGTCAACTAGATCCCACGGGATTCGGATGCCCCTGCCACGCATGAAACAATAGGAGACGATGGCACACCTACTGGGCGCTGAAGCGCTGCACCTTGAATTCCCCACCAAAGTCGTTTTTGATTCCGTGACCGTTGGAATCAATGAGGGCGACCGTATCGGTATCGTCGGACGCAATGGTGACGGTAAGTCCTCCCTGCTGAAGATGCTTGCAGGAACGCTTGAACCAGATTCTGGCCGTGTGACTCGACGTGCCGGTGTACGACTCGGCGTTTTGTCGCAAACCGATGACCTAGACCCTGACCTGAACGTGCGTGAAGCCATCGTGGGGGATGTCCCGGAGTACATGTGGGCGTCTGATCCGAAGATCCGCGACGTGCTTGCAGGGCTGACCGGCGACATCGACTGGACCAAGAAGATCGGTGACCTGTCGGGTGGCCAGCGTCGTCGTGCTTCCCTGGCGAAGCTCCTGATCGGTGACTGGGAGGTTCTCGCCCTCGACGAGCCAACCAACCACCTCGACATCGAGGCCATCACGTGGCTAGCGGGACACCTCAAGCGCCGCTGGTCGGCCAACCAGGGCGGATTGTTCGTGGTCACCCACGACCGCTGGTTCCTTGACGAGATCTGCACCCAGACCTGGGAGGTCCACGACCGGATCATCGAACCGTTCGAGGGCGGGTATGCCGCGTACATTCTGCAGAGGGTTGAACGCGACCGTATGGCCGCGGCTTCGGAGGCTAAGCGGCAGAATCTGATGCGTAAGGAACTCGCCTGGCTGCGCCGTGGTGCCCCTGCCCGCACCTCGAAACCGAAGTTCCGGATAGATGCCGCAACCCAACTCATCGAGAACGAACCGCCGCCGCGCAACGTCGTTGAGTTGCAACAGATGGCCATTTCTCGCCTGGGCAAGGACGTGGTCGATCTGCTTGACGTGTCCGTGTCGTTCGGTGACCTTGAGGTGTTCCGCGATGTGACCTGGCGTCTGTCACCCGGTGAACGCACCGGGGTGCTCGGCGTTAACGGTGCGGGCAAGTCCACGCTGCTCAACCTGATCACAGGCGATCTTGAACCGACCACGGGTAGGGTCAAACGGGGAAAGACCGTAGTGGTTGCTACCCTGTCGCAGCAGTTGGCGGAACTCGCCGAGCACGGCAATGACCGGGTATCCGACGTGATTGGGCGTAAGCGCACCACGTATGCGGCCGGTGACAAGGAGATGACTCCAGGCCAGATGCTGGAGCGCCTCGGTTTCACCTCGGTTCAGTTGGCAACCCCCGTGAAGGATCTCTCGGGTGGTCAGCGTCGCCGCCTACAACTGCTGCTTATCCTGCTTGACGAACCCAACGTGTTGATCCTCGACGAACCTACCAACGACCTCGACACGGACATGCTCGCGGCGATGGAGGACCTGCTCGACACCTGGCCGGGCACGCTCATCGTGGTCAGCCACGACCGGTACTTCCTCGAACGCGTTACCGACCAGCAGTACGCCGTCATTGACGGCCAGTTCCGTCACCTGCCCGGCGGCGTGGACGAGTACCTGCGGCTCTCCGCAGCGGCGCAAGCCACCGCGTCTCGCGCAACCACGCAGATTCCCGACGATTCGGCTGGGTCCCAGCCAGGCTCGTCGTCAAGCGGCGTGGTCGCCTCGCAGCACTCAAGCGCCGAGATCCGTGCCGCCAAGAAAGAACTGAATCGGATCGAACGCCGTCTCACCAAGATCGAAGAACTGGAGGCCAATCTGCACACGCAGATGGCCGATAATCCGACAGACTACGAACTGACCGCGAAGTTGGATGCCCAACTGCGCGAACTTGCGGATGAACGCGACGGACTCGAAATGGAATGGCTTGAGGCGAGCGAAATCGCTGGCTAGGGCGGCTTAGGAATAACAACGGCGGGTGGGTGACACAGGAAAATCTGTGTCACTCACCCGCCGTTTACGATGAACGCGGCTGACTATTTGAAGGCAGCAGTGAAGATCATGGCGAAGAAAATGAGGAATAGGGCGATGGCCGCCACTGCCAGACCGACACTCACCCAGCCAAGGACCTTGCCCACTGTTGCAGAAGCGCCACCACGCTCCGCCTTGCTGGCAAGGTAAATCGCGATCGGCCCGGTGATGAGGCCAAAGCCGAGGAACAATCCAACAAGTGCGACGATCCACGAGGTTTGGGCGTCCTTCTCCGCCTGCGCGTACGAGTTGGGTACCTGCTGGTAGTAGGCGGCATTCCTAGGCGTCTGCGGTGCGCTGGCGAACGGGTTCTGTCCGCCCGCGGGATTACTCTGGGCATAGGTTCCCTGAGGTTGAGACTGCAGCGGCGTCTGAGGCGTGGAGCCGCCGTACGGGGTCGTGCCACCGTACTGGTTTTGTGCTGAATACTGCGCGGCGGGGTCTTGGTAGCCCTTGTAGGGGTCAGACGCATCCGCAGAGTTTGTGCCGTAGGGGTTGTTCTCGCTCACAGCCGTGTCCATTCATCTCATCGAGCTATCGCTCAAGATACCGTTATGCTCCGATGCTTAAGGATACCGAGCGTGCAGGGCAATAGTGCACCTGTTTTCTAACGTGCGTTCTGCTGATCCTGTGCGAGTGCTTGAGATCGAGACGGCTCGGCCTCGTAGTCTGCTGATTTGGAGGCGGAGTTTTTGCCTGATTCGAGAGCAAAGCGAAGCAGACGGTCGATTGCCTCACGTTGCATCTCATCCTTGCGGCTTGGTGCTTCAGGGTCTTCGAGCGCGAGCGAATCGACCTGTTCTTTGAGTTCCTGCATCTTGTAGTCCAGGCGGGTCGCAATATCTGCGGCGAGTTTGAGTTCCGCGTCAAGCTGCACGGGAACCTTGCCGTGGTACTTGTAGTAGATTTTGTGTTCGAGCGACGCCCAGAAATCCATTGCGATAGTGCGGATCTGAACCTCAACCATGACGTCCTTAGGACCGGTTGACAGGAAGATTGGGACCGTGACAATCAGGTGCAGACTCGAATAGCCGTTGGACTTTGGGTTGGACACGTAATCGCGTTCGTCGACGAGGGTGATGTCTCGTTGCGCAAGGAGCAGGTCGCGGATCCGGTAGATGTCCTTCACAAAGGAGCAGGTGACACGGATGCCTGCAATGTCACGCACGTGTGTTGCGAGGTCTTCGTGCGAGTAACCGCAACCTTTGCGCTGAATCTTTTCGAGTACGGAGTCAGGCGACTTGATGCGTGAGGACACCGACTCGATGGGGTTGTAATCGTGGACATGCGCGAATTCCTCGCGCAAGATGTTGATCTTGGTGAGAACCTCATCCATCCCGAACTTGAAGTGCATGAACATGCGCGACATTTCACGGCGCATTGCTTGCAGGTCCTGCGGTTGTGGATTGACCAACTGTATGTACCTCTCGCGTGACGACTTGTTCCTATTATCGTCTCAGTTTGCTGAGAATTTAATGGGACTTTGCTTGTAGCGGAGGAAGAGATTGGCACTAACGGGCGATTTCCTCGAACTGACGGGTCAGTACTCGCAGCATCTCGGCGAGGGCCGGTTGGTCAAATCCATCGAGTTCCTCCAACACGGAGTGTTCGATGTCGAGCAGGTCTGACAGCGCAGCATCCACGAGCCCAAGCCCCAAGTCGGTCAATTCCACGAGGACTGCCCGGCGGTCATCGGGGGATGGCTTACGGCGTACCAGTCCGCGTTCTTCCATCCTGTCGATCCGGTTGGTCATCGTTCCCGAGGTCACCATCGTGTGGGTGACCAGGGCTCCGGGGGAGAGCGTGTAGGGTCGACCCGAGCGGCGGAGCGCTGAGAGCACATCAAACTCCCACGGTTCGAGGTCGTTGCGACTAAACACCCCGCGGCGCACACGATCGAGGTGCCGGTCCAGCCGCGAGATCCTGGACAGGATGGCAAGCGGAGAGACATCAAGATCGGGGCGCTCAGTCCGCCACGCCTCGATGATCCGATCGACCTCGTCTTTATGTGTCATGCGCACCAGTTTACTTGACGTCAAGATACTTTTTAGTGCTTGTTGAGTTACGAACTTTCGTCCGTTTCGCTGCG